>JAPLYU010000004.1 GCA_026395405.1 Candidatus Saccharimonadota bacterium
ACAAGAAAATTCACCATTAATTAAAGAATGGGGATCTCGAGGAGCATTAGGTGAGTATTTAAAAATGATGCAAACTGAATGGGCCAAAAATGTTTTAGATTGGGAAATTAAACGGCATGACCCACAAATAGTTTGGAGAATGCAATCATATAAACTAAGCAGCTTCGACCAATTAATTGAATTTATGCAAACTACAATTTCTGCTTATCCAAATGATATGCAGGCTTATATGTATATAAATTTTTTACTAATGAATCTGTTGGTCAATGAAAAATATAATCAAAATAAGCATGATTATTATGTCAGTTTATTAAAAAAATATATTACTGAATCATATAAAAAGTTTTCAGATAACGCAGAATGCTTATTTTGCACTGGGGTAATAGCTGCTATGAAAGCTGAATATTCCGGATTAAGCGTTGATATGATATATACAATGTTAACACGCGCTACAGAACTAGACCCAGGTAATATTCTATATAAATCAGCTGATTATTTATACTTAGATCGCAGATTTTCAAATCAAGCTCCAGTAGCATTAGAATATGCCAAACAAATATTACAAATGGGTTTAGATTTAAGAAATCAGCTGAGTTGGGAACATAGATTTGATGAATATATCTGCAACAAAATTATTAAATGGGCCGAAGGTGTTATAGCTCGAGATTCTAAAGCGCAGCAATGGCAAGCTTAATCGAGAAGTTTCAATGAGTGCGCCGCAGCAGAAGGCGAAACTGAGTGGAAAAAAAACTCAGCTAGCTAACGAGAAGCTTTGTGGCAGATGAAGGTAGGTCCTTCGTAGTCGATCTCCAGAGGTAGACTACAAACCGTCTCAAGCGGCTGTTGTTAAGAGCAATTGGTCGTGAGCATTGAGAAAGGGTATGGATCAGGAAGACGAATAAAACTGAACCTTTGTTGACGCGTCGTTAATTCAAACTAGCATCGAAATTGAGGTCGTCATTAGCCTCAAGAAAAAAAAACTTGTAGATAATCTGGTTATTGGACAAGTGGTGCTCGGCGTATAGAAGGCGTGATCCTGATTTGGGCTACACAAGGAACTGCGGGAACCAGTCGTCTGGATGCGAAAGGGAGAAGCACAAGTGGTTAAATCACGAGGCGAGTGTACCGATGCCAGAAACTGGGGCGGATTAATCTGTAGTAGTGTTGAAAGCACTGTAATGGTGCGGGAGCGAAGAGATTAAGCTGAACGGTCGAAGAACGTTAAACTGTTTTTTTTTAACAGGAGAAACTTTGGAAAGACATAAACCGTTTAACATAGATCAAGCGGAGGTTATGGATGCTTATAAAAAGGTCAAAGCAAATAAAGGAGCGGCTGGTGTTGATCAACAGTCGATTACGGAATTTGAAAAAGACCTGGAAAACAACTTATACAAACTGTGGAATCGGATGGCATCAGGGAGCTATTTTCCACCTGCGGTCAGAGAGGTAGTAATACCAAAGCGCAGCGGTGGTCAACGCAAACTGGGAATACCTACTGTCACAGATAGAATTGCGCAACAGATTGTGAGAATGACAATTGAACCAAAGATTGATAAGTATTTTCATCAAGACTCATACGGCTATCGTCCAAATAAACAAGCGCTAGATGGCATTGCCATTACACGTAAGCGATGTTGGAAATATGAGTGGCTAGTGGAATACGATATCAAAGGATTGTTTGATAATATTGATCACAGCAAACTCATGAAAGTAGTGCGAGCGCATGTCACTGAGAAGTGGGCCATATTGTACATCCAAAGATGGCTAATAGCGCCAATTCAAACCAAACAAGGTCTGAAAGAGCGCACTAAGGGCACACCGCAAGGTAGGGTTATTAGTCCGCTATTGAGTAACTTGTTTCTACACTATGCTTTTGACGAGTGGATGCAGAGAAAACAACCAGGTAAGCCTTGGGCGCGTTACGCTGATGACGGAATTATACATTGTCGCAGCAAAACAGAAGCAGAAACCTTCTTAGTAGAGTTGGAACAAAGGTTGCAGCAATGTGGACTAGAAATTCAACCAACAAAAACTAAAATCGTGCACTGTGGCAAAGGAAAAGAATATCCCAATCAAAGTTTCACTTTTCTTGGGTATGAATTTAGGCCGCGTCGTGCATTAGGTAATGGTGAAGTTTTCACAAGTTATCTGCCAGCAATTAGCAAGGAAAAGGCTAAAGAAATCAGAGCTGTAATTAGGGCTGATAATATCAGAGCGCGTGTCGATCTCAGCTTGGAACAAATTGCTGAATGGTATAACCCAAAAATACGAGGCTGGGCCAACTATTTTGGCAAATTCTATCCATCAGCAATGCGTAGAGTATGGACGCATTTAAACAAAGCTTTAGTGTTGTGGGCGCAAAGTAAGTATAAGAAATTAAGAACAAGTAAGCGTAAAGCACGTGAGTTGATCAGGAAAATACAAGCCCAAAGCGGCTCGTTATTTCACCACTGGAAACTCATTGGCGGAAAGGAAATCTATGTTTAAACGATTGTTCAGTCGGAGCCGTATGACGCGAGAGTGTCCCGTCCGGTTCTACGAGGGGCCCCAAGGTTTAACCAAAGGGTCTACTCACC
>JAPLYU010000003.1 GCA_026395405.1 Candidatus Saccharimonadota bacterium
CTTTCTACTTTCATAGAAATTCCAAGGATGTCAAACCCTGGTAAGGTTCTTCGTTTAGCTTCGAATTAAAGAACACGCTCCACCGCTTGTGCGGGTCCCCGTCAATTCCTTTATGTTTTAGTCTTGCGACCGTACTCCACAGGCGGGATACTTAACGCGTTAGCTTCGCTACTGAAGGGGTCGATACCTCCAACAGCTAGTATCCATCGTTTACGGCGTGGACTACCCGGGTATCTAATCCGGTTCGCTCCCCACGCTTTCGTGCCTCAGTGTCAGAAATAGCCTAGTAACCTGCCTACGCCATTGGTGTTCCTTCTAATATCTACGGATTTCACTCCTACACTAGAAATTCCAGTTACCTCTGCTACTCTCGAGTTTGCCAGTTTGAATAATAGTCTGTGTGGTTGAGCCACCAGGTTTCACTATTCACTTAACAAACCACCTACGCAACTCTTTACGCCCAGTCACTCCGGATAATGCTTGCACCCTACGTATGACCGCGGCTGCTGGCACGTAGTTAGCCGGTGCTTATTCATAAGTTACCGTCATATTCTTCACTTATAAAAGCAGTTTACGACCCGAGGGCCTTCATCCTGCACGCGGCGTTGCTCCATCAGGCTTTCGCCCATTGTGGAAGATTCCTCACTGCTGCCTCCCGTAGGAGTCTGGACCGTATCTCAGTTCCAGTCTGACTGATCATCCTCTCAGACCAGTTAACGATCGTCGACTTGGTGAGCCTTTACCTCACCAACTATCTAATCGTACGCAGGCCGTTCCCAAAGCGGATAAATCCTTTAATCCGAAGATCATATGCGGCATTAGCCACCCTTTCGGGCGGTTATTCCTCACTTTGGGGTACGTTCCCACGCGTTACTCAGCCGTCCGCCGCTCGCCGCCAGTCCGAAGACTGCGCTGCCGCTCGACTTGCATGTGTTAGGCACGCCGCCAGCATTCATCCTGAGCCAGGATCAAACTCTCCATAAAAAGATAATCATCGATAAATCGATGTAATCTATAACTCAATATAAACTGACGATGATTTGCACAACCAAATTGTCAAAGGACTTTTAATCTGTTACAACTCCACGTTGACTTGCACCAAAATAGCGCGACCAGATTGTTATCAATCATACCTCATTAGATATGTATCAGTCAAGTGTAATATGCTTATATCTTATAGTGTTGCTAAAAACACTACAATGCCAATTGCCGCACCCAGCACTGCACCCAGCGCTACCTCTGTTGGTGTATGTCCCATCGCGACCCTTGGCAACCCAACTTTGCTGCCCGTCGCTTTGATTAATTTGTGAATCGCCACGCCTTGTTCGCCGGCTGATCGGCGAACCTTAACAGCATCGTACATTACTATTACAGCGAAAAGTAGTGCTAAACCGAACAGGCCGGAATCAATACCGTCTTTAAGGCCAATTATCGTAACCATCGCAACAACCGCTGCACTATGTGCACTTGGCATTCCCCCGGAAATAAACAGATACGCCCGAAGGCTACGCTTTTCTTTATTTACATAACTGATTACGAATTTGATTATATGAGCTGAAACCCATGCTAGTAGAATCGTTATCAAATATGGAGATACTTGAATAACGTCCGGCATTACGACTCCTCGGCCAATTCTTTAGTTTTTTCTTGCTCTGGCATAAGTCCCAACGAGGCAACCTTATCGCCTTCGCGCATTCGCATAATTCTAACGCCCTGAGTTGTCCTGCCGAGGGTTGGAATATCTTTTAATCCAACACGGATGGCTTGCCCGCCCGTTGATATCAATAGAACTTCAAATGCTTCGGGTTCCAAGGTATGAACTGCAATAATCGGACCGGTTTTGGCGGTAACAACTGCGGCCTTAATTCCAACTCCGCCACGTTTGTGTGATGGGAAATTCGAAACCTTAGTTGCTTTGCCATATCCATTTTCACTAATTACTAGTAACTTTCTATCGTCATCAACAATATCCATACCAACGACTTGGTCGTGCGGACGGAGTCTAACCCCCCTAACACCCCTAGCAGAACGTCCCATTGGTCGAGCATCCTTTTCGTTAAACCGGATAGTTTGACCAGCAGATGTTGATATTATTACATCGTTATCACCACTAGTCTTTTGAATCCACTTTAGCTCGTCGCCTTCATCCAGTTTGATTGCAATCAACCCGTTTGTACGTATGTTTGCGTAATCCCTTAGCGGCGTCTTTTTAATTGTGCCCTTTGTAGTAGTCATAAACAAATAACCCTCATCAGTAGCACCTTTTGCATGACTGATGATCGACGTAATTTTTTCCTCTGGTTGCAACTGCAACAAGTTGACCGCCGCAACGCCCCTAGTAGCCAAACTGGCGGCCGGGACTTCATAAGCTTTCAACCTGAATATTCGTCCACGATTCGTAAAGAATAGCAGGAAGTCATGGGTACTAGCTGGAATCAACTGATCAATGATATCCTCAGTTTTAATCGTCATCCCGCGCTTGCCTTTTCCACCCCTGTTTTGACGCCTATAGTCACTAATAAGTGTTCGCTTAATGTAGTTTTCGGCTGTAAGCAGTATTACACTTTCTTCTTCTGGGATTAATTCTTCGTCGCTGAACTTACCAAGTTCGTAATTAATCATTTGACTTCGTCTTTCGTCACCGTATTTTTCTTTCATTTCCAGAAGTTCAGTCTTAATAATCTTAAGAATCTCATGTTCATCAGACAAAATTGCTTCTAATTTTGCAATTAAATCTGAAAGTTCCTTGAGTTCATTCTCGATGGCTTCGCGTTCCAATCCTGTTAGCCTTCGAAGTTGCATAGCCAGTATGGCTTTAGCTTGAATCTCTGACAGTTTGAATTTTGCGATTAATGCAGCCTCGGCGTCTTCGGAAGTCCTGCTGGCGCGAATCGTTTTAATAACCTCTTCGATATGATCCAGTGCAATTTTGTAACCTTCTAAAATATGCGCACGTTCTTTGGCCTTTCGTAGTTCAAACTCTGTTCTTCGTCGAACAACTGTCTGGCGATGCTTTACAAATTCACTTAAAATTTCTTGCAGCCCTAGGATGCGTGGCTGAATACCTTCAATTAATGCCAACATATTAAAATGGAAGCTAGTTTGTAATGAAGTAAATTTAAATAGCTGATTTAATACTTTTTTAGGGTAGGCGTCTTTTTTAAGTTCGATTACAATTCTGACGGTTCCCCTGGCGCTTTCATCGCGCAAGTCGCTAATTGCGGCAAGTTTTTTGTCTTTAACCAATTCTGCAATTCTCTCTATAAGTGTTGCTTTATTTACAGCAAAAGGAATTTCGGTAACGATGATTTGATGTCGCCCCCTCTTATTCTCTTCAATCGTTGCGACCGCTCGAATTACTACACTGCCACGTCCGGTTTGATAAGCTTGTCGCATTGGCGACCCGCCATAAACGATAGCGCCGGTTGCAAAATCAGGACCCTTAACGTGTTTTAGTAAATCATCTAAGGTTACGGTGTCTGGATTGTCAATAAGATATATCGTTGCGTCCACTAATTCGCTTAGATTATGTGATGGAATAGATGTTGCCATACCAACGGCAATCCCGATTTGACCGTTCAGCAGCAGATTCGGCAGTTTAGCGGGCAATACCACAGGTTCCTGTTCGGACCCGTCATAATTATCGCGAAAATCAACTGTATCTTTATCCAAATCATTCAACAGTTCGTTCCCGGCTTTATCTAGTCGAGCTTCGGTATATCGTGAAGCTGCGGCTGGATCTCCGTCCATTGAACCAAAGTTACCCTGACCATTAACAAGTGTGTAGCGCATCGTCCAGTTTTGCGCCAGACGAACCATAGAATCATAAATCGCGGAATCACCATGCGGGTGATATTTACCCATGACGTCACCAACAATACGTGCGGATTTGGTAAATTTCCCGCCAGGACGCAAACCTTGCTCGCCCATTGAATATAATATACGACGATGGACTGGCTTTAGCCCATCACGGACATCAGGCAAAGCCCTGTCAATAATCACACTCATCGAATATCGTAGGAAGCTATCCTCCATCACATCTTCGATTGTTTCTTTTTCTACAACACGTGAATGTGTTTGCAAAACCTCTTGAATCTCTTCACCGTCAATTGATGTAATGTTTTCATCATCCATATCTATATATCCAACTCCTCAAGACTAAGTGACTTCGCACGTCCTTGAATAAAACTTTTTCTTAAATCAACTTGATCACCCATCAATTTGGTAAATATCGCATCTGCGTTTTCTGCGTCTTCAACCCTAACTTGTACCAAAACTCTATTTTCCGGATTCATAGTAGTGTCCCATAATTGCTCGGCATCCATTTCACCAAGGCCCTTATATCGTTGCAATAATGTTACTCCGGCTTGTTTCGTCCTGTCGGTTTCAGCGTCAACCTTGGTACCTTTTTCGATTCGTTCGGTAATTAATTTATCGACAATTTCATCACGTTCGTCATCACTATATGCATAATACTTTTTTGTTCCTGCTCTTAATAGGAAAAGTGGTGGTTTTGCAAGATATATAAATCCGCCATCCACTACCTCGCGCATATATCGGAAGAAGAAAGTTAGCAAAAGCGTAGCTATGTGACTACCATCAACATCGGCATCTGTCATAATAACAACTCGATGATATCGAAGTCCCGATATTTCAAACTGATCGCCAATACCGACTCCCATGGCTTTGATGAGACTGACGATTTCGTTGTTACCCAGCATACGATCCAGTCTGGCACGCTCAACATTTAATACTTTGCCCCTTAGAGGCAAAATTGCTTGGGTTTTGCTGTCTCGCCCTGATTTCGCAGAACCACCGGCTGAATCACCCTCTACTATATATAGTTCTGAATCAGCAGGACTTTTGCTGGAACAGTCCGATAGTTTACCCGGAAGGCTTAAGCCATCAAGTGCCCCTTTTCGTATAACGTTGTCCCTAGCTGCCCTGGCAGCTTTTCGTGCTCTTGCTGCCAACAGCGCCTTACCAACAATACCTTTTGCGACATTTGGATTTTCATCCAAATAGTAGCTGAAGTACTCGTTCATCACTTGATCAACATATCGTCGGACTTCTGGATTGCCCAGTTTGTTTTTCGTTTGGCCTTCAAATTGTGGATCAGGGAGTTTAACTAGAATAACCGCAGTTAGGCCTTCACGAATATCATCACCAGTCAGATTATCTTCTTTTTCTTTTAATATCCCACTTTTACGTGCATAGTCATTAATAGTTCGAGTCAAAGCCGTCCTAAAGCCAACCAAATGCGTCCCGCCGTCAATTGTCATAACATTATTAGCAAAAGGCTTAACTATTTCAGAAAATGAATCGTTATACTGTACGGCTACTTCAATCATTGAGTCTTCAACTAGTTTTTCAACATAAAATATATTAGTAGACAACACTTCTTTACCTATATTTAAGTGTTTGACGTAACTTTGAATGCCACCATCAAAATAAAAGGCTTGCCTTTCGTCGGTTCGTTCATCATTGACGGAAACATATACGCCTTTCGTAAGGTACGCCTGGTGTCGTAGATAGTTTACAACCCACTTATAATCAAATTCGGTTGATTCTTTAAATATAGTTGGATCCGGATAAAAAGTAATTGTTGTCCCCTGAGGACGGTCTGTTGCCCCAAGTTTTTGAAGTTGGCCTTTTATAACACCCTGTTCGAATTCCATATGATATAGTTGACCGTCTCTTGAGACCTCAGCGATCAACTTTGTCGACAATGCGTTTACTACACTTGAACCGACACCGTGAAGACCGGAAGACACCTTATAGCCACCGCCGCCGAACTTTCCACCTGCGTGTAAGATTGTTAATGCGGTTTCCAGAGTGCTTTTTCCAGTTTTTGGATGTTTATCAACTGGAATACCGCGGCCATCGTCTTGGATTCGTGCCCCGCCATCTTTTTGCAGAATAACAGAAATTTTCGTTGCAAAGCCAGCGATAGCCTCATCAACACAGTTATCGGCAATTTCTTTAATAAGATGGTGAATACCTTCGTAACCAGTACTGCCAATGTACATTCCGGGTCGTTTTCGAACCGGATCAAGACCTTCGAGTACCTGAATTTGTGACCCATCATATGTATTATCGCTTTTTTGTTTAACCACTACCAACTCCCCTATCCGTTTTGGACTTCTCTTGCTATTTACAATATCCCCATTATAGCGAATAAATTGTGTTCACTCAAGCTATTGCGCTGAACATATTTGTTATGCTAAAGTGTAGCATAAGAGGTTAAATTAAACAAAAAAATTATGTTTAAAAAAATAGTATCAAATCTACCCTTCAGCCCGGCACTCGTAGGTCAACTTGGGTTCTATGCAAAACGTCTGAAAAAGGAGGAGGCAACTAGACGACTTGGACTTATTTTCCTAGCTCTTACTCTCATAGTTCAGTCATTTGCTATATTCCAACCTTCGGAATCTGCCAATGCTTCTAGTGACACTGATATGGTTTCGGGTGGGGTTTCTTCAATAAGCGATTATTTGAAATCTTACGACGCCAACACGAAACATTTACAAGATACCATGAATTATGTCGGTATTACACGACACGAGATTGTTTCTGCAGCTTCGAATTACACTTCATTCAAAGCTGGTGATAAGTTATCTTGGGGTTATGCCTCTAGGTTTAGTTACGCCGAAGGTGAAAGGGTACATCCGATATTTAACGATAACGGCACTAGGGTTAGTACGGTCTATTCAAGACCCCTGCGACTGTGGGGAAATTCAAGCATGCTAAGTGATGGGTGGATTGGTCATTCAGCAAAGATGGGTTGGTTTGCAATTTTGAGGTCATGCGGTAATTTAGTCACCGACAAGCTCCCAACTCCTGTTCAGCCGGATTATAGTTGTGACGAACTAACGGCCAAGCTAATCAGCGGAAATCAATATAAGTTCAGCGGCCGAGCAACCGCTAAAAACGGAGCTTCGGTTAAAAACTATGAATTTGATTTTGGAGACGGTGCGAATAAAACAACCGCCAGTCCGAATAATATTCTACATACCTACTCCAGTAAGGATGCCACATACAAAGCAAGATTAAGTGTTAATTTCAAAGTAAATGGCGCGTCTAAAAATGCCTCCAGCAATGCATGCACAGCAAAAATTACAGTCAGCAAACCACCAACCCCTCCCCCATGCACGCTAAACCCCGATCTGTTGGCTAGTGATGAAAACTGTAAACCATGCCCGGGCAACGATGCCCTTTGGATTAACGACGAATCCTGTATCCCAAACATTATTCAGTCTAAAACCGCAACGAATACATCGCAGGGGTTTGTCGACGCTTCGTCGGTCACTGCCCACTCCGGTGATCAAATCAGCTACACAATTAATATTGAAAATAAAGGACTAAGTACAAAAACCGTAAAACTAGAGGACCACTTAGGTGATGTTTTGGAATACTCAACCCTAGTAGATAAGGGTGGTGGTTCGTTTAATGAAACGACCAAGGTCCTTTCTTGGTCCGACGTAACACTCGCACCAAAAGAGAAGCAAACCAGGACGTTCGTTGTAAGGGTGATGGATGAAATCCCCGCCACTGCAACCGGAGCAAGTGATCCAACTTCATTTGACTGCATCATGACAAACATATTTGGGAATTCTACAAACGTTAATGTTGACTGCCCTACTCCAAAAATTGTAGAGACAGTTGCAAAAGAACTCCCACATACGGGTCCTACTGAAAACATTATCTTTTCTGGAATAATTCTGGCAATAACAACATACTTCTACGTCAGAACGCGTCAGGTAAAGCGAGAGGTCCAGTTAATCCGAAAAGACGTTACTACTGGAACAATATAATAAATAGAGGATAAATTATGGCTAATAATCAAGAACAACTAAAAAATGAACAAGAAAACACTTCCGAGGTTATAAAGCCTATTATTGAAAAGAAAGAAGGTCTTGTTGAGACTCCCGAATCAACAGTCGAACTATCGCCACGCGATATAGAAGCCCGCGCCGAAAAAGCCAGGCTAGAGGCCCTTGAAACTGCAGTAAGCGTAGAAACAAAAAGTGTTGAAAAAGAATCTAGCAAATCCCATAGCTCAAGACGTGGACCAATAAATAAAAAACAACACGAAAAAAGCTTCAAACAAACGATGTCCCAAGTCCAAAAAGAACTTCCAACAAGCAAGAGAGTATTTAGTAAAGTAATCCATAACAATTTTGTTGAAAAGACTAGTGATATTATCGGTGACACAGTTGCTAGACCGAATGCATTGTTTGCGGGCGCGTTTGTTGCATTCATTTTGACTATTCTGACCTATACTGTTGCGAAAACTATCGGCTACACCCTGTCCGGGTTTGAAACAATTGCCGCTTTTATTTTGGGTTGGTTAATAGGAATTAGCTATGACTACCTTCGATTATTAGTCACGGGTAAAAAGTCTTAACAAATCTTTGATGCTATTATCTTAGTTTTATTGTGACGCCGTCGTCAGACCCGGAGTTTTCCCTTGTGTGGAATTTTTCGGTCGGTGGGGCTTCGTTTACTGGTTTATTATCACTTGGTGTTGGGGTATTTGCTTTTGGTGCATCAATCTTGGCAATGTTTGCGTTTTTTGACGACTTGGCAATTTGTTCACGTTTTGCTAGCCATTCGTCCATAAATGACGATCCCGTACTAGTAACATGAGCCACTGGCTTTATTGGTGCCTCTGCCGTCCTTACACCCGACTGGACACTCTGATTTTTACTAAGTGCCTCTAGTTTTGCCCTTCTGGCTACGTCTCCAGCCTCTAAGCGCGCAAAGATCTCTTTCTCGACCAAAGCCCTCGGTCGACCATACTTAGCCGCAGAGAGCTTTTTAATTGCGTCTTGGAGCAGAGGATTCGGCTTTACCATTGGTGGTATCAGATTCATACTAAAGGCAGATGATGGCACATCGTTAATCATTACGGAAGTGATGGTTTGAAAGTTTGGTAGTTTAGTAAGATCTTCGGCATCAAACGTCGGCATAAATTTCTTTTGTAGTATTTCTGCATCAGTAATACCCAAACGACCACTTATTATTGTACCGATATTACCCAAGATGGACTCACGGATATTATCCGTCAGTTGAGTCATAAACTGGTTTGCAAGTATCAAATTCAATCGGTATTTCCGAGCTTCAGATAAAATCGTTGCAAACGAATCGGTTGCAAAGTTTTGGAACTCGTCTACATACAGGGCAAAGTCTTGACGTTCATCTTCGGGAATATCATCACGCCCCATAGCCGCAACTTGAAATTTCATAATGAATATCATACCCAACAACTGAGAATTCAACTCACCTGTTTTACCCTTTGATAAGTTAACGATAAGGATTTTCTTGTTATCCATGATTTCTCGCAAGTTAAAGCCGCTTTTTGTTTGACCGATAATATTACGCATCATCTCGTTCGATAAAAATGCACCGAATTTACTTACAAACCATCCCAATACCTCTGATTTATTAGCTTCACTGGTTTGAGCCATCTCTTTATTCCAAAAATCCAATACCGTTCGGTCTTTGACATATTTTAGTTTCTCATCCGTAAATGATTGGTCATTAAACACCTGCGGAACATCAATAAACGCCGATCCATTAGGGTCGCTCATAATTGTTAAAGCGGCATTTCTAAACCAATGCTCATATCTGGGTCCAATAATTCCAGTATGCCCTGGGTCGTACAGTTTATATAACATAGCAATCGCTTCTTGTATTAAAAAGTCGCGCTGGTCTTGAGTTTCAAATTCAAATAAATTCAATCCTATGGGATTCTCCATATCACCTGGAGAAAAATAAATGACGTCCTCTACCCTTTCTTTTGGTATTACGCCCAACAAACTTTCTGCAGCGTCTCCGTGAGGATCAATAAACGCAAAACCACGACCGTCCATCATATCTTGATATGCCAAATTATTTAACAAACTCGTTTTACCCGTACCAGTTTGCCCAATAAAGTAAGTATGTCTGCGCCTGTCGTTCGTGCTCAGCCTGATTTGCTTTTTAGTACCACGAAATTCGTTATAACCCAGTAAAAATCCCTCGTCCATCACCTGTGTGGGTCCGTCGACTTGTTTTGCCATTTGTCGCTTAACTTGTGAGGTAGGGATGCTATTTTGGTCAGGAAGATGAAATATTGTCGCTAGTTCAACACTATTCAGGATGTTTTGTTTTACGGTTTGTGGGAAAAACCTAAATATATATGCAGTTACTAGCTGTTCGATGTCTTTTGACACACTGAATTTAAAACCGTTATTGGTAGTTGAATCAAAAAGCGAAAATGCCGCGATAATATTTTTAAGTAAAGATTGCGATCTAGCTGCCGTATTCGACGATACTACAACTCGTATTAACACCTCATAACCAGGATGTCTCGTCTTTTCTTCAATCGACTCAATCACACCCTGTTCAAGTGACGAAAGTTGTTTTTCTTCAGGTTTAGTATCGCTGGTTTCTGGCGGTTTCCACAAAGCCTCCATCAGATTTTTTGGTTTAAAGACGTCACCAATACCAGAATTTTTTACGCCTTTATCTTTTTTAATCTTGTTGGCCATATAGACGGAGTTTTTAGTCCAACCATCTGATGCTGGCCTAATCATCATCTGCACAGCAACTCCGTCTTCGCGCGTAACAGTCGACAACGCGTTCAGTAATGCCCTAGATGCGTCCAATTTTGATTCTTGATATGTAACTATGGGATACACATAGTTTTTCTTTAAGGTAAACTCACCGCCAATCGTACCGCTTATTTTTCCTGTTTGGCTGAAAATATTTCGCTCTTCAACTTCTTCTAACCTGGCAGACGGATAAGCAGCAGCAACGGCTTGTCGAATAATATCAGTTAATACCGCAGGGACAACTGCGTAATAATATACTAACCCCTCGTAGGCAACTACTTCGAAAGAAATGTGTCTTTGTCCATATATGCGACTTTTAAACCCCTTTGTGGCAGTGCTGGAAATAATGTTATACATCACCTGTGCCTGTGACAAGGCTTCTTCGGTGATGTCTCTTTCATCTCGACCATTAGACTCAAGGTCTTCCCCGGAAGGAGGTATGTGAATATGCATCGGAATCATTTTTAACCCACGTTCATAGTTCTTCGCATCCCTCATGGTTTTTTGGTATTGAGAAAAAACAAAAACGGCGACAACCACACCTATAACCAGAATAATAATTACAGTTATAATTACATTTATCATCTCGCTGTTTTTTGTCTAGGTGACATCCTACTCAGCAGCACCTAGTTCCCTCCCGAAGCGTTTTTTCAAATAATCTGCCTGAAGCTTGTTCACCTTTTCATCTTGTAGGTGTGGATCATCCCTTGTCTCGGCAACAATTTTTTTAGCCTTGTCGACCCACTCCTTTTCGATTAAATCGTCATCATTTGCAACGGCTGGGTTATTGGATAGACTCGTATCGTCGACGGCGTCATCTGTTGCCGTCCCTATAACCGGAGTGGGCAACACCGTAGTTAGCCCTATATCTGCCCTAATCGCGTCGGCCTCACTTTTCCTTTCATATGCCTCTGCTCCATCGGAAATAGTGTTCTCGGGTGTGTCAAGAATAGGTGCGTTCTCGGCATTTCGTTTCTCTTGAGTAGCCAACTGCTCTGGTGCAGAATTTTGTGAAGATGACTCTGGTTTCATATCTGTAATTATATCATGTTACTTTGCTAACAACGAGCTTATGCTAACAAATTTAATTTATTCTTTTTGACACATATAAACAACCAATAATAATGAAAATTATTATCAACAATATCTCGTAAATACCAACACTTCCTACAGACGATAACCCGATTAGCATTATTGGTCCCGAAGCAACTACAGTCGAATAATAATAAGAGCGCCTAAACGTTAATTCCTCAATTGGCCTTCTGGGAGCAAGTGTCGCTGAAATTCGCGCAACTACCAGGCTAGACGCCCGCATTACATACGCAAAAATACCTACTAACGACACATAGGCAAATATAAATATAACTAATATTCCAAAAGGTCCAGCTGTTAAGGGTGTTGTTACGTTTAACAATATGGCTAGAAGGCAAATGCTAAAAATAGTTACGATTGTGATTAATGTCTTGATCATTCTTTTTTACTATAACACTTTAGCTTTTAGACATGAAATAAGCCCGAGCGACAAGTCTTAATGCTTGGGTTGCAGCAAACGCCACATATATATAAAAAATTGAGCGTGTGAACCACAAGCAACCTGCCGCTGCAGGCTATTGACTGACCGCTCCGAGAAAACTCGGGGCATATTGTCTCTTGTACACGTTCCACGACACGTCATATTCAGTGGCAAATACCACATCCAAAACGCACGGTACCGATGTACGCGCTACACGCCTTTGGCGGAGCATCAGCGACGCCACGTTTATTTTGATCATATCTTAACAATACAATCGACAAAACACAGTTGTCGTCACCGACTTTCCGTCAAAGCCTACGGTCAGTAATTTAATTTTTAAGGTATTTTTTGGTTTTTTTATTTTTGGTAAAACCTAGTAGTACCATAGCACAAGCGTGTTAATCGGTCAACTCTGTATTGATTATGTATTGTTGTAATTATTATATTTTTACATATAAATTTTGTATTATAAGGTGTTAAATATATATACTAACAAATATATTACGTTGTTTTAATTACTACTGTATTTTAATCTTCTTCAATCCCTCTTTGTTGAATTTGTAGTTTATTGAAAACACTTGTCTATTTTTTTGATAATTTTTGCTTACTCATTTCAGACAATATTTAGAATCATTCCAACGTTTTTCTGATATCTAATAAATTATAATGTTGTGAGTTGTCCTTTTTTAGACGTCACGATTAGTTAGCCTGTGGCAAGCATTTTCACATTTTCGATTATTCCAATCGACTATTTTCTATTTATGATTTTAATGCTTTTTGTGTTCTTAGTTTTTATGGTTCAATTCTAACTCAATGATTATTTTAATTATTATTTTCGTTTTTCACAATGCATGTATGTTGATTGTTTTTGCCACTATGGGTCGCAGCGTTACATTATCCAGGCAATATTTACTTCCTCATTCTTGTCTATTTCATGTATATTTGTCACAATTTTAATTAAATTTAGGCGTTTTGACTAATACAGTGTTGTTATAGCGTAGTATTTTTTACTAGACAATTTTGATAAAAGTTATTGACACAAGCGCTTTGTAGTCCTATTATAGGGGTAGCTTCTGAATAAATTAATTATACAGGGGCCCAAAACAAACACATAGAAAAAACTCCACAATAAAAAACAACCGTTCCTCGCAGGCGGTTGTTTTTTTATAGTCAATTGGTGGAGCTGCGGGGAATCGCACCCCGGTCCGAACGGTAACTGATTATTACTCTACAAGTTTAGTTTGACTTACTTTTTTACGACTCTCATAACTTAAAATCAAACAAAAAACGCTATGATTGTCGCGCAATAATATTTCCCAAAATAGCGTTGCTCCCCACTACTTCGGTAATCAGCATACTTATAACACCACACCGCCTCTATGCTGACTGGGTGATGTGATGGCACGAATTAAATCCGAGCTGTTGCTAGAACTGGCAACTGAAAAGCACTGGCAATGCCAGAAGCAGTCTCAGCTACATAGTTTTTAGCTTTTGCAATAAATGTTGCAATTATTTTTGTACTTAACGAGTACATCCGACTTGCAAATAACCTGTTAAAATCCATTCGTCGAAAGCTAATATCAGCCCCAACGTAACCTGTTAATTATACCATATATTGCACAACAAGACTAGTCATGCTTAAATTAAGCTTATGGTTTCCAGAATAATAACTGTTGCTCCTGTAGGTTTTGATGGATTTATTGTAGATGTTGAGGCTGATGCAACTAAATCATTACCGTCTTTACAGATTGTTGGACTTGGGAATAAGGCGATTGACGAGGCTAAAGAACGCGTTCGCAGTGCCATCACCAACTCTCTTCTGGATTTTCCAAAAAAGCGAATCACGATCAATCTGGCACCCGCCGAGTTGCCCAAGGATGGTGCACACTACGACCTACCGATATCCCTAGCAATCCTTTGTGTCAGTGGTCAAATATTTCAGTCAGAGCTAGATGGATCTGTTTTTGCCGGCGAACTTGCTCTTGACGGAACATTAAGACCAATTAAGGGTGCAATAAATATCGCACAAATGGCAAAAAAGGCTGGTTATAAGAAGATTTTTCTACCATTGCAAAACGTTGCTCAGGCCGGATTGATTAAGGATATTGATATTTTTGGAGTCGAATCAATTAAACAACTATTTTTACATCTTAAGGGTGAGGTTTTAATAACCCCAACTGCTCAATTCCATGGGCAGATTTCTAATAGTGAGCCCCAGAAACCTCCATTCCTAGACGACGTGAAGGGTCAGGAACAAGCCAAACGCGCCCTAGTGATAGCAGCTGCAGGTCATCACAACATTCTCCTGTCGGGGACTCCAGGGTCTGGAAAAACGATGTTGGCAAAAGCTTTGTCTAACCTCCTGCCTGAACTTTCAACAGAAGAACAAATAGCTGCAACTAAAATCCATAGTGTTGCAGGAAAAATAACCGGTGAAATAGTTACCATGCGGCCCTTTCGGTCACCTCACCACACAGCAAGCGTTATATCGATTGTCGGCGGTGGAAGTCGACCCAAACCAGGCGAGATCAGCCTAGCGCATACTGGAGTATTGTTTCTTGATGAATTCCCAGAATATCCAAGAATCGTTCTTGAATCACTCAGACAACCAATCGAAGACAAAAAAATCGATGTAAGCCGTGCTAATGGTCACGTCACATACCCGGCTGATTTTATGCTAATTGCAACGATGAACCCATGTCCGTGCGGCTATTTCGGCAGCAAAACGAAAGAATGTTCATGCACAAGTTCGCAAATTTTAGGATATCAAAAAAGACTTTCTGGACCCCTTCTTGATAGAATAGACATTTTTGTTGGGGTATCACAAGTGCCTAATGAGGCACTAATCAACTCAGATTCGTTGAGTATTTCGCAACACTTAACAGCTTCGGAAAGTATTAAACAAGCAAATATCATCCAAAATAAACGATACAATAGTAGTACTTTATACAACTCTTCACTATCTAACCGCGAGATAAAAAAGTATGCTGCCCTTTCTGATGATGTTAGAAAGTTGTTAGTTTCTGCGGCAAATCAATTAAAGCTAAGTTCGCGTGGCTATTTTAAAATCATAAAAATCGCACGTACAATTGCAGATCTAGCTGGCGAAGAAAACATTAAATTCGAGCATATTAGTGAGGCACTGCAATATCGAGGTTAATATACTTGAACTACTGTTGTATATCTGATAGAATAACTACCGAGTCAGTACTCAAAAAGTCATCATACCAACCAAGGAGATAAAAGATCAGTAAATCAATTCGTATTAATCAAGAGATTAAGGCTGATGAATTACGTGTCATCGGTGTGGATGGTGACCAATTGGGGGTAATGAGCCTGTCCGAAGCACTGAAAATTGCTGAGGAAGCCGGAGTAGATTTGATAGAAATATCTCCGAACTCTAACCCGCCTGTTGCGAAAGTGGTTGATTGGGGCAAGTACCAATACCAAAAAATGAAAGAGCAACAGAAAAACCGTAAACATGCTAAGGCTGCTGAATTAAAGCAAATGCGGATGGGGCTAAAAATTGGATCGAATGATCTGGACATAAAAATTCGTAAAATACGCGAATTTTTGGGCGGTGGTCATAAGGTTAAAATCCTAATTTTTTTCAGAGGACGTGAAATGGCTCACCAAGAACTGGGTTATGAAATGATCAAAAGAATAATAGCCCAACTAGAAGAGGACGCGATTGTAGAACAGTCCCCTCAGATGGCTGGTCGGAATCTAAGTATAGTAATAAGGAGCAAATAATGCCAAAAATGAAAACCCATAAGGGTACAGCAAAACGAATCAAGATTACAAGTACCGGGAAGTTAACTCGTCGCCGAGCTTTTGGCAATCATATGCTTGCCAAAAAAAGCAAAAGTCGAAAACGAGCAATTAATACTACTGCTACAGTAACCGGATCAACCGCAAAAAACGTTAAAAGAGCGCTAGGCGTCTAAAAGGAGAAATGATATGCGAGTAAAAAGAGGCGTTACAGCCAGTGCAAAGCATAAAAAAACCATTAAACTGGCCAAAGGTATGCAACATGACCGAACTAGGTCTTACCGACTTGCAAAGCAAGCCGTTATTAAGGCCCTATCTTATGCTTATCGTGATAGGCGCAATAAAAAACGCGACCTAAGAGCTTTGTGGATTACTAGAATTAATGCTGCTGCACGCGAGCTTGGAACTACCTATGGCAAACTAATGGCCAATTTGAAAGCCGCTAACATCGAGATTGACCGAAAAGTTCTATCCGAACTTGCAGTCAGCGAACCAAAGGCCTTTGCTGAAATAGTTAAACAATCAAAATAGTATCATACTAAAAACAACCACTTTCAAACTGAAATTGGTTGTTTTTAGTTGGCAGTTTATCGATAAGCCGGGTTCTGTCGTGGATGATCATCTATCTAGTCTAGCAGTTGCCTACCATATCAAGCGGATATCGACCTGCAAGCGAGTCACTTTTTACGCAGATCTCCTTGCAGCAGACAGGGTTTACCTTCACATCATGTCACCATGGTGTGCTGTGGGCTTTTACCCCACTCGTTTCACCTTTTCCCAATAAATTGGGTAGTTTTGTTTCTGTGGCACTTTCCCTAGGGTCGCCCCCGGTCGCCGTTAGCGACTGTCTTGCTCTGTGCTGCCCGGACTTTCCTCTCCATGCTTTCTAAAAAACATGGGGCGATCATCTAATAAGCTGCCGAGGTTAATTATACCAAAATATCCCAGGGCTTACTATCGACGCAAGATATTCCCTACCGTAAAGGCAAGGTGGGTGCTCGCAAATCAACTCAACAGAGATGAATCATTAAAGCTCCCTATCTATATGATATTCAGGAAAATCATATACGCCTAGGCTTACCCTGGGACACTATCTATTATAACATTTTAAACACCAAAGATTTTGGCGAAAAGCTGGACAAAAAACCCCATTGCACCTAATAAAAATGTACTGAATGCCGACCCGCCAATCAATATAAGAGCAAAAACGACGATAATCCCAAAACGTTCCATTGACTCCATACCGCGACGTACAAAATCTGGCGCCAGTGCATATAAAACCCTCGAACCATCCAATGGCGGTATTGGGATCAGGTTGAAAATGAAAAAGCCCAGATTAACCATTACCCCAACCGTCAGAATAAGTCCAACTATGCCACTAGTAACCCCTGAGATGTTTACGGGCTGGCCTAGGTAGACCGACAAACCATAGATGAAAAACGCTAATACTAGGTTTGTCAGAGGACCTGCTATTGCCAACAGGGCGGCTCCCCATTCATCCCAGCGGATATTATTCGGATTATAGGGTACTGGTTTTGCAGCACCAAAAATAGGAGCACCTGAAATAGCTAGTAGTAACGGTAAAAGCACTGTCAAGAATGGATCAATGTGTTTAATTGGGTTTAATGACAATCGACCACTTAGCCTGGCGGTGTCATCACCCAACCAATATCCGGCATATGCGTGCATCGCTTCATGAAGGGTCATAGACACCAAAACTACCCCCAAAACAACAATAATGTATGTAACATCAACATTCATACAACCCAGTATAACAGTAATTGGTTTCCCTTTCTTCTCTTGACGTATGAGGTAAAAAACACTATACTGATAAAGATTGTTAAAAATAAGTGGAAATTAATTATGGTAGCACGTTGCGAACTAACAGGAAAAGGCAAACAATTCGGACATAACGTCAGTTTTTCGATGCGTCGAACAAACCGTGTTTTTAAACCAAACCTTCAAAAGAAAACATTTGAAATTGATGGTCAAAAAATAACTATGGTGCTTTCGACTCAAGCAATACGGACTCTTAGGAAAAAGGGGATTCTTTCCTAAATACTAAAATTTAGATATTTAAACCCCTCAAAATGAGGGGTTTATTAATATTCAAAGCAGTAAATTACTTAGCTTCGATTAATTTTAATTACCGTTAGTGGGGTTTGAGCGGCAATTTGTTGTTTGTATTTATATTTGACTGTTTCTTCAACAGGAGCCCCAAGCTCGGTGACAAATGGGTCAAGTTCAGACTGAGGAACCTCGTATTTTAAATGTTTATCAGCGTAATGAATTGGGATAACAATTTTTGGACCAATCATTTTAATCAGACTTGATGCAGCGGTTGCATCCAATGTATATCCATTACCGCCAACTGGAAGAATTAATACGTCTAATACGCCCAGCCCCTCAAGCTGCTCATCAGATAGTTTACCGTCAACATTGCCAATAATGCCAATCCGGGTTTCACCAATTTCCACCCTATACATTGTGGATAATAATCCTTCATTTTCGGTATCTATATGTCGACGCGCAGGGATTCCGACAATATCAAAATCGGCAACTCCATACTCGCCCGGACCGTCGATTAATAATCTGGAGTCGGGATTATTTACGGCAAATCTGTGTTCAGTTATTAACTCCACAGCCTCTTTTATGGGGACGTCCTTAAGACCAACGATTGATAGTTTCGGATCAACAATAATTTTAGCCCTTTTTGTACTTATGACCACACAATTAGCACCTTTGTATTCAATCTCGAACATAACTCTCCTTAAATCTTAATTTTCGTTTATTACGTTATCAACGTCTACTATAACTTTATGTTTTCCGGCTATTATTTCAGTGATAAACCTATCTCGGACACTCAGACGGTAATAGAATTCGTCATACGGCAAAACGCTATAGTTAATCTCGCGCCCCTCGGACTTCTCTATACCGGCAATTAACAACTTAGCTTTGGATGGAGCAATATTGCCAACCAGCAGGACGTCTACCGGTGTATTTGAGCCTTTAACTAAGACCCCAGAGAATATTGCCAAACGCAGACCGGAAATATCTCGTATTTCTTGTCCATATTTTTCTACTGAAGCATCCGTTTGTTCGACTGCAACAACCTTCGCATCGTTATCTCCGTCGCTGAAAATAGCCCTGAGCGGCACATAATAGTCATATCTTTGGTTTACTTGATAGTAAAGTTTGTTATCGGCGCTGTCGCTGGTGATAATGCCAACCTCTAGCATATTTGATAGTTCGCGACGGACTGAGTTAATCTGTTCGTCAATTTTCCGTGTTATTTCGCGCACAAAAAAAGATTGTCCTGGATTGTTCAGGAAAAGGTGTAACAATTTTACACGCGTTTTTGAACCGAATAGTGCATCAATCATCTGCTCACTCCGAATAACTTTGGTACCCTAATAATATCATGGTTACTTGCGAATGGCGAGCTCATGATTTAAATATTTTTCTGCATCATTTAATGTAAACCAGTGAATAAATCTATTACGACGCAGCCAGGTTAGTTGACGTTTTGCCAGTCGCCAATCCAATGTGATAGATTTAGCCACTACGTCACCCAAAGAAATTTCATTATCCAAGTATTGACGTACTAATGGGTAAATATTTGAACGCATTGCTTCTGCCTCCCAACCATATTTATCTCCTAATATTTTAGCCTCATCGGCCACGCCATCAACTAACATTTGCTCAGCCCTTTGTTCAATTCTAGATCTTAGTTTATGTTTTTCTGTTGTTATTCCAACAATAATGCAATTTTCAATTGGTTTTTCTAAACTTTTCGGAACTTCGCCGCACCTCTCTATTGTTCGCATTAAATACCGTTTATTTTTATAATTCTCTGGCAGTGGAAAATTATTCATTTCGCAGTATTTTTGAAGTTCATCAATACTATGTTGTTGTAATTCTTGCCTCAATTTGGAATTTACCTTTGGGCCAAATTTGTAATCAAACACAATTGAATCAATATACAGCCCAGTCCCACCAACTAAAATAGGCAGTTTTTTTCGAGACCTAATTTCAAAAATTTTTTTGTCGGTATATTTTTTAAAGTCAGAAACCGTAAAGTATTCACCGGGCTCTACTAAGTCCAATCCCCAATGTGAAATACCCGCTTGTTCGCGTTTAGTTGGTTTTGCAGTCCCGATATCTGCTCCTTTATATATTGACCTAGAATCCGCGCAAATAATTTCACCGCCGAACTTCTTTGCCACATCTATTGCCAGAGATGTTTTTCCGCTAGCTGTCGGGCCAACGATTACAACCAATGGTAACTTTACAGATTTGGAGTCCATCGTTTTTCCTTGAAATTATCGACAATAAAATTTGTACAAGTGACCCCTTCATGAGCTAGCAGCTGTGCTTGAACCTCTCTGCCTCCGTGGAACCCAGACGCTAAACCCCCAAAACGATTAACTAGCCTATGCCATGGCAAGTTAGTATCGCCAAAATGAGCAATTCCGCCAACAATTCTGGGCGCATTAGCGTGCCCAGCCAAGGCTGCCAAATCTCCATAAGTGGTTACCCTCCCCGCAGGGACCTCGACAATTAACTTATATATAGTGTCGCGGAACAAACTGTCGACCATGCCTAAAGCTGCTTTAGATAGTCTGATAATTTTTCAATTTTTATTTTTTCTTCTTTTTCTTGCGTCCTAACACTAACTTCTCGCGCATCTTTGTCTTTTGGCCCAATAATCAGTTGAACTGGAATCTTCCAACTTGAAGCCTCACGTATTTTTTTACCAAGCGACTCGTTACGATCATCGACTTTATAACGAATTTCATTATATTTAACCGGTTTCATCAGTATGGTGCTGTCTAGAATCGTTTTAATTTCATCTACGTAATCAGAAACTGTATCGTTAATCGTCAAAATACGAACTTGCTCCGGAGCTGTCCAGAATGGGAACCATCCACCAGTATGTTCGATAAATACGCTCAAAAAGCGTTCAATTGAACCTAGGATTGCGCAGTGAATCATCAAAGGCATTTTGATATTTCCATCTTTATCTGTATATTGCAGCCCAAAACGTTCCGGCTGAACAAAATCCAACTGAACTGTTGCAACCTGATGCTCACGCCCAATGGCATCCGTAGCCATAAAATCAATTTTTGGACCGTAAAATGCAGCTTCACCGTCTTCTTCGAAATAATCCAATTTATTCGCAATAACGGCGGCTTTTAATTGTGCCTGGGCTGATTCCCACCATGATTTTTCACCTAAATATGCATCACTGTCATCCCGATATGATAATCGTACACGTAACTTCATTGAAATTGTTGCATATAGTTCACGTGCCGTTGCCAACAGGTTGCTGATTTCCCCCTCTACTTGTTCAGGCATACAAAATACATGACTATCATCCTGAGTCAGTGAACGAACCCTATCGAGTCCTCCTAGTTCGCCTGTCTTTTCATCGCGATAATCTGTTGTCGTCTCTAGGTAACGAACCGGCAAATCTTTGTAGCTTCGTGGTCGGCTAGCGTAAATCTGTGCATGATGCGGACAATTCATAGGTTTTAAGGCCATTTTGTCATCAGTTTCTTGGCTGGTTACTAAAAATAGCTCCTCGCCAAACTTATCCCAATGTCCAGATTTTTTATACAAGTCGATTTTTGTAATATGCGGAGTCCAAACCTTTTCAAATCCATACCCAATTCTTATTTGGTTAGAATATTGGGCGACGACATCGCGCAGCACAGTTCCCCTAGGTGTAAATAATGGTAACCCGGTCCCAACTAGCGGCGAAGTGGTATATATATCTAACTCTTTACCAAGACGACGATGATCGCGAAGCTTTGCTTGTTCCATACGCTCTAAATAATCATCTAACTCTTTTTGAGTAGCAAATACTACCCCGTATAACCTTTGCATTTGTGGATTCGTGTCTTTGCCGCGCCAATAAGCACCTGCTATACGCATCAATTTAAATACACCGGTTACCTCTTTGGCTGTTGCCAGATGCGGTCCACGGCATAAATCCATAAAATTTCCGATTTTATAAAAAGTGACGCTTTCAATCGCAGCTTTGCCATCAGACGCAAGCCCTATTTCATTCATATCCAAATCTTTGGCCACGGTAGTGCCGGAACGCTTTAAATCGTTCAATAATTCTTCCTTATACGGCTGTTTATTGTCTTTTGCCCATTTAATCGCCTGCTCGATTGGCATTTCAGATTTATCGAAAGTATCGCCAAATTCAACAATACGACGCATCTCTTTTTCAATTTTTGGAAAATTTGCCTCGGATATCTTAGTATCACCCAAATCAATATCGTAGTAAAACCCATTGTCGACCACAGGGCCAACGCCAAATTTTGCTTCTGGCCACAACTTTTGGACCGCTGCAGCTGTAATATGCGCCAAACTATGACGCATTAGGTGTAATTTGTCTTCATTCATTCAATAATAATAACATAATTGTTGCGTCACCACCTCTATTTTGCTATCCTTATATTAAATACGGGTCCTTAGCTCATTTGGCTAGAGCGCCACATTGACGTTGTGGAGGTGGGAGGTTCGAATCCTCCAGGACCCACCAGAATATTGAAATCATCACCTTTGGTGGTGGTTTTTTGTAGTTTCCCACGTTTTACCCAAGTTTTCCACCCATAATATACATAATAACTACATCAATATATATCATAAGCAGCATATTGCTTTATGTTCTGTTCCATTGACTTTTTATTGTGTTTATGCTAGTATAGTTGTATGGAACAAAAACAACAGATACACAACAACCACATTGCTTCAAAACTTGAGCGGTTCGTCATTGGATTTGAATATGACAAAACCCTACAGCAAGTTAAACGTGAGGTTCGTATTCGTACGCTCGAATAAACCCTATATTTGATAATTTTGTTTAGACCGTCAGCACCTGGCGGTCTTTTTTTGTAATAAACAACTATTTATGTTTTACGCTTGAGTAGATGCCTTTTCGAGTGCTTTTTTGCCAGAGCAACCGATTTGTATGTTGCTTTGTCTGTAACATCAAACACCTCTAGGTAACGCCCCAAGAATATTCGACCCTGTGAATTTAGCGCCGCCATCGAGCTGTAAATAATAGCGGTAAATGGCATTAATACCCACTGTGCAAGCATCCAGAAAGATCGTGTACGCTTGTAGCGCTCGGGTCGAGGAGGAAGCATTTTGAATGTCAAAAAGATAGTTATAAAGAGCCCGACCAATGCTATTTGCTGTATCGTACTTACCATGTCTGGCAGTTGGTGGGCCGCAACGCTACGCTGTGCATCTCCATTGATAAATAATGGCACCCAACCACCCACTGCTACCAAAATAGATACACATGCCAACGTAACATGCCCGTCTAACAGCCTCAGAAGCCTTGCAACGCCCCCAACAAGTGGAACACTACGCTTACTGGTAAATATCCGCACAGCAACGTATGGGACATCAGAAGCACCGTATGCCCATCTTCGTAATTGATAGAATTGTGCTTTTAGGGTTTTAGGTAGTGTGTCGCTGAGTACAGCATCTTGATAAATAGGCACGTATATCGGCAGTACGCTGTAATCACCCTTAAAGTAGAAATAGCTCCTCCAATACTGATGTCCGTCTTCTACGATTGACCGTGTACTCCAGAAGTCCATTTCTACCAAGGCATCCATCGGTTGTGAGTGCGAAGCAAAGTTTCGAAGAGTGTGTGGCCTCATAGAACTA
Source organism: Candidatus Saccharimonadota bacterium (assembly GCA_026395405.1). Lineage (GTDB taxonomy): Bacteria > Patescibacteriota > Saccharimonadia > Saccharimonadales > Saccharimonadaceae > UBA1547. The sequence continues at coordinate 23,578 of JAPLYU010000003.1, forward strand.
ATAATATTCCAAAATGAGTTACCGGTTGCAATTACCCTCATCGGAGCTGGAACATCCCAAATATTATTGAAAAATAGACACGACGGTTGATACGACAAGTGCTTTCGTTCTTCGTGAACAACATATTCATAAGTCACGTAATCAAAATATGATGAAAAAGGACGATTATCAGAATCTAGAGTCGTAACTATAACGTTTTTGTATTCAATACCCTCGTCTTTTAGCCATTTTTTCAAAAAGAATCCGGCATATGTTATATTCGGACCCTTACCTACAACCTCATTTGGTAAATTATCAGGATGCTCGACAATGTTAAATGCATAGAACTTATCACTGAATTCCTTTTGTAGCCTGATTGCATTTTCCTTAGTAGAAACGCCTCCCCTTGCCTCATATGCCAATGTAAGGATAATGTGTTTGTTGTTGTATGTTCCATCCAATATGGCGCGTAACGTTGGTGCAAGTATTTCATACGATTCGTTATAGGTTGCAACAATGACTGCGTTGTAAATTTGTGAGGGTTTTGGGAATAGTTTCGAACTGGTTGCAATATTTTGTAAGTTTTCTATGTGCTCTGATATTCCAAACATCTTCGACCTGCTGCCACGCATTATCTCGTATGATTCCGTAGGATTCTCGAGGTCAGACAGTCGGCTGTGCCAATCAACATTTTGAGCCGCCTCTAGCCGGCTTCGTCCTTGTATTGTGCGAAAAGCAATTCCAACAGCTTTGACTAACATCGTCGAAATTATTAAAAGCAAATATATCGAAGCAAGCGTGGGGCTAACTAAAGATAGAACTACAATTAGTATAAGTGCGCCGTAGCTTAAAAAAGCCGGCAACATCTCGAATAAACGGTACTTTAATGTCCTTTTACCAATGGGAATTTCTAAGCCAATCATACTTTTATAATAACGTTTGTAAACCTAAAATTGTCGACGCTGTTGCAAAACCTACTATGATCAAGCCGACACCAAACCAGGCAAACATTATTGCCATTGGGCGGCCTTTTGTTAACAAAAGTTTAATGGATACAATCGAATGCAGTACAGCGACAATCAGTAGGAATGCGATGAAAACAAATGAATAATACCACTTATCAAAATAAAAGTGAGTTATGCCAAACGCCGAATAGTGTGAAACTAGTTGCCTTTCGCCGGAATGAATCGACATACCAAGTAAAATTGATGCCAACAGGGCAAGTAGAATCATCAAAACCACCAAAGACAATAAATACCTATCGGAAATAAGTTGTTTAATTGAGTTTTTGATAATTTTCTTCATAGTTATTTCTACCAGATATTGATATATGGAGCCGCTGTCCGGATTTGAACCGGAGACCTACGCTTTACGAAAGCGCCGCTCTACCAGCTGAGCTACAGCGGCACTCAGTTGATCGTAGATTATTATAGCATCCCGTTGCGACAAAATAAACGATACTAATCTGTTGCGCTACAGTGTAAAAACTGATATCATACTAGAGTTAATTCCACGGTACGGGCTCGTAGTGAAGGGGTTATCACGCCTCCCTGTCACGGAGGAGATCGCCGGTTCAAATCCGGTCGAGCCCGCCAAATTAAATAGTTCACCACACGGTGGACTATTTTTCTAAGCTATAATAAACTCATGAATCCAGAGATTATCGGAATTGCAGCAGGAGTCTTCACCACCTTCGCAACATTACCGCAAATTATAAAAATGCATAAAATTAAAGAGGCCAGAGATATATCCTTACTTATGTTTTTATCAATTATTGTCGGGGGAATATTGTGGTTGATTTATGGGTTGCTCATACACTCTACCGCACTTATTGGATGGAATGTTATTGCTTTAATTTTGAACGGTACTATAGTCGGCCAAACGATATATTATGACTCTAAATCTAAAAATATAGATTATCTTTAATCGGCTTTATTTTATTCCTTTGGCAACAACCTCTGCACCGGATATATAACCTGTTTCAACAACTCGTCATATAATTCCCGCCCCTTAGGCGTAAGTCCGAAATAAACTCTTGCTGGGCCTTTCTCTTTCTTGACATCAATAGGTTCAATTAACCCAGCTTCATGTTCTAGACGCGCCATCAGTCGATAATATGCTGTATAGCTATATTCAACCTTTTGACCCGCTAGTTTATTGATCTGATCCTTTATCTCTAAGCTAGATGCTTTTTCGTTCTCTTTTATAATGCGCAGGATCAAAAATGGATACAACAAAGACTTCCACTCTTGTCCATGCTTGGTAACAAGTTCTTGAATGCTTTGATTCGATTGTGACATATTAGTACTCCTGATTACATCAGTAGTATACTAAAGGTAGACTACTTTGTCAAGAAACTAGTGGATTCTATTTTTTGCAGAGTACAGCTATTCGACTAATAACCCATGAATAGTATTCGCTTAGTGGTTGATAGGGCACATACTTTTTTCGCAACTCCACATCGTTCACCTCTTTTTCAAACCTATCAATCGGTACAAACTCTAGTTTTTCAACTTCCCCATCCGGCATCGATAAATCATCTACACTACCGTTAAATTTATAAAAAAATACGTTGCCAATTTCATTATCCTGCCAAAGCGTACCCTCAATGGGTTGAGAAATAATATAAATTCCTTCTGGCTCTAGTTTTCCATACTCCGGGTTCAGCCCAATCTCCTCCTTCATCTCTCTGACGGCCGACTGGATTGGGGTTTCGCCGGATTCGGTGTGACCAGCAACGGAAATATCCCAAAGACCCGGATAACTATCCTTGTCCTTTGAACGGAGTTGCATTAATATTTCGCAGTGCGAATTATAAATCCACACATGAGCAGCATTATGCCAAAAACCTTGTTCATGAATTTCGCGCTTTGTTTTCGCATAACCTGTTGGGTTACCGTTTTCGTCCACAATATCAATCAAAGCTTGTTGATTACCCATGTCAAAGAAATTTCCTTGCCGATTCAACACCATAATAACGTTCAAGAAACATCTTTTTGTAGTCGAAAAAAATACGGTCTACAACGCTACCCCTAATACTATCGACAGTTCGAACAACAAAGCGTTCATTATGAATACTTGCGAGCGTCAGACCAAGTATTTCATTCGCCTTCATCAAATGGTGTATGTACGCCCTGCTGTAATTTTTGCAACTATAACAGTCGCATTCACCGTCAATTGGTCCAAAATCATTTTTGTACTCACTATTTTTAATATTTATTCGGCCATCGTAGGTAAACAGCGCACCGTTTCGAGCTTGCCTGGTTGGGGCGACGCAATCAAACGTGTCAATTCCATATTCAACACCCAAAAACAAATCAGCTGGCTGCGCGCCCATCCCCAATAAATGACGAGGTTTGTCGTCGGGTAATATTTCATTAACCCATTTTACTGTCTTTTGGATTTCTTCTGGTTCAAATACTCCGCCAATGCCATATCCATCAAAATCACAACCTGCAAAAAAAGCCGCACTTTCTTTGCGCAGTTCTTCATCGCGAGCGCCTTGGACGACACCAAATAATGCTTGTTGGGATTCACCCCTGTCTGTGTGTTCGCTATTTAATTTATTGTGTCTAATTAAACAACGTTCTGCCCACCTATGCGTCCTGTCCATTGCCTTTTTTATATATTCCCGTTCAGCCAGTGGCGAAGTGAGTTCATCAAAACACATATGTATATCGGCACCTATTTTATGCTGAATCTCCATTGAGTTTTCTGGAGTCATAAACATTTTACTGCCGTCAAAATGTGATCTGAAATGAACACCTTCGTCTGTTACTTTTGTCAGCTGAGATTTTGAATGTACGGCCTGCGCTGCATCGCCCTTCAGGCTGTGACTGGTCGCATCGATACCTTTTTTATAGGCCATACCCAACGAAAACACCTGAAACCCACCACTGTCAGAAAAAGTTGGTTTGTCCCAGTTCATAAATTTATGAATCCTTCCAGAACTTTTGATAACATCGGCCCCGGGTCTAAGCATAAGATGATATGCATTCACTAAAATTGATTGACCCCCCAAGTCTGATACCTGTTCTGGAGTTAGAGTCTTTACCGTTGCCTGTGTCCCACCGACGATAAATGCCGGCGTTTGAATTTCACCGTAAGGTGTTTTTATTACTCCCGTACGCGCTAACGTACCTTCGAGTTTATTAATAACCGAAAAATTCAATGATTCCATCCTATATATAATATCAGTAAAGACTATATATCGCTTGGTTATGCTTGATTTTTACTGTTTTTTATGCTATAATGTTATGGTGATTGATAATAAAATAAAAACGAAGAAACCCGAAAACCCATCTGAAAGGCTACTCAAAGATAATAATAATGCCCATCATTTAGACAGCAGCCGTGGACAAGACCCCCTTTCAAATATCGAAAAAGACGAACGTGCATACGATGAAAGCCCAAAGAAATTCTTTACGGAAATCCAAACCCTAATTGATTCCGGAGAATACCAAAAAGCCATAGACAAATTAAAAAATGCAGAGTGGTTTATCGGAGATGATGAGCTTGGAAAAATGCAGTACGTTACATTTAAGTTAGCAGAATCTCTTCAATTGTTTGCTGCCAGTGGGGCCAAAGATGTAGATACCAGTAATGAAATGCTAGAAGAAGCATCAAGATACTTAGACAGGTCTGATGGATATAAAGAAATTAAGAATACCCACGAGGAAGAAGCAAAAAAATGGTACGGTGATGCTAAAAACAAGTACCAACTAGCTATAGAAGACGAGAATGATGATATAAAAAAAGTAAAAATGCCCCTACTTGATATAGCCATGGATAGCTTAAATAAATCGGATGAAAAATACGCAACAGCAAACTTCAATAATGGTGGCGAGTATATGCCTACACCTACGAAAAAGCGCCGCAGTCTTCGCTTGGGGGCTAAAGCTGTTATGCGTACTTTTAAATCTTCTATAAAATCAACATTGAATCACCGTAGCTAAAAAACAAGTAGTTTTCATTAATCGCATGTTCATAGGCTGGCAATAACCTGCCCCAACCCGCGAACGCTGCCGTCAACATCAGTACGGTGCTTTTCGGCGCATGAAAATTTGTCAGTAAACCATCTATTACTTGAAATTGATACCCTGGATAAATAAAAATATCCGCCTCACCAGAAATATCTGCAGGAGGTTTTAAAAATGATTTGTGGGCGTATTCAAGTGTTCGGGCAACCGTAGTCCCAAGGGCAATCACCTTTTTACCATCTAACTTAGCTTTTTGAATTACGTCTGTTGTATTTTTTGCTATTTGGAAATATTCTTGGTGCATATTATGGTCTTCGATGTCGTCAGTTCTGATTGGCAAAAAAGTACCAAGTCCAACATGAAGAGTTAAATACACAACCAGCACCCCTTTATTTCGTAGTGTTGTTAATATATCATCAGTCATATTTAGGCTTGCTGTTGGGGCTGCTACGGAGCCTTTTTCTTTTGCCCAAACGGTTTGATAACGTTCTACATCATTTTGATTTGCATCACGATTCATATATGGAGGCAACGGAACAATCCCGTAATTTTCAGCAATTTCCAACAAATCTTGATCACTTTTGACAATTGCTACCCCATCCCCTAAAACCTGATCAACAATTATTCTACTGTCGCCAACTAGTAATTCGTCCCCCTTGCGTAATTTTCGGCTATACAACACCGAGTGACGATGCCAATCATTATCAAAACCATGTTTTTCAAGTAGTAATATTTCTCGCTTTCTACCCCTTTCGTCGGTAGCAAATAGCCTAGCTTTAATAACTTTCGTGTCATTTAAGACTAGAACATCGCCCTTACTCAAATATTCGGATATATTGGCATATTTACTATCAACAATATTTCCCCTGTTTTTGTCTAGCACAAGCAAACGCGAAGTGCCGCGTATTTTTGGTGGGTTATCGGCGATTAATGACTGTGGCAGCTTGTAGGTATAGTCAGAGATTTTCATTAGAGTTTATTAGGTGTTGCTGGTTGGAATTGAGATAAATTTTGTAACTTTGCCATTCTTTATGGTTGACTTGAGAGAGTTTGTAAACGCAGTTAGCGGAATGTTTATATATTCGTAGTTAACCTGGCTACTGTTACTATCTATTAACCTGATTATGTAAAAGCCTTCACCGGTTGTTGATTTTATTACCGGAGATATTTCTGACTTTTTAAGCTTTGAAGCCTGTAGCGCCAGCCCGCCATCTTGGTTTGTTTTAGGAACCCAACCGGATGAGCCAAATGTCGTTTTCGTTCCCGTTGATTTTCCGATTGCGGCGGACAAATCCTTGAAAACAGAATCAGGAGTTTTAACTAGTGCGGTCTCGACGGTGCCTGCTGTCTTTAGGGCGTCTTTGTCTATGGCGTATGCCACTTTTTGACGAAGTAATACTTTACTGGCCATATAGCGGAACTCGTCAGGCGACCAGCCGTAATAATCCAAAATTACCGCATTATTTGTTTGTTCGGAAATTTCGCCAGCCGCTGTTTGACGCGACTGTTTCAGGTAATTGTCGAGTTCTGGACTGCTGACTGAAATATTGTTATTACCAGCCAATTTGGCGGCATATGCATTTTCGATGACATACTCCATGGATTTTTGTTTAATATAATCGACTTGCCTTTTGCCGCTATCGGTTTTTGTATTCAACTGCTCTTTACGTTCCAGATAATGAACCGAGCTAAGGTATTCCATCAAATAATCACTGTAAAGTACCGGTTGTCCATCGACATAAGCAACAGGAACCGGAATCACTTTGGTCACATGGTACATAAACTGACTGGTGTTTTGAGCAAAATACAACTGCCACAGACCCAACGCCAAGGCGATAATTACCGCAGCAACACTGATAAGAATGGCGTTGATAACCAATTTATGACGTGCATACTGGATTGGATATTTAAATTTTCTACCGCCAGCCAAGATGTGTTCCCGATGCTGCTCGATTGTTTCACTCGTAATGCGAGTCGGTAAGGGCTCTTTGTCTTTCCTTCGAATTTTTTTAATTAACTTCTTCATAATCTCCTTGCTTATCAACCACATCATTCACTGCACTTTGCAACTTATTGTAAATCTTGACCGGATGTTCGACGTGATGAATTACTAAATCACCCACAAAAGTATGGATGACCAGGGTCCCAAAATGAAATACATCACCGCTGAACCCTGGTATATTATAGCTTATGCTCTGAATCTTGGATAGCCTTAGGTCGATTACGTCTTTTTTGAAAAAGCCGTTTTGTGTAACTTGTCTAATCCGTTGGTCGGTCACGATATAGATTGAGTAATACCACAAAATAAAATGATACATAAATAGTAGTAGACCAACTGCGAACCCTACTAGCGGTAAAAGGAATAGATATAGATTATCCTGCCAAATCAACGGAGGAATTGCCAGTACGGCAAGAGGAACGACTAATAGATAAAAACCCTTGCGCATAGCAATCATGTGCCGACGAAAAATGAACAGCAGGTTTTCGTTTTCCCGTTGACCATCAAAGCTAGGTTGTGGTTTTTGATCGTCATCCTTTTTAGGCATACTGATATTATACTACGTACCGGGCAGGAGTTGGTCACGTTCCGCGACCCCGAAACTTCACGAATGGCAAGCCAGTTGCCATCGGAAGATTTCCTTGCGAACTGCCGACATGGCAGTTCTCACCTACAACCCCTGAAGATTGACAGCGTTCAAACTACGAAAAAGACCATGAAAAATGACCCATCAAAAAATGAGTCATATTCCATGGTACCCCGGGCAGGAGTTGAACCTACAACCTTATCCTTAGGACGGATCTGCTCTATCCAGTTGAGCTACCGAGGCATGTTACATTAATATTGTAACAGAAAAGAGGCAGGCTGCTTTATCTTGTAAACTTCTCGTGCAAAAGCTGATAATCATAAAGTTCATTATCGGCAAACCAATAATCTACTTCCTTTTGCGCATCGGATGCGTCTGCACTTGCGTGGATAAGATTAGGTATGCCTTTATTCTCTGCGTTAGCGCGACCGTAGCTAATATGAGAATAATCTCCTCTGATGGTTCCGACTTCTGCCGACTTTGGCTCGGTTGAACCAACGAGTTTGCGCACAAGTGCGATTGCCTCAACGCCCTCAAGCACAGCGATAATCACTGGTCCTTGTGACATAAAATCAACAGTAGTGTTAAAAATATGCTCTCCGTGTCGAGTTATCATAGTCCCAATACCTTCGTAGTGCTCGTGGTATTGTTCGCGGCTGGGGTTGACCATTTTCATACCGATAATCTTTAGGCCAATTCTTTCGAATCTTGCTAATATCTCGCCAACAATACCTCGCTGAACTGAGTCCGGTTTAAATATTATGAAAGTTCTTTCAATGTGTTTTTGTGACATTGTAATATTCCTCTTCTTGTTTACTTTATTATTTCTATTGTATCAAAATTAAATTTTAATGGCTTCCTATATTTATAAGTATGTTTGAGCTATGCTTGTAATATGTATATGTCAGAACTAATCCTGGATTATATCGAACACCTAGAGGTTGAGGGTGGTCGTTCGGCTCATACTGCCGAAAACTACACCCTATACCTAGAGCGTTTTATTGAGTTTACTAATGATATCATCGTAGACAAAATAACATCTGAAACCGTTAGGAAATACAGGCTGTGGTTAAACCGTTATAAAAACAGCAACGGTGATGAATTATCAACAATTACACAAAGCTACCATCTGATAGCGCTACGGGGGTTTTTAAATTATTTATCAAAACGCGATATCCAAAGTCTATCACCTGAAAAAATCGAACTTCCAAAAGTATCGCGTCGCCAAGTTACATTTCTAAGTTTCGACGAAGTTGAACAAATATTAGCACAGATTAAAACTGATACGACTACCGGCCTTCGTGATCGCGCGATAGTTGAACTACTTTTTTCCAGTGGACTACGTATTTCTGAACTCGTTAATTTGAACAGAGACCATATTAACACTAAAAGGCAGGAGTTTACTGTCAGGGGTAAAGGCCAAAAAGACCGCCCTGTATTTATCAGTGAAAACGCAAGTCTTCATATCAATAACTACCTGAAGACACGAGCCGATTCTTTACCGCCGCTGTTTATTAGCTATAGCCGAAACAACGAAGCGACAAACAGTGGCGATTACAGGCGCTTGGGCGCTAGGAGTATACAGCGAATTATTAATAAATACACCCGAATGGCAGGTATTACGAAACACGTCAGCCCACATACTATGAGACACAGCTTTGCGACTGACCTACTAATGAATGGGGCCGACATTCGAAGCGTACAGGCGATGCTGGGACACAGTAGTATCAGTACGACCCAAGTTTACACACACGTAACCGACCAACATCTACATGAAGTTTATGAAAAATTCCATAGTGATAAAACTGAATAAAAATATATTTTACCTGGACGGATCGCAACTACCAGGTTTAAAGTCGCCTGGGTCGTTCGTGACGAAGAATGTTTTACAAAGATTACCGGTGATATCGATTTCGCCTTGTGGGAAAGGAAAATTATCATTTTTCAGCGAAATCTTTGACTGTACACGCCTAAATAAATCGTTTGCCCTGCCTGTTGAATCTACGTTTGGCTGTACTCCGTCAAATTGCACTAGAGTCCCCGGTTCACCTGCGACAGGCCTGTTGCTGTCGTATAATGTAATCCTATAGTGTGAGCCTCTGTAAAATGACTTAAGATTAAGGTAAGCGGCGTAATCACTTCCAACTGTTTTTTGTAGTTTGAGTGTTGCCGAGCATGCATATATATTAGTATTCAAATTGGAAACACATTTTTTCGGGCTAGGAGCCACGAAAGATTTAGCCGATAAACGAGAATCATCGCTAAAAGTACTACCGCCAGCGGTTGTTGATGGATAAAGAAATAAAGTATTATTAAATGCATTGGTATTGTTTGGGTCGTCGAAGTCCGTTAGTGAAAAACCCGTAGCGGCGGATTTATTAAATTGAATCACTTGTGCGCGCATAACCGAGGGCCTGCTATTATGCGTAGTGTTAGTCCAATTATCTTGACTTAACAACGGGGTTGATCCGGGACCAGGCACGTCAATGTCGGATATATCCGATCCGGTGGAGCCACTACTGCTAGAATCAGAGCTGTCGAACCACTCAACTTTTATAGTATCAAAGTCAGACGTCCCGACTAATGGGACTATTTCGCTGGCATCCTGTTTTAAATAATTGACATAAGTATTTGTTAACATGCTGACTTTTACGCATGTGTAGGCTTGGTCAAGGTTGTTTTTGTCACCATTTACTTCTACTTTGACTTCATTATTCGTTATATTAACGTCGGTCAATTCCGATATTGCCTCATTGCAAGTTGGAGAATTGATTTTCGCTTCCATCGCTGCACAATCACCCGCAGTCCCGGTAGCACATGTGCTTTGTAATAAAAGAATTGCACGTTTTGCGTCTTCAACGCCTGCCTGGGCTGAATCATAGGCGCTTTGTGATAAATCATTTGCAGTTGCTTGTTGTTGATTTTGGATCATAATACGGATAAAGCTAACTGTTACGACAGTAATCAAGAGGGCTGCAAATATAACTACAAATAATGATACGGCCCCTCGTTGTTTGTGTAGTTTATTCATTTACTTTGCTCTCCTTTCGCAAAAAAGCGAATTATTCTGCGGCCTTGTTACCCGCCCTGGCTACTATATCAAATTGATTAATCGCGCAATAGTTAGAATCTGCTTTAACGTTATTTGCCGTTAGACAAGTGGTCGCATCCGAACTGCCAGACAGGGTTGTTTGATCGTTAGTTCCAATCAGATAACTGATATTATACAGCCTTTGGCCAGTTGATCCGTCAGGAGGAGCAGAGGCTATTGTAAAACTATGAATTGCAAGTTCAGTTTGCCCGGCGTCGAGTAACTCTACTGCGTCAGCAAAGTTAACATCCTTTTTTGTAGTTGTAGCATCAATGCAATAACTTTTACTTGAATCTTGCACTTTTACGAAGTTTATCTGAGTATTTGGGTCTGGTGCGTTTGAATAAACATTCAGTTTTGTTGTGTCGTTAGCTTGAATCGCATTTCCAAAGTTCCAAATATAACTATATTGACCAATGCATAAACGCCCACCCCAATCTTCTGGCACATAGTACTTCGTGCTATCTGGATCGAATGGAGAGCTTGAGTTAATACCGCGTTGGAGCTCACTCGCAAGCATAGTTCCGGCTTGATTGACGCTTTTATATGTGATTCCCCTATTATAAATATTACCAATCTGGATAACGGTCATTGCAATAGCAAGGAGCAAAGCCGATACAAAACCCATTGCCAACATTAATTCAACCAAAGTAAAACCTTGTTTATTATTACCGCGGTTCATACAACCTCACAATCGTGCCTATTTTTACCGGAAGGGGCTGCCCTGGACTATCCCAGCATGCTCTAATATGAAAATCTATATATCCATTATTTTTTTGATTGGGGTCAGCACTGGATTTGGCGGCGACTGGTTGTATCCAGATACCATCAACAGATGTAATGTTGTCTCCGCTGTATCTTACTTGTGAATATGTTGTTGCAAGTACTTGTTTATCACCGACAAACTTAGCTGTATGAGTATTGAGGACAAAAGTAGTGTTTGCAGGTGGAACCGTGCAGGGAGCGTCAGTAAAATCTGAGGCTTTTGCGTTGGCTACGGCCATGGTATGAATCTGTGGCCACTCGGTTGTATCAGATCCTAGAATATATGACGCATTCAGATACCGTAAAGCTTCAGCCTGGGCGTCTATTTGCTGACGGACTAATGTTATTTCAAGTGCCCTCTCGGCTGTTGCAGTACCCTGATTCATTATAGATAAAGATCCGACTGCAACTAAACTAAAGACTGATACTGCGAATAACACCTCAATCAATGTATCTCCACGGTTTCTAGATTTTTTATCAAACCCTAACATCCGCTATTATCCCCTAATATCTCGACGCCACTGGCACCAGTTGAATTACCGTCAATTTGTACAGCCATTCTTTTGCCGGTGAATAGGCCGTTAGAATCCAGGCAAATTTTCGCCGGTTGAGATAAAGATGAAGCATCAAGAATCGTACTTATGGGTTCTATTGTTGAATTATTACTGCTAATAAACGTGCGTATTATCCCGCTGGAAGGAGAGCGCAAAATAATCATCGATAAGGCGGTTGGGCTTCCGTCGGTTTTTACTGCTGACGATTCCCAATCAATAACGAATGATTCGGCCCCTACATCAGAAACAGTTGGTCCATACGCTTTTATTGCGTCTAAATCGTTATCGGGAACCGATTGATTTGCTGGCGGTATTATGCCAATAATATTTTTTACATTGACGGTTTTATTAGAGTTATTGTCGACCGTTATATACTTACCCAAAATTACACACTCAGACTGCCCTGTATGATTATTCGCTACGCCGTTACATGTGTTTAAATCGCTGTCATTACTTACATTTGCAACATTTGAGTACTGTTTTTGCAGATATGATTGAAAAGAAGTAACACTATCTCGATATCGCTGGACATTAATTGATGACCCCGTACCAACAAGAATTCCCATAATCAGCAAAGCGGAGATTGCTAGAAAAAGCATTGTTTCAACAATAGTAAAACCGTTTATTTTTACAGGCTTCATTTGCTGATAATTATAACATAAGCGCGAAGGAGTAAATATCCCTAAAATATCAGATGTTGATACCAGTCAAGGATGTAGCTGCCGAATAGCCCAGCAATTACAAATCCAGCGATTAAAAACGGTCCAAACGGCACGTGCGAATCACCTTTTAGTTTCTTCATAACCAACCCGGGCATAACTGCTAGGCTGCCAATTAAATTAGCTGCAAATAACGCAATAAATGCTAGTTTCCAATCCGCAAGTAGCAGGGCCAAGCCCAAACACAGTTTTACATCCCCAAACCCAATCCACAAACCCTTTGAGACTATGTAGATGACCCAATATAGGCCGCTCAAGACGGCCACAGCGCCTATTACACTGACCAAAGCGGTTATTCGGTCTTGTGCCCCAATTACCACTAATATTGCGCTAACAAAGCCCAAGACAATAACCGAGTAGTTTATGGTGTCGGGTAAAATTGACCATTTTTTATCATAACCAAACAGAATCGCTAGACCGACGCCGGATATAAGCCAAATTAATAATCTGGCAATTTCTAGACTAGAGCTTAACGGATACGGCCAAAAAGCGTATGACAGAATAAAAAACGCAGCAACACCAATTTCCATCATTGGCTCGAAATAGCCGATTGGTTTACGACAGCTACGACATTTACCACTTAATGTCGCCCAGCTTATTAAAGGCACTAAATCGTACCACTTAAGCTTATAACCACAATTTAAACATACTGAATGATCATTTAGTATCGATTTATTTAATTTTTTTAATCGTTCATATTCTTTCTGATTAAACCTTTCGCCATCACTCTTTTCATTTGCAAGTTGGCGAGCACGCAATCGCCAAACCGTTGCTCCGGCAAAACTACCGAAACATAGGCCGATTAGTACCAATGCAAAATAAATAAAATATTGATTCATTAGCACTATAATAACTTAGATGTAAGTAAAAAGAAAAACCTCGATGAAAATCGAGGTTTTTAATGATATTTAATATATCTAGTTGTTGTCTTGGCAGACGGTACCGCTTCCCTCTAATTTCATTTGAATAGCGACTTTTCGAGCTCCTACAGTATTTCCATTGGAGTCTGTTTTTATTGGAGATTCACCTTGACATATTGCACCGGTCGTTACCAATATTATTGGGTTGCTGTCATCAAATTGAGTTGGCAATGCCTTAACCGTAGTGACATCATATGGTTTTCCAGATGGGTCAACAAATTTATCCCCGCCAGTTGTTACGTAATTATCAACAAAAGTTGACCAATTACCCGGCAAATCGCCCCTGTTATTTGATTGATAGCTGGTTATTGCAGACGTCATACGGCTAAGATCGTTCTTTCGCTGAGTATCACGCTGACTTCGCTGTAGCGCTGGCAAAGCAATAAACACCATCAAGAATATCAATGCTGCAATCGCTAGCACCAATACGACTTCGATAATCGTAAAACCTTTTTCTTTTTGTTGCTTCTTCATAACAATTTTTCCACCTTTCTTATGAATGGATTACTGCCAAGCGTATACACGCTCATGCTTAAATTTATATTACATTACAACCCATATATTGTCTATACATGAATATTATTAACCAAACTATATATAGGTAATAAGATTGCGGCAACCATACTGCCCGCTACTACCGCCAGTACAACCATTAAGATTGGTTCTATGGAAGTAGATATCGTTTTAATCTGTTCGTCTAGCTCATCTTCGTAAACTTTGGCCACCTTGCCCATCATTTCATCAATTCGCCCCGATTGCTCACCAATTTTTATCATTTGTGGGACAAGCGGTAATATGTAATCTTCGGGCAATAGCGCGTCTGAAAGAGCTTTACCGCCCTTAACTTTATCTGCTGCCCTAAGTATACTGGCGCTAATGATTGAATTGTTGACGGCTTTAGCGGTAAGATTCAACATATCCAGCATGCTTACACCGGTGTTAAGTAGTGTTTGTCCAGTTCGCGCAAAGCGAGCCATATATAATTTTCTGAACATTTGCCCAAAGATAGGCATGTTTAATTTCAAAGTGTCTTTTGTTTTAATCCCTGAGTCCGTCTTTAAATATTGAACAAGGAAGTATGCTCCTATGCCTACAATAATAATAATTAGCCACCAAAAGTGTATGGCTATATCTGCGGCACCGACCATAACTTGTGTGATAAATGGGAGAGTTTGCTTTAAATCTTTATAAAGTTTTTCAACCTGTGGGACAACTGTAAACATCATAAAGCCCATTACTCCGAAAATGACAACCAAAACAATAATCGGATAAGTTAATGCGCCTTTAATTTTACTCATTATCGCCGCGTCTTTTTCTTGCTGGTCAGCTATTCGTACCAGTGATTCATCAAGAGTCCCGGATAACTCACCCGCACCTACCAGAGCCAAAAATACAGCATCAAACACTTCAGGGTGTTTTGCAAACGATTCGGAAAGAGATTTACCACCTTCGACAGATGCTGTTATTTCACCAACGATATTTTGGAGCTTTTTATTTTCGGTTTGTTCTTGGGTAGTATGTAAACTTTGCGCCAACGGTAGTCCAGCCCCAATCAGGGTGGCCAGCTGACGAGTAAAGACAACCTTGTCTTTGGTTGTAATACGCCCAGTCAATCTGGCAATCGGATTATCGTATTCATTTTGTTCTTTTATATTAAGGGGTGTGAATCCCTGGTCAATCAACAAACGAGCCGCGGCACCCTCTGAGTCAGCCTGTACGGTTGCCTTAGAGATTTTATTAGTAGCTTGATCGCGAGCTTCGTATGTAAATTTCTTCATTCTAGCCTCGCATCAGCCTTTCGAATTCAACCAAATCAACTGCTACTGCATAGGCGTTGTCGTAGGTTACTGTCCCGTTTTGGACCAAGCTGACCAGTGTGCGGTCCATTGTTTGCATGCCTTGGTCAGCACCGGTTTGAATAACTGCGTCCAATTGGTGAGCTTTACCCTCACGAATAATATTACGGACAGCTGGGTTTGTTACTAAAATTTCTGCTGCTGCCACTCGCCCACCGCCAATTGCAGGAATCAGGCGTTGTGAACAGATAGCCATTAATATATTTGAGAGTTGCGCGCGAATTTGTGGCTGTTGATGAGGTGGAAATACGTCTATCATACGGTCAATTGACTGTGAAGCGCTGTTCGTGTGAAGTGTTGCAAACACTAAGTGTCCGGTTTCAGCAATTGTTATGGCCGCGCTAATGGTTTCTAGGTCGCGCATCTCACCAATCAGCACCACGTCTGGATCTTGGCGTAGGCTTGAGCGAAGCGCAGCGCTAAAGCTGTAGGTATCATAGTGAACTTCGCGTTGAACAACTGCAGATTTTTTAGATTTATGTGTAAACTCGATTGGGTCTTCGATTGTAATAATATGATGTGATCGTTCGCTGTTAATTTTGTCGACAAGCGCCGCTAGGGTCGTCGACTTACCACTACCAGTTGGACCAGTAATCAAAACTAGACCACGTGGATAATTTGCAAAGCCCATAACCACGTTTGGCAAACCAAGCTCTGTAACCGTTTTAATCTCATTAGGGATTAAACGAAGAGCAGCTGCCAGATTACCACGTTCGTGAAAGGCATTCACACGGAAGCGACCTAACGTTCCGAAAGCAAAACTAAAGTCGAATTCTTTATCTTTAAGTAAAATCTGACGTTGGTCTTGGTCTAAAATCGCAAAAATAAGCGTTTCGATTGTTTGCTCATCAAGTGGGTCAAAACCCATAATCGGAATAAGCACACCGTCGACTCGTAGCATCGGTGGTAAACCTACTTGTAAATGAAGATCTGAAGCCTTCTTTTTAACTACTTCTTCAAGTAAGATTTCGATTTTTAGTTCTTGATTTTTCATTTTATACCCATCCTTTTTTATGCTGTGTCCGATGTTACGCGATTTACTTCCTCTAAAGTTGTTATCCCCTGTAAAACTTTTAAATAGCCGTCTTGTCGCATAGTCACCATCCCTTGTTCCTGAGCTTTTCGCTGTATTTCGGCGCTGGTTGCGTGACCGACAATTAGTTTTTGAATTTCTTCGGTGACATCCATGACTTCGTAAAGTCCCGCCCTACCACTATATCCGTGTGAGCCGGATTCCCGGGTTGACTCGATTCCTCTCACTAAAGTATAAGCGCTTTGCCCACTTAGGGGCAAGTCTTTATAGCCCAAATCTTTTGAAATTCTTTCAACATCTGCTGGCGTCTTCGGTAGAAGGTGTCCAATTGTAGCCATAATATTTTGGGTTTCAATCGGGTTTGATTGATAAACTTCGCGATTTTTACCAACACGACGCACTAAACGCTGTCCAATTATTGTATTGACTGTGCTGGCAATCAAAAACGGCTCAATCCCCATATCAAGAAGCCTAGGTAAAACACCTGCTGCGCTATTGGTGTGAAGGGTGCTAAATACCAAGTGACCCGTCAGTGCTGCTTGAACAGCTAAGTTCGCAGTTTCACTATCGCGAATCTCTCCAACCATCACAACATTTGGATCTTGGCGAAGAATCGAGCGCAAACCACTCGCAAATGTTAAGCCGACATCGGCATTTACTTGAATTTGGTTAACTCCGTCCATTTTATATTCAACTGGGTCTTCAAGGGTAACAATATTTAAAGTATCGTCTTTGATTTCTTTGATTAATGCATATAAACTGGTTGTTTTTCCACTTCCTGTCGGTCCCGATGTAAGTACCATACCGTTTGGCTTTTTAATGCCTTTTCTTATTGCACGGAGAGCCCTGCCAGCATAACCCATTTCTTCAATATTAAATGAGTCGCCTGATTTATCCAGCAAGCGGATAACGACTTGTTCGCCCCATATAACCGGACTAATGGCGATACGTAAATCGACTTCTTTTGCACCAATTTTCACCGTAAATTGACCGTCTTGAGGCATTCGATGCTCATCGATCTTCAGATTGGATAAAATTTTTATTCGGCTGACTAGCGCGGGTTCAATACTTTTTGGAAGCTGCATTATTTCACGAAGCATTCCATCAACACGACAACGTATTTTGAGCGCATTTTCAAGTGGTTCAATATGGACATCACTGGCACGAGACTTCAGTGCGTATTCCAATATTGTACTAAGGGCTTTGCTAATTGGAGAATCTTGAACGATGGTTTTTACACCACGATTTGCTTCTTGATTTGCCTCGACTTGACTAGCCTCGGCCGCCTCACCTACGCTGGAAAGGTTGGTTTTATACTGATCAAGTACATGCCGGACACCAACTTCGGAAGCCATGAATACTTTTAGGGGCCTTTGAATGCGATTTGCAAGATAGTCAACGGCTTGGACATTGTTGGCATCAATCATAGCAACCGCTAGGCGGTTTTGAACTTCAGCTAGTGGAACTGCCATAAAACGTTCAGCTATATCCTCTGGCAACAAACTCAGAATACTTTGCTCAATGACGCTATTAGTTAAATTAACATATGGGACACCAGATACTTGTGCGGTCGCATGAGTCAACAACTCATCGTCAACAATCCCCCTCTCGGTCAGTAAAGCTATTAGGGGCTTGTTTGTTGATGCGGCTGCTTGTTTAACATCATTAAGTACGTTTTCACTAACAAGGCCTTCACTAATAAGTAGGCTGACGAGTTTTGTTTGCATATCAGCAGTCATTAAAGCCATAAATCAGTTCCTATGGAGTACCGGGGGCTGTCGTGCTTGACCCTGATCCGGTCCCGTTAATTTGGACTTGAACGGCTGGATTAATTGCGTCTTTGTTAAAAATATCCGGGCTTGGATCAACAATACTAGAATCTATTTTATCAATTGTTTTTACTTTTGCAGTACCTGAATACACGTCACCAAAAAAACTCCTGGCGACAAAATAAGATACAAGAACACTGACTGAGGCTATAAGAATTATCATTGCTATATCGGTTTTTTTCATTATTTGATTACCTTATCCTTTAGGTTCACGGTACGCTCAGGTTCATAAAATCCGCGTCCGGTAACTGTCATCACAAGCTTCTTGTTTTGATTTTCAATCTTTAACTTGGTGATATCAACGGTCCGAATTGATTTTTCTAAATTAACTAATGCCTGCTTTAGTGCTGTTATGTCTCCACTGACTGAAAAGTGGAATGTGATTTGGTTTTGCGAATTAGGTAGAGTAGATGAAGCGTCTATAACCGAACCGTTATCATTCAACGATTCAACTCCGACTACGGGGTCAACCTGAAGTGATTCAAGTGACAAACCAGCTATACCAGCCAATAGTTTGTTTTGCAACGACGCTCCGAACGCTAATGAGTTTGCGTCTGAAGGTAAGGCGTCAAGAATAACTTGAAGAGGTTTATCTTCAGGCCTTGCCTTTGAGTCAATCAAAGCTTGGTTAGTGTTAAGGACTCCGACTTGTTCTTGGAGAGGTTTTACGTTATTAAGGTTTGTTTCCAGGGTAGATACTGTTTGGTTTTTTGCAAATAATACTCTTTCATTAAAGAACAGCATTTGTACAAGGAAAATTGCTGCGACTAGCGATATCCCAAAGACTACAGACACTCCAGCAACCCATAAAAACATCAGTTTGTTCGCCGAGGCGATTTGTGTACGTTTTCGTATTGCGGTACCTTTAGATTGCATTTTATTTACCCCCCGTTGCATCTGTTGCTCGATCAGTGAAAACATCTGCTGGGATACCTAGATACGAATCTGTTGCGTTGCCTTGGTTAGGCACAACAATAGTGACGTTTTTCGACTTAGGAGAGAATAGCTCGGGGGCGTATTCAAAGCTCAGAGTAAATCTGAGCACTTTTCCACCAGATGAATCTTCGCCATAGCTGGTGTTACTGGTGCTAATGTTAGATGCTAGTTTTACTCCCTCGGAATTGCCCGTAAATTCTACTTTTGCTCCATCGATTGTTTTCTTGAAAACTTCTACCGCGGCATAGCTATTTGAGGCTTGTCCATTAATCGTAATCGTGTTCGTAGCAGAATCGACTGTCATGTCGGATATCTTGATATCATTCGGTGCCGGAGGAATAATTGCTGCTAACAAGTCGAATACTCTTGAATCAATCTTTTTAGCGTCATTCAGCTTTGGAATTATTGTAAGCTGGTTTTGGATTGTTAACGTTTTCGAAAGATCCTCAACCTCAGAAAGGGTTTTACTTTTCGAATCAATTTGACTATTAGCAAATATATCTCGTGCCGTTTGAACACCGTAAACATAAACAACCAGCAGGACAACGGCAGCAACAGAAACTAAACCAACAAAAATCGCACCTGTAATTACTTTGGTTCTAACGCGTTGAGCTCTAATCAACTCTTGTTTAACGTCAGGAACTAGGTTAATCTCTATCATTTCAAGTTCCTTCGTTGTGCAAGGCCAATAACAGTTGCAAATTCAGAAGCGATTGCACTTAGTTGTTGCTGGTCCGACTGGCCGACGCGTACTTTTTGCCAAGGATTAGCGATTGCAGTTGTGATGCTTGTTTTAGCTGTTATATATTCACCAAACTGTGGGACGATTGAAGCAAAACCAGACAAAAGAATTCCGCCAACTGGAGTGTTTGGATAGCGGGTTTGGAAAAATTTGATAGATTTGACAAGTTCTGAAGCAAAATTATCAAGCGTCGCTTCAATAGCGCGATACACTTGACCCTCTAGCCTGTCCGGAGCCAGACCAAATTTTAGAATAAACTGACGGGCTTGATCATCTTGGACGTTGAGGTTTTGGACAGCGGCTTTAACAAGAGATTTTAGACCTGTTGGGATATTGCGTACCAATCGCGGAGTATCGCCGAACGTAATTGCTAGGTCGGTTGAAAGTTCGCCAACATCAATAATCAAACGAGCATCCTGGATACCGCTTGGCAATAGTGATCGAACCATGGCAATCGGATCAGGTTCGGATGCAATAACATTAAACCCTAAGCCCTCAATAAACTCTAACCTCTCTTCGGAATAGCTATTTGCAGTACTAGCCAATAACACTTCTTGTTGCTGAGGATTGTGTAAGGATTGGCCCAACAGTGCCCAATCAACCTTTGCGTCATCAATCGACATTGGAATATATTGATCAATCTGATATTTGATGGTGCTTTTCAATTCAGCCTCACCCATCATAGGAACATCAATTACTGTCGTAAAGGTTTTGCTGGACGGTAGACCAATAGCAACGTTTTTCTCTTTGATTCCACTTTGCCCGACAGCGGTCATAATAATCTCGCCCAATCGACGCATGCTTTCAGCAGAATTACTGCTGGTTATTTTTTCATCGACTGGAGCATATCCGTAATGCGCCAAGCTCCAGCTATCCTGTCCGTTTTGAGTCAATTGCACGACCCTAACAGCATTGGTACCGATATCTAATGCAAAGAAGCTGCCCAATCCTTTTATTATTGCCATATTGCCTATCATTATACAGAAGCATTAGCATTAAAAGCAAGCGTAAAACAAAATCTTAGAATCTAGGTGGTAGCTCGGTGTTGTAAACTGTTTGGATGTAGGTTTTATTTGAAGCTTGGTTAATTGCCCACAGATAGGCGTCAGCCCGTAGGTTAAAGATTTCGGCTGGTGCGCCAAGGTTAGAGTCATCCGAACCGGCAGTTCTGCGAAGATACAGTTTATCGGTCATGACCGGGCCATTAACCTTGAGTGGTGTCGAACACTCGTTGGTTGTTTTACCTTCGTCGTTACAGGTATAAATAGTGCCATTGCCGGCATTGTTCGTAGCAACCAGCCAAGCATCAACCCTGTCGACATTGGCATTAATCATTATACTTTTGGCAATAATTACCAGTTGTGGCAGTTGACTAATATTCGTGTACTTGCCGTCCGCATAGGTCTGATTACCCGCAATTGTGACTGTGCCGGTCGATTTTATTACGACAGTTTTGCCAGCCGGAAGATTGCTTGCGTTAAGAGTAACGTCACCGGCGTTATACGTATTATCTCCAACTATATCGTTTAAAGCGCTGGGCGTAACCGTACCCGGGATAGGATTACCAGTACCGAGGAAGTTATCAGCAACTGGCGGGATATTGGCATCGCTTTGGTAATGTCCAATGGCGTCGGCATTTTCGGTGCAAGCCGAACCAACGGTATTAGAAAAGCTCAGCACATTTTCCCCACAAATAGTAGCATTAGCCAGTCCAGCCCCAGCAAAAGCTGCACCCGAAGCTGCCCCGGTTATACCACCGCTGGCAACAATGCCGTATTCACTCCAACTACCATAGGTAGTGCTATTTTTCGTAGAAGGCTTTGCGACAACATCGCCACCAACATTTAAATCACCAGCCCATATTTGGGTTTTAGGTCTTTTGCCGATGGTAGCACAAACTGGTGGTGTTGATGTGTATTCGGTCAAATCAGTAGCGCCGTGTGGTTGTACCGATAGAACATAACACAGTTGAGTGCCTACATCAAAATTGGTATCGTTATCCGGGTATGGTGATAGATTTGTCAAGCCACCGGGGAAAGTTATGTTTGAAGCGCTTGATAGTGTTGCGCTAGGTGCCGGCGTTGTTCTTGTTAATTTCCATACGGTTGGGTTGCTGTTATCAGAACTAGAGTTTTTTACCGATGGGTTGACTGTTAACAATTCCCCTGCTTCGATGGCGTCTGAGCCTAGGGTGACTGTTGGGGTAAGAGTGTAGTCGGTTGTGACGACCTGTACAACATCTACACAAGCTTCAGCGGGGTTTACGGGGTAAACAACATAATCCGGAGCGCCCGATGCTTTTATTTTTCTACAATAGTGGCCAACCGCCGGCGGCGTAAATGTGTAAAGTCTGCCATTGCTGGTTGTTCTGGCATCAAATATACTGACATTCGTATATGACTTGATCCCTGGCGCAGGTAGAGCATCAGGACCGCTACTTGTAATCTTATAATCAAAGGTATCGTCACGCGTGTTATTGACATTACTAATTTTTAGGTCGTTCGTAAAAGTAACTGAATCACCCAAAACTATCTTACTATCACTTACTGATGCCTCAGCAGTAATTTTAGCACTCGGAAGTGACGAATCATAACAAAACCAAGCGACACTACTGGCGTTACCCTTACCCCAATTGAAAGGAGCTTTAGTAGCTGAGTCGAGTTTATTAAATAATTCATGAGCAGCCGGAGCAGTCAGCCAATTTCCACCGTTATTGCCCATATAGCCACTATATCCAAGCCAACCGCTATCATAACGATAAACAACGCTAGTAGCGACCGTTTTTGTGTCCTGGAATACGATAAAGGCAATTATTCGATTTGCACTCTCTTTAGAGCACTTCTTCATTACATCGGCCCAATCCCCGCCATCTCTCATGTATTGAGGCCGGGTACTGCCATTAGTCGGAAAATTATACCACCCAAATCCATATTTAGTTTGAGCACCACCAGTACCGCCACCGCTGCTGCCACCACCGCCAGCAGCGCCACCAGCATGGACTAACGACTGGGGAATCATAGCAAAAATTAGTGCCAGTGCAACAGTTGACACAACTAAAACCGAAACGTGCTTTACTTGTCGAATCGTTAAAGATAGTTGCAAACTAGGCATCTTATCCGCCGATAGAACCATTTATAGTAAACCCTGATCCGGTCAAACTCTTCATAGTGTCTTTATATGCAGAGAGTGGCTGGGAGCCTTGCAAATTTGAATCAGCGAAAATACGCTTATTATGCAGGTCAATTAGTTTATTATAGGCGCCATTAGCACTCTTATAGTTATCGTCCTGGACAGCAGCCCAGAAAATAATCGCTTGGCAAGTTGGGTCAGTTTCGAAATTAGCCTTAGTCTTAATATCAGCAACCAAATCTTTTATGGGTTGTTTGTTAATAACTAGTCCTGCTGAACCACTGCTCAACTGATAATATTTGTCGGCTTCTTTATTAAATTTGTCGACAACATCCGTGCCACACGCCACCGTTGACAACGAACCTGAACTGGAATACGTCAAATGTCCGCTACTGAATAGCCACCAGATTCCAACGCTGAGGAACACTAATATTATTACAACTATAACTATTAATACTTCCCTATTACGAGTACGTTTTTTATCCATATAATTCATAATACCATAACCGTAATTACATACAATTCGAAGATTAGTAAATTCGGTTTTATTAAACCTCTGGAGCTTTTCATATTAACCCCGTTTCGGTATGATGTTGGTATGACTTTATCTATCGGAATCGTCGGTTTGCCAAATGTTGGCAAATCAACTTTATTTAACGCGTTAACGAATAACAATATTTTGGCGGCTAATTACCCGTTCGCTACAATCGAGCCGAATACCGGGATTGTCCCAGTACCAGATGAACGGCTGGAAAAATTAGCAAAATTATATGAAACTAATAAAATAATCCCGGCCACAGTCACCTTCGTCGACATCGCCGGTTTAGTCGCCGGGGCCAGCAATGGTGAAGGTTTGGGCAACAAATTCCTAGCTAATATTCGCGGTTGCGATGCGATTGTCCACATCGTTCGCGCTTTTCATGATGACAGCGTCATTCATGTTTCTGAAAAATTAAATCCACGCGACGACATTGATATTATCAACACTGAACTTATTTTGGCGGACATTCAAACGATTGAAACTCGCCTGGTCAAATCGCGCAAAGACGCCAAGGCAAATCCTAAATTAAAAGCTGTCGCTGATTATTTAACAGACTTAATGGATAAATTAAAAACCGGCACTCCACTGTCTGCTATTGCTAATTTGAATATAGAAATGATATCAGATTTAAACTTGTTAACAGCAAAACCAGTCATATATGTGTTTAATGTCGACGAAGAAACCTTGGCAAGTCCTGACAAAAAAGCCGATCTGTCAAAACTGGTTGCACCCGCCCGAACAATTTTTGTATGCGCAAAACTAGAAGATGAATTAAAAGCCCTTACTGTGTCAGAATCTACCGAATTATTAGAAACTTACGGTGTTAAAGAAACTGGATTGATGCAACTAATTCACGCCGCTTATGACATTTTAGGGTTACAAAGTTACCTAACTGCCGGACCAAAAGAGGTTCGTGCTTGGACTATAAAACAAGGCGCGACCGCCCCACAAGCAGCCGGCGTAATCCATGGCGATTTCGAACGTGGGTTTATCGCGGCCGAAATAGTTGATTACGACGATTTAATTTCAGCCGGATCGAAAGCTATCGCCAGGTCGTCGGGTAAAATGCGCACTGAAGGCAAAACCTACGTCATGCAACCAAACGACGTCGTCGAATTTCGATTTAATGTTTAGTCGTTTTTAGTAAATAAAAACGCTCTTGATTGCCTTTCGCCCCCGCAACGTCGCTGTCACGTTTATCTAAAATCACAAAATATTTTTTTGACCAATCTTCGAAATCGCGCAAAATCTGACGACGCATTGAGTCGTTTTTAATAATCCCCTTATTCGTTTGGTCCTTGCCGGCCTCGAATTGCGGTTTCACCATTGCAACAATTTGCGTATTTGCATCCGATAAATTGTCATGAATATGCGGCAAAATATCGCGCAAGCTGATAAACGACACGTCAATAACCACGATATCGGGCTTTTCATCGGTAGTAAAATCACGTATATCGGTTTTTTCATGCAGCTCTATTCTTTTATTGCCACGTAGACTTGGATGTAATTGATCCGTACCAACATCGACTGCATAGACTTTTTTTGCGCCGTTTCGTAATGCCAAATCCGTAAAACCACCAGTACTGCTGCCAACGTCTAAAATAATCTTATCTCTAAAATCAAGTTTCAGTGTTTTCGCAACAGACTCCAACTTTAACCCTGCCCGACTGACATATTGATTTTCGGATATAAGTTTTATTTTGGCATTTGAACTGACATAAACACCGGGTTTTGAGACTGTTCGGTCATCAACCATAACTTTTCCGAGCTTTATGTAACTCTCCGCCTGACTTCTTGAAGCAACTAATCTTCGATTGGCTAATTCGACATCTAACCTGACCCTAGACACTCTCGAAACCGTCTTTCGTATACACTGACACAACTTTTTTAAACGCCTGGTAACAAAATAATTGGATGTCTTGAAGATGTCTGGTTTCCCATGGTTCGATAACTCCTTCGTAATCAGTCACATGCGGGTTATTATGACCGATACAGATTAGACCGCCACACGAATCAATTTCCTCACCCACTCCAAACGTTAATTTAGTACTTTTATCAATCTGCTCTAACGATCTATACGCATAAGTATCGTCAAACGGAAGGCCCATTCTTTTCGCTAATACCGAAGCTCCTGCGAAGACTGACCAAAACCTGCCGGATACTGGCATTACTTTTATATCATTATTCTCACCCAGAAATTCGGGCTCTTCCGTGTATATAGTAAACGGCAAAGAATCCTCGGCAACTTCCGCGAACTCTCTATCAAAAACCTCTTTTTGCGAAGGACGCATATAAAAGGGTGGCAAAACAGTTATGTGGGGTGGCGTTTTTGAAAACTCTTCGCCCAAACTTACTTCAGTTAAAGATGTTGCCAATAAGTATTTGTTTGGATTATCGTGCCCAAGAACACCCTCGGAACCTAGTGTCTCACTTCTTGCGCTCACGGTAGCTACCGTCCTCTGTGCTAACACTGATTTCGTCGCCGGTTTTAATAAATGCTGGGACCTTTACTGTCAGCCCGGTTTCAAGTTTCGCGTCTTTTAGTACGCTACCACTAGTGTCGCCCTTGACTACACTTTCTGTATAGGTAACTTTCAAGTAAATATTTTTTGGAAGTTCGACGTTAATGATATTCCCGTTGAAAGATTGCAAAATTACATTTTCGCCCTCTTTTAAATATCCAGTGACACCTTCGACGATATCGGCTGCCAGTTCAAATTGTTCGAAGGTTTCTGGATCCATAAAATGGAACTTTGAACCGTCATTATATAAATATTGAACGGATTGATTAGTTACTTCAGCTGGTTCGATTCGCTCTTGACCCTTAAATGTTTTCGGTAAATAACTGCCGTCAATCAAATTTTTGATTTTGACATTAACGATACTGCCACCGCGGCCCATAACTTTTTGATTATATTCCATAACCCTAAAAGGCTTGCCGTCAATTTGAACGACAACGCCCTTTTTTAAATCAGTTGGCTGATATGCCACTGGACTACCTTGAAATTACAAATGGTAATAGTGCCAAGTGCCTAGCGCGTTTAATCGCAACCGCCAGTTGACGCTGTTGTTTAGCACTTAGACCAGTTTTACCGATTTGCTTGATTTGGCCGTAAATATCGACAAATCGTTGCAAAGTTCGGACGTCTTTGTAGTCAAAATAAACTGGTGTATCTTTTTTAAATCTTTTAATTGCCATATTTTTCTCCTAATAATCCTAGAAAGGAATTTCACTTAAATCAATTGGTTTGTCGTCGATATCTTCGATAATGACGTCTTCGGACTTTTTGCTCTTGCTGGAGCTTGATGCTGCTGGGCCCTCTGATTGCCTGGCGCCATCACTTGGGCCATCCAAGAAAGTAACGTCGGATGCAGTGACTTCGATTCGGCTTTGCTTTTTGCCGGTTTCTTTGTCGTCCCAACGGTCTTGGCGCAAACGTCCTTGAACTAGTACGCGTCGGCCTTTTGATAGGTATTGCATGACTAATTCGCCCAGTTTTTCCCACGCATTAACGTTAAAGAAGTCAGCAGTGTCATCTTGACCACCGCGATCGACAGCAATGCTGAAGCTAACAATGGTTTTACCGGTATTGGTTGTGCGTTGTTCGGGATCTCGGGTCAATCGACCCATCAGAATAACTTGATTAACACTTTTTGCCATCTGTTTACTCCTCTTCCTGCGCGTCAGATTTATCAGGCGACGCAGCTTTTAATTTTGCTTCTTCTAGAATCTTGCGGTTTTTTTCATCAACTTTAACCAACAGATAACGCAAAAGTTCATCAGTTATATTGAAAGTTTTGCTAATCTTTAGTGGTGCATCAGCAGGTAGTTTAATGTCAAAATACACATAAACGGCAAAATCCTCTTTTTTGATGCGATATGCCAATTTCTTTTTGCCCCAATTATCTTCACTGACGACTTCGCCGCCAGCAGATGTAATAATCCCACGAATTTTATTAAGTGGTGTTTCGATGTCGACCTCTAAGTCGGGGTGGATTAGAACTGTTAGTTCATATTCCTTCATATTAGATTTCCTCCTTTGGAATCCTTGCACGTCGTCCTCACACGAACATGCTTGATGCTTGTACCAATATACAAGCTGAGTTTTATAACACCTTGATTATACCATAACTACAGATGAAAATCTATATCTCGTCTTCGGCTGAACCAAATTCGTCGTAATTGCTAATCAGCACTTCCCTAGGCCTGGCGCCATCTGCCGGCCCGATAATGCCCTGGTCTTCCATATTTTCAATCAATCTGGCTGCTCTGGCATACCCGACGCGCAAACGACGTTGCAATAAACTAGCGCTGGCTTTGTTGCTGTCGATAACAACTCTGACCGCTTCTTTATAGAGGTCGTCGTCATTATTATTGTCAAAATCCATAACCACGCCACCTTTGCCATTCAGGTGAACCGGCTGACTAACAACCTCGTCATTATACTGTGGCGGAGATTGCATACGCAGAAAATCGGTAATCTTGTGAATCTCGGTATCATTAACCAGGGCGCCCTGGACACGTTTTGGCTTGCTCATTTCAGCCGTTTGCATCAACATGTCGCCATATCCAAGTAGTTTTTCCGCACCGGCTTGGTCAAGGATAATTCGGCTGTTTACCTGTGAGGCAACAGTAAATGCAATTTTGGCGGGAACGTTAGCTTTAATCAGCCCGGTAATAACATTGGCATCCGGTCGTTGGGTCGCCAGTACCAGATGAATTCCGACCGCCCTGGCTTTTTGAGCCAGGCGTACAATTAGGGTTTCTACGTCCCGTGGAGCAACCATCATAAGTTCTGCCAACTCGTCGATAACAATCACAATATAAGGCATCGCACCGCCCTCGTGGTCTTGCGGAACCCCTTCTTCGTCCTGCACGGTAACTTTCGCGCTTGTTGAATGGATTTTGTTATTATAAGATTTAATGTCTTTGACCCTGTGTTCAGCCAATAAACTATAGCGTCGTTGCATCTCGTTAACAGCCCATTTCAGCGCACTAATCATCTTGTCGGGCTCGCTGATAATTGGAGTTAACAAATGAGGAATATCGGCATAAGCTGCCATTTCAACCTGCTTTGGGTCGACTAAAATCAGCTTCATATCACTTGGGCTGTTGTGGTACAGCAGACTTGTCAGCAACGTATTAATCATGACAGATTTTCCTGAGCCGGTTTGACCTGCAATCAACAGATGCGGCATTTTGTTGAGCTCGCCTATCATCACACCGCCGGCAATATCTTTGCCGATTGCAAATGATAGCGGTTCCGATTTTTTATCCCATTCCGGGCTACTTAGCACCGAATACAAACGAACGTCGGCAGATTTGCGGTTCGGCACCTCGATACCAACGGCTTTTTTACCAGGAATAGGGGCTTCCATACGCAAGCTTTGCGCCGCCAGGTTAAGTGCGATATTAGTTTCCAGCGCAGTAATTCGGGTCAGCTTAACACCACTAGGTGGTTTTAAGGTGAACTGAGTAACGCGCGGGCCAATGTTTGCTCCCTCCATTTTGACATCAATATCAAATTCGCTAAGTGTATTTTGGATTATCAAAGCATTTTGCTGAACATCACCGGCGTCGGCAGGAGACTGCTTTTTCTCTAATAAGTCCAGGCTCGGCGCTTTCCAGTTAGGATCGCTGATTGTGACCAACGCGGTCTCGGACTTGTCATGCCCCGCGCCGGATAGGCCGGATTTGCCCTGATTCTTTTCAGAGTTGGCCGCATCTTTTGGATTAACAGTTGGAACACTGGCACTTAGTTTAAACTCACCGATATCCTTTAGATTTGCGCCATCAACAGCCGCCGCGTTGCGCATGACTTTGACATTGGCTTCTTGATCGGACAAATCCCCTCGTCCAAGTTGCCAAATTTTTTTGATGACCGTTCCTGGTGAAACACGTAGTATAAACAGTAATGTAATAGCAACTAGCAGTACGTAGATAAATGCAGCTACCGAACTGTTTACTACGACAAGCATTCCTTTATTTATAAAATCTCCGACAATTCCACCGGTCGTTTCACCGTTGCTGTTTTTTAACAGCCCGAATAATGCTGAAAACCACAAAATCGCCGAAGCAGTCGCCAGTTTCATCGGCATCGATATTCGGTTATTTTCCGCCCTGAATATTTCGACTGCGATATAGATAAACAGTAGCGGTACGACATAAACCGAATAGCCTATCCCCTTAAGGGTTGTGGTGTATACCCAGTCTAAGACCGGGCCACCGGCATGGAACCAAGCAACAATAAAAAGAAGCGAGACTGCAATCAAGACTACCGCACCGACTTGAGCCCAAAAACCGCTTGGCAAGTCATGCTGCGGCGTTGGAGTTGGTTTTATTGCCTTCTTTTTTCTTGATGTTTTTTTCTTTTTTGCCATCGTTCATCCTATTATAGGCGCTTTTAGCATTTATTTATACACATATTATAGCAAAATTTACTACGTTTTGCAAGTCCCCATTATCTAGTAGGTTCGCGGGTGTACATGAACGCGTGGAGCATTAGCTTCGCTGTCTGGCACTTGACGCGGTGGGTACTTGATTGGAGCAGTTTGCTTTAGGGTTTGCAATGGATCGAGGACAACCTGTTGATTGCTGTTTTGGGCAGGGATTTTTATGCTGACACCGCCGGCAATTTCGTTAATAACCGGAATAACGATTGGAGTACGCCTAGTCTGGTCATAAAGAATATGGGTAATTTCCTCTTTGAGTTCTTTTTTGACAGCATCTAGATCAATATGTTTACCGGCAAATGTCCTGGCAACTTTTTGTTTAAGATACTGACGGATTAGCCCCATTAGTTCTTCACTATCGCGCAGGTAGATAAACCCGCGGCTGATAATGTCAGGGCTGGTTAACAACCTGCCGCTGCCCTTTTGAACAGTCAGGACTACAATAAACATACCCTCGGATGCCATGTGCATTCGGTCTTTTAAGACAACCTCTGAAACAACTGCCCCGTTGTCGTCATACATAATGCCGCCGACTGGAAAACGTCCGTTCTTTTTAACACCTTCGGTAGTTAATTCCAAAATATCCCCACTGTCGCACACAAATATGTTTTCTCGTTTGATACCGGCTTCTTTTTCGGCAATCTCAGCGTTATGAACTAGCATGTGGAATTCACCGTGAATCGGCATATAATATTTTGGATTCAATGCGTTAACTAATTTTACGTGATCATCAAAGTAAGCATGCCCCGAGATATGCAGTGGACCAATACCGGTCAGATGCGTTTTACCGTTTTGGACAACCTCGCTACCTTCACGCATCAGACCATCAACAGTCCTGGTGACATATTTTTCATTGCCGGGTATTGAATTCGAACTGAATACGATTACGTCCGAGTTTTTAATTTTGACGAATTTATGACTACCACTGGCCATTCGATTCAAAACAGCGTTAAATTCACCCTGTGAACCAGTGCAAACTATCAGAACTTTACTGTCGGGTAGTTTGACCAGATCTTCCATCTTGACGACCACATCTTTGGGAACTTTTATTGTCCCGGTACGAAGTGCGACTTCTAGTGTTTGAATCATGCTATAGCCGGCAAAAGCGACTTTTCGATCGTGTTTTTTAGCTTCGTCTAATATCGTTTGCATACGATAGATATGGCTGCTAAAACAACTCAGAATCAGTCGGCTGTTAGGATATTTTTCCATGGCCTGGCCGAAGCTTTTTTGGATGTCGAGTTCACCGTGCAGATGAGAGCCTGCAATTTCGGCATTGGTTGACTCGTTCATTAATAGTAAAATGCCCTCTTTGGTTGCAATTTCAGTCAATCGCTCGATATCAAATTTTTTGCCGTCGACCGGTTCTTCCTCGAATCTCCAGTCACCGCTGTGCATCAAAACTCCAAGCGGTGTGCGGATAATAATCGCAGCACAGTCTGGTGTAGAGTGCGGTACACGAACAAATTCGACGTTAAAACTATCGCCAATCTGGACTTGTTCATGTTCGTCGGGGTGAATTTCGTTATATTGCGGGACATAGTCAAATGGAGATTCCTCCATCGTGCGCTGAATCATCCCAATCGTAAATTTCGTTGCATAAACCGGCGCTGGAATCTTGTGTGCGATATGGCGAAAAGCGCCGATATGGTCCAAGTGAGCGTGAGTAAATAAAATTGCTCGGATTTTGTGTTTATTCTCTTCCAGATAAGTAGTATCAGGAGTAATATAGTTAATCCCAGGATAATCTGCACCGGGGAATAAAAATCCGCAGTCAATAACAATAATGTCGTTATCGTATTCGATAGCCATCATATTTTTGCCAATACCCATTTCACCTAGGCCGCCAATTGGCATAATCCTAATCTTGGGACCACTAATTCGCGGCTGTTTTTTCTGGTCTTGCGGGCTGTATTGTTTGCCGTCGTACCCGTTATAAATTGATTTGTTTACAGGTATATTAATAACGTGCTGGCTGGCGCGCTGGTTGACGTTTTCACTTGTACGTCGCTGCGCCCTAAAAGCCTCACCTTTTCGGATGGTTGTATTATTAAGTACCGTATTGTTTGATTTTTGCCTTACCTGATTCGGACGCTTTGTTTGATCGTCCGGTTGAGCTGTGGCGAGTCTTCGTTGACCCATATTTATGTATTCTCCTTTTCGTTTTTAAGAATTTCTATTATTTTTAATAACTTATTAAAATCTTCGACTAGTGTTGCCCTCATTCCGCCGTTATAAAGTGCTGCGGCTGGATGATATAGAGGTACAACCACTATCTTTGACTCCCCAAATGGGATTCGTTTCGGCTGACCGTGGATTTCACTTATCTTACGACCAGGCAAAAAATATTCCATGCTGTGCCTGCCTAATGTCACGACAATTTTTGGTCGAATGGCATCCAGCTGACGCACCAGGTACGGCCAAAAGGCTTCTTTCTCGTCCGGCTGCGGGTCGCGGTTATTCGGCGGCCTGTATTTAACTATGTTAGTTATATATACATCACTGCGGGAAATACCAGCGCCCTCCAGCATTGTATCGAGAAACTTTCCGGCCGCGCCGACAAATGGCAACCCCTGTTCATCCTCGTTTTTGCCTGGAGCCTCACCGATAAGGACAATGTCCGCATCGATGTTACCGTCGCCCATTACTAGGTTCGTGGCCTCTCGAGCCAAATCCGGGCAGATATTATTTTCTACAATATCTGCCTTAATCTGTTCAAGAAGTACTTGTTTTTTATTTGTCATAATTATTTACAAGAAAACGATCAGTTACCATAATACTAGCACGAATCCGGGTAATTTACAAGTCCCACGCTATAATCACCATACGTAGAATCTACATGCCCCTAGGTTTTATCACTTAGAAACTCGAAATCCAAGGTCCCCACTCGAACCACTTGGTACACCGGCCAACTGCAATTCTAAGACGCCGTCATAACCAGCGCCCGACCAAGAGCCACTACGCTGGAAGCCTCGCAATGTAACCTGTTCAGTATTACTATATGCCTGGCCTGTCCCATTAGCACTTGTCCAGCTGCCAGCACCGGCTATACCAGTGCTTGCAGGTGATGGGTTTGGCAATATCGTTCCAGCATTCGTAACAGCTGTCCATTCACGCCAGTTCAAGCCGTTTCCGGTTATACCTGGTTGGACAATCGGAGATTGAGTTGTGCCTGATGTCCACTCCATAATATTCCCAGACAGATCCCATATAACCTCACCGTCAGATAAGGTAAGGGTGCGTTTTTGATTGGAATTAGCAACATTACCTGTCCCATAATAGCCGTTTGAGTCATTGCTGTCCGCATCCAAAGCACTGAATGGAGTGCCGTCATTATGCCCAGAGTAGATAAAACCAGAACCAACCGTGCCAGTACTCCAGTTGACTGGGTTGTTTAGAACGTTTTGAGCGATAGTTAGCCATTCAGCTTCGGTTATTAAATGACAGTCGGTACAAGCGGCCGCCGCTGTGGTAATAGCAGTGGTTTGAGAGATGTTAACCCAAGGCGTAAGAGCAGCCTGGCTAGTGGCAACACCTCCCACGTTTTTAGCTTCGTATTTCATAACACAAAAATCGGCCGTCCCATAAGTGACACTGCCCGGTACTCGGATAAAACCAGTAGGGCAACTCAAGCTCGGATTGGATGATATTTGAGCCGGCGCGCTGTTGCTTAAAATAATGTAACTGGTGTTGTTTTTAGTGGCGCTTAGACTGTAGGTCATGGGGTTGGCGGTGTTATCTAGTATATAAATAAAAGTTGTTCCTGACGAAGGGCTAAGGCAATATTTAGTATCGGCAGGTCCAGTAGGACAATTGCTACCATCAAGCGTCGCCGGATAATTACCATGGTCAATAAAGTACATGGTCATACGCTTGGCCCCATTAGCCAAATCGGATTTAAGCGAGACAGCTATTGCTTTGTTGTTAACACCCGTATAACTAACTATGGTTATTGCGGCAAGAATGCCGATGACTACGATAACTACGAGGAGTTCAACAATAGTGAACCCACCGGACACAAGACGTTTTTGATTTCGAGGATTCAGGTGTTTTTGATGATAAATGGTTGCATCGCCCATAACGCAAACTTTCCTATATTTAATAGTACAAGTATACCACCAAGTTGATTAACTAAGCGTTTTTGATTGTCAGGCTGATGCGGCCGCGTTCGTCGATGCCCATCACCTTAACTTTGACGATTTGACCTTCTTTTAGAACATCGGTAACTCTTTCAACTCGTTCCTGTGATAATTCGCTAATATGGACCATGCCGTCGATTCCAGGCATGATGTTAACAAATGCGCCGAAATCCTTGATACTGACGACTTTACCTTCGTAAACTACGCCGACTTCCGGTTCTTCGGTTAGGCCTTTAATCCAGTTCATAGCTTGTTCAATTGCCTTGGTATCGACTGCCGCAACGGTAATCAAACCGTCTTCGGCAATATCAATCTGGGCACCGGTTTCGGCAGTGATTTTCTTTATCACATCACCGCCCTTACCAATAACTGCTCCGATTTTATCAGGGTTAATCTGAATTTTTTCGATTCGTGGCGCGTATGGGCTAAGTTTTTCGCGTGGTCCTGAAATGGTCTCAATCATATGTTTCAAGATGTGGGCTCGGCCTGGTTCGGATTTTTCAAGCGCTTCAGCTAGAACCTTAACAGGCAAACCATGGACTTTCATATCCATCTGAATTGCCGTGATTCCGGCTGCAGTCCCCGTGACTTTGAAGTCCATATCACCTGCAAAATCTTCGGCGTCGGCAATGTCACTTAGGACATAAGATTTATCTCCGTCCATCATCAACCCCATAGCAATTCCTGATACCGGTGATTTTAGCGGAACGCCGGCGTCCATTAATGCCAAACAACTGCTGCAGGTTGCGGCCATTGATGTCGAACCGTTTTGACTCATGATTTCCGTAACACTACGGATAGCGTATGGGAAATCTTCTCGGGCTGGCAAAACAGGCGCTAAGGCGCGTTCGGCCAAATATCCGTGTCCGATTTCGCGTCGTCCAGCACCGCCCAGTCGGCGAACTTCACCGACCGTATATCCTGGTGCATTGTAATGATGCATATAAGTACGTTCGCCTTCGGTTACTTCCATAGTATCAACGATTTGCGCAAAGCTAAGTGGCGCCAACGTAACAATGTTCATAGCCTGAGTAAGTCCGCGGGTGAAAATGCTGGAACCGTGGGTTCGCGGCAAAATACCAACTTCTGACGAAAGTGGCCTAATTTCATCTAGTTTTCGACCATCAGGGCGGGTATTGTCTTTGATAATCCCGGCACGAACGTCTTTATGAAGTGCCATCGTAAAGGCTTCATCGTATTCATCATGAAGTGCTGGATATTCCGATTCGCCGATTTTTTCAGTCATTTGTGCGTGGAAGTCCCAACGAAGTGTCGAAACTAGTTCGTTTCGTTCAGCATATGGTTTATGTAGCGCATCGCCCAATTTACCATCAACCCACTTATCAACTGCCGATTGAACTTCTGCGTTTGGTAGTATAAGTTCGTATTCCTGCGCAACTGGAGCAACTTTTTTTGCCAGTTCTTTTTGCAGTTTAATTGCCGGCTGATAAGCCTCAAATGCCCATTTCAAGGCGTCGGCAACAACTTGCTCGCTGATTTCTTTGGCTGCGGCTTCAACCATAGTAATTCCAGATTCAATTCCGGCAACAACTAAGTCTAAATCGCTGGCTGCACGCTCGGCAGGGGTCAAAAAAGCTTTAAATTCACCGTTAACGCGTCCTACTCGGAGTCCGGCAACTGGACCGTCAAACGGCGTACCTGTCAACATTAATGCTGCACTGGCAGCTATCATGGCGATTGAATCGGGTCGGAAGTTTGGATCCATCGACAGCACACTTGCAACGACTTGGACTTCTTGGCGGTAGCCTTTTGGAAATAGCGGACGTATTGGACGATCGATTAAGCGACCGATTAAAATAGCCTCGTCACTAGGGCGACCTTCGCGTTTAATGAAACGGCTGCCTGAAATTTTACCGGCTGCATAAAACTTTTCTTCATAATCAATGCTGAGTGGAAAATAATCCAGAACGACTGGACGGCTGCCAACCATGGCAGTTCCCAAAATTACAGTGTCTCCGTAAGTGGCTAAAACACTGGCAGTGGTTCGAAAACCGACGCGATTTACTTCTAGTTTAAGTGGTTTGCCACAAAAATCGGTGGTAACAGAAAAAATTTCCTTACCGTTAGGGTTGATAGTAGACATAAATGTCCTCCTTTAATGTTATTCGCACGCTTTATTTTTTTCGGCGAATAAGTAACGGGTACAGAAATTCGTGCTACAAACAACTGTATCCACCACTTCTCCACCATGGCGTGTGATACCTTGATTATACCACAACACTAGAGTTATTTGGTGATTTTAGCGACCGCCGCCGCCTCCACCGCCTCCACCTCCACCAGAAAATCCACCGCCACCTGCGCCACTGCTGGAACTGAAAGAACTCGATCCGGCGTAAGATGAAAAACTACCGACGGCTGACGCGAAAGCAATTGCGTTAAATGTCCCCATTCCACTATACCAATCCGGCCTAGTTTGATTGGTCTCATAATACATTCCCAACTGTTTTAACCATGACTTTTCTTGTCCGAACAAAACAGCGTACGGCAAAACCCGTTCGTACAAAACTATCATCTCCGCCCCACTACTCGTATCAATCTGTTTTCTCTCGGCTCCTTCAGCACTTTGAAGAACCTTCAGTCTATCAGCCTCAGCAAGTTTAATATACGTCTTTAACCCCTTTAGATAATCGAATAGTTCGCGCCCCGAGGGCGTCAGCGGGTTCATGCTGGCAACCTTAAAAACGCTAAGTAAAATCGCGAGAATAACAAACAAAGCAGTACCCGCGGCTATCGGAATAGAATTCTCACTGGAAATTGCCATGTAAATTGCAACCCCGGCAAGTATCGAAATCACCAACAAAATCACACCCTGCAAAACACTTTTAGAGGTTTGCTTCAATCTATAACCGTAACTAATTGACACGTCTTTGACCGAACTTACTAGAGATTTCATTTTCATTGCCATGGCAACATCGTTTTTACTAAAAATGTATTTACTTCCTATTTGATGACCGCTGAATAATAAGTCGACAAAACCAAGCTCGTCTTGATTTAACCCGTCGACACTAAGAAGTTCTACCGAATATTCCTTGGTTTTGCCAATAAAAGCGTCTTTTTCGGTTTCCTCGATTCTAATTTTATGACGAACTGCCAAATCAATAATCTGAGCAGTGGAAGAATTATTCGGTTTGTCGAAAATTTCTGCTGAAAGTAAAACCGACGTGTCTTTTGGTGGTAAATATTCGGGTACAATAGTGCCTCTACCTGGATTGTTTCTGCCGTACATCACCTTGATAACAATCATTAAAATAGACAATACCGCTGCAATGGCAATAAATATATATGGAATCATATCAGCAATTGTCATCCTGTAGCCCGCAAAGGTTCCGGCTTTGAAACTTAAATCAAAAGTCAGATTCTCGTGTCCACTTAATGCCCTTGTCGAATTAAAAGTCACTTCACTACCGACAATTTCGCTTTCGCATTTTTCCTTTGAAAGCTGTGCACCCTGATAGCACGAAACATCACCCGTAAAGGCATTTTTAACGGAATCGTCCAGATGAACGCGAGCAGTTACGGTCCCGAATGATTGATCCCAGCCAGTTCCATTTGTATCCCAATATAATTCCTGATGATCTCCAAAATTTTTTGTTACATCGTGGAGTATATATGTAAATACATATTTTTGAGTTCCGTTCACGTATTCGTTTGTTCCGGTGGAGACTACTTCGAATTCCCCACTCTGTTTTTGTTCAAATACAGGTTCCGGTTGTCCGTTACGAGTTAGTGATAACAGGCTGAATGATACGGAATGACCATCATAATGACTTGGGATAGCCCTTTCGATACCTTTGTTTTGATTCTGGTTTTGAAATTCAGCCGTTAACCTTTCGACAACTTTCATCGTCGAATGGCCACTGGTGTCTTTTGATAAATAATAATCCGCATCGAATGAACTAAAACTAAAATCATTAACACTAGCCCCAGCATTATGTGGAATAAATCCGACGAAAAATAAAGAGATAATTAAACCCAAAGCCAGACGAACATATATTCGTTTCATGACTTTATTTTAACAGTATTTATTAAAAAACTCCGCTACTTGCGGAGTTTTAGCGTTGCCACGGTTTTTTTATAAGCGTCGAAATCTTTGGCTTCCAGATATTTGAAAAGTTTCTTGCGTCGACCGACCATCTGAATCAATCCGCGACGAGCCATGTGGTCGCCCTTGTTAGTCTTAAGATGTTCGGTAATTTCTTTGATACGTGTCGTCAATACTGACGCTTGGGCCTGAGGGCTACCAACGTCGGTTTTATGGGTCTGCGTCAAAGCAAAAGCTTTGGCTTTTTCGTCTGCTGTAATCATTAGTAACGTATTGTACCAAAGTTTTGCACAGTTTTCAACACCTTGATAAAAGTGTTACAAAAAATCGGATAATTGCTGTGCTTCGTCAACGTTCCACTTATCAATTTCAGTGCGCCGAAGTTGGGTGCAATAGGCACCAACCTCTAATGACCTGCCGATATCTTCGGCTAGACTGCGAATATAAGTTCCACTACTGACACGAGTCTTTATTTTAATAACAGGGTATGAATAGTTGACTATTTCAAGGGAGTAAACGGTAACTTGGCGCTTTGGCATTTCAATTTCTTCGCCAGCTCTGGCTAGTTTATATGCTCGTCGCCCACCGATTTTGATTGCACTGTAAATCGGAGGCTTTTGTGTAATTTCACCTGTAAATTTTTTAAGTGTCGATTCTATCTTTGCCTGGCTTGGTTTGACGCCAGAAACCTCGGTAATTTCGCCCTCTGGATCGCCCGTCGTACTGGTTTGGCCCAGCCGAATTGTGGCTTCATATGTCTTATCCAATTTGCTGTATTTTCCTGCATTTTTGCACTCTTTACCAACAACCAATATCAGCAGACCAGTTGCAAAAGGGTCTAGTGTGCCGGTGTGCCCGACTTTTACTTTTTTGCCTTGTTTCTCTGTTAAGACTCTACGAATTCGCGCCACAACCCCAAAACTGGTCATTCCTGCAGGTTTATCAATTAAAATAGTTCCATCTGTCATAGATAGTTAAATTATATCATCCAGTTTTTACTGAAGCTATTTTGTTGGAATCTGAAACTGGCTGGGATCATTTGGATTTGCAGGTGGTAATGTACTAGTAGGCGGTGGCGTTGTGCTAGTAGGTTCGGAGGTTCCCGGTCCCGTTGCTATATACTCAGTTGGCAAAGTCGAAAAATCAGGTAGTGGTGGCGGCAAAGGCAATCCTGCAGTAGGAGTTGGAACCTCAGGCGTTGGTGGCGGTGGTGGTACATCGACAGGTGCCGCAACAGTCGAAACGGTTGATGTTGGAGCCTCGTCGAAAATATCGACTATTTTCGTATCTTCTACGGCGGTTGCGCTGTTTATCGGATTAGGTTCAACCCCATCACCATCTGACCCTTCAAGATATGAATGGGATAATATTGTCTTGTTTTGTTGTCTTTCCAGTTCGCGCCTGGCATCTTCGGCCGCTTGATCTGACGTCGAGTTTAATATACCACCCAGCAATGGTTCTTCGGTTGGGCTGACTGGAGGGCTAGACATACCGCTAATAGTATCAGCCGGCTTTTCCGGTGTTGGTGGCAAAGTCGATGCCGGAGGCTCAGGTACTGGTTCGGCAACGGGTGGCTCTGGCTGATCTGGCGTGTCTTGCATTGGCTTGAAGCCTTCAATTGTTGGAGTAGTCATTACTTCTTCAATTTTAGGTTCAGGTTCAGGTTCGGGTTCAGGAGCAGAAACAGGCTCTGGCTCGGGTTCAGGTTCGGGTTCGGGTTCAGGTTCTGGCTCGTCATGAGAAATCTCTAAAGTGTCCTTAGGAGGCTCGGGCTCTTCCACAATAGGTTCTATCGGCTGATCTTTGTCGGATTTAGCTGTCGCGATTTTTTCAACCGAAACTCTTGGTAGGGTGTTAATTTCGTGTGACTCTTGCAATTTTGCGGCAATCAATTGCTGGTCAGCACCGGCTGCCATTAATTGCGCCGCCAAAGTCATAACGTGTGATGATGTAAGATTATTGCTAAACCTATCGGTCGACGATACTATTCCAG
The DNA here is from genome assembly GCA_026395405.1 of Candidatus Saccharimonadota bacterium. Lineage (GTDB taxonomy): Bacteria > Patescibacteriota > Saccharimonadia > Saccharimonadales > Saccharimonadaceae > UBA1547. Next base: position 63,884 of record JAPLYU010000003.1, read on the forward strand.
TCAACAGCGCTGTTGCAATTTGCTTGTCGACTGGCACTTTTTCGGTCTTTAAAGCATCAATTATGCCTGACACCATTTCGCTTTGACCACTTGATTTTTGATCTCGCCAGTCTAATCCTCCAAGTTGGCTTGATTGATTGCCTGCGCTAACAGTTGCAATTGTCACGTCATGCAGTATTTGCCCATTTGCTGCCAAGGCCGCATCTAGGTGCTCTTGACTCTCGACACCCAACGCCAAAACCAGTTCGATATTGTAATCCCCTTGCGAAAAATCCAAGTCTTTTTCAGAAATGGTGGTCCGATACGGTGTAATAAATATCTTGACGACATCGCCATCGACTTTATAACGTAAATGGTCGGCTTTTTCTTTGTCCAGGGCAATAATAAAATCTCGCAGACTGTCGGCCGTATTTTCAAAAACTTTATCGGGTTCCAAAAAAGTAATAGCCGGAGGAATTGCACCGCTGAAAATCGCCGTGGCATGTTTGTCCATTTTATTCAAAAATGCCGTTAAACCAATTGCTGCCGACAACTCATCAACAGATGGGTCACGACTGACGGTAACTAGAATATTCGTTGATGCGTTTATCTTGTCAACGATTTGCTGCATTGCCTTTGCATTTGGTTCGTTCATTTGGTGTTTTTCCTAGTTTTTTTTATTTTGCCTAGATTTCAATGTAACTATAACATAAGTATTTTACTACAGTCAACAAGAATATAACACTTTACATAAGAGCATTTTTCCTTTATAATCACTCCTTGATTGTAAACATCAATTTAAAGAGGTAATAATTACAGCATGCCAATCATTAAATCTGCCATCAAACGGGCAAAACAAACCACCAAACGACGTGAACGAAACGTTGGTATTAAGCAAGATATCAAAACAGCTACCAAAGCTTTCGTTGCAAAGCCTAGTGCCGCTACCCTATCGGCTGCTCAGTCTGAACTAGACACTGCTGTTAAAAAAGGTCTGCTGAAGAAAAATACAGTTGCCCGCCGTAAATCTCAACTACATGCAGTTGCAAAATCTGCTGGTGTTAAACTAACTGCTAAAACTGCCAAAAAACCTGCTGTCAAAGCCGTCACTAAACCAACTGCAAAACCCGTTGCTAAAAAAGTTGCTGTCGCTAAAAAACCAGCTGCCAAGAAACCTGCAGTAAAAAAAGCCCCTGTTAAAAAACCCGCAGCCAAAAAAGCAACAAAATAAATTCTCGAACATGATGTTAAAACGACCTCGCTGAGGTCGTTTTTTCTGCTATAATAAAGATATAACACATATAAGGAGGTGTATTTTTTATGGCTAAATTAAAACGTATCTGGCTTTTCCGCGAAGGTAATGCAACAATGCGCGACGAACTTGGTGGCAAAGGCGCCAACTTGGCAGAAATGACCGTTATCGGTCTGCCCGTCCCAGCCGGTTTCACGATTACAACGATGACTTGTAACGAATATACGGAACTTGGCGGACAATTGCCTAGTGGATTCATGAGCGAAGTGAAAACAGCCCTGGCCGACGTCGAAAAAGACATGGGCAAAAAACTTGGCGATCCGACTGACCCACTACTGCTTTCGGTCCGTTCCGGTTCAAAATTCTCGATGCCAGGCATGATGGATACTGTTTTAAATCTTGGTTTGAACGACGTAACGGTCAAAGCCTTAATCAAAGAGACCGGCAACGCTCGTTTCGTTTACGACTCATACCGACGGTTCCTTATGATGCTTTGCGATGTCGCTTTTTCAAAACCAGATAACAAACTGGCTAAACACGATTTCGAAGTTATTTTCAGCGAACTTAAAAAGAAACTTGGCGTTAAAATTGACACCGACGTTGATGCCGAAGGACTAAAAGAATTAGTCGACCTATATAAAGTACATATTAAAAAAGAACTCGGCCGTGACTTCCCACAGGACGTTTTCGAACAACTGCAAATTTCTATCGAAGCCGTTTTCCGTTCATGGAACAACGACCGCGCCAAAATTTACCGCAAACGCGAAAAAATCTCTGACAGCCTAGGTACCGCCGTTAATATCCAAGCAATGGTCTTTGGGAACATGGGTGATGATTGCGGAACGGGCGTTGCCTTTACTCGCGACCCTGCCGCTGGTCACAACGTAGTTTTCGGTGAATATTTGATGAATGCCCAAGGCGAAGACGTGGTCGCCGGCGTTCGCACACCAACGCCAATCGATAAACTAAAAACCCAAAATCCTGCAATTTTCAAAGAATTCATCGATATTTGTGAAAAACTTGAAAATCACTTCCGCGACACCCAGGACATCGAATTTACCATCGAACACGGTGTTCTTTACATTTTGCAGACCCGAACCGCTAAACGATCCGGCCCAGCCGCTGTTAAAATCGCTGTCGACATGGCGCACGAAGGTCTAATCGACCAAAACACTGCCCTAGCCCGCATCAGCCCTGAACAACTTGACCAGTGTCTGCACGCAATTATTGCACCGGGCACAAAATATACAGTCCTAGCCAAAGGTTTGCCAGCCGGCCCAGGCGCAGCTACCGGAATCGCCGTCTTTGACGCCCACCGTGCAGCCGAACTTGGAAAAGGCGGCAAAGGACAAAAAGTCCTATTGGTCCGCGCCGACACCAGCCCAGATGATTTAAAGGGTATCTTGGCATCGGAAGGCGTTTTGACCGAACGTGGAGGAATGACTTCTCACGCTGCCTTAGTCGCTCGTGGCTTTGGTATCCCTACTGTTGCCGGTTGCTCATCTATACGCGTTGATGCTAAAGCTCGCCAGTTCACAATTGGCGGCAAAACTATCAAAGAAGGCGAATTTATCTCGATTAACGGCACCCTGGGTGAAGTTATCGAAGGTAAAGTCGCAGTCGTTGACCCAGAAATGACCGGTGAATTCGGCGAATTAATGCACTGGGCCGACGAAACCCGCCGCCTGAATATCCGAACCAACGCCGACACGCCCGAGGATGTTGCTTTGGCTGTCAAATTTGGCGCCGAAGGTATTGGCCTTTGTCGCACCGAACACATGTTTTTTGCCAGTGACCGCCGCCCAATCGTTCAGGCCATGATTATGTCCGAAACAGATGACGAGCGCCAAGTTCAGTTAGACAAACTGCTGGCTTTCCAACGCAAAGACTTTGTCGAAATCTTCAAAGCTCTTGAGGGCCGCCCAGCTACAATCCGCCTGATTGATCCCCCACTTCACGAATTCTTGCCAAACCTGGAAGATTTGATTGAAGAAGTAGCAACCCTACGCGCCAAAGGCAAAACTGACATCAAAAAGGAAGAAATGCTGGCAAAAGTCAAATCAATGCACGAAGTAAACCCGATGATGGGTCTGCGTGGTTGCCGACTTTCAATCGTCTTCCCACAAATCGTTGAAATGCAAACCCGTGCCATTATCGAAGGCGCAATTGCATCCAAAAAAGCCGGTGTTACTGCTTTGCCAGAGATAATGATTCCTCTGGTTGGACACGTCAACGAATTTAAGTGGCTTCGCGAAAAACTAGAAAAAACAGCCCGCGAATTAGTCAAAAAATCAGGTCAAGACATCGATTACAAGATTGGTACAATGATCGAGATTCCACGCGCCGCCCTAACTGCCGATAAAATTGCCGAACATGCCGAATTCTTCAGCTTTGGCACTAACGACCTGACACAAATGACATTTGGTTATTCCCGCGACGATTCAGACCGCTTCTTGAACACCTATATCGAAGAGAAGATTCTGCCGGGTGATCCGTTTGAATCAATCGACCAAGAAGGTGTCGGCCAACTGATTGAAATTGCCGTTGAAAAAGGCCGCTCGGTCCGACCAAAACTAAAGGTTGGTATCTGTGGCGAACATGGTGGCGAACCTGCCTCAATTGCATATTGCCATAGAATCGGCCTTGATTACGTCAGTTGTAGCCCTTACCGCGTCCCAATTGCACGACTAGCCGCCGCTCAGGCTAACCTACCGGATACCTCTGCTTCCAAGGATAAATAGCACGCCCACTCCAGGGGTCAAACAATCAAATACTATTGACTTTTTTAAGCAAAAGTAGTATAATGTGCTCAACTTAGTGAATTTCTCACTTGGTGGTATGTTTAACAATAAATCGAATCATTTTAGTTCACTTGCGTCCGATTCATTGGGCCCTGTTAACTAAACCCTTAAAACTCTTTCCCCCGAAAGAAAGGTCTGGCGACATGTACATCAAGGTGAGTTCGTTGGTTCGGATTCTGCTGGTTGTGGTGGTATTTGCATTCATTCTGGCGGCGATGCTTTTCACCGTCGGCGGACTGCTTTCCGCACACCACAGCATCATGTCCGATCGCTTCATCTACGCAGGCGTAGCAGTGGGCGTCATCATGATCATCGCCATCGTCGACGTCTTGGCAATCTGGGCAGTCCAGGTATCCAAGTACGTCGTCATCATCAGCTACGTGATCTACGTCTGGCTGCTGATGACCATCTTCGGCAACAAGGCTCTCAAGAAGAAGCATCCGAACGTCCAGCACGCTCAGTAACAGCACGAACAAGGAGATAAGATGAAGCACATCATCAGCCTGGTCGCATTTCTGGCCATCGCAGCGGCATTCCTCACATTCGGGATGGTCTTCATCCCAGCGCGCGCCGTCGACCATCACTTCGGCAATGGTGTCCAGATTCTTGCCATACTGGCAGTCTGGTGCATCATGCTCACGATTGTGGTCGTCATCGCGGCTCGTGGACACCATGTTCCTCGCCCCAAGCGGCGGTGGTACTTCGGGAAGATGCACTGACCATGAAGGTCATTGCGGAAGGGTTTCCGTAGGAGGAGGCTCGGCACGCGTGCAAACGCTGCCGACGCCCCTCCTACGGAGGAACAATTTTACTGATAAAAGCGAATTATAATGAATCGATTTAAATCTGTGGATAAAAAGGATAAAAAGGACGGACCTTTTTCCCCGCCTGTCTGAATACAGTTCGGGCAGAACACCTTAGGGTGATGACTAACTTACAACAATTATATTGACAAATTCTCTAATAAATAGTAAAATATTAGTCAACTTTGGTGGTTTCCACCTGGGTGGCACTGTTTAACAAATCAACTCATTTTAGTTCACTTAGCGCGTCCGATTCATTGGGCCCTCTGTGAACGAAACCCTTCAAAAGTTTCACCAACCCCCCGAAAGGACTGTCGCATGCCGTTTCGCAAGTCAGTCAAACCTCTGTTTCTGGTGTCTTTGTTCACGTTCCTCGTGGCGGCTGCCGCATTCGAGCTGTATCTGATCTCCAACCTGATGGGTTGGTGGTACGTGCAGTCCGACCTGTGGAGCGTCATAAGTATTACGGCGGCTGTCTTGACGGTCGTCGCTATCCCCTACGCCGCAGCGCTTTGGTTGTACGGACACTTGGCCCACGGGGCCTCGTATCTGAAGACCCAAGCAATACGGCAACGTGAACAACAGATCATTGCCGCAAAGGTCGCCAAGAACTACGTTCAACAGCACTTGCCCAACAAAAACGGAAAAGGAGATTCCAATGCGTTATGAGTACCTTATCATCATCCCGACAGTCGCCGCTGTGGTCGCAGTCATCGGTGCAGGACTCATCGTCCGCAGGACCGTGATTCAGTTCGCGGTCGGTTTCCACCAGATCCATGAGGAACTCGGACTGGGAGAATCAGGATGGACCAAGTAGACAGGAGGTCTTGTGATCTTCCCGAGGATTCGTGACATGGCTCTTCCAAGAAGCAAGCATCCGACCGCACTGTTGTGCGGCATCGTTGCTCTTGGCATCTGCCTGTTCATCTTGGCCAAGATGCCAGAGGCGCACATGTACGGCGTAATACCGTACCTGTCGAAGTTCATCAAGGTGATGTGGCTGCTTGCAGCCATCTTCAGCTTCTGCTTTGGCTACGGTATCGGCAACATGTTCGACAGGAAGGCGTCCAGATGAACGATGAGGACAGTCGTCCTATGCTGTATCTTGTCGTTTTCGCAATCTTCATCGGTTGCGCCGCGGCACAGTCCGCGTACGACAACACGGTCATCTGGCTCAAGTCCGTTGGACGGCGGCTCAAGTACGGAGGTTGAAATTCAGATGCGAAAGCATGTCAAAGACGACAAGTTCATGATCTTGGGCGGCTTGATCTGCGCGATCATCGCCCTCTTCGTGGTTGACCACTTCGTTCCGGCGCACGTGGAGACCACGGGCAGCAGAATCGTCATGGTCGTAACTCTGTTCATCAGCCTGCCCGTCGGAGCTGCCATCGGTGGCTCCATCGGCTGGGTGATTGACCGTGCGCGTGCGCATTGGGCCCTCTTGGACTACCTGGACGCTTCGTCCAAGGCCTACCTTGAGGTCGTTCGGTCACCGAGCGAGGAGTAGCCCGCATGGGTGTTGAAGGGTTTCCGTAGGAGTGGGCCGCAGGTGCGTGCACATCTGCACGGGGCCGGCGGCCCCTCCTACTAACAACAAGATAGCGAATTATAATGATTTGATTTAATAAAAAACTAGCTCAAAAATGACGAACTTTTTCGGTCCTTGCCGTCTATTATAGGGTAATTTACCTCTTTGCGGCGCTGTTTAATATCAATCGGATATTTGCCATTAAAACACGACGTCGAAAACATCGATTCTTTCAAACCTGTCGCGTTAATCATGCCTTTAAACGAAATATAGTTCAGACTAGTCGAGCCCAAATACTTATTTATCTCGGCGATAGACCTGTTAGCGGCAATCAATTCTGCTTGTTTTGGCAAATCAATTCCGTAAAAATCCGGAAATTTAACGGGCGGCGAACTGACCAAAAAATGCACTTCGCGGGCTCCGGCTTCGAATAACATCTTTACAATCTGCCGGGAAGTCGTCCCGCGCACTATCGAATCGTCAACTACCACGACCCGCTTACCTTTGATGATACCTTTTAACGGCGCCAGTTTCAGTTTTACACCTTGTTCGCGAATGTGTTGTTCGGGCTCGATGAATGTCCTGTGTATGTACCTACTTTTTATAATTCCGGTTTCATAAGGGATTCCGCTGGCAGTTGCATACCCTATCGCAACCGGTATAGCACTTTCCGGGACTGGTACAACAATATCCGCATCGATTTTGTATTCACGCGCTAGTTCAATTCCGAAATTTTTCCTGACTTCATACACCGATTTCCCCAGTAATTGACTGTCCGGTCGCGAAAAATAGACAAATTCGAAGATATCTAGTTTTTGAATGCTTTTTACGATTTGCTTGCGATGTAACCCGGTTTCGTCAACAACGACCATCTCGCCAGGATGAACATCGCCGATATGTTTGGCGCCGATTGGGTGAAAAGCGCAAGTTTCGGATGCAAAGACGTATCCGCCGTTTAATTTAGCAATTGAAAGAGGGCGGATACCGTATTGGTCGCGAATAGCAATCAGCTTGTTTTTGCTCATTATTAGGATAGAAAATGCGCCGGTCATCAGCGGGAAAACTTTTTCGACGGCTTTTTCCAAATCCATACCGTCACTAGTCAGGCTGTAAATCGCCTCTGTTATCAGCGTTGAATCTGATGTTTCGGATGTTTTAATACCTTTTTTCTTCAAAAAATCGGTCAGTTGCGTGGTTGTTGGTAAATTGCCATTGTGGACCAGTACAATTGAGCCGTCGGGAACTTCAATTGGATGAGCGTGTATTAAATCAGTACCTGACGAGGTCGAATAGCGGTTGTGACCAACGGCGGCATGCCCCGGCAGGCTTTTGATGACATCTTCAGTAAATACTTGGGAAACTAGGCCGTTATTTTTGTAACAAAATATTTCATTGCCGTCGGTCGATGCGATGCCAGAGCTTTCCTGACCCCTGTGCTGTAGTGCATATAGCCCGAAAAAGGTCAGTCGACTGACGTCTAAGCCCTTGCCGTATATACCGAATACGGCACACTTCTCCCCAATGTTTTTCACTAAACTTATTATACTCTTTTTGGACTATTCCCAATTAAATTCACTGTCGCCGAAATGACCCCAACGCGCGGTTTTTTCATAGACAGGTTTTTTCAAGTCCAGGAATTTAATAATCCCGTTTGGCGACAAGTCGTAACCTTCAACTACTAATTTATTACCATCGATATTAACGGTTGCTTCCAGCGGCTGGTCGTGACCAATTGCATAGGCCAGATAAACATGCACGTCTTCGGCGTTATGTTTTTTCAGATAATCGACGGCGATTTTTCGGGCCATATATGCCGCGCTTCTATCGACTTTGCTGGGGTCTTTGCCGCTGAATGCACCGCCACCAATAGGGATACGTGGACCATAATTATCGACAACCAATTTTCGACCGGTTAGTCCGGCATCGGCCTCGAATCCACCAACATTCCAATCCCCCGCTGGGTTGATATGGAAATCAACTTCGTCGTAAACTGCCAGTTTTTCGCTTGGCAACCAGGCTTTTACCATCTCTAACAGCTCGGCTTTTGGTGTTTTTTGGAAACTTGCAACTATACTTACGATTTTTCCTTCATCTGTCGTGATTTGCGTTTTGCCATCATACGGATATTTTTCGTATATGTGTTGGCATAATCGGCGCGCCAGTACGTATTCCAGTGGCATCATTTCAGGAGTTTCGTTAGTGGCATAACCAACCATAATTCCCTGGTCACCAGCCCCGCCAATATCGACGCCTTGGGCGATTTCGCGGCTTTGTTCGGCAATGTTTTCAATAATCTTGACGTCACCGGCTAATCTTTTTACTATTTCTGTAACGTCGATTTTTTCAGTATTTGAAGTAATTTCTCCGGTTACAAATACGACACCATGGCCACCAGCAACATCAACACCACCTCGTACGTCTGGATCTTTGGCCAGGTACGCATCCAATATCGCATCCGAAATCTGATCGCAGATTTTATCCGGATGTTTTGGCGATACGCACTCGGCGGTTCTAAAATTTGACATAAAATATATCCTTTCTTGCAGGAAAGGATAAAACGTCAATTTCACATCCTTCCCTTGCGGGCTAGGGTTAGCACCTTGCGTTTCACGTAGGTTGCTGGCAGGTCAAAAAGCTAGGACTCTCGCTGCACTCTTGATATTAAATTGTTAATGTATCTATTATACACTACCGTAATCGAAATAGGACTGTCCTTTTCTTTGTTGTACGTATTACATCACCCTAAGGTGTGAAAAAGGTCCGTCCTTTTTTATTGTTTTTTTGATAAGGGGTATATAATGATTACATTAAGTGAATAAGTTCAAAGGAGAATGTGATTATGGCAAAAAGATCAGAACCAACAGATTCAAAATTAGTATTCATAAAAATTTCGCGGGGCCTATCGTACTTGGTGTATGGCTATTCACTAGTAGCCAGTGCATTTCTGGGTATTACATTCTTCTTGCTGCTTTTCAGCGCCAATGCCGATACTCCATTCGTTAAATTCATGTACCAGACCAGTGCGGCTTTCCTAGGGCCATTCAGGGGTATCTTCCCCGTTCGATCAATTAACGAGACTGGTTACTTCAGCCCATCAATCATCTTTGCAATCATCATGTACATGATTTTGGCACTGTGTATGAACGCGCTGATTAACTACATTACTCTTAAGATGGTAAAGCATCAAAAAGAGTTAGAAGAACTAGAAAACGAATAAAAAGAAACGAAAATAGTAAAAGACCCATCCTGTCAGTAATAAAAAGGATGGGTCTTTTCTTTTTGTTGTACGCGTTACATCAACCTAAGGTGTCCTACCCGAACTGTATTCAGACAGGCGGGGAAAAAGGTCCGTCCTTTTTATCCACAGGTGATAAGTCGGTGTTAGACCAATAAATTACGCGGGGTTATGGTACGGGGGTTTATGGTTTTATGATTTTATGATTTTGATTTCGGCATAGGTTTTGTTGTCGGTTTTGACGGTTTGAACTTGGAAACGATAAACTGGAACGTTTGGTGTCAGGCTGGTGTCGACATATTTTTGGCCGTCAATTTGAAACTCGTAATCTACGACTGGGCCCGATCCAAAACACGTCCCAACTGGGCATACATCAGCGATAAACTTATTAATTTTTACCGAAACATTGGAATATTTCAACTTGGCAGTTTGCCCTAATTCAATTCTGGTCACCGTGTCGGCGTTGACGAATGTATATTGGCCAATAGTAACGACTGGCAGCGCAATGAATAATACGGCTAAGACAACAAATACTGCTGCTACGCTGGCAACAACAATCTTGTGCCTTTTAATTTGACGCCAAATCCACGGAAAAAAATTCTTAATTTTTTTCGGTTTCTTTTTCGGCTCTGGCTCAACAGGCTGATGTGCAAAAGGCTCAAACTTGTGAACCAGTGGTATATCCTCTTCCATACTGTGTATATTATACACGACCAATGTAAAAAACTTATAAATTTAGCAGTTGTTTCTTTTTTGATTCGAATTCTTCGTCAGTTATCGTGCCTTCGTCGCGTAGTTTATCCAGTTTTTCAATTTCGTCAGCCGGGCTAACTGCGGACGGTGGCACTGTTTCTTGGGCTTTTTCAACCTTAGAAACGCGTTCTTCTATCATCTGGCACAAAATATGAGGCTTTTCCATGCCTTTAAACCAAATTCCTTCGACGTCGTTGCCAGTAAAGACTTTAACCGTGCCAAATCCCAACAATTTGCCCCAAATACTGACAAATGCATCAACAGTGTTAATTTTGTCGAAAGGTATTTGTTTCAACGTAGAATTCAGCCAACCCATTTTGTAATCGACGCCGTTTTCACTGACTGTGACCGATGTAAATATAAATCGTATTACCAGAAAAATTAATATTAGAGCTGCAACAACGACCGCCGCGACAAAGGCTTCGAATCTACCTGAAAAAATAAATAGCACAGCCGCAACAATCACGATAGTAACGTAAAAAATGAAAAGAGTGCTGCTCATTTTGAAAGTGGTTTGTTCATTCATGATTTTATTATACACGCTCGAAATCGTCTCCGCGCAGCGGGTGACCTAATGGACGTTTTCCGAAACCTTTAGTATCATTAAGCTTGTGTTAGTAAAATCTTAGTTAAGGAGTGTTATGTTACCGTACATATTGTTTGCACAGACGACGACATATTATAGTTCGGACAATTCAGCTACACAAGCTGCCGCATCAAGTTCTTCTAGTGATTTGCTCTCATCTCTTGCTGTCCCAATAGGTATTGGCGTAGCGTTAGTTATACTTTTTGTTTTTCTAGGTTTTGTTTTTCTTATTCGATGGTGGTTAGTTCAAAGTGCAATTTTTAGAATGGAACAAGACCTGAATGTAATCGAAAATAAATTAGCTAAGATAGGTAATGACTCTACTCAATTCGATGATAACGATGAAGCTATCGATAAAAAAGACACCGCAAACGAAGACACTCGAGAAAATAATTAATCTCATAAAGCATGTGCTTGGTTTATAATGTATTTAAATGCGTACACAACGAATTCCAAAAAGAGACATAAAACAATTAAAACCAGTTGATTTTATTCCGTTTGAATACCACTACTCCCGACGTGGCCTGATTATGACGGCTTCAGAGATTAGGTTTTTCAAACATCTGGAATCTTTGATTGGTAAAAATTATTATATTTTTCCTCAAATACACTTATCGACTTTGTTTGACCACAAAATTTACGGCCAGCACTTTTGGTCAGCTTTCCAACATATAAACGGAAAATCTGTGGATTTTGTTGTTTGTTCAAAGGATGACGCAAAACCGCAGTTTGCGATTGAATTGGATGATCGCAGCCATGAACTGGAACATAGGAAACAACGAGACGCAGAAGTTGAACGTATTTTTTCCAAAGCCGGATTGCCGTTAATCAGATTCAAAAGCGAAAAAGGACTTACTGTTCGGGACATAATAAACGAAATAAAAAATAATACCTCGTCGCATAGGGCATAAAAAGATCAGCCTTCTTTAGTATTCGTGACTTTTATCAAAGCGCGCTCGACCAGCAGCCATGGTTCGGCGCGGGAGAGTTTCATGCTAAGATAAATTTATGAATCAAGAAGAAAACACAAACATTAATCAAAATCCCGAAATAATACCAGCAAATCAAGGCGTAGAGGTTGTAAGTAAAAGCCTGTCTCTTAAAAAACTTGTGGCGATATTAACACCAATAATAATTGTTATTGTTGCATTATTTATTATTCAAATACTATTCAGTCGAAATGAAATAGCCCAACTGATAATGCTGGGGGTCTGGGCGGTTGTTATCCCTATTTATATAATTTTTATTGCTTGGAAAAATAAATATAAAGGACTAAAAAGATTCGGGATTATATCGTTTGTTCTGCTGGTTGCTGCAATAGTTGCAGCTATTTTGATTACCAGACAAGCTGTGGCTTCTGCCGATGGCTGGGGTGCACTGGGGATTGCATTACTGGTTGGCGAGATGGCTGTGGTAGGAATATTTATAATTTTGTGCTATCCCCCATTACTGTTGTTGATCTTGGGTATTGACTTGTTTAAAGAGTTGAAAAAGACGGATATTGAAAAAAGTAAACCAAAAAAGATTTTAATTATCATCACAATTTTGCTGGGAATTTTGCTGCCGGTATTTGTAATATATTCGCAACTATCGTTTCAAAAAAAAGTGGATAGGAATGATGTTATATCACTGAAGGATTCGGCTGATACGCGCCAAATATATGACGGTGCGTCAAAATTCATCACCGACAAATACCCGGCAATGAAAATTATTGACGTCACATCCGACACATCGTCCGCATACTCTTCGTCCGATAATTTAGTAGACGTTATTGCTCAAAACAGTGGCGGTAAATTTAATAAAATATATTTTTTGGAATATGTTGTACGTAAAGAAAACAAGACATATTCTTGGTTTGATGAATCTGATTATTACAGAAAACAATACGAAGATAAATTATTTATTAATTATGAAAAGGTTGACAGCAAGTTAAAACAACTATTCAATGAGATAAATACAACTAAACCGAATATTGTTATCGGCCCAATGCAGTCATACGACTGTGAACTACTTAAAATACCAGATACCGACAAAGATTGTGTTATTGTGCGCCTAGGGTATATGACCTACGCGAATTATAGATCAGAGATTGGAAAACCATGGGATGCACACTACAGTTACAATAAAGATTTGTATTATAAGTTTGATAAATCGCAAAACAAATATATTGCAGTTGAACTCAAAAATTAAATATTCGCAACCTTTATTAGCGTACGTTCAACCAGCAGCCAAGGTTCGGCACGAGACAGCTTCATATCGTCATCCAATTCGACAAATACGGCGATTATTTTTGATGCGCCAGACTTGCCTATGCGTTTTGCGATTGGTGAAAGTTTTGAAACTACGTATGGATGAACCGCAAAATCCTTGGCAACATTATCGTCCTTACCGGCTGATGCAACAGTCAACAGTTGAAAAGTCTGGGACGACAATAGTGCCGTCAAACGATAAACATCCTCGGTTTGTTCCAACGTTTTCAGCATTTCCATCAGGTTTTTCGTATCACCGCGAAGCGCAGTTTCAAACAAATTAAAAACATTTTCGACCGGGTTCGGTTCGACGATGTTTTTAATACTTTCTTCGTTGATTTCCTCTGTTAGCGACAATTTCTCCAACGCGTAAAAAAGCTGCCATTGGTCGATTCCAACCCAATTTACCAAGGTTTGAATAAGTTTTTTGTTCAGGTTTAGACTCCGTTTTTCAGCCTCCGCAGCTACCCATTTTTCAGCCACGCCAACATCACGGTCGGTCCACTGTACAAACTCGTGAACGTCCGCAATTTTTAACAAAGTTTTGTACGTCGACGTGCGTTTGTCGGGTTTTGGCTCGACCAAAACTAAGTGAATATCGTCAGAAATTTTGTCCGCCCAATCCCCCAGCACCGGCCAAACCGATTTGTTTTCGTACAAGTTACGAATTACAACCAAACGCTTTTCAGCGAACAAACTGACGCCCATCAGAACATCCGGCAACTGCGAAACTGACAGTTCACTGCCTTCGATTTTCTCAACATTGCCATCAAAATCAGAAATAATATCGTCCAGAGCCCGCTGAATCTCAAACGAATTATCACCTATAAGTATTGTAATCATCAACTATAAGTATACCCTAGACTCGCGTGAACGACACGGTCCTGGACCGATGAACTTGTGGCGGTGTAGGTTCACCTATCACATCATATGGGAAAAAATCATCCCTGTATCCTAATTGCGTATCGCTTAAATCATCTAGGGGTATTCGAGCAAAATTGCCCGGATGTTCGGCCCAACTTGTCGGCTTGCCACAAAGATTAGGTTGACCAATCAATATGTACTCTTGTACGGACTGGGCATTTCTGAAATCCTGCGTCCAATCACAATGTGCAGGCATCCAGGACGATACTACAATCTGAGGCTTACAGCCAGAAAGGGTTTTGTCATAACTCTCTCTCATGACGTCAAAAGGAACATACAATCCTTTACGTCTCGCCATCTCTCCCGTATCAGTTGCAACCATATCTAGATTATCAATTCCCTGTGAAAGTGCTGACTGACAAACAAAATGCGTCAGCCTGCCCAGACCTGCGCCTATCTCCGCAATTTTCACTTTTTCACCATTTGGATTTATTCGCAAAGCCTTTTGCGCCAGGTATTTTGTTAGTCTATCAACATTATCCTTATTAAGAATTTCAAACGTTCCATGAGTGATTCCAAATTTCAAAGGATAAGTTATCTCGTCCATATTTCGGTCTTCTCTGTAAAGTTGCAAATTGTTACCGTAGTCAGCCAACAAGTGACCCCCGACGGTCGACACAACTTCATCATAATCCGGCAAATAACTCGGGTCACAAAGTTGGTGATTTTCGAACATCATCCCAATTTCTGGTCGTGCGGACATATGTGCGTTCCTCTCCCCGCCACCCTTATCTTGATAATTTCAGTTCCACAACGAGGGCAAGCCAGACCTTCACGCCTGAAAACCCGCGCAAATTCCATATAACTTCCCTTTTTACCTTCGGCATTCACATAATTGCGATTAGTACTGCCGCCTTTTTCAATCGACAAGTTCATCACAGTGCGAACTTCGGTATAAATGCGTTTAAATTCAGCCGGTTTAATCGTTTCAACAAGTCGGGCCGGATGAATCTTAGCACCCCACAGCGCTTCGTCAGCGTAAATATTACCGACACCGGCAACAACCGACTGATCCAATAGGGCGGCTTTGATTGTGGTCCTAGGACGACGCTTAAAGCGAGTGGCGAATTCGGTCGCCGTAAAATTGACTTCCAACGGTTCGGGACCAACACGCTTCATAAAATCGATATTCGGCACTTCCGCCGTCGGCATCAAGCGAACCCAGCCGAATTTGCGCTGGTCATTAAAGAACAGATGAGAATCATCAGAAAAATGGAAAATTACACGCGTTGATTTATCAGGAAGTGCCCCGACCAAGCTGTCGGTAGGATGACCGCCCGCAAAACGCTCTTCGTGCGTATGTTGACCAACATACACCAGCTGACCAGTCATTTTCAGATGAATTACCAGTGTGTAATTAGTTGAGAGGTCAATGAGTAACACTTTGGCACGACGGCGGACTTCGGTGACGCTAGCGCCGATTAGAAAATTGCGAACATCAGGTTCGGCATTTGGAAAGCTTTTGGGATTATCAGCCCGAACAGCGGCTATAACTTTGCCAATGATAAGTTTATTCAGGCCACGCTTAACGGTTTCTACCTCTGGTAGTTCAGGCATTTTCGGCCTTCAAAACTTTGTTTAAATCATGAATCGCCTGCCCGGTAGAAATAAACCAAACGCCTTGCATCCCTGCGGCTTTGGCTGCGTCTATATTCAAATAAGTGTCGTCAATCATAACGCATTCGGATAATTTAACCCCTAGTTTATCGGCGGTAAGTTGATAAATACCGATTTCGGGTTTAGCCATGTCGACATCACTGGATAAAACTACCGCGTCAAACAGTTCTTTTTGTTCCGTCGGAGTAAAATAACTATTGAAAAACCCTTTGCCGACGTTGCTGAGCATGGCAATTTTGTATTTGCCGGACTTTTTCAAATCCAACAACCATTTCATACTACTTTCGACCCGTACGCTTCCGCCCCAATAGCGCGATTCAATTTGTACGGGAGTTAGACCAATCAGCGACGACAACCCTTCATTAAATTGCTGGCGCGTAATCAGACCGTAATCAGCCTGATGATCTAGGTCGTCGATTTGGCGTACGAATTTTGGATAATCATTTTTTAATGCAACGCGTGCCGAGGTGACCAACACCCCAAAGCAATCAAAAATGATTGCTTTTATTGCCATATACCACTGATTTTAGTTTGTGCATCAGGAATCTGTGAAGTGAATAGAACAGTGGTTGTGTTTAAATTACCGCCAAATGAACCACGCGGTGCATTGCACGTAGTCGTCCAAAGCTGCTTTATCGGTTTATCTGACTGAAGAATCGTGAAGTTATACAAAAAGCCAAAAGCACAGACTCCTGCAGTATTATTAGCAGACCCTGTAAAAATGTTTGAATTCATAAAACTTGCACGGTCCAATGCGTTAACAAATTGCGTATAGGATGGAACATTATTGCCCAGTGATTCATTGCTGGCTACAGCGTTTTCATAGCCATTATAGATTGTAAGCGTTCGATTGCTGGGAGTTATTTGTATCTGATAAGAGTGGAATTTTTCATCGGCAACGATTGGACCACGTACATTCATGCGAACAGCACGATTAGCCGAAGTTGAAAGTAGGTCGGATTGATGGGTCTCGACTTTATTAAGTGGACTGCTGCCACCAGAGAAAAATAACAGATTACCAACATAAACCAAACCAAAGATAGCAGCGCCAATGATAATAACTACCACCGCTATAGAGATAAAACGCCTCGTCCTGTAATTGTCCATTTCATCTGTTATTATAATATAATACCCATAGATATGCAAACGCCCCATTTCGGGGAGACAATAGTTCGTCTGCATCCCGTAATGGGGCTTGGTGTTGGTCAGCTGGTCTCATGGATCGTGACCGTGGTCTTGACGACCTTGACGATGACTGGCATCGCACCCTCTTGTTGGAGTTCATCCACCCTATGTACGATGTGCTCTCTATCGCCCAAACGAAGGGGGCCGTATATGGAGTCAAGCCTGTAGGCAGGCATCGACTCTCCTGGGGCCGACGGAATTGTCGTCATGACTGCCAGTGACCCTGTACGAGCTTCGAACAGATGGTTCCACATGACCCTCTTGGTCGTTTCGGTGAACTCGGATTCGTAGTCATCTGGCTCGACGAGCCCGACAACTACCTGATAGGTGCGCATACACTTGGGGCACTCCAGATTGAGCTTGCCTTCAAGTGCTCCTTCGCTGATCTGGATGAGGTGCTTCATCCCGAGTTCACCCTCGGAAGACATGGGCTTTGACCCAAACGTCTTCTCGGACCCGCACGTGCAAATGGCTGTGACGACGTAATCACTAGTCTTCTCAGCAACTGGTGTCACTTTGAAGAACTTCATAAAGCTCACCCCTTTGGGTTGTTATTCACAAAGACCAATCGTAGATATTATACAATTTTTTTCAAATAATTTCAATATATTTATCTCAAGATATGCAAACGCCCCATTTCGGGGAGACAATGGTTTGTCTGCATCCCGTAATGGGGCTGGTGTTGGTCAGTCGCTGAGGTCCAGAACGACTTTGTGGTCGATGATTCTGACTGCGACTGGCCTTTCGCCACAGTTGAGTAGCGACTTGAGACTACTACCCATGACGGCGGCGGCGGATGAGTCTCTGTCGGGAAAAGTCATGGCGATCCGATAGAGAGCACCTGACTCCTTTGGTGCGATTGGCACGGCCGTCATAATAGCCAGCGTACCTTCCACCCCCTCGTGAGTGATGGACTCGAAGACGTACTCGGTCGTGTCAGTGACATCGTAGCCGTAGACGGCTTCGTCGTCACTGACGTGGACGTGGTAGGTCCGACCACAGTTGAGACACCCCAGGTCCAGATCCCCCTCGAGCGTGCCCTCGTTAATCTTGAGGACGTGCACCTTCAGGATGCTCTCGGCCGGCAGATCGACGTTCGGGTTGTTCATACTGCGATTCCCACACTCGCAGACCAGACTGACGAAATACTCTTCCGGACATCCGGGATTACCATGAATCTTGGATTGCATAACTCACCCCTTTGGTTAGGTATCCACAAAGACCAATCACGAATATTATACAATTTTATTCAAATAATTTCAATATATTTATCCCAAGACATGCAAATGCCCCATTTCGGGAATAGTATTTAGACCAAACTTAGACTTCTTTAGAAATTTCGTCCATTGCTTTGTTATAGTCAGCCACGTCCGAGTTGAACTCTTTTTGGTATTCCTTGATTGCTTGTTTGGTAAGTTCCCTAACTTTATCTTTGACTTTTGACTCACCCAAAACGACAATTGCTGATTCATTATTTTTAAGCAATTCGCCAATCTCTTCAAGGTCGTCCTTGGAAACATCATTCATACTGTGGCCAATCGCAGCCCCTGCACCTACGCCGACAAGTCCTGATGCCAGAATGCTTGGTGGGAATATCACGCCCAAAACAGCACCGATTACAAGCCCGCGACGCGCTCCCTTACCAGTAGAGTCAGTATGGCGGCTAATCGCTAACTTGCCTTCATTATCCTTTGATACAATTCCTGCATCATATGAGCCAACCCAACCTTCTTTATTCAGCTCTTTTACAAACTCAAAATCCTCGTCTGCAGTCGATTCATCTGAATATGCTGCGACGTATAAAAACATGTTTTTACCTTGATCTGTCATAAAAACCTCCTTATTAATCGAGGAGCATGGAGACCTTTACTCGCTTTACCTCCTTTCATATATTATGAAAGGTTCGAAGCTCTTCTACTTATTATTATACGCTCGCTAAGAAATCACTTCTAGCAGCGTGACCATGGTCAATTTCTATTATTACCAGCACTAGTGTCCGGTGCTACCGTAACCGCCGGTGCCACGCTTCGTATCGCTGAGGTTTTCAACTTCATCCCAGTCAATATGTTCAAAACGCGCAATTACCATCTGAGCGATGCGCATACCGGATTCAATCGTGAATGGTTCGTCACTAAGATTGACGACCAAAACGCCAAGTTCACCCCTGTAATCGCTGTCCACCGTTCCAATCCCATTCGCCATTGTGATTCCATGTTTAATACTAAGTCCACTACGCGCCCTAACCTGAGCCTCAAAACCAATCGGCAGTTCAATCGCAATCCCAGTCGGAACCATCGCCCGCCCCATCGACGGTATTGTCATTGGCGCGTCTAGACAGGCATGCAAATCCATACCGGCCGAATGTTCGGTCTGGTATTCTGGTAAAATTGCATTTTTCCGAAGTTTTTTTATCTTCACCTGTAATTTATCCACTATAATTCACTCCAATTTTTACCAGTGCTGACGTCAACTTTTAGTTTGACACCAAGCTGTGGGGCAATATTTTCCAAAGTTTCTTGCAAAATTTCGGAAACTTTTTCGGCGTTTTCAATCGGACATTCAACCAAAATACTGTCGTGAATCTGCAATATTTGTTCGCCCAGACCTTCAAGTTTACCATCGACTTTAATCATTGCCAGTTTCATTAAATCAGCTTCAGTCCCCTGTATCGGCATGTTGGCAGCAGCTCGTTCGGCACCGGCTCGCACCATGAAATTACTACTTAAAACGTCCGGCGTTGGACGGCGGCGACCAAAATAAGTTTCGACATAGCCATCCATCCGTGCAGAATCAAGTGTTGAATTAATAAACTTACGAATCGGTTCGCGCAGTTCAAAATATTCATCAATGAATTTTTTAGCTTCGACAAAACTCATGCCGGTTGCAGCACTCAATCCATGCGGACTCATTCCGTATAGGATTCCAAAATTAATAACTTTGGCATTACGGCGCTGGTTTTTGGTCACATCATCCATTGGCACGCCATACACTACGCTGGCGGTTTTGGTATGTATATCTACGTTGCCATTAAAATCATTAATCATTTCTTCGTCACCAGCCAAAACCGCTGCTAAACGAAGTTCGAACTGCGAATAATCGGCGCTAACAAAAACTTTGTCACCTTCAGTAATAAAAGCTTCGCGAATTTGTCGCCCCAGTGCCGTACGAATCGGAATATTTTGCAAATTCGGATTGGTACTGGATAATCGCCCGGTGCTAGCAACATCTTGATTGAAAGTCGTGTGGATTCGTCCTTGTTTATCCGCAAGCAGCGGCAATGCGTCAACATAGGTATTTTTTAGCTTCGCCAGTTCCCGCGTTTGTTCAATAAGTTCGATAATCGGATGCGTGCCACGCAGTTTATTTAGTTCTTTTTGGCCTGTGCTGTAGCCGGTTTTACCCTTCTTAATGTCCTTGGTCGGCAATTGTAATTTTGTAAATAACACCTCAGAAAGCTGGTTCGGACTGCCAATGTTGAATTCATATCCGACCATTTTGAACATTTGCTGTTCAAGTTCGTGATAATCAGTGCCTAGGCGCGTCCCCATGGTTTTTAATAGCTCGACGTCGACTTTTATACCACGTCGCTCCATACTAAACAGAATGTACGTTAATGGAAAATCAAAATCACGCGCAATTTTAGCAATTTTCGGTTCTTGTACGAACTGAGACAACTGAGTTTCATACAGATACCAAATTGCGCTAATCGATGGTTTCGGCGAATCCTCGACCTCAAAGCCCATCAGACCAGACAACGACCGGTCGCGTTGCAATGAATCAATCAAAAACGCAGCCTGGTGAATATCGTGCAAGTCGCCAAATTTTACAAAGACGTCTTGGTCGGCTAGTTTGTGATATAAAAGTTTACTATCGTAACTAATAACAGTCGCCAGTTCAAAAACTCGCCAGACACTACGATCAAGTTGGTCGATTTTTTTGTGGTAAACGGTTTTATTATCTGTCGAAAGCCAAACAATATCGTCCTGAACGTAAAGAACAACCGGACCGGCAATGTTCAAAATTTCTGGCCATGGTTTTTCGTTTAAAGTGCCTATTTCTGATTGCAATTTTGCGGCCGCTTTTTCGGTATTATGTAGTTGCATATGTTTTGGCATTCGTTTAATTAATGAATTAAATTCCAATCGTTTCAAAATTTCCGCAACTTTTTCCAAATTTGTATCATTGACATCAGCCACATCCCAATCCAATTCAACGGGGGCGTCGGTCCAAATTCGGCCGACTTCCTTGGACATATATGCCAGTTCTTTGCCGTCAGTTAGTTTTTTAGCAACTGTCGGTTTGATATCATCTAAATGCTGATAAATATTATCGAGCGTGTCATAATCTTGCAGAAGTTGTGTCGCGGTTTTTTCGCCAATACCCGGAACACCCGGCAAATTATCCGACGAATCCCCTTTTAGTGCCTTTAAATCCAAAAATTGATCAACCCGCAGGCCGTATTTTTTTTCAAACGAATCTACATGGAATTCTTCGATATTAGAAAGCCCGTTTTTCAGCGCATAAACTTTTACTAGCGGCCCAACTAGTTGGAGTGCGTCTAAATCACTTGTCAGCAAATCGGTTTCGATACCTTTTTCAGACGCCTGGACTGCAAATGCACCCAAAATATCGTCAGCTTCGTAATCATCCAGTTCGTAAAGTGGCCACCCAAAAGCTTCCAGCAGTTCATATAAAATCGGAATCTGCGCATAAAAATCGTCTGGTGCTTTTTTGCGTCCTGCTTTGTATTCTGGGTACATTTCGCGTCGTTTGCGGATATTTGTGCCTTTTTTATCCCAAGCAACTGCTACATAATCCGGATTCAATTTTTTAATAAGTTCAATCGCAAGTGATACGAATCCGTAAACACCCCCGGTCGGCGTGCCGTCAGCCATCGATAGTCCAGGCATAGCATAATACCCACGGTAAAATACTGATTTACCGTCGATAACTGCTAGTCTTTTTGTCATGTTACTAGTATATCCTAATCCTTGAAAACAGTCTGCACTATTTTAACCATGAACGTTATTTGACTTTTATACAATATTGTGCTATATTTAAGGTATTAATCAATAAAAACAAACATCAAAAAAGGACTAAAATGGCAAATTCACCCGAATCGTTCCCCGAGACCCCAGAAACCAAAGAACATCGTGATAGCAGATGGAGGCGTGCTGGTCGTAGAGCCCTAATAATTAGCGGGGCATTATCACTTGCCGCTAGCGCCGGAGCAACGATTGAGGCCAACCAAAATCTTCATCCAGAACAGCCCATCCCCAACCCCGATGCGCAAATTGGCCATACATACACCGTAGAGACAGGAGTATCGGCTGGTAGATATGATATCATCCCAGGCGAAGACGGTTCATTTAAACTTCCTGGTCTGGAACGATCAATGGGCCTGCAGACTACAGACACCGAAGCCGTTACCGATATTGTCGTAGACCCTCCTACTAGGACGGCCGAGCAAACAAAAGTATATATGGAAAAAGTTCAAAATATGATTTGGGCTGAACAGTTTGGTATTCATAATCCTGGCGAAATTCAACCTCGCGGGCCAGATGCGGTTCAGGCAGCGGTTGATAGGGTTAAGCAATCACTGACAGAAGGCAAACAAATCGTAAGTATTGAAATCCAAGGTACAGCATCTGATGAATCAGATAAAAGAAACGCTGAAAATAACCCAGGTTTAGGCGTAACTGACAAGAAAAATGAAAACCTTGCTGATATGCGTGGTCGCGCCGTAACGAGGTGGTTCGAAAAGGTATTAGAGCAGTCCGTTGGAAAAGACACTGCAAAATCAATTGAACAAGTAACGACTTTGAAGGACGGCCTAGAAATACAAGATGAACACCTAAATAAACAGATAGTCGAAATGGCACGGTCACTTGGTTTGGAAACCGATGATATGGTTATGAGTTTCAACCGTGGTGAAAATCTGCCCGGTGCTGCAGAAGAATTATTGCAAGGTTTGAAAAATGACCGGTACGTAACAATTAGAATTGAAGTCGCGGATCAGGCCGAATCAGAGGATCAGTCAGCAAGACTTGTAACCGAAATAACTAAAACTTCAAGTAGCCATAAGGTCATATTGGTATTCGTACCTATATTAATTCCTCCTGTAACTCGTGGTCCTCGAACCCAAGTCGGCATTACAAATCCAACCGACATCAAACCACCAAAAACACATTGGGGTCCTGCGCCAAAAGAATTAAAAATGACCGGACACTCGCAACAGGTACCTCATCGAATAAACCAACCTGATACTGGAAACGCCCATTATGGTAAGGGTAGCGGCGGTAGAGTCGCTACATCACGCGGTACTTCCCACCGTGGCCAAAGACACTAACCCGTAATCTGATACAATAATCACATGGTATATAACGAAGATGTAAAAATCGTGGCGTTTGTCGGAATGGCGGGCGCGGGCAAAAGTACAGCGGTTGAATATGTAACCAGCAAGGGCTATCCAAAAGTTTATGGCGGTGGGATTTTTTATGAAGCCATGAAAGAGGCTGGCATAGAACCGAACAACCAAAATGAAGACGATTTCCGGACCAAAGTCCATAGCGGTGAAGACCAGAACATTCTTATTAATAAGTTTATTCAACAAATAAATAATTTAATCGATGCCGGCCAACATCGTATCGTAACAGATAGTAATTATTCGTGGGAACAATACAAGGCTGTTATGCACGAGTTCCATGGAGAATTGAGCGTCATTGCGGTTGTTGCACCAAAACATATTCGCCATCATCGCCTACTGTCTCGACCAGAACGTCCGTTGACCGAAGCCGAAGCTGGCGACCGCGACTGGCGCGAGATTGAAGATTTGCAATCTGGTGGCACAATCGCAATAGCCGACCATTATATTATTAATGACGGCGATTTAGAAAAATTGCACAATCAAATAGACCAAGTTTTGAACGATATTGAATTTTATAAAGATTAACTAAGGTATTCGTGCAGTTTTTTGGCGTCTTTGTGTTTGCGGAGTTTTGCTAGGGCTTTTGCTTCGATTTGGCGAATACGTTCGCGCGTAACAGCGAATTCACGACCGACTTCTTCTAGTGTGTGAGATTTGCCGTTTTCTAGGCCGAAGCGCATTTTAACAATTTTTTGTTCCCTATCGGAAAGCGTTGATAGGACTGATTGAACCTGTTCTTTTAATAGTTGTGAAGTTGCAGAATCTTCGGGAGTTACACCTGCATCATCCTCAATAAAGTCACCTAGAACCGAATCTTCGTCTTCGCCATCACGACCGACACCGGCGTCAAGTGATGTGATGTCTTGTTTGATTTTAATCACGTATTCGACTTTGGCAGGTTCCATCTCGAGTTCCTCGGCCAATTCCTCGATAGTTGGTTCGCGGTTTAATTCCTGCGTCATGCGACGTTGAGTTCGAAGCAATTTGTTAATTGTTTCAACCATATGCACCGGAATACGAATCGTTCGGGCCTGGTCGGCAATCGCGCGGGTAATCGCCTGGCGAATCCACCAAGTCGCATAGGTGCTGAATTTAAATCCTTTGTCGGGATCAAATTTTTCAACTGCGCGTAAAAGTCCGGTATTTCCCTCTTGAATCAGATCCAAAAAATCTAGTCCGCGACCACTGTAACGTTTAGCAATCGAAACGACAAGGCGCATGTTGGCTTCGGCCATTTTGTCTTTGGCGCGTTTATCACCCGCAACAACGCGTTGCGCAAGCGCCAATTCTTCCTCGGAACTAAGCAACGGAATTTTACCAATTTCGCGTAAGTAAAGACGGACACTGTCGTCACTGGCATCATCAAAATATTGTCCTTTGTTCAGCGTATCTTCGTCGTCTTCTTCCTCATCAACCAGTTCATCTGGTGCTGGTTCGTCAATATCACTTAGCGCAAATCCGTTGGCGTCAACCAATCCGGAAGGCAGTACAACTTCTTCATCCTCATGTTTTTTACCTTTGACCACTTTTTATCTCCTTAATTAAGTTATTAAGTTGGTTACGAATTTTATTTGCTTTTGTCTCATCACCTAAAGTTTCTGCATCACGCAGCTTTTCGGTCAATAAATCTTTTTGCTTTTTCTTGTGCTCTGTGGCAACTTGGCGGAGCAATCGTGCCGTTTCAAAGTAACGATCTTGGTCGTTCCAATCGGCATATCGAGCGTCGGCCTTTAATAGTAATATTTTAACATAGGTATCGTATTTTTTCAATTCCTCCGGAGTGTCGCGAACAGCTTTGCCGTCGCTCTGCGACAAGTACTTAACGACGTCTTTTCGTTGGTCGCCGGTGAATGTTTCCAGGTCAACCGTTCGGAATAAATCGTGTGTCGCGCCGTCAATTAATGCAACGGACAGCAAATTATCTTGATAAAATGATGGGTCTTGGACAACGTCGTTTTGCAGAGTTGTAGCGTCTTTGAATATTTTTTTAGTTTTCTCGCCGCTGCTGGCAAGTTTTTCTTTTAAAGCATCGACGGACGAATCGCTAAGCTCGGCAATTTGGCTGACATAATATTCCCGTTCGACCGAATCCTGCAACATCCGAACAACGTCGAGTGCCGCTGTCGTAAATCGGCGCTTGCCAGCTGCAGTTTTTAAATCTTCGCGAATTGCATATTGTTTAATCACCCATTCAACTGCGGGTTCGGCAGTTTCAATCGCGTTCTGCCAAAGTTTAATATCTTTTTTAATAAGTTCATCTGGATCTTTGGCACCCTCGGGCATAGAAATTATCGACAAATCAACACCGACACTTTGTGCAATCGGAATTGCTCGTTCGGTTGCTGCCAAACCGGCTTTATCACCGTCAAACGCCAAGCGGATGTGGTTGCTAAGTCTGACTAATGCGCGCAAATGATTTTCGGTCATTGCCGTGCCGGCTGTGGCCACAACTTGCGATATATCAACTTGGTGACTGCTGATAACGTCCAAGTTACCTTCAACAATGACAGCATAATCATTTGAACGAATCGACTCTTTGGCCTGTGACAAACCAAAAACATGACGGCCTTTATCATAAATTAATGTTTGTGGGGTATTCAAATATTTCGGAGCCTTGGGTTCATCAATAATTATACGGCCGGTAAAACCAATCACTTGCCCGGTGCCGTCCATCAAAGGAATCATCATCCGACCGCGGAATAAATCGGTATCATACCTGTTAACTAGCCCGGCTTGGGATAATTCATTGGCGGTAAAACCCTTTTTGGTCAAAAAATGAACCAGTGCGTCGCCAATTGTCGGTGCATATCCAATTTTAAAATCGGTAACAATTTGCTTGGAAAGTCCGCGATCGCCAAAAACATATTGCACAGCCCGCGGGTTTTTAATTAAACTTTGTTGATAATAATTTGCGGCTAGTTCGTTTGCCAACAGTAGACGCTTTTTGCGCTGTGCAATTTCTTGAGCACCTTTGGTATCGTACATCGACAAATCGACGCCGGCTTTGCGAGCCAGGTGTTCCAGGCTGGCACGAAAGTCCATGCCCTCGACCTCCATAATGAATGTGAAAACGTCACCGCCCTTGTTCGACGAAAAATCATGCCAAATGTGTTTGTCCGGGCTGACATAAAAACTGGGAGTTTTTTCGCTAGAGAATGGACTGAGACCTTTGAAATTACGCCCGGCACGTTTAAGTTGAACGTATTCACCAATAACGTCTTCAATATTTAACCGCGCTCGCACTTCCTCTTTGGCGTCCTGCATTTCGTCTTTAATTATACCCCTGTTAGGTAATAACTCAAAACTGTTAATAAAATGTGGATAAAAAGGTCCGTCCTTTTTTACACCTTAGACTGTTGAATAATATACAACGAAAGAATAGGACGAGGCTTTTCGATTTTGATAATGTAGCTGTTTATGCTTAAATTAACTGTAGTATGAACCCTGATAATGACCAGCCAGCACCCGTAATGAACTCTGACTATTTGAATCAGATCGCCCCAAAGCCTCAAAAAAAATCATTAATTCCAAAAAACAAGCCTGTCGTGGTCGGTATTATCGCAATAGGTTTTTTGGTTTTAATCACCATTGTGGGGTTATTGGCAAGTTTGGCTTCTGGCAATATTGGTGACACCGAAAGGCTTGTGGCACGCCTACAGGCTACCCAGGACATAGTTAATTCTGCTAAGACGAACGTTAATAATCATCAACTGCGAGCCCTCAATAGCTCTCTTGATATTTTCCTGACAAACACTCTGCGCGACGCAACGCCAATTTTGGCAAAAAAAAATATTAAAATAGACAATCTAAGTAAAACTGTTGTGAACGCAGAGTCCGATGCTAAGATACTTGCAACCCTAGAAGACGCTAGATTGAATGCGGTTTATGATAGAATATACGCTAGCGAAATGGCCACGCAACTGGAAAATACTACAATCCTTATGAAAAAAATATTTAACAGCACCAACGACAAAAGTTTGAAAAGTTTCCTAAGCAACGCTTACCTGACGTTGAAACCCACACAAAAACAATATGCGGACTATAACGCCAGCGACTAGCCTGCATTTACCAAATCGTAACTCAGTCTGATAAAATCTTTTAATTCGTCATCCGGGATTTGCCCGGTTACAAGTATTGTATTCCAGTGTTTTTTACTTAGATGATAGCCTGGCAGCACTGTTTCATAGGTCTCGCGTAGTTTTTCCGCTAGTAAAGGATCACATTTTAGACTGATACGAACGGGTTTAGAATTTTCTGCTATCAAGGCAAACATCTTGCCCTTCCCGTTTTCGATATGACCAATTTTATAAACCGATACTTCCTGCCCAAACGGAAAGTCCAGCCAAGTTTCGGGAAAACTTAGTAAATATTCGTGAATTTCTTTTAGTGTCATCATTAACTATTCTACAGGCTACTGTATGGTGGTTGCAATTGCTTTACGGTTGATTGCCACTGCAGGCGATTTAATATATCAGCCTGCTGTGCAGGGGTTGCCGGTTTTACGATTTTATCGCTGTCGTTGGTGCCGACTACGCCGAATTGATATTTAATATCAAGTTTTTTAAGGTTTTGTTTTTGCGCGAGCGCCAAGCAGTTATCTTTATACGAACCGCACTTGGTCCCCAATGACAACCATTTATCCAGCAAATCCGAACTGCCGCCGCTGGTTTTCATAACAACGTTGATACCCGCTGAACGAACAACTTCAGATGTGTCTTGTTGATCAAACATAAAATTGCCCATTGAATACACAATCAGATGACCTTTGTAACTTTCGCTGGTTTGAATCCAGTGCGGATGATCACCCAGTACCATATCTGCCCCGCCGTCAATCAAACTTCTATAAAAATCGGTTTTAATTTGGTCGGGTGCCGGTTTATACTCCGCTCCCATATGAGGCATAGCAATTACTGGCATGTATTTGCCATACTGTGCCATCACGGCGACCGACGAAGCAGGAGGAATCTGGAAAACCCCATGAAAGCCGCACAACGCAACCGGTATCTTGCCTACAGTCGTTAAATCATTGTCATTTAACACCGTGGCCGGCAAGCTAACGACCTCGCATATATCATCAGTTACAGTCGGGTCATAATTTCCAAAATATTGAATACCGTATTTTTCCAAATGCGCCTGGGTTTCTTTGAATCCTGCTGCACCCTGATTGTCGGTGTGGTTATTTGCCAGAGTAAAGGCAGTAATCCATTTGGCCGCTTCAGGTAAATAATCGGGCGAGCAATTAAAGGTTAACGTGTTGTCCATTTCGGCCGAAGTTGTATGAACGGCAGCAGCCATCGGACACTCTAGACCTGAAATCCAAGCGTTATATTGATCACGATTAAATTCATTCAGCCGCGAAAATGGATAAGCGTACTTTAATTCGCTGGCCATTGACCAGTCGTCTATATATCGTCCCCAAAAAGTGTTGCCCAAAAAAAGTACATTTGATGAAACGCTGATTGGTTTCGTTTTTTTGATAATAACTGATGAGTTTTGTGGTTTCAACGGCGCGCTTGTTTTGCTTGACCATATTATTGCAACTATAACCGCACCCAAAACGACAAGTATTATACCCGAAACTACCAACCAGATTCGTCGATTTACTCGACGCTCAACTACGCGCATTGTAGTTTTATTGTAGCACTACTTCAACTTTGCCAGATAATATTGCAATTCAGCAATACTTCCACGGATATCATCAAGTGCACGGTGTGCGTTTGGTTTGGCAAATTTAACCTTGTATTTGTTCTCAAAAACAACCTTCCAAGCGCTAACGTCCAACATGCGATAATGTAATCTGCTGTCAATTCTAGGCCATTTATCGATGATGAATCGCCTGTCCATGTGGACAGAGCTTCCGCCCAACAAGACTGGCACGACATGATCAAAATTTTTGTCGATAAATGTTAAAAGTTCTTTTTCAATCGTTTTTAATGATTTACCATTTCGGTTTTGCCTAAGTAAACCGTCTTTAGAGTCAGATTCTGCATCCCAAAATGATTGGTACACCGCCATTCGGTTAATGATATCTGATTTTTTATTTTTTATAATGCCGTGATAGGTGTCTAATTCTTTGAAATCCCAGTCTGTAGCAATTGCAGCAACCTCAAGAATAAAGTCTTCGTTTGGGGAAAGACCCGTCATCTCTAAATCAACCCACAAAATTCGTTTTTGCGGTAGGTTTCGTAGTTTTTTGTCCATCTTAACTTTTTGGCTTGTCGAGTTTATCAAGTTTCAACAAGTGAATAATAAAGTAAATTACCAGAGCAATGACTAAAAAGTTGACGAAATCGTTCAAGAATACGCCGTAATGCAAAACGGCTTGCTTGCCGCCACTAGCACTACCGATTGTCCAAGTAAGTCCGTTTAAACCCTCGGCAGAGCCTAAAAGCAAGCCAATCGGAGGCATAACAACATTATTAACTAGTGATTTGACCAGCACCGCTACTGCGCCACCAATGACCAAACCCACAGCCAGCCCTATAACACCCTGCGTGCGAATGAATTCGAGGAATCCTTTCATCTGCGAACTTCCGACTTTGGCAATTTTCTTCGGAGCAACTTTGACTTTTTTCGCGGTTTTAACAACTTTGGCTTTTTTAGTAGTAGGTTTTTTCGATGCCGGCATATAAAACTCCTTTATTGTCTAGTATTATACCACCTACTGATTACATACGGTCCGGCGTTGGGATTCCCAGCACCTGCAGCCCGTTTGAGAGCACCACGGCGTAAGCGTCTACAAGATGCCATCGTATCGCCTCTCTTTCATCGCCGATAACTTTGTTATTTTCATAAAATCGATTAAATACTTGGGCCAACTCATATAAATAGGTACATAAATGATGAGGTGCAAATTCGATGGTTGCTTGCGAAACTACGTGCGGATATTCGGTAATTTTAAACAACAAATCCCGCTCATATTGAGTGTAATTATCAGAAAGCGAATTAAATTCAGAATTATCTGAAACCAGTTTTCGAATTATAGATCTGGCCCGAGCAAGTGCATATTGTAAATATGGACCGCTATTACCATGCAAGCTTACCGATTCGGTCGGTTCAAATATACTGTCTGCCCCGATTCTAAATTTCAAAAATGCATATTTAATCGCTCCAAGAACTGGCTCGTCGTTGCGATTTCCCTGCACTTTTTCGTTAGCCTGCGCCGTTATATCCAGAACGTCTACTGCTCGCAAGAAATTACCTTTTCGGCTGCTCATTTTTTCATTTCCAGCCAATTTAATATTCCCATGAGTAATGTGTTTCGTATGTTCGGCCAACTCCGGTTTGAATTGTTCGATGCTTTTTAGTACTACCTTCATATATTCTGTAATGTCGTTGCCGGTAATTATTATCGACTTGTCAAAATGGTAGTCATCCCATTTTTTTATGCTTAAACCAACGTCTTTGGCTTCGTAGGTTGGTAAGCCATCAGTGTTAACAAATACTCGCGTATGCAGACCGTACGGCTCGCCGACGAATACGACTGCTCCGTCGCTGTCTTTATAGACACCTTTGTCGCGCTGTTCCAATACAGTATCCAGGCCAATCTGTGAGGTTTCGCTTTCTGGGTAATATTTTTCGAATTTTGTTCCGATTTTGGCATAGAACGAATCAAAATAGTCATAGCTCCACTGACGACAAGTCCAATAAATTTGTGCAAGTGGTGAGTCATGGTCGTTATCGATATGGAATTGATACACTTTTTTATTCAGTTCGATGATTTCAGATTTTGCGTTCTCGTCATCTTCATATGCGCGGGTTCCTTCGACATAACAACTAGCCATCCACTCAGACCGATCATTTTCGGCAATTTCAGATAGTCCAGCCGGGTTTTCGCCACCAAACTTTTTTAAGATTGCCCACATTGTTTTACCAACATGCAACCCGACATCACCGCCAAAATTAACGCGGTGAACGATACCACCAGCGTACTCAACCAAATTAGACAGTGCGTCCCCGATAACTGACGTGTAAAAATGCCCAACGTGCAGGACTTTAAACGGATTTGGGTCGGAATATTCGGTTACGACAATTTTGTTTTCATAGAGTTTTGATTTGCCATAGTCTGAAGGATTGTTAATAATCTTTTCGAGTTCTTCGGTCAAGCTGCTGTCTTTGATACGTACATTAATAAACCCCGGCCCAGCCACTGATACATCTGAAAAATCACTATTTTCGCGCAATTTTTCAGCTAATTGTTCAGCAATCTCGCGTGGGTTTTTACCCATCGGTTTAGCCAGCTGCATAGCAACGTTGGTCGCAAAATCACCGAACTGCGAATCAGGTCGACTCAGTTGAATGTCTTGGTCGATATCAAAAAGTTGATTGACTGTGTTTCTAATAGTTTGGGCTGTTTTGTCCATTAATCACTATTATAGCAAAGTGGTATTTACTGATTTTGTTCAATGCTTTCAATTGCCAGAATGAACGCGCCCATGCGCAAATCAGTATTTGAAATTTTTGCGGTTTCAAACACTTTATTTGCTGATGCTGCCATCATTGGTTGAAGTTTTTCAAAAACTTCATCACGCGTCCAGTGTTCATTTTTCAGATTCTGATCCCATTCAAAATACGATACGGCGACTCCGCCGGAATTCGCTAGTACATCCGGTACAACCGTAATATTTTTCTTAAATAGTACTTCATCAGCTGCTGAATCGATTGGTCCGTTAGCCAGTTCTAAAATCGCCTTGGCATGTATTTTGTCGGCGTTATGTTCGGTAATTACGTTTTCAAAAGCTGCAGGAATCAGCAAATCACATTCCATTTCCAACAAATCTTCGTTCGTGATGTCCGTACAGCCTCGTTCGTCTTTGCTGAAACCGAATAATGAACCTGTCGCTTTTTTATGTTGCAAAACCTTTTCTATATTTAGGCCTTCGCGGTTGCAAACACCGCTTTTTGAGTCCGATACGGCAACGATTTTATGTCCGGCTGCTTGCCAAATTTCGGCAGCATTTGCACCGGCATTTCCAAAACCTTGAATCGCAACATCACATTTTTTATTCAATCCCAGTTTTTCTTTGAGTGCCTCAAACGCGTAAAAACCACCTTGGGCAGTAGCCGTATCGCGACCTAATGAGCCTCCGCTTTCAATAGGCTTCCCAGTTATGACAGCCCCGGTTTTATCACCGGTAATTTTACCGTATTCATCAGCCATCCAAGCCATTATTTCAGCTGTTGTATTAACATCTGGTGCTGGCACGTCCTTATGTGGCCCTAATATATCTGATAATTTTTCAACCCAGCCGCGTGATAACTTTTCAAGTTCTGATTTTGACAATAATTTTGGATCAACTGTGATTCCGCCTTTGCCACCGCCCATTGGGATCCCAATAACCGCACATTTTAATGACATCCAAAAAGCCAAAGCCTTCACTTCGCTGATGTTGGTGCTGGCGTGGTAACGGATACCACCTTTGTATGGCCCTAGGACATTATTGTATTCAACTCGGTAACCTTCAAATATTTTCAGCGTCCCGTCATCCATTCGAACCGGAATTGAAACTTTGATATCGCGATTGGGCTGACGCAGTCTGGAAATAATATCGTCTCCAAAACTTTTTATTTTTGCTACTTTGTTAAGTTGTGCCATTGCATTCGAAAATGGATCTTGCATGTTTTAATATACCTCTGACCTTTCAGTTTATTTTTTCTTTGATACGCTAGCTTTTATTATACCAACAAATAGTGGATGCGGTCTGAATGGACGCGAACGGAATTCAGGATGAGCCTGGGTAGCAATGAAATAGTTATTGCTTGGCGCCTCTATAAATTCAACCAATTTTCCATTTGGCGAAAACCCACTGACTTTCAACCCACCTTTTTCGATTTGTTCCATAAACTTTTGGTTAACTTCGTAACGATGGCGATGACGTTCAATTATGTCCAATTTTCCATAAGTTTTTGCCGCTAACGACCCTTTTACTAATTTTGCAGGATAATCACCTAATCGCAAAGTCCCGCCTGTCGACTCCTTACCAGCTTGGCCCTCCATGATATAGACGACGTTTTGCTGGCATTTTTTATCAAACTCGGCGCTGTTGCAATCTTTAGCGCCTGATTTTCGAGCCGCTGCAATAACAGCAACTTGCAACCCCAAACAAAGACCTAAATACGGCACGTTATTATCCAATGCAAAGCGTGCAGCCGCAATCTTGCCTTCGATACCACGGGACCCGAATCCGCCAGGAACAACTATGCCATCAACTTTTTGAAAATCGGATTTGGTGGCTTTTTCGGCGCCAATCCAGCGAATATTCAAGCCGACTTTTTCATGCCAAGCCGCAGCCTTCAATGCTTCAATTACCGACATATACGTATCTTCGTTATCGATATATTTAGCCACCAGACCGATGGTAACCGATTGCTTAGGCCGGACGGTTTGCAAGTCTACAATCGTTTCCCATTTCGCCAGATTTGGTGATTTTTTCAGACCCGAAAAGTCTGTCAGTAGTTTTTTAAAACTACTTTTTGCCAGTAGCGTTGGTACACGATATACCGTATCGGCGTTTGGCATCATCAAAACGTTTTCAATTGGAACACCGCTGAATAAGCTGATTTTTTCAGCAATTATTTTTGGCGCTGGATTATCGGAACGGACGACAACGGCATCGGGTACTATACCGAATCCGCGCAGGTCATTGAGTGCGTTCTGAGCCGGTTTACTCTTGAATTCCTTGCTGGTTTCAATAAACGGCACGTAAACAACATGAACGAACAAACAATTTGCTCGGCCAACACATTGCGAAAATTCGCGAATTGCCTCGATAAAACTTAAGCCCTCGTAATCACCAACAGTTCCACCGATTTCAACAATATGGATATCGCTGCCATCAGCTGCGGCTAATATAGAACGCTGAATTGATTGAGTTAGATGTGGAACCAACTGAACGGTTTTACCCTCAAATTTACCAGCGCGTTCATCTGCGATCAAATCAAAAAAGAGCCTACCGGATAGTGTAGCGCTCTTTTGAGTAAGTTCAATATCTAGAAATCGTTCATAATGTCCTAAATCCAAATCGGTTTCAGCCCCATCACGCGTGACGAAACATTCACCATGTTCTCGCGGGTTCAAAAGGCCCGCATCGACGTTAAGATACGGGTCGCACTTTTGAATGGAAATTACCGCACCTTTGGCTTGTAATACAGCACCGATACTTGCCGCGGTGACGCCCTTCCCTACCCCCGATAAAACACCTCCTGTTACAAAAATGTATTTTTGTTTTTTGCCCATGTTTGTTTGCACCTCCATGGGACTTCATTATAACACGACGAAAAGCTTATACGCTAGATATAGTGTGTAGTGTTGTTTATTCTACGCTATTTTATAAGCACTTTTAAGGCTTCGTAAACAAGAAATGCCGGCCAAACCAAAGCTTGGAAAAAGCCCAACACCCCGCCCCAAAACGTTGTGGCGTGTCCGATAAAGAAGATGACGGCACCAATAAAACCTAGGCCGTAAACCGCACTTCCACCTCCACCTGGGCCTCGTCTACAGCCACGGCGATGTTTGTGTCGCCAGTGTCGCCACTGATAATTATCCCAGTCTTTCCAATCCTTCCAATCTTTGTCGTATTTTTCGTACTTTTCGTGGTTCTTGTCTTCTTCTTTTTCTAGTGTGTCTTTTGAGTCTTTCATATCTACCTCCATCCTCATTTTAGCACTTTTAATAACACTAGTAAGATAATTTTCTAACAGTTAATAATAAACTATTTCGAGAGAAAAAGTCCTAGGTGTTGACTTTTTGCGCCTCAAGGACGGCTGGAGCATCTGCAGTTACTTCTGTGTGAACGGAATCCTGGGTAAGCTCGGGTTCCAAAACTGGGGTAGCTGGTTCGGGTTCTACTTTCGATAGCTCAGGGGTTGCAACAGGAACTAAAGCCCCACTAATGTCTGAATGTTCGATTTTCTCAACTTGATTGGCGGGCATTGAAAGTACAGCATCTAGGGTAGCCGCGCCCGTATCCCTATTTGCGTCTGGCGCTTCCGTCCTGACTGCTTCTAATTCAGTGGTTATGCCGGTTTTTAGACTGGCACCTGTTTTTGCTATATCCAGCCTGTTTACGTCCAAACCTCCACCGTCAATTACAATTCTGGGGCCTGATTCCGGCAATTCAACAAAGGTTGATTCAACGGCGTCCTGAGCCTGTCTTATGAACTCGTTTGATTCTGTTGGCGATACAAGTATTTCTGACATATTTTTTCTCTTTTTATGTTTAATTAATTACTACTGTTAGTATATCATAAGTGCTTGTGGTTGTCAATTAGTGTACTTGCTGCGGTGAAGTAATATAGAGAGAATTAAAAGCTTGCGCGACCCTTTCTTCATATTGATCGTTTGAACAATTCAAGTTAATGTCCGCAAAAGTAATACCGCAATCACTCATAGTTCTTAAGACATGTCCCTTTTCGACACTGTCCCCGGGCCCAAAGCTATTGACTAGGGTGTGAACATCAATTTCTTCAACTTGTTCACTTTTTTTAAATACAAATAGTCCCGAATTATTGCCGTCATTCGTCAGCACACCACCGACAAAGCCGGGATTAAGTTGTTCTTGTATCAAAAAGAAGTTAACCATAGCTTGAGTCGGTCTGCGAATATCATCGGCTTTTAGCCCCTGTTCCCACAGGTTGCCCAACGGGAAGGTCATAACAACTGCAAGAACATTATCTCTGGGGGTAGCTTCATTCGAACCCTCGCATTGCTTGCAAAGTAGGTCTTGTTTTTTGACGCTTCCACCTTTTAGAAACTCGTCCACCTTGGTTAATTCGCACCAGGGACGCTTCGTGTCTTCGTCAAACCTACAGACGTAACCTTCTTGAGTAAAAACCGGATTACCAAGTTCGGTCCCCTCCGGATGTTCATAAACGGCAAACGCACTAGCCTTGCCTGTTTCTAACATGTTGAAGCTGCACATGGTTATTCTGTCTTTAAAATGTCCATCGGTAAAAGTTGCGACTAGTAGTTCTTTTTTTCGTTCAAATTCTGGGCGTTCGAGAAATGAATCAGAAAGCCCCACGGCATCTCTGGGTGCAATGAATTCCAATTCTCCCGGTTTTGTTTGAGTTTGCATTTTAACCTATGCCTAGTTGTATACCTGTAATGAGTAGAAGTCAACGAAGTAATAAAAATTAAGTAGGGGGGCGGATCGCAGATTGCGACCCGCCCCCGGTGTCTACGCGGCGTGGGCTACACGCCCAGCATCTCTTCGGTCACGTGGACCGGGACCGGAATCTTGGAGAAGTGCTTGTTGTTGCCAGGCTTGCGTTCCCGAGCCTTGAAGCACGGCTTGTCCAGCCTTGGCGACTCAAGGACGACGATCTTCTCGTCCTTGTAGCGCTTCCCCAAGTAGGTGCAGACGTTGGTGTAGATGCGACCGCATCCTCCCTTGCGGAAGAACGCGACGAACACCATCTTGGTACCGTTGTCCGCTACCAGATGGTTCACCATGACGTCGTCGGCTCCCATCTTGGTGATGACTTCGATGGTCTCCTCGTCACTTAGAAGAACAGGATCCATAGCACTCAAGTCATTCCCCTCTCGATGAGATAGCTGGCACTTGGTACGTTGTTACCCTGGTTTTCCTGACACTTGCCTCTTCGCCACCGTCAAATTGACTCGAGACTTCGAAATTAATCACCCCCCTTGGTCGTTGACCAAATCAATTGACGGTTTACGTAGATTAATTGTTATTATACAACTTTCTCTTGAACATACAACAAAAAACTTTAAATTAAAGATAGCTTCCGAAACGAATGAAGTGGCATGTATAGCCATTTGGGTACTTTTGTAGATAGTCTTGGTGGTAGTCCTCGGCCAAGTAAAATTTTTCAAGCGGTTCTAATCTTGTGACTACGTTATTTTCCCAACGTCCTGATTGGTTGACGATATCGATGAAGTTTTCAGCTTCTTTCTTTTCATTGTCGTCGTTATAAAAAATAACAGACCGATAAGATGTCCCGACATCATTTCCCTGTCTGTTTAGTGTAGTTGGATCATGTATTTGAAAGAAAAAATCCAACAGATCTTTAAAAGTTGTCTTTTCGCTATCGTATTCGATTTCGACTGATTCGGCATGTCCCTCGTGATTTTCATAAGTCGGGGCTTTGACGCTACCACCAGCGTAGCCGACCTGGGTTTTCGCGACTCCGGGCTGTTTTCGAATTAGGTCTTGCATCCCCCAGAAGCATCCTCCGCCAAGAACAACTTTTTTAATCATAATATTTTACCTCGGAATAAAACTCATTGATATCGAATTGACACAGTATCTGGCGTTTTTAGGCGTCAAGCGTTCGCCCAAGAATAAATGACCCAAATGCCCGCCACAGTTCGCACAAGTTATCTCAGTACGTTCACCATCAGCGTCCAAAGTTTTTATAATTGCACCCGGAACTTCATCGTCAAAACTAGGCCACCCGCAGTCTGATTCGAATTTATCTTCTGATTCATATAACGCCATGCCACACTGACGGCAAACGTATGTTCCAGCCTGTTTGTTATCAACATACTCTCCAGAAAAGGGGGGTTCGGTACCCTTGTCGATAATCACCGCTTTTTCCTTAGGAGTCAGCTGCTTCATCCTAGGTAATATTATAGGCTTTTTATGCTGTGAGTTAACTGATAATTGCAAGCATGAACAGACCAAAAAATTGGTTTTAGGCTGGCTTTCGACTTCCATAAAATCTCTTTTTAATAATTTCAGCAAATAACAGATATACAACCACAATCCCGACTAGGGTGAAAATCTGAATTAGTGATAGTAAACCGAAACGGAAAATCAGCCGAATCGGTGAAAGTACGACCACAAAAGCCGCGAATGCAACGAGCAGCGTGCTGATGACTAGCGCCAGGGCTGGTTTGCTCTGCTTGAACGGAATCAGTCTGGTCCTAATAACGTATATAACGAATATCTGAGTCAAAATTGATTCCAGGAACCATCCGGCCTGAAAAACGGACTGATCGGCATGAAATACCAGTAATAACGCACCGAACGTAATAAAATCAAAGGCCGAACTTAACAGCCCATAAGACCACATGAAACGCTTAATTTCACTTAGACTAAGGGTATGGGGTTGCAGTACATCTATCTCGTCAACGTTGTCTAGTGGAATAGCAAATTGGGAGGAATCGTACAACAAATTATTCAAAAGGATTTGAGTTGCCAACATAGGTAAGAATGGCAAAAACAACGACGCGCCAGCCATTGAAAACATATTCCCAAAATTTGAGCTCAAGCTCATCCGCAGATATTTCATCGTATTGGAAAAAGTTTTTCGACCCTCTACTACACCGTTAACCAATTCGTGCAAATTTTTTCGAAGTAAAATAAAGTCAGCCGCGTCTTTGGCTACATCAACCGCGTTGTTAACAGACACGCTGACATCAGCAGCTCGCAAGCTTGGGGCATCGTTGATTCCATCGCCCATGTAACCGACAATGTGGCCGTTTGTTTGCAACGCCTGAATAATTTTCATTTTTTGTTCGGGATTAACACGCGCAAAAATATTGTTTTTTTCTACGGCGATATTAAATTCTGCCGTGGACATCTTATCCATATCCTCACCATCCAAAATTCCTTCAATTCGTAGCCCTATATCATTTGCTATCTTCTCCGTTACGTAGGCGTTGTCGCCAGTAATAATTTTTGTCGCAATACCCATTCCCCTCATCCGCTCTAGAGTTTCGGATACCGATAATTTTGCTGGATCAAGAAAAGCCAAAAACCCGTAAAATGTCAGATTTTTTTCGTCGTTAGGTTCATATCTTTTTTCAACACCAATCTCCTTTGATGCAACCGCCAACACACGAAATCCTTTGCGACTTAGGTCATCATATGTTTTTTGGATAATCGAACGAAGCTCGTCGCCAAGGTGTTGTTTTTTAGGTCCGTAAGTTTTTGATATTTTGATTATTTCTTCGGGGGCACCTTCGACAATCAAAAAACGTTGTTTGTTGTTAGTGTGGTGAACTATGACGGCTTCGCGTTTGCGTTCAAAATCAAATGGAATCTCATCGATTTTTTGATACATCGATATATCAACACCCCGATGTGTTTTGACGGCTGCATCGAGCGGATTACTGAAACTGGTTGAAAACGCGCTGGCAAGATAACCCAGCTCTAAAACATTATCCGAATCGTCATTTTTTCCATCGACATATTTAACCAGTTTAATTTCGTTTTCTGTTAAAGTACCGGTTTTATCAGTGCAAAGAACGTCCATGCTTCCAAAATTTTGAACAGCCGACAGCTGTTTTACGATAACGCCCTCTTTGGCCATTTTCAGTGATCCTTTGGAAAGATTCAGGGTAATAATCAGAGGCAAAAGTTCCGGTGTCAGCCCCACGGCTAAAGCCAGGCTAAATAGTATCGAATCCAATAAATTACGGTGGAACAGTATATTTACCAACAAAACGAAAAGGACTAAAAAGAATGTTAGTTTAATAATCAGTATGCTGAAATCTTTGATTTCTTTTTCGAATTCTGTGACCCTGTGAACAGACTGCAAGGCCTCGGCTATATGTGCGAATTTAGTCGACTGACCGATTTTCGTCACCTTCATTACTCCCGAACCACTAATCACGCCACTACCCATGTAAACTTCCGAGTCAATTGGTTTTCCCTGGGGGAAAGATTCGCCTGTCAGCGCCGCTTCGTTTGTTGATAAGTCTTTTCCGTCGACAATTACGCCGTCAGCCGGTATTACTTTGCCAGCAGACAACATGACTATATCGCCAGGGACTAATTCGCTAACAGTGACTAAGTGTATTTCACCTTCGCGAATTACCTGAACTTTGACTCGAACTTTATCCTTCAGCGCTTCGGCAGCATGTTGAGAACGATATGTGTTCAGAAAGTCTAGTCCGACGCTTAAACCAACAATAATTATTATGATAAAAAAGCTGGCTTTGTCACCGAAGAAAAACGACAATAATGCTGCCAGCAGCAAAATAAGTACCAACGGATTTTTAAACCTGGATAGTAACGCCAACAAAGCGGCGTCTTTTTTAATATCGTCTCGCAAGGTGTTTGGACCGAACTGCTGCTGCAATTTTTTTACGCTTTTAAAAGACAGTCCCTCAATCATAAACATATTATAGCAACATGTAAGAGATTATTGGTTTCTGGATCGTTTTAGACCAAAAATTGCCAAAATCGTAAAAACGACCGCAAAACCTGCCAGTATTAGAATGTGAGGCCACAAATGTTCCAATCCCCAACCGCGCAGCATCACATCACGAAGCGCGTCAATCCCCCAGGTTGGCGGTAATAGGTACGAAAACGGCTGTAACCACAACGGCAAGCTTTTTACAGCTACAAAAATGCCGGAAAGTAGAAATATCGGAAAGATTATAAATGGCAAAAATTGGACGGCTTGGCTTTCCCGCTGAGCAGCGGCTGATATCAAAATCCCAATTGCCTGGGCGTCAATTGCTACTAATATTACGAACAGCATAGCTAGCGCAATAGACCCGACGACCATGATATTATAGACCAGTAGTGCGACCGTCAGGATTAATGCCCCCTGAATAGCGGCAATAATCCCGAACGCTATTTCGTAACCTATGACTATCTCCGTTTCAGTTGCCGGTGTAACACGAAGCCTGTCGAAAGTCCCCGTCACTCGTTCTCCAACAAAAGCCAATAGTGTAAGTAGTGTCGTAAATAACGTGATGGCAAATGCCATTATCCCGGGAACGAAGAAATCTATGTACCTCGCGTCCTTGGCTTTTTCAAATGCATAGCTGACATCGACAGAAACGCCTGATTTGGAACCTTTTGATTTCGCCAAATCTTGCCCACCCTTGGCAATTGACTGCGAAACAACAGATGATAATTGCTGATTTGTTGTATCAAGATATACGTTTATATGTGCACCTTTTGCTGGAGTGATTATAGGTCCCCTTGGAGTTATGCCGGATTTTGTTGGTGACGCATCAGCCGTAAATGAACTTCCAAAAATAATAGTTGCAATTTTATCGCCCGATGAAACCTTGTCTTTGGATACCGAAACGTCCGAAGAAGTTGAAATCGAAAGAACGTCATGATCCATTTTATTAATATATTCGCTTGCCAAACCGCCTTTGTCGTTATTCACCACGATTACTTGCAAATGTTTTGGGGAGGTTCCGAAAGCAAAACCAAAAATTAACATCGCCATGACTGGTGACAACAGCATCATCGCTAAAGTTCTTTTATCGTGTCTTATCGTTAAAAATTGTTTTTTTGTAACCGCAAGTGCCCTGGATAGCTTCATGATTTCGCCTCCTTTTTGCGCCTTGCAAGTGACAGAAACGCGTCCTCTAGATTATGCGTACCGGTCAGAATCAGCAATTCTTTCGGGGTGCCCTCGGCAATCAGTCGCCCGTGATTTATGAGTCCAATTTTCTCACATCGCCTAGCTTCGTCCATATAGTGAGTGGTCAGCAAAATTGTAGTCCCATCAGCCCTCATATCTTCGAACCTTTGCCAAAAAGAAGCTCGTAGTTCGGGATCTACACCAACTGTCGGTTCATCCAAAATCAGCAGCCGTGGCTTTGACAGCAAAGCCACCGCCAACGATGTCCTGTGCTTCATTCCACCCGATAAATTAGCAATGATAGTTTTATCCCATTTAGAAAGTTCAACGAAATCTAACAAATCCGCAATCCGCTTTTTTAAGTCTTTTTTCGAGATTGAATAAAGTTTTCCAAAAAATTCAAGGTTTTCGCGAACAGTTAGGTCTTGGTACAGAGCCATTTCCTGGGGCATATATCCTACCAGTGGCCGGACATCGGCATCTTGGGGTTTATATCCCAGAATGTCAACTTCCCCCTCTGTGGCTTTAATTAATCCGGTCATTATTCTGATTGCGGTTGATTTTCCGGCACCGTTTGGACCGATTAGACCGTACAGACCGCCTTCATTTATCGAAAAGCTAAGGTCATTAAGAGCTTTGAAGCCATCAAATTCCTTCACTACTCCAGAAAAAGTGACCACCTTTTTATCCATAACTTTATATTAACACTTTGTTACAGACGACTGTAATAATAGTATTTATCTTTTTTTGACTTCATCTACGACTATCCACTCGTCATTTTCTACTGTTGAGTTTGGTAGGACGTGCAGGACACCCTTTTTATCCCGAATCCTTACTTTTCTCATATCCATACTAACGATAGTACCCTCGGTTTTACCAGAATTAGTAATTACCTTCATGCCGACTTCAATATCGACATCCCCGGAAAGAAACATTCCCGAAAAAATATTCGACAAAGTCGGTCCCAAACTAACCGAAAAAACAAAAGCAGTTATGGCAGCTGAGCCAGTCAAGGCAACCGCCAAGCCACTGAACCCAACGCCGCTGGCAATAACGATAATTAGTATTGACCAAAGAACGACCTTGGAGGCATTCACAATCCAGCCCGAGACATCCTTTTTCATCGTAGACAGCCTAAGCGCTCGTTTTATTATTAATATGATTACTTTGATAACAAGCCACCCTATTAACAAACTGATGATGATTACTGGTATTTTTGGTAAAAAATCGACGATAATGTTTATAAAATCTTTTGCAATATACATGGCTACTCCTTCTTATTCCGTAAGTTTATAAATGGCAAAGCTCCGTCTGTTCTGATATTATCACCGCCGCCATTCCTATCAAAATATCCACTATTAAAATGTTCGGCAATCGTTATTTTAGCCCCAAGTGTTGATTGTTTGATTGTATCAACAACGAAATCTCTTTCTATATCCGTATTTTCCTCTATTTTATGGGTAAATTGCAGAGTAAACGATGAAAAACCGACTTTTTTGTCAAAAGTTGCCGAACCAAGCAAATTGGCCTTACGTCCGCCAGGCAGCCACCAGTGTTTTGGTGTCGACCAAAACCTTACATGATGCCTAGACTTTGGGTTATTATTTTCTTCCATCTGGAAAGCCAGTTCTTGTTTTTTATGGAAAAGAAATAGCGAGCTGACCGGAGCATTTGGATATGGTTTTTTGAAAGCCACGGCCCTAATCATCTTCTCAGATCATCAGCTATCTTCCAGCCAGCCAATGTCATGGCATCAACAAGTTGTTTTTTGGTGCCAATAATAGCCAAATTAACCGGGTCGCCTAAAAAACCGTCGAATGTACGCCCTCGCCCCAGATAATATTTTGGTAAATATACACGACTAAACCAACGATGAATGCGTGGCAGAAAGACGTATGCGCTTAGCAGCCAAATGCCAAGAACAGGAAGAATGTAGTTCTGGCTGTTAACAATCTTCCTAAATAAATATAAATATGCAGCTAAACAGACAATAACAAGCAATATAAGATAAATTATTCTAAAAAATGTTTTGAAAATCGATCTAGTGTCAGACGTAAAATCACTATAGTCCAAAATTTACTCCTTGCCATCATTATAGGGCATTAAATATAAAATGTAGTTATATTGATTTTTTTCTCGTCTGAGTAAATTTTGCGAATATCAACCATAGCCCGAACGCTAACGCCAAAAACCCGATGATATCGCCAATCCCCCGAACAGTCCCTCCGATAAGATTGTCGTATTTAAGAAGACCGGTTTGGCTAAAAACATAATTCCAATCATGTTTTACATATTCACCTGGACCGATAAGTGGTAGTAATTGACTTCGAGCATCAGCCATATATCTGCCAGCGCTATTCATGGACAACATTATCCAAATTCCGGCAAAAACACTTGCGTAGTACGATTTAGCTTTTAGCGTTGCAGCTAAAATAAGAATTGTGAAACCCATCTCGCCGATTGATCCGGCTGAAGCAACTAAAATTGGGGGTAAAAAGAACACAACCAAATGAGAGGCTTCGTGTACCCCAAAATCAATGAAATACAGCCCGCTCAAAAACAAGTTATTTGAATTTTCGGCTTTAAATCCTAAGATTTGTATAAATAAATATGCAAAAAATAACCATCCAATAATATATATCCAAAGTGGCAGTGGCAATAAGTTTTTATTTTTTTTCGGCATATATTTACTATATCAAAAAGGCATGTAATAATTTTTGTTAATTATATTTTGCAATAACCTGATTTTTGTTAATACCGTTTATCACGTTCGTGTAGCCCATGCTTTTCAAAATATTTGTCGCCATGCCCGAACGACTGCCAGAATTACAATATAGAATTATTTCAGTGTCGTTAGAATTACCATTCAACTTCTTCGAACCGCTCATTAATTTTGATAAAGGAATATTTATCGCTCCCTTAACATGACCCATTTCATATTCAAACGGTTCTCGCACATCAATGATTATTCTTTCCATATTTATGTATTTTAATGTAAATGGTTTACATTAGCAAGAAAATCAATTATACTTGGTTTAAGTAT
Organism: Candidatus Saccharimonadota bacterium; assembly: GCA_026395405.1. Lineage (GTDB taxonomy): Bacteria > Patescibacteriota > Saccharimonadia > Saccharimonadales > Saccharimonadaceae > UBA1547. The sequence continues at coordinate 108,566 of JAPLYU010000003.1, forward strand.
GATTTCGAACACAACTTCACAAAGACAAACCAAGTACTGCGAACAGATTGTTCAGACCCTTAAATTACGCGGGCACGCTACAAATGCTGAATTACTGAGTTCACTGCGCAAATCTTTTCCCGATTTAAGTGCAACGACAGTCCATCGTGCGACCACCAGACTGGCTTCGCGAGGAACAATTGCCATTGCACCATCAAACAAAGATGGGTCGATGCAATATGATGCTAACACCACCCCACACGATCACTTCCAATGTACAAATTGCGGACTACTTAAAGATGCAAATATCAAAGAGAAAATTACTCCGATACTTGAATCGTCAATTTTCGATTGCTCGATTTCGGGTCAATTAACAATTAACGGAACGTGTAAAAAATGTATGAAAGGAAAAATGTAAAAATATGAAAATAACAATATATAGCACCAGAACTTGCGCCTACTGCCACGCTTTAAAAAATTGGCTGGATGGTAAATCAGTAAAATACACCGAGTACCTCGTTGATGATAATCCGATTGCTGCACAAAATATGGTCAGGTTAAGTGGTCAAATGGGCGTGCCCTTCAGCACTGTCGAATATGACGATGGCAAGCAATTGAATATACTGGGTTTTGACAGGCCAAAATTTGAATTTGCTTTAACACGACAAAATAAAAATGGCTAAAAGCACGACAATTCAAAATCGCTGCTCTTGGGCAAATGGTAGCGAAATGTACCAAAAATATCATGACGAAGAATGGGGTGTGCCACTGCATGACGATAAAAAACACTTTGAAATGTTGATACTAGAGGGGGCACAGGCAGGACTTAGTTGGTCAACAATACTCAGTAGACGGGATGCTTACCGCAAAGCTTTCAAAAATTTTGATGCTAAAAAAGTCGCAGATATGACAGACAAAGAATTGGAGAAACAACTACAAAATCCAGGAATCATACGAAACCGACTGAAGGTTTATGCAACACGCAAGAACGCTGTCACATTTTTACAAATACAGAAAGAGTTCGGTAGTTTTGATAAATATATTTGGCAATTTGTTGACGGGAAACCAATCGACGGCAAGCGCAAAAGCATGCAGGACATACCTACCTCGACCGCACAAAGCGATGCGTTATCAAATGATCTGAAAAAACGTGGCATGTCATTCGTCGGTACTACGATTATTTATGCTCATATGCAAGCAACCGGACTGGTAAATGACCACGTTATGGATTGTTGGCGGTATAATAGTAATTAGTTGATTAAATAGGAGGATTAAATGGAAACACCTAAAAACATTTTGCGCGCTATCGCAGGTGAAAGCATGGCCAGGAATAAATATACGTATTTTGCATCAGCAGCTAAAAAAGAAGGTTTTGAACAAATTTCAGCAATCTTTACTGAAACCGCCGATAACGAAAAAGAGCATGCTAAACGTTTAATGAAGTTGTTGAAGGGTGGCGAAACATCGACGCTGGAAAATTACGACTTCCCTACCGTCGGCACGACTTCCGAAAACCTAGCCGCCGCGGCTGCTGGTGAAAAATATGAATGGGGTACCATGTATCCGGAATTTGCTGAAACTGCTCAAAAAGAGGGGTTTGCCGAAGCTCAAATGGTTTTTGAAGAACTAGCCAAAGTTGAAGCCGAACATGAAAAAAGGTATTTAAAACTAAAAATGAATGTCGATAACCGTATGGTTTTCAAAAAAGACGTCAAAGTTTATTGGAAATGTCGAAATTGTGGTTTAGTGGTCGAAGGGACAGAAGCCCCAATCGACTGCCCTGCTTGCGCGCACCCACAAGCTTATTACGAAGTTCTAGCCGAAAATTATTAACGATTTCGCATATATATCTGATAACTAGATGGGCATCTATATTCCCTTATTATCAAAGATGATATAAGATTAGAGTAGGTTTATACATAAAAAATAAAAATATGAAAAAAAAGAAAAAAGCTAAAGTTACTAGAAAACCGCCTAAATTCAGTAGGCGTACGCTTTTTCTTAGAAAACTGCACAGAACTCTTAAACTTATAACCAAGCAACGAGTGTATATTACCTTTGGCGCACTGGCACTTTTAATTGTTGCATCTAGCGCGGCCTATGCCCTGAACAATAGGATAGATTTGAATAAAAAATCGTCAAATCCAACTTCGTCAACAAGCACTACAACGAGTACAAAAAACGATAATGTCAGTGACACTAAGGGTTCGGAAAAGCCTAACCCAACCATAACAACAGATCAGGCAGAACCCACAAGCTGTTATCAAATACAAACTACCGCCGAGACACAATTTTTAAAAACTACAAGTGCGCTGGTTTATCCGCATTACGGTAATCCCAAAGCGGTTTTCGACGCTTATAATAGTGGCTATCGACAAGCCTATAATAATTACCTGGCCACCATTAGGGCCCACAATTGCGCAGTGACAGTCGCAGACAAAGGCGATGTGCAATACGGATCCCCTGTTTGCACGCAGGCATACGCCGATAATAATGTGGTAGTCTTACGAAATCAAATTTATTCTGGTGTAAATCTGGATATGGCTGAATATGAACGCTGGAAGGATGCAGGACACCATTCAAGCTGGGACCCATCGTACCAATCCTACTCGTCTTACCAATCGGAAGTTGCCACCGAGCAAAACTATATCCAAAATCAAAATAACGCCAGAATCCGTGGCTATGTCGGTCAAACAAATGCAATCTTAAACTCCATTTTCTGCCCATCATTGAACCCCACAGACTTTTATACTCATATGTTTTAAATTGACTCAGTACGCTGGTCAGAACCCTCTTGTTTGGTTAAAAGCCAACAACTACAGTAGTTTGACAAAAATACATAAGCGTGATACAATAACCCCAGTTAAAACTAATAAACAAACATATGTCAGAATTTGAACCAACATTTAACCCAGAACAATCCCCTGCAGAAACAGGAATGAATTTGGATGCCCTGAAATTCGAGCAGACAAAAGGCGAAGTCAATTTAAATATTGCAAATAAATATTATCACCCTCCAGAATACGAGGATACTTATAGTGGTATTTGCGATGTAGACAGTCCAGAGGTCGCACGGGCTATGGCCGATAAATTACGAGAAACTCGAAAAGACCCCAACAGGAAAATTATGATTGGCGTTATGACTACTCCTATCATCTTAAACCCCGAATTACCCGTGCCCGAAGCGGTTCGAAATGGTGTTGCAAAGGAGTTTCTAGCTAAGGAAGAAATTTCGAGGGGTTTTACTGATGACCCGGATGTGCTGAACACCATACATTATGCAGACCTGTATGGTCCCGACGGTCCCTGGAAGGGCCAAGAATCTCCGGAAGTTTGCAAGAATCTTGAACTTTGCGTTAAATATGGAGGAGAAAATTTACATGCGATTCAGTTGGATATTACATGGCCAAAACCCGATGAAATCAAAATGTTTAAGGAAAAACATCCTGATATTCTAATAATTTTACAACTTGGAAAAAATGCCATGGATGAGGTTAACAGTGACCCCCAAGAAATAGTTAGCCGTCTTGCTGAATATGGTGACTCGATTGACCATGTACTACTTGATTTAAGCATGGGTAAAGGTAGAAAGATGGACGAGACTGATGTCGCAGTAATCAGGCGACTGTTAAATGTTATTCAATACAAACTGCCGGATTTGGGGCTTGCGCTTGCCGGTGGCCTTGGGGCAGCGTCAGAGGCAGATGACTCATCGGGGTCAGTCTATTCAATGGAAGCGCTTGAACGAATTGCCGCAGACTTCCCGAATATATCTATTGATGCGCAGACTGGCATAAAGCCGGATGGTGCCCCAACAGATTTCTTAGGACATTCTATGGCGACTACTCCCGCTGACTCATATAAAGCGGCTAGGTATATCGAACGTGCTTCGGAGATTTTGGACAACAACACAGATCTGACAAATCCAGACCAAATATCTTGGATTTAAGACTTGTCGGTCTGAGTCACCACAGCAACCATCGTTAGTACCGCAAGTTCAACAGCAGCTTTGCGTTGAGCTTTTTTGTCCCCCATCACCACCTGGAGTTTGCCTGTTTGAAGGCTGTCTTCTTTGTAATGGTAAAGTTCGTTACTTCTTGTCATTAATTGCACGCGGTTCAGTAAGGGGAAATAGTCACTGACGTGTCTTTGGCCGAACAAACTTTTTGACCACAGGGCTCCGATACCAATTTCTATATCCGTCTCGATTTTACCGTTAGTTCCAGTTGGAATAATGTGACGGTCTATGATGTATTTCGTTAATATGGCAATAGATCCCTGGAACCCTATGTCAAAAATAACTATCTTGTTTTTGTCTGTTCGAATATACTGCTTGATATAATCAGCCAGTTCGGCGATTAATGCCGCAAACTTTGGGTTCAAGGCGGCAAACATATCCATTAGCCGCGCAAACTCATTATAGAATTCTGTAAAATCCGTGGGAAAACGCAAATGTGCATTATAAAGAGCGTCCAACATTGTAGCGTAGTACCCCCAGACTCCTGGTTTATTGCTGAGTAATTTTCGTCCAACAAGTAGTTGGTCACTGGAGGTTTCTTCACTATTTAAGATATCAAGAATCTTGTGCGCTTCATGGAACATCAAGCAATCCCGCAAAAGATATATTGTATGACTGTCGTCCATCCGTCTCTTTTTGGTCATATCCATAACAAATGCAACAATCTTCACTATGTGTTCCAAATCCGCAATCTCGCCGCCGTTCCAGCGTTCTAATTCCGCAATTGAAACTGGATTTTCTAGCAAGATTTTAATTTGGTCTGTTGTATAGTCAAAATAATAATCTGGATTAGTTACCGTATCGTTAAATTCAAGAAAGTTGTCAGGAAGCGCACTTTGGAATTGCTTACTTTCCCACTTTTTTATAATCTTGTCATACCAAGTATCCTTGTACTCATTATTCAATTGTTGGATACTATCATCATCTTCGACAACCTCTTGGTTTGGACTTAGGTCAAAAGCCGTTTTCCTATCGACCTGAAACCATTTGCCAAAGCGATTGCGGTAATACAACCGCCCTTCGAGGATATTGTACAAATTTTCTCCTATTTGATACTGTCCTGTTTTGCCAGAAACCCATTTATCAAAGCAATCGTCATAAATATTTTTTAAGATGTGCTTATTTCCAAATTGTTTATCGAACAAGGTCTCCCAAGCGATTCCAAAAGTTAAAAAGCCAGCATCTTCAACCATCAGCTTAATCCAATCCTGAATATCAAAAACGTGTCGACAAACATAATAAAGATATTCGTCATTCGGATTCTTCAACCGATTCTGCATCTGTTTAATATCTTTAATCAAGTATTCACTAAAGACCTGAAATTCAGTCAAAACGAACCAATTTTTAACTGTCTTGTCCCCACTTATTAATGTCTCGAAATTTTTAAATAAATAAGTAAGCTCTGAGTCGTCTTGTTTTGTCATGAATTGATCAGGCATATAAGCATTATAAGATATTTATATCTTTTTGTTTAATTAATGGCGGAGATAGGGATTCGGTCACGTTCCGCGAGCCCGCGAGTCAGTCGAATAAGCGCAGCTTATTTGTGACAACGCCTTGCGGACTGCCGACATGGCAGTCCTCACCCTCGAATCTCGGGCTCAAACCCCATCGCCAATTTAAAACCCGACCCTAAGGGGCCGGAATTTAAATTGGCGGAGAGAGAGGGATTTGAACCCTCGATGCCCTTGCGAACATACTGCCTTTCCAAGGCAGCGCACTAGACCACTATGCGACCTCTCCTTGCACAATAATTATAACAGTTGTTATTTTAACCTTATAATCTTGTTGCAGTATACGTAAAATACTAGCATAATATATATAATGGCCATCACCACAAAAAAAACACCGGTCATAAAACTGCGAGATCTCAAAAAGAGATTTGGAATTGGTGATGCCGAAACTTATGCCCTGGACGGTGTTGATCTGACGATTAAAAACGGTGAGTTTGTTGCCATTATGGGTCCCAGTGGATGTGGCAAAACTACCCTGCTGAATATTATTGGTCTGCTTGACCGGTCATATTTTGGACAATATGAACTGGACGAAAAGCCCGTCGACTCCATTTCCAGACGAAAACAAGCATTTTTGCGCAGCAAGCAAATCGGCTATATTTTTCAAAATTTTAATTTAGTCCCTAGGCTTAATATTATTGAAAACGTCGCCCTCCCGTTGACATATAGCGGTGTCCCCCGAATAAAAAGTCTGATAATTGCCAGCGACATATTGAAAATCTTTCATCTGAACGAGCGTGAATATTATATGCCCCACCAATTGTCCGGTGGGCAGATTCAAAGGGTTGCAATTGCCAGGGCCCTTGTAAACAAACCGACAATTATTTTAGCCGACGAACCGACTGGTAATTTAGACTCGCGTTCCAGCCATATTATTATGGAGGAGTTGGCGCAGCTACATAAGGATGGCAACACAATTATCATGGTGACGCATAACGCGAATTTGACTACTTATGCCACACGTGTAATTACGATGCTAGACGGAAAAATTGATACTGATTCACACGACCTGGCAAAACCAGAAAAAACAAAATTAAAGCGTCCGAAGGTTAAAAAGACTAAAAAGAAATTGGCAGTCAAGCTAAAGAGGAAAAAAAGATGACGCGCTTTTTAATCATAAACCACATTCATAACGCTCAACAGTCACTGGAAAGCAGCCGCGTACGAAGTGCCCTGACGATGTTAGGTGTAACGATTGGTGTTGCTAGTGTCACAGCGATTTTGGCGCTTGGAGGTGGTGCTGGTCGAGTTATTAACGACCAAATAAATATGTTGGGTGGAAATATCGCTGTTATTCGTCCTGGTGCAACCGTTAACCCAATCAGCAATATTACTCAACCCCAAAACACTCAGGGCTACGCCACTAGCAGCCTGTCCAAGTCTGACCTCGAAAAACTGAAAAAAATCAAACATATCGATTCGGTCTCTCCCCTAATGACATTAGGCGGGACAATAAAAGCCGATTCACCAGCTCCTGCAAATACAAAAATACTAGCGACAACGCCTGAACTTGCTGGCATATCTAATCTGAAGATGCGAGAAGGTCAATTTTTGGGATCAGATATAAATGAAAATAGCGCCGTTGTCGGGCAGCAGCTTTCCGTTAATATTTTTGGTACCGAATCATCAATCGGAAGTAAAATGTCTATACACGGACAACCATTCGTTGTAGTCGGGGTATTAAAACCATTAAATAAGCCGATAAACTATAATTCTGTAGATTATGATAATGCCGTAATTATTAATTATTCCATGGGTGAAAAGTTGAATAAAAACAATTCACAAATTCAACAAATCGATATCAAGGCTGACTCAATTAATAACTTGAATCAGGTTGTTAAAGATATTAATAAAGTCCTTTTGAAAAATCACGATGGTGAAAAGGATTTTTCAATTCTGGTTGGTGACCAAATTTCCCAACCGACAAGTCAGCTGTTTTATTCGATTGCCGGTGTCACAGCTGCTATTGCAGCAATTTCGCTTTTTGTCGGTGGGATTGGAATAATGAACATTATGTTGGTAACTGTGGCAGAACGAACCCGTGAAATTGGCATCAGAAAAGCACTAGGGGCCAGTAACACCGACATTATGTATCAATTCTTGATTGAATCGTTGGCAATTAGTATTTTAGGAGGAATCGTAGGCTATGTTGTTGGGTATGCGATTGCGTTTATCATCAGTGAATTTTTGGTTTTCAGCCCGGCAATCAACTGGCAAGTTGCTGTCACGGCAATGGGAATATCAATAGTCATGGGCACAGTATTTGGGTTATATCCAGCAATCAGGGCCGCTCGAAGTGACCCGATTGAATCATTAAATCGTCATAACTAGTTTTCGGCTAATTCTGTTTTCAACTTTTCAATAAGCTGGACCGGCATTGGGTTAACATTATTTAAAATCGCGACGTAAATACTGACAAAATCTGCCAAAATGCATCCCCAAAGCATCTGTTCGATTGGCGTATTGCCTGCCAGATTTACTACTGTTGATTTTGGACGCATACCACTAAGCAAACGGTCGGAAATTTCAAATCGCTCTAATATCCTATCGTTTTCAATGCTGCCGATAATATCAAAAATAGCAAAGGGTTTTTCGACCGGATGCGATGTCCAGCCAATAAATTCGTTATGATTAAATTCCGGATATTCATTCCAAAAAGCCAGGTTTTTGGCATTTTCGTTCCAACTGATTTTCCATTTATACGCGACAGGTGCTGTTAGTGGCCCACCGTAAAATACCGCCGTCTTGCCTACGGCTTTCAATGCCAGCTGTTTGGCATAATTATCATTTGTCGGAATGTCAGTCCCCCACTTGGCAGATTCTGCCATTAACCAATCACTTGTATCAGCTATCTCGGAAAATTTATCATTTTCAACCAATTTAAAATTAACCAGTAGTGCAATTAGGGCGCGCAGATTGTATATAACGGCCATACGCGGTTGAAAGTTGGTCGGCAATACTGCATAGGTAATCTGACTTTGTTTTGCTGTTTCCATCAACTTACCGCCCGATGTGATGATAGCAAGTTGCGCTCCACTAGTCTGAGCGTGCTTGAGACAATTGACGGTTTCTTCGGTATCCCCAGAATAGCTACTGGCAATCACTAGTGTATTTGAGCCAACATATTTCGCCACATTATAGCCACGGATAATTTCAAAAGGAATATTAATTTCATATTTTAACCAAACTTTGGTAATCAATGCAGCCAAAGCCGATCCGCCCATCCCCGCAACAACTATGTTATGAATAGGACGGCCGTCGTGTTCGACATTTTGCAAATTAACCTGATAAGCCGCCTGTTGATACTGTGTACTTGCTATTTCCAAAGCGCCATTCGGGTCACGTTGTTTTATTATGTTAGTGTCATCAAGCATGGATTCCTCTTTCTTGCGGTAATATATGTATCTATGATACAGTATTTATAGAATAAGTATAAGCATTAAAATCAGGGGTGGGAAATGGACGAAACACAACCGCAGACAACTAAACCAATCAGTGACGACCAAGAGCTGGCCAAAGTTTTAGCTGGCGTTACGCAAGAATCTAACAATATGGACTACGAAGATACCCCAGCAACAACTACCTCTCAAGTAGCCGCTGCTCCTGTCGCTCCCCCAGTAACCCCGCCCGAACCAATTACTCCAGCAGCTCCAGCTACAACATTCGACACTGATGACAGTGTTCAACCGGTTATCGCACCTGCTACCGGTGAATTTGACGAGATTAAAAAGGATGCTTTGTCAGAACTACGACCGCTAGTCGACAAGCTTGACTTGGCACCAGATGAAAAATTTGACACTTACCTACTGTTAATCCGTAGCACCGATGATAAAACCTTGGTTGCCCCGGCCCATGAAGCAGCTAAAAGTATACCCGATGAGACTAAGCGCGCCCAGGCACTACTGGACATCATCAAAGAAATCGATTATCTTTCTTCGCCGGATCAACCATCAATTTAGTATAATTAAATTTGATATATCTTGTCTGATTTCTATTTTTATTGAATTGCCATTACAATGGGGTTAGAATGAGTGTTCGATTTGCCACGCCATCAGAGGTTGAAAATTGGGATGATTTAATCCTTTCAAACCCAGATTATGGAAATATTTTCGCAAGCCTAGAGTTCGCCCAGCAAAAAGAAACCGGCGGATACAAGGCGCACTTCGTAATGGTTGATGAGCTAGCTGTTACGGTTCTTGAAAAAAACGCCCCTAGTTTGGGAAAATTGTGGTATTTGCCAAAAGGGCCCGAAGTCACTTCGTTTAAACAACTGTGGCCAGTTTTGACAGAACTTGGGCCGTTTGCTAAACAAAACGGTGTTTTTGCAATTCGTATCGAACCCGAGCTTGATAGAAGTGAACAGCCGACGCTTACGCGACACGGTCTGGAAAAAGCAAAGCCAATCATCCCTAACCCATCTACGATTACTCTAGATATCAGTGATGATTTAGACAACGTGCTGATGAAATTACCACAAAAAGGCCGTCATGCAATCAGACGCGCAGAGCGTGACGGGGTTATCGTTAAGGCTGTCGATACTTCTGAAAAAAACTGTCAAATTATGTATGAGATGCTAATTGAAACCGCCAAGGGTAAATTCGGAATTCGAGGTTACGATTATTTTCAAGCTTTTTGGCGACGATTCGAATCGGCTGGATACGGCCAACTATTTTTCGCATATTTCGAAAATGAAATTGTCGCCGGTGCCTATGCCATGGTTTTTGGCACAAAAAGCACTTACAAAGACGGCGCCAGTACCCATACTCGTTCAGTTTATGGCGCCAGTCATCTGTTGCAATGGCGAGTTATTCAATGGGCCAAATCAAAAGGCGCTGAAGTCCATGACTTTTGTGGATCTCCGCCAAGCGATGAAATTGATAATAAAAATCACCAACACTACGGCATAGGACTTTTCAAAACTGCCTTTAACCGAACTGTCACGGATTATGTCGGCTGTTACGATTTAGTTATTAATCCCCAAAAATATAAAATATGGACAAAATTTGGCGAAAAAGTCGCCCACCGTATACATTATTACAAACACCACGACTCTTATTATTAGTTATTTATTCAAAGATTGTAGTAATTTTTTCGTAATTTCAATCTCGTTCCATGGATGCTCACCGTCGGCGCGTTCAATGGTTTTTTCGTGTCCTTTGCCCAAAAGCACTACTACGTCGTCTGGCGAAGTCGCACGTCCCAATGCGAATTTGATGGCAGATTCTCGATCAAGAATCTTGAATAAACTTTGGTCAAGCACCTTACCGGACTTTATCGCTCCGTCGGCAATTTCATTTAGAATCTGGTTTCCGTCGATGTCACGGTCGTCTTCTTCGGTTAAAATAATTTCGTCGCTGTATTTTCCGGCAATTTCGCCTTGAACCGGTCGCTTTGATTCATCACGCCTTCCTGCCGAGCCAAAAACAGAAATAAGTTTACCCTTTACGGTTGGTCGGACACTGTTAAATAATTGTTCGAACGCGTCCGGCGTCGATGCAAAATCGACGATTACTTTGAACGGCTGGCCCTCATCGACTACCGTCATCCGCCCTTCGACGTCTTTTAATGCCTCGATGCCGTCCTCGATTTGGTCTTTAGTCAGTCCAATTTCGCGACCAACCGCAACTGCGGCCAATGCATTACTGACATTAAACTCGCCAGGAATATTAACATGAATATTATACGTTTCACTTTCGACATCAACTTGGAATGTCGAGTGGTCACTTCCATAAAACACATTTTTTGCTTGAAGTTGCCCGTTATTAATCCCATACGTGACGGAACGAGAAATACTATCAACAAACCTACCGGCGTTAGGGTCGTCGGCATTAACAACGCCGAATTTACGGCCGTGTTTGTTAGCTAATTTAAACAATCGGACCTTTGCGTTTAAATAGTTATCGAATGTTCCGTGATAATCCAAATGGTCACCTGTAACGTTAGTCATGACGGCTATTTCATATGGCACGCCCCAAATACGGTGCTGTGCCAAAGCATGACTGGAAGTTTCTAATACTACCCACTGAACGCCGGCATTTTTAAATTCGTTTAATCTTTTTTGCAATAATCCTGACTGCGCTGTCGTAATGTGTTCGATTTGAGGATAAATTTCATCACCTATGCCGTACGCAACAGTACTAAGCATCGCGACTTGTTTGCCAGCATTGTGCAACATTTTTTCTATCATGAATGTCGTCGTGGTTTTGCCGTTAGTACCAGTTACACCGATAATATGCATTTTGCGCGATGGAAAGCCGTATTTTACATTGGCGATGACCGCCTCGGCAAGATGCCCGAACGGCTCGATCTGTCGAAAAAGACCGGTTGGAATAATTTTTTTTACTATGCTTCGCAGTCCTGCCATACAGCAATTATACCTTATATACAGACGTAAACTAGCCTAGGCTGGCTATACTTTTAAATCCCTTTTATTGAAGGCTAAGTATGTCGTTATAATTAGTACAATTGTCAAGATGACTGACAGTGATACATAAAATACATCGAGGTGTCCGTCGTGGATAATCACACTGGCATCAAAATACTTGAATGGGGTTAAATATTTCATAAATTCAAGGTTCTTATTTAAATCAATCACTACCCACATTACATAAGTGCCCAGCAAAATAGCTGTAGCAATGGACGCTGAAACTTTGGAATTTTTTAGTATACCGGCAAAAACCGCTCCTATAGATAGGAATAGCAACTGCATAAACAATAATGCCGAACAAAGCACTATAACCATACCATTATTCGAAAAATCTTTCGCAAATGCCGCAACTGTAAGAATTGATGTTACTAGCGTAACCAAATTAAGGACGACTACATTTGTTACCGCAGCCAATAGTTTTTGCGTTACGACAAGGTTTCTGGAAACAGGTTTTGGAAACAAAAATTCGCTTGTCCTGTCACGCTCTTCCTTTGATATTATCTCGGCACCCAGCATAGTGGCATGAATGGTTGCTGTAAGAATAATGTATAAAAACAGAATTCCGAAAGCGCCAATCATTGTGCTTAGATTAAATCCGGAAATACCAAAAATTACCTGCAGCGACTTTGGAAAAACTTTTAACAAACCGTTGGCGTCATTTGCGGAAAGTGCTTGGAATTTATACATGCCAGATATGATCAAAAACACCATCCATATCATCCAAACAATCAGGACTTTGTAGTGCGCTCTTAGTTCGCGTCGATAGATATTCATGACATTCCCTCAGGCAGCCGCCTGAATATCCTTACTGAGGTAAATAATATATGTCGCTATCAGACATACAACGATTACTGCCGCCTCGACCAACAAGTATTCATACTCGAAACTTTTGTGAGCGATTATATACATGACATCAAAATATTTAAATGGTGTTATGTAGCGCATAGCACCTACGCCAATAACGCTATCTAATAGCCCGAATATAAAGAAGCCGAAAACCAAGGGCAACGAGTAAGCGATGACTGTTTTAACTTTTGGTACCAAAACCGAAATCAGATAACCCAAAACCAAGAAAAACAGCTGAACAAAAAACATAGAGCTACAAACTAGGAAAAATATCTTGGCATCAAATGAAGTTTTCGAGAATATGAGGGCCGAAAAATATGACGACAATGAAAAAACAATATTCGTAAGTATAATCAGGGTTAATGCAGCCAGAAGTTTTGATGTTAAAACTTTAAATCTGGATACTGGTTTTGATAGTAAAAAATCGGCGGTTTTGCCCGACACTTCTTTGGAATTGATACCTATTCCTAGGTTTGAAGCCTGTACTGCACCAACCATCCAAAAATAGGTCAGCAAATAGCCAAAAAAACCAAAAATAGAGAAAAATGATTTTAATTGAATCCCCAAAGCAGCGCGTACTACCGGAGGCATACCTTCCAAAATTTTTGTAGTCGCAGCAACATCTTGGGTAAACGAGTTAAATAAAGACAAATACCCGAATACGCCCAGCGCAAAAACCAGCATCCAAATTATTGTTGAACGCCGATAGAATTTAAGTTCTTGTTTATATATATTCGCTATCCTCATATCAAGTTCCTATACATAATAATGCATGAAAATTTCTTCTAAATCCGGTTCCTCGACCAACATATTTGTCAGATTCAGGCTGGCAATTATCTTTGTAATTTCATTTATATGGCCACGGAAAAGAAAGCTTACAGAGTTATCGGTGATGACTAGGTCGCTGATGCCTTTTATACCGGTAAATCGGCTTTTATCCACCCTAACTGCGGTTTCCAGCATGAATCGTTTGTGGGTATTCTCAGCCAAACTGCGAATTGAGTCGACTTTTATTATCTTGCCGTCTTTGATTATTGCGACCCGGTCACACAGTTTTTGAACTTCGTTTAAGATGTGGGACGAAAACAAAATCGTGACACCTTTTTTATTTTCTTCGCGTAGCAAATCGAAAAACTTTTGTTGCATTAATGGATCCAAGCCGCCGGTCGGTTCGTCCAAAATAATTAGTTTTGGCTCGTGCAATAAACCCTGAATAATACCGACTTTCTTTTTATTGCCGTATGACAAATCGTCAATTTTACGCTTCAAGTCCAAGTCTAAATATTTGGCCAGCTCCTTGATTCGTTTTTCGATTAATTTTGAATCCTTTTTATAAAAACTGCCCGAATATCGCAGCAGGTCTATGGCTTTCATATTGTCATAATAGAAAACTTCTGATGGCAAGTAGCCGATTTCTTCTTTGATTTCCGGTCCAAATTTAGTAATATCTTTACCAAAGATAGTTGCGCTGCCGGCTGTTGGATGGATTAGTCCTAATAATGTTCGAATTGTAGTCGATTTGCCTGCCCCATTCGGACCGATAAAACCGAATATTTCACCTTGTTGGATATCTAAATCCAAATCTTTGATACCAAGTGTATCCCCATAATATTTCGTCAGTTTTTTAGTTTCAATAATGTTCACAGCAGTCCCCAAAGTTAAACCTATACATAACAATGATAGTCCTACGTACCGGTATTTTCAATCTGGGATTGTGCTATTATAATGCTAATAGTTATTAGGGGGTGCATTGTTAAAATGGAAGACATAAAAAAACCGGAAATTGAAAACGAAAATAATCTGGATGAGGAACCACAGACTGGTGAACCGCACCACGGTTTAATTGACGAATCTAATAAATACGGATCGTCGTACGTCCCAAATGTCCGAATCGACATGAAGCCGACGACACGTCTGGATGCTACCCCGCCAACCGAGAAGAAACCCGGTTTTGACGGTGCAGCACTGGTTGTCCTGCAGTGGTTGTCTTATGCACTTTGGGGATTCACTGTGATCGCAATGTCCACCCTTGCCGCAGCCGTACTAACGTTTTATATAACCGGTTCAAACATTGGCGACGTGGTCCTTTACAGCCTAGCAGCTGTGTTAGTTCTGCTGCCAATATCGTTGATTTGTGATGTTTTGTATTTGAAAAATGAGCCTGATACGAGGACCCGCAGTTCGTCTGTCGTGATGACGGTTCACGCGGTTTTGCTTGCTCTACTCGGCATAGGATCGCTGATAACCATCGCCTTTTCGTTAGTATCACTGATAGTTGGTAGCACTGGTCACGATGGCATAATGGTGACTCTATATACATCCCTTATTGTTGCTTTGTTGTTTGGTTTACTGTTTTTGCGCACAGTTTTGCCCAAAAAATATTCAAAAATCAGATATTTCTTTATGACAATTATGGTTATATCTGTTGTTTTGGTCTGTGTATTTGGAATTTTTGGACCAATTGCCGACGCTCAGGTTACACGAAATGACAAATTGATTGAAGCTAACCTGCCAACGGTCGGTGAAGCGATTACCACTTATGCAACCGACAACAATCAACTACCTCCAACGCTAAGTGACCTTAAACTCACCGGCGATGCTAAAAAAATCGTGACCGATAAACTAGTGACTTACAAGATAGAAGCAAGCAGTATGAAAAAAAACATTGAGGCACCAGCTGATTACTATTACCAGTTATGCGTAACATATAAAAAAGCCAGCGCCGACCAAAATATAACACCAACGCCAGTTTATGGTTCAAGTTCATCGTCATCAGCAAACTCAATGATTACCCCAACGGGCAGTGATTACTCGTATTATGTTACGACAGTTCCCCATCCGGCCGGTGATAAATGCTACAAGTTGACAACGTATAGTTATGACGCCGACACTTATTCGGGAAATAATATTTAGTCGTAATTAACACCGAATAATGCATAAACACAAATCAAATATACTTTATTGTTTTTCACCGCCAGTCATGTTGGCAACGTTAATAGTTGAGTTCGGACTGGCATTATATACCTTGTGGAAGTATAAAATGACCACCGTCAGTAGGCTGGCTGTTGTAATGTTAGCATCACTTGGAACATTTCAATTGGCAGAATATATGGTTTGCGGAGGACTTGGTCTGACGAACATCCAGTGGGCTCGGGTTGGGTATGTAGCGATTACACTCCTTCCAGCTCTTGGTATTCATATGCTGGTAAAACTGGCCGGAAAGAAAAAGAATTTGATGGTAGCGTCCGCCTACGCAACCTGTCTGGTGTTTGTTATTTTTTACATTGCCGGCACCGACGCTTTTACGGGTCACCTTTGTTTGGCAAATTATGCAGTATTTTACACGCAACACGCCAGTAATGGTTGGTACACCGGTTATTATTACGGTTGGCTAATCATTGGCGTATATTTGGCATGGCAATGGGGAATCGAGCAACCTGAAAATAGAAAAGTGCTTCACTACATGATGACGGGCTATTTAGTTTTCCTTGTCCCGACCACACTGTTTAATATTATTGACCCGTCTACGTTAAAAGGTATACCGTCAATTATGTGCGGTTTTGCGGTTTTGCTGGCCTTTATAATCGTGTTTAGAGTTCTTCCAAAAAGTGTCCAAGTCCGTATTGCGGATTGACAAATTTTGTTTGAAAAGGGAAAACCCGCCCTCGGAATCCCGAGGTTCGCTTTACGCGAATGCGGGATTCCAAGCAGCGGGTTGAAATTGAAGATGTTGGGCACGTGCCTAGGCCGATGTCGGTTTGAACATCAAGACAGTGGCGCCGAAAGGTGGAGTTCCCTTGTGGGCGTGTTCTTCTTGCTCCTCTTCTTGGCGAATCATCTCACGTAGTCCATTGTCTATGCAGACGTCATGTGAGGTCCACACATCCTCTCCGTTGGCCTCTGGTGGATGACAATTCTCCCAGTAGACGACCTTGCGGGTGCAGTGTTGCCCTGGCAAAATGTCCTCGAGACACATCATGCAGAAGTCATGGTCGGTGGCGATGAACGACTCTGAAGATAAGACTCGGCATACCGGGTCCCCGAATCTACCTTCAATTACGCTTCCCAAGAGTTGCCCCTTTCGTATCTCCAAATGTGCGGATACAAACAGGCTACGACAAAGTCGCAGCCACCTCTTGTATTTACATCTTTATACTAACATAAAATAAGATAGATCCATCATTTCTAATTGTTGTATATTTATCATCAGTCTAAGGTGTAAAAAAGGACGGACCTTTTTGTGGATAGTGTTTATCGTTCTATTTCTTGCCCTTTGAAAACCAGTATTGAAACAACGATTGAAATAATGATTACTGAAATAATTACAATTAATGGCCAGAACAGGTCGTTATTCCAACCATGCACGACTAAATCTTTGTAATTTGAAAAAATCGTATTTGGTGAATATTTTTTGATTGGCTCAATCAAGCTGAAAATTGTTCCAAACAGTATAATAACAACAAATCCGATTCCACCGGCGGCGATTGAGTTTTTAACGACAGTACTAGCAAGTATCGTTACTGCGGCAATCATCAGGATATATAGCAATACGTTTCCTGCCATAATCGCAAAGTTCAGAAAATTAAACGACGCAAAAGTAGAAACCGTATATAGATAAAAAATTAACGAACTAGCAGCGAAAATTGCCGTAATGCTGATAAAGTAGGCTTTGAATTTTGACAGAATAAATAGCGTTCTTGAAATTGGTTTCGTCAGCAGAATTTCCAACGTTTTTCGGTTCTTTTCGTCCGACACCGCCCCAGCAACAACAAATACTAATACCAGCAGTGCAATCTGGCTGGTGCCTTTTACGAATTGGTCCAATGCATCAAAATACGTTGGCGTTGGCAATTTTAACGTCATCCCGGGAACAGACACCGATTTTAATAATTCAGGCGTAATCTTGGCCAAAATGGGTGATGATATTGTCACAAACAAAAAGATAATCGACAAAATCAAAATCTTTTTTGTCCGCCACTGTTCCAGTAGGTCTTTTCGTATCAAAGTGAATAAAACCATCACTTCTTGTCCTCCACCAGACTCATAAACACATCTTCAGTTTCCGGCAATGTCAGTCCATATTTTAGAATTCCAATTTTATGTTGGGCTAGAAAGTTCAAAGGAATGTTTTTCTCGACAACATCATTATCAATTAACCAAATACGGAGTTTATTGCCACTGTGTTCAACTTTTTTTACCCATTTTTGCTGTTTCAAATCAGTTACGATGGTTTTTGGGTCTGATGTAAATTCAATTTCAAGAATTGGTGAGGCGTATTGGGCTTTTAAAATCGACAACGGGGCTGATGCCACTAGTTTGCCCTCATTAATGATAACAACGTCGTCACAGATCTTGTCAACATCGGACAAAATATGAGTTGAAAAAAGCACGGTACGATTGTTTTTCAGTTTTTCAATGACGCCCAATACCTCTTTTCGTCCAATCGGGTCGAGTGCAGAAACAGGCTCATCCATAATAATTACTTCGGGATCATTCAATAGAGCCTGAGCGATACCGAGTCGCTGAATCATACCGCCGGAATAAGTCGATATCCGTTTATTTTTCGCTGATGTCAAATCAACAAGTTTTAACAAACCATTAATTTTTGTTTTCTTTTCAGCAGCAGAAATTTTAAAAATGTCAGAAATAAATCCTAGGTATTCGGCACCACTCATCCATCGGTACATTGACGGAAGTTCAGGCAAATAACCAATTTTAGTGTTAGCAGCTGATTTGCCAAAAACGACCTGCGTCTGCGCTATTTCCATTTTACCGTTTGTTGGTTTAGAGAGCCCGACCAACATCCGAAGAGTCGTTGTCTTGCCGGCACCATTAGGTCCTAAAAAACCGACAACATGGTTATTTTCGACTTCGAACGACAAATTATTAACCGCATGGAAAGTTCCATACTTTTTAGATAAGTTCTTTACCGAAATCGCCGACATTATTCCTCGCTACGTCCAAAGATGAAATACAGCGCTGCACCGATAATCTCGCCCAGCACAATGATGATTGCCCAAATTGCAGTTGAAAGGTTTTTTGTCTTTCCCTTTTTAATCTTGAAAAGGTCTATGAGCGCATAAATTTGAAAAGCTAATTGAATTATTACTAACGGCCAAATTATTTTTATTAAATCCATGGCGTTCATTTGATTGTCCCCTTTTCTTGTTTACTAATTATATATGAAGCCAAAAACAGCCAAACGATGAATGACCCGATAGTTATTCTTTCAGACAGTCCAAAGAATTGTGGCAAAGCAGTTGGTGCTATGGCGGTAAATGGTCCACTGGCCAAAACAACTACGCCAAGCACTAGCGATATTCTGCTGAGGTTTTTATATTCATTGTTTTTCCAAAAACCAATCGCGCATAGAAACATAGCTTCCAGCGTAGATAGCGCAGCTACACCGGCGAAAATAAGATGAATCAAACCGTGGGTGGTTAGGGGCGTCCCTAGTATGTCTTGTGGGAAAATTAGCATAACAATACCTGAAAAAGCAACTAGAAAAAGGAATGCAGCTGAAAGTTTTATAAACTTTCTGTTGCCCCAACGATAATAACCAATACTAAACGCTATTAGAAGAAGGTTGTAGGCCCAAAATAGTGGTTGCATGATAATCTGATTCGGTGAAGTTGCCATAGTAAGTGCACTGATTGCATGAGCGAGATGACTATACCCAGGCCAAATCAACCCGCCCAAAATAACAGCGAAAATATAGATGACAGCACTTGCAATCCCAAAATAATAAAATTTCTTCATATTAATTTTCCAATCCCCCGTCAAACAAATTATATCAAATTTTAGTCGGCAAAACCCAATAACCAAGAAATCGAAAGCAAAGGACTTTATTAGTTCAGTACGTTGTATATTTGTCATCAGTCTAAGGTGTGAAAAAGGACGGACCTTTTTGGGACAGCAATGCCTAGTCTCTACACCCCTGAATATGCTACAATAATCGGGAAGCGCGAGGAGGAGTACCCAAGTGGTTGCTGCGTGAAACGTAAATTAATGGACGGCACCGTCCCCTAAATCTTACGCTTCACACAAGAGCTACGTGGAATGCGTGGTTTTGAACATACGGAGGAGTACCCAAGTGGTTGAAGGGGACGGTTTGCTAAATCGTTAGTCTGGGGAGACCTGGAGCGGGAGTTCGAATCTCCCCTCCTCCGCCAAATTAAAAATATGACCCAAAGTGGTCGTATTTTTAATTTGACTGAGTGGCGATGATTTGAACTCCCGTGTTTTGTCGTAGACAAAACCAGCGCGGAGTTCGGTGTAGAGATTGAGGCGAAAAAGTGTTTACATTTTTTCGTAAAAGAGCGGAGAAGCGAAATTTATCGAGCGCTATCTCCCCCCCTCCTTCATCTCTTTACCTACCAATCAACATCAGCGTTGTAATTGGCTGTTACCTGAGCGGCGGTTAAACCAAATTGATAGTATCTAGCTACATAGAGGCTGCCACCAAGGTAACGATTATCGGCACTGAAAATCTGCATTGGCTCTGTGCGGTTAAGGTCGGGCGTAGTTGATGGCGTAGTGCTTGTTGAAAACGAGCCGTCCACATACAATTTGTAAACACCTGCGGCGCGCGTGACAACTATGTGATGCTTGCCAACAGATAGTGCTGGCGTACTTAAGACTGCTCCACCAGTCCAAGTTCCTGCGCTTAGGTCATCTTGATAGTAAAACGTGTTAAGGCTGGCTGCCGCCCCCACAAGTCCCCAGCATCCTTGTAGAGCGACTGTTGACCAGCCTTTCGTGAACAAACCTGGCCATGCGATAGCCTCGGTAAACGGTGTCGCAAGCCATACTTCCATTGTAAAATCGCCCGTTCCGGGTCGAAGATCCGTATTATCTGCAATGCTCACATAATCATTAACTCCGTCAAATGCAAGTTTGTAAGGATCGCCCGATGTGCCGCTTCCACTCCAAGGTGAACCGGTAAAATTCGATAGCGTACCTATATTGCTAGTCCCACTAGTATCTGCCCAGGTCGTGGTCAGCGGGGCATTAATTCCTTGGCTAGCACCACCATTTGCTTTGGCAGCGTGTAGTTCGACTGTTGCGCCAGGCGTCACACCAGGCTGCATTGATGTCGAAACTAGGGCCGGTGAAGTATCGCCAGTTATTTTATATGTTAAATTATTGTTATTTTCGATTAAAAGAAATGTTTTGGGATTAGATGAGTTATTTGCCGAATAACCGACAAAGTTATTCCCAGAGCTGAATTTTAGGCATAAGTTGGTAGCGGCAGGCGTTGGGCAATCCGTAATACTGCCGGGGAAGATGCCGTTATTAATCTGTGACAATTTGATTTGTTTGGAAGCGTAATTCAGATCCGATTGCATTGAGGCGACAGCCGCCTTTTGGCTGACCCCAGAGTAGGCAACGATAGAAATCGTTACTAAGATACCGATGACGACAATTACTACTAGAAGTTCGACAATTGTGAAACCACGCGATGATTCACGCGTTAAATTAAATCGCCAAATAGGCATATTCATGGCTAAAGTATAAGCGAGATGAATATGAGTTGCAAACGATAAATCTTCTTTACCAATCAGCACCGGCGGCGTAGTTGGCTGAAACCTGGGTTGCGGACAGCGGCCAACCGTAAAGCCTTGCGACCGAGATGTTGCCAATCCATCCATTAGTAGCAAGTCCTATACTTGCTCCAGGATCATTAGTAACAAAACCTACCAATGAACTTGTACCTACAAGTCCATTGTCAACATAAAGCTTGAGTTCGGTGGTACTTACGGTCATAACGATGTGGTGAAGCGCTCCGTTCGCAAGGTCCCCAGGGGTTGCGACTAGTGAATACCCAGGTCCACCAGTTCCCCAAAGAAGTGCATACATCGTTCCGTCTCCGTTCCAATCAGAAAGACCCCCTGAACTAAAACTTGTGAGCCAGCGCGTGTACGCTGGGCTTCGTATAGTCTGGCGGTCCCAAACTTCTAATGTAAAATTTGATTTATTAATCGGTGTGTTTGTGGTGTAAACATAGTCATCTCCACCTGTAAATGCCAGCGCGTATGGGTTTACCGCGGTCCCTGTCCCTATCCACGGTGAACCCGTAAGTCCAAGTGCTATCCCGTTATAGTTATTACCGCTAGTATCTGCCCATGTCGTAGTAATCGGACTATTAATGCCGGGGCCTGCTCCACTATTGGCCTTGGCGGCGTGTAGTTCAACTGTTGCCCCTGGCGTTACCCCAGGTTGCGTAGGTGGGTTTAGCTGGGCCAATTGGTTACTATCAGTAATTTTATAATAAATACTACCGTTGCCAGCAATTAACAAGTAGGTTTGTGGACTAGATGTATTATCGGCTGCATAGCCAATATAGCTGTTTCCGGAGCTTAATTTTACGCAGAGATTACTAGGGGCTGGGTTTGGACAGTCAGTCAGACTGTTTGGGTAGGCACTGTTCTCGATTTGGAACATTTTTATCCGCTTTGCAGCAGTGCTAAGATCAGACTTTAACGAGGCGGAGACTGCTCTTTGACTTACTCCCATATAAGCGACGAATGAAATAGCAGCGATTACGCCAATAACAACGATAACTACGAGGAGTTCTATAATTGTGAATGCAGAGTCAGTGCGTCGTTTTATAGGTTTCATATACAAACTCATTTAACCCATGCGGTAACCTGAATTTGACCCGAATCCGTACCGTCCGAACACTGGGAATTAAACTTAATCTCACCATTTGCAGCTTTCGGTCCTTCTAATTTCCATAACAATTTTAAACCAGTCATATCTATTGAAGTTCCATTTGCGAATATTCCATCACTCCACGTGCACATACCCCAGTTAACCCAACTGAATCCATCCCAATACGCCTGCGAAATTGTAGCTCCTACAAGACTAGCGCACTCAACAATGGACGTTGTCCTTGTAAGAAGGACTTTAATGTTTGTGTGAGATACGGATATATTATTTATCGTGAATGCACAACCTGGACTGCCACAGCCCCCTGGAATATTATTTGTTATTAAGATGTCAGAGCCATTAAATGCTGTTGTTGCTGTGGCAATATTATTATTCAGCTTTGTCCAGCCACCGTTTGTCATGTCACAATAAGCCGAATATGCTGTTGCGGCAGGTTTAATCAAGTAATACCCGTCCCCAGTTGAATCACCTGCGTTTAAAATAGCCAAGCACGACGTATTTGTAAGACTGCTAAGTAAAGGTTTGTTACTTTCTGTAATGCGATAGCTTAACTTACCGTCACTACTTATGGCGTTTAAAAAAAATGTATAAGGGCTTGTCGTATTATTAGCCTGATAGTAATTAAACGTATTGCCATTAGTTACTCTTAAGCACTTATTCGTATCAGAATCCGGACTGGCACTACAGTCTGTCGAAATTGTAGTTGGATATTTATCATTATGAGCTTGAAATAGCTTTAGGGCAGTTGATGCATCAGCCAAATCGGATTGGAGTGATGCGGTTTTAGCTTTTTGGGTGAATCCGGTATATGCGAAAATCAATATTGCAGACAGAACTCCAATTATAAAAATAACCAATACAAGCTCAACCAAAGTAAAACCGCTCGAGAAACGATATTTACGCTTGGAACATCCAAGAGGTAAATTCATGAGTTAAGTATAAGCCAGATGGTTTTGTATCGCAAGAAAACATCACCCATTCCCCTCATGCTATAATTAATTCATGCAACCCGACCAACAGGAAAACACCCCTCAATCAGACGAACCAACCGAAATGTATGCTCCAACTGTAACCGAAAATGACGCAGAGTCAGCCCCACAGCAGCCTGCTGTTCAGGAAAAAGTGCCTCAAAAACCAGCAGACACCGAACCGGTTCATTGGAGTGCTAATGAAACAATTGACGCAGAAAAGGGTGGATTATGGTTTATTGCTTTAATTGTTGTTGCATTGGCCCTTATCGCCGGTGACATTTTCCTACTAAAAGACTTTACTTTTTCAATCCTGGTAGTTGTTATGGTCGCAGTTATCGTCCTTTATTCGCGTCGACCGGCGCGGATGATTGACTACACTTTAAGTGGAGAACAAGGACTATACATTGGTGAAAAACTTTATCATTTCAGCGAGTTCAAGGCTTTTGGGTTAATTCGCGACCAGGGCCAACACTCGATACTGCTAATTCCTGTAAAAAGGTTCGCAACTGGCGTATCTGTCTATTTCCCAGAGGAATCCGGTGAAAAAATCGTAGACATTTTAGGCGCCAGATTGCCGATGCAAGAATTAAAACTAGACATGATTGACGTAATTGTCCGCAAATTACGGCTTTAACTAAAAACCACCTTTCTATCACCTGTCGCCAGATTGTGTTACAATATTTTATGTTCGTCGCAATATTGTGACAGAAAGCACCTTCTAGTTACATGAAGTGTAGGGCTGCGCGTTTACGTGTGGCCCTATGTTTTGCACCCGTAGCTCAGCTGGATAGAGCGTCGGCTTGCGGAGCCGAAGGTCGTAGGTTCAAATCCTGTCGGGTGTACCAATAAAAAATACTCATCATAGATGGGTGTTTTTTATTGGTAAATTCGTTATGAATTTGAACGCTGTCGACCTTCGGAAAAGGTCGGAGGTGAGACTCGCAAGTCTGCGGGTCGCAAGGAAACCTTCCGATGGCAACTGGTTTGCCAATCGCGAAGTTTCGGGGTCGCGGAACGCGACCAAATCCTGTCGGGTGTTGCTTATTCTTTGACAACCATCATATTTATGATAATATAACTTTCACTGGTCTTAGGACCCTAACCTGACTACGTAGGTATCGTAGTAGCCCTTTTCAGGAAAGGAGTTAGCATGCCGTTTGTGCAAGCATTCATAGCTTGTGATGCAGGCACCTGGAGAAAACCGGTTTTCAAGGGGCCGAAAGACCTTGAAGACCGACTTCTCATCGCCAACAACGAGATCGTCCCCGCTGCGCTCAACAGCCCCATGGGGCCGCTGACACCGGAGAGCATCGAGTTTGTTCCGATCTACGTGCTGCGTCGCGGCCTGAACGTCGACGTGGTCATCAAGATCGAGGCGGGTTTCTACGAGGACCGCAATGCGAACATCGCCAAGCGGTCGAAGAGCATCGAAGCAAGCCTGAGGATGCTCTTGCCCGACACGTCATTCGCCGTCATGACGGAATTGAAGGAGTTTGTGTGGAACTCACAGACCCCTGACCCTTCGTTCGACGGAGACATGTCGATGCAAGCAGCGTTCCAACGCGCGGCCAACCAGCTCTTGGCACCGTTCATGCGCTGAAGCGGAACAGTCCACGAGGAAGGTGAAGCATGAAGTTCGTTCTGAAGGCCGCCGTCGCCCTGGCTGCAGTCGCAGCTGGCGCTGGTATGTGCCGCATTCTCTACCGAGCTGCCGAAGTCATCGGCAACTACGATCCGGAAGAGTACTGACCAAGGAGGTCACAGCGTGAAGAAGATACTGTTTAGCGTCGGCGCTATCGTTATTGTGGCAGTCATCATCGCCAGGGCCATCAAGGAGTCCCCCGGTCGACCGGGCGATACCATGCGCTTCAGCCCGACGAGTTCGGGCGAACGCCCCTAGGTCGACCCATGGTCTACGGTACCCCTGGGTCGTCCCTCGTACTGACCAGACCCCAGCGTTCACCGTCCGGCCTGCCGGACATCGTCAACTCCTTTCGCCCCTCACCCCCGTGAGAACCTCGCAATATTGTGAGGCGCCTCCGGGGGCTTCACAATTTCTAGACGTTTTTTGAAAAATTATCTAGTTTGCGCATATCATCATCACTAATCTCAAAATCAAAAATGTCAGCATTTTCAGTAATCCATTCTGGATGCGCTGATTTTGGAATCGTCACAATTCCTTTTTGGATACACCAACGCAACAGTATTTGAGTAGATGATTTTTTATATTTTTCGGCAATCGTTGTAAGTTTTTCATCATACAGCATATTGCCTCTTGTAAGCGGACTGTACGCTTCCATGACAATGTCGTTTTTCCTACAAAATTCGTGCATTGTCGGGTCGTAATTGTAGGGTGAACATTTTACCTGATTCACGACAGGCTTTATTTTTGCAACGTCCAGTATGCATTTTAGTTGCCTAATATTGTGATTACTGACTCCGATGGATTTAATTTTGCCACTGGTTTCATAAATTTTCTCCAATCTCTGCCACGACTTTTTGACCATCCCCGGAACCGGCCAATGCATCAAATACAGGTCAATATAGCCGATATCTAACTTTTCAAAGCTTCGATTAAATACCTTTTCGGCATTAATGGCGTCTGTTGGCCATAATTTAGTTGTTACAAATACATCACTTCGTGGGATCCCACTGTCTCGGATTGCCCGACCGACCGATTCTTCATTTCCATAGAACTTTGCTGTATCAATATGCCGGTAGCCTGCTTTTAGTGCCCATAGGACAGCGTTATATGCAGATTCGCCATTTCGTATCTGCCATGTACCAAAGCCCAACAGCGGCATCTGCGTGCCATCATTTAGTTTGACTTTGGAATTAATATCTAGTTTCATCGCACTTTGATCTTATCATTTTTCGGCTATCCAGTATGTACATTTTGGACTAATGTCGTGTCTTGGACGCTTATGCCTTTTATAATCACGCCGTCAAATGCGTGATAAACCTGCAGCAATGATACCGAGAAAATAAATACTACAACCAAAAAAATCGCTACATAATGATGGTAAACGAATTTATGAAAAAACGAATATAGTTTGTTGGATAGCAGATATATGACAAAGTATCGTGCAACATTGACTGCGACTGCGGCAACAATAAATACAATTATTAGAATATGTAGGTTCGGCCCAAGATAAGCAAAAACTTTGTACGGTACCCCTGAAAAAGGCTGGTAAAATAATGCGAAAATACCGCTTTTATCAAACCAGGCGATGCACTGCTGGACCATGGCTGGCTGCACAAATGGCAGTTTTTCAATCAAATGAGCCGGTAAATTAATTACAAAGGCTAATACTGTCCCGGCGATGGTCCCAGCGATGTCGTAATACAAAAGTTCGCGCCGTCGACGAGTGCGCATAAAAATAACCAGCAGCAGCAGCAGTTCGGGGATAATAAACCAGAATAGCGCTTCGGACATCGCCCAGAAAAAAACCAGATAATTGGTTTGTTTGTCGTTAAAAAAAGATTCAATCTCGCGGTTTAACCCATGCGTCCGTATAGACCCGTGACTTTTCCTTTTGTACAGATAATAAAACGGGCTGACAAAAACCAAAATCGACACCAAAATAACCACATAATTGCCTAGAATTACTAAAATGTTTTCCATGAGTCTGTTTTTTTCGCGCCCCCCCCCATCACTTGTATGTTAATGAAATTTTAACATATACCATCAGGGATGAACATGTCGGAGGGGTTTTCTGTTAAAATATATCGTAAGAGGAGAGATGCAGGAGTGGTTGAACTGGCTGCTCTCGAAAAGCAGTAAGGCGGCAACGCCTTCGAGGGTTCGAATCCCTCTCTCTCCGCCAGAAAAAAATTATGAAAGTTGCAATACACAGCGGACGATTTCACAGTGACGAAGCATTTGCTCTCGCCACTTTAAAGATGCTTGGACCAGTCGACTACGTTCGCACACGCGACGAATCCGTCATGCAATCATGCGACATGCGCGTGGATGTCGGTCGGAAATACAATCCCGTCACAAACGATTTCGACCACCATCAACCCGAAGGTGCCGGAAAACGCGAAAATGGGATTCCTTATGACGCATTTGGACTGATTTGGAAAGAATATGGGGCAAAAGTATGCGATTCTAAAGAGGTCGCAATTATGGTCGACAAACGGCTGGTGCAGGTTATGGATGCAATCGACTCTGGTTTTGACTTGTTCGAACAAAAAGTAGACGGCGTTCGCCCATTTGGAATCGACAAAGCCGTTGATGATTTAATGCCATCATGGAAATCAAACCCATCACCAGAACAGATTGACAAAGCGTTTGAGTCGGCAATAATTCTGGCTTCACAAGTGTTAGAAAATGTTATCAACAGAGCTCGTGACCGCGTAGATGCAGATAATTATGTACGGAATGCCATCAAAAATGCGGCGGACGAGCGACTAATAATCCTAGATCAATATGCTCCTTGGGAAGAGGTAGTTGTCAAAGAAGCCCCCAATGCACTATTCGTTGTACTTCCAGCATGGCCAAGTCCAGAAGACGATTGGGCGTTAAAGGCTATCTCGGTAAAATTAGGATCATACGAAAATCGCAAAAAACTGCCAGCCAACTGGGCAGGCAAAATAAATTCTGAACTAGCCGAAGTTACTGGTGTAAAGGACGCAAAATTTTGCCATGCGTCCCGTTTCCTAGCAATCGCCAAGTCCAAAGAGGGTTGTTTGCAACTAGCCGAACTGGCACTGAAATAATCAAATAATATAACACCCTAACGCTTCGCAATCAGGGTTTATTCCCTTATACTGTTATTTGACCTTTTACATAATGCTATGGCCACGAGGGAACCTGAGTTTCAAACCCGAAACGTACATCGGAGGATAAGCATGACAAATAAGTCGATTCACCAAGTGGACACGCCGGAAGGGGCAAAGCCCGAAGTTCACGGAAGTCAGTGCAAACGCTGCAGGAAGTTCAGCGACCCTTCCCCCAACAACGACTGTTCGCCTGATGCCAGGGCCGTCGTCGCCGAACTCGAGGCGGTCAGCCCGAACTTTCAGTGCGACATTGCCGACAAGTTCTAGGGCGGCAACGCCCAGGGGAGTTCTAATGGATTTGATGACCCGAGAAGAGGCAATCGACAAGGGATTACCGTGGGCTTGCCTCTGTTGCAAGGGCGTCTTTCCAGACGTAAACGGGGCTCCGCCCACTTCGGTCTGTATCTGCAAAGGCATGGATATCGTCGACCTGCGTATCCACAACCTGCGGTATTACTTTCACGAGGCAATCATTCCACAAGGGGTGATGTCATAGCATCAAGGTATAGGCGGAGAGCCTGAAGTTTGCGGCTCTCCGCCCGGTGGCGCGAGTTTAGTTGATGTGCGTAATGCTTTCCAACTGGGCCCGCGCCCTTTTATTTTTGTAACTTTCTTGTATAATATACTCAACTGTCCAAGCCACGCTTGTTGATGGTGGTATAACAGCGCTGACCAAGGGTCAGCGTTTAAAAATCTATGTAAGGAGAGTACTGATGGAAATCATGCTCGTGTCAGAGCCTTCCGTTCTGGGAAAAGTCCGTAGAATCGGCGATATCCAGGAAGCACTTCTGGTCTTCGTGAACGACAACCTCGGCCTCCGGGGTGTCCCCGAGTTCCAGGAACTCCTGCGCGACAGCGTCAGCATTGCGCTGGAAATCCATGTCAGTCAGATTCAAATCGGTGGTGAGCCCGAGCATCTCTACAGAGACGGCATCAAGCTTATCGTCAGTGAAGCGGTTTTCAGCCGCCTCAAAAGACGAGTTGGCGGCGTTGCACGCTTTGGCGAAATCATCGAAGCCGCCGTCGACGTGTACGCTCATCAACGGGACAACACCAGCTGACAACAACCATTGACCCGCATCCCACAACAAAAGGGGCAACTATGGTTCGGTACGTCTTGTTCCACCTGCATGAGGATGGAGAGACCCGAGAGACCGTCGAGTACGTAGGTCCTGACCTGGTCGCAAACGTCGGCGTTGACGAGCTGACCTACCTCATTTCGGCGTTGATCTTCGGTCGAATCGCCGACGAGCAGTTGATTCATCGCCACCAGTCCTACGAGCCGGTAATCGTCAGCGACACCGAAGAGGGAGCCGAGATTTGCCTGGTGTCCGACGCCTACATCGCTATCATGGACGAGTTCGAAGACCTGTGTGGAACATGCCACGGCGTGCTCGAACTCATCCACCGGTCCAGTCGCAACTAGGACCAACATCCGATTGAGGCTTGGCGGGTTCGCCCGCCAAGCCTCTCGGCCACCAGAAACTCTCCTTACATTTTCTCTAATTGTATTTATTTCGTTTTTATTGTATTGTATATTTAACTATTTGAGTCTGACTCATTGGTCGTAACACTGGCAACCTGCCGGTGTTTCAAATCGTAAGGAGAGCCTGTGAACATCACGCTTTTGTCCAACACCGCACCGGTGGTAGGCGTCGACGATTTCGATAGTCGTCGATCAATACGGGTGTCCATTCCTTTCATGTACGAATTGTGGGACAAAGCAGACTTCCCACCATATCTGGTGATGCAGATCTGCAAATGGTTCGGACTCGATCCTAAGGAGGTCAAACTCCGAACCCGCTTCGACGACAGTCGGATCGATGGCATCCACTTGTGGGTCGACAAGTTGACCTACATGGTCATGGAGAGTGACTTCGAAGAAGCCGTTTCTACCATCGTCAAGGACTACAGCGTACGGTGCGACATCGAAGACATCGTGACCGGCATGGAAGACTCAAACATCGGACTGTAAAGGGAGGAAACATGGAGTACTTCCTAATCAAACAAGGTACGGGCGAGTACATCGCTTACCGAGGGGTGAATCTGGCCGACATGAGCCAAATCAACCACCTGACCGACGCGATCGTTTCGGCGGTCATCGACGTCATAGAAGACGCGCCTTGGCTGTCTATCAGCCGAGAGGACGTCATCGATGACCAGACCCTCTCGGGGTACGGAGCCAGGATCTACGTCAACCATCACGCGTACGACCGGGCATCGAGGCGATTCCAGAAGCTCGTGCGCTTCGCAAGAATCCCTTCGTGGGTTCTCACCCGCCAAGCCTTCCGGGACTCTCCTTACAAATTACTTCTTTGAATGTATGTTCAAACTGATGAGTCCAAAAGGACGAAAAGTAATCTATAGGGTATTGAATTATTTAAGTGTTTATGCTATAATATACCTAACTATGTGAGTTTGCTCTGTAGTCGTAGCACCGGCCATCGGTCGGTGTTTCACAATGTAAGGAGAAAACGTGAGATACGTGTTGCATCTGATGTGCGGCGAAGACGAAGCCTCGGAAACGGTGGTTTTCGAATCCGACAATACCGGCAACGTCAATCTTGGCACTTTGACAAAGTGCGCACTGTTCTTTGTACTCGACTTCCTCGAGGACGCCAAGAAAAAGGACCCTAAAGGACTCTACCTGCCGATTCAGCGCAAGCCGAGCGAGTCGGGTGATGAGTATTGGGTCCTTCGCGACGGGTTCTTCGAACTGCGTCCCGTATTCAGGGACGAAGTCCAGAGACTCTACGACATGAACGTGGATCGAAGGGTCAAGCCCTGTTCCAAAGTGTAACAAAGTCGAACAAAGAAGGAGTGATTGTGCCTAAGGTCATAGTCAGAGAGAAAGAGACCCCGAACGAGTTCGACATGACCTTCACGGGCTATGACGAAGTCGAACTGTGGTTCATGGTGTTCACCGCCGTCACCGACGAGATCAACAAGATCCTCCGAGACGCCAAAGACGACGAACTGTCCGGCAGCGACCCCTCACTGCTGAAGTTCGTGGCAACGCCGGGTGGAGACATCAAGTACTTCGTCACCCACGACGCCTTCGAACTGCTGAGCGAGGAGTTCAGCCGCCCGGAGGAATGGGCCAGCTTTGGCCTTGTGCCCACCGTACAGGACTGATTCTGTGTCAGGATATAGGCTTGGCGGGATTGCCGCTAAATCGGGCAATTTGCCCGCCAAGCCTTCACGGCGAACGGATTTCTCCTTACATTTTTCTCTTATTTGAATGTGTTTTCAAACTGACGAGCCCAAAAGGGCGAAAAGAGTAAAGTGATTGTAAGAATATAAACAAAGTTGTATAATATGTTCAACTATCTGAGGTAATACCGATATAGTGTACGGACGCTGGCCTATGGCTAGCGTTTAACAATTCGTAAGGAGAGTCGCATGCGTCTGTTTTACTATGTGTTCGGCAGCAACATGGCCGGCACCACGGGCCAGTACGCCAAGGTCTTCCAGACCAGCCACGACAACGTTGCTGGGCACCGCAGGTTTTCGGCGTTTCTGTACGGCCATATCGAGCATTTGGCTGGCAGTGAAGCCGTCGGCCTGATCGAGCGATACGACCAGTTCGATCACAGCACGTTTTTCGCGCTGGAACCAAGCTTGTACCTCCGTCTGGTACCTGACTTTGACAAGTTCTTCACGGGCTGTGTCGGTCAGTTCGACCAAATCATGGAGGCATACCAGATCGAAGACATCTGAGCGGCACAACACATTCCTAGGAGGCTTCATGAGGTATACCATCTCTAATATGTGCGATGAAGAGGCCACTCGCAAAAGCGTGGTGGTTCAGACCCCCGACCTGGTTCACATGTGCCAAGTCAACTACCTGACCAACCTCATCGCCAAGGAAGCCATGATCCGGATCCGTTTGATGTGGGACTGGGATGCCCCCCTGAACCGGTTTTACATCCCGACGGTGGACGATGACTTGGAGTCTTCGTTGCATGGCAACGGTCTCTACATGCCTTTGGACATGGACCCCAAGCGGGATGGCGCAGACCTGTACGTCATGGACTTCCTGTTTGTGGCGATGTCCGCCAAGATCAAGCCGATTGTGCACGAGTGCGTGTCCAAGTTCAAGCTGCGGGAGGCAATCGTCACGGCGGCGTGACCCCTTCCGACTGGAGGCTTGGCGGGTTCTGACGAACCCACTTGTGGGTTCTCGCCCGCCAAGCCTTCACGGCAGCGGATTTCTCCTTACATTTCCTCTTTTTTGAATGTGTATTCAAACTGATGAGTCCAAAAGGACGAAAAGAGACAAACTTATGTTTTTTTATTTCATATAACTGAACTATACTATTACCACCTTAACAATTCGGAATGTTGGGGGTGGGGCATGAAAGGCAAGCTGTTGGCTTTCGTCACTATCCTGTCGATAGGAGGACTGTCGTCCACGGTGGGAGTGGCGACGTTCTGGTATGGAAGTGGACTGGTCGGCGAGTCGTGGGCGTCCTTGCCGATGATCGTGATTGGTCCAATCTTCGCGATACTCTTCGTCTACACGTGTTATGTATACACCTACCTGGGGACAAGGGCTCTGGCGTACATGCTTGCCATATACGCCATCGGCTTCGCCATCACCTTTTTGCTGGTGGTGCTAGGTGCTTCCGCAGATGGTTTCAAGGTGTGGTTGTTCCCCGTTCTTCTCGGCCTTTCGATTACCGAGATAGCGGCCATCGTGTCGTCTGTAGTGGTTACTACCATGAGAGGGAGACATGCCAGAGCCTAAATACGACTTCAAGACCAAGCCTGCCATCATCCCTGAAGAAGGCGATCAATGCCAAGACTGCATCCAGTATGACTGGTGTAACGCCGGGCGCAAAGAAGCCGTTGCCAGAGGCGAAAAGGCCGATCCAAAGGCCCGTTGCATGTTCTGTAGCCAAGAGTGGTAGGCCACCGCCGGGCCTACAAAGGTATTGGCGGAGAGCCTGAAACATATGGCTCTCCGCCCCATGGCGCGAGTTCTAGTTGATGTGCGAAAGCTTTCCAATTAGGCCCGCGCCTCTTTTATTTTTGTAATTATTCTGTTATAATATGCTTAACCTATCCGGCTAACAACGGATAGCCGCAAACCGTACGTCAGCATACCGCTGACGTTTCACAATCAGGGAGGTCCGATGAGACCGATAAGGCTCGAGCTGCGCGCGATACCCAGGGACGCCGAACACGGCAAGGCCGGGGACGTCAAGTTCTACGAAGTGCCCGATGAAGGCAACAACTACGAGGCTGACCTCATAATCGACCTGCTGATTCGGCTTCGTCGGCTGGTCGGTGGCACCAAGCGAGTGCACCGGGTCCACATGGGCCGCGACGACAAGACCGGCGCTGTCTACTACGAGGTCAGCAACGGCGTCTTTGCTATGCTGGAACCTCAGTTCGTCAGGGCTGTCAACAACTCTGTCGACCACGTCCACAAGGTGAGAGCCAAGTACAAGGGCTAATTCAGCCCTACAACCTCCCAATTTCGACGCAGAGAACCCAAGCCCGTCAGGGTTCTCTGCCGTTTGGGCGCAAGATTAAGTTGATGTGCGAAAGCTTTCCAACAGGTCTTGCGCCTTTTTAATTACTCGTAAGTTACGTGAATATTACGGTCTTTCAAGAACGTTTTGGCTTTTCGCCTAAACGTCTCCATACCGGCAACAACAGCGAAGAACAAGGCTACAAACAGCACGTATTTGGCAATATTCATCATTGCATAATTAGAAATTATTACTCCGACAATGAAAAACCCAATACTAATACACTGTAAATTTAGTTTTATTTTCCCGAAAAAGTTGGCCCCGATAGTTTGGCCCAAAAACGGCGAAAAAACGTACCCAACCAAAACCGCCAAAATCTCGCAAAAGATGTAAATCACAAAAACTTTAATCAACAATATGTCCCAGCCGATATAAAACAGCACAGTCAGTATCAATAGTTTGTCGGCAATCGGGTCTATGACTTTGCCCAAATCCGTTATCTGGTTGCGAGTTCGGGCCATGGCGCCATCAATCCCGTCCGTCAGCGCTGCAATCGTAAAGACAATCAGCCCCAAAATAAGCATTCCGCTAGCCAACAGCCAATAAATGACAGGAATCAAAAGAAAACGGACAACAGTAACCTGGTTCGGCCTAACACTGTCTGGGATGAACCGTAAAAATATCTTATCGATTACCCCATCAATAGTCTTTTGGACATTAATGTTTCTGGGTATTTTCATGTTGTCAATTGTATATCAAAAACCCCGATTTGCTATAATATACCCATGCCAGAACCATCTGTATTCACAAAAATTATTAACGGCGAAATTCCCGCCTTTAAAATATACGAAGACGACAAGGTGATTGCATTTTTAGACATGCACCCTCAAAACGAGGGCCACACTCTGGTTGTTCCTAAAATTCAAGTAGATCATATCTGGGATTTAAGTGATTATGATTACCAATACCTTTGGACGATTGTAAAAAATATTGGAAATCATATTCGCGAAGTAATCGGTTCGCCAAGGGTTGGAGTCGTCGTAGAAGGTTTCGGAGTCCCCCACTGCCACGTCCATCTGGTGCCTATTTATCATGGAAATGATCTAAAAAAACAACCCGATCTTGACGCCGAACCAGATAATACTGCACTCGCAATCATGGCAAATCGATTGAAAATGTGATGCCAATCCGAATAATAGCAGTCGGCAAAAAACACGAATCTTGGGTCGCCGAAGGCATAGGGCGCTATCAAAAGCGCCTAAAACAACCGTTCAAAACTGAGTGGGCCATTTTACCGCATTCACCCCTGCCTGATGCCAGAGCACGCCTAGAAGAGTCACAGCGCATACTATTACGGCTTCGTGCTAGTGATTATTTGATTTTGCTGGATGAACGCGGTGAGTCAGTCGATTCGCTTGAACTATCGTCGTTATTACTGAAATTACTGGAATCGTCAAAGGATGTAGTAATAGTTATTGGTGGTGCCTACGGCGTCGATGATACTGTTTTGAACCGTGCGAATTTCGTCTGGTCTCTGTCAAAACTGGTTTTCCCGCATCAATTGGTTCGTTTAATTTTGACTGAACAGCTGTATCGCGCCCAAGAAATCGCCAGCGGTAACCCCTATCATCATAATTAGTTAATAAAACCTATTCTTGACATAATACAAAGCTTATGCTATATTGTATCTTGTATAACTTTAATAAAACAAAAACTATGCAATCACCACTCACCACACCATTCACCGTCATCATCTCGCTACTAGTGTTATTCGGCTGGTTTGTCAGCGATTTTCGCGCCGGCGATGCAATTGACGTCGTCATCGCAACCGCAACTAATAATGTCACGTACCTGGCCGAAAATGTCGCTATTGATCCGGCCACCTCCAGCCCAAACATCGACACCAACTGGTTCACTGGTACTACCTCCAGCGTAACCTCGCAGTTACCTGCCGCTCAATCTAAAAAAAGTGACGATGACGAACATATCGCCGTAGGACGAATTATGGGTCAAAGTTTCGGTAGCGACGGTGATTTATAAGTGTTATTTTAGAATTTCAAGTTCATGAATCAGGCGTTCAACCAGCGCCTGTTTTTGTTCTAACTGGGTTTTGGTCTCTTCGACTAGTTCGGCTGGAGCTTTGGCGACGTAATTTTCGTTATCTAATCTGGCTTTTAGGGTCTTGATTAAGGTCTGAGCTTCGGCTAGTCGGACTTCCAAGTTGGTCTGGTGCTCGCTGAGTGTCTTGGCTGAAATATCTAGCCACGCTTCCCTTCCGCTGTTCGCCAGTCGCAGTCCCCTAGCCTGGTCGACTGCCGTAACGTCCTTTAATTTCGCTAGTCGCTTGATAAGGTCTGCGTTGTCGGCAATCAGACTGTCATTTTGATACAGCAAGGCGTAACGTTCGTTACCGGGCAGTTCGTTCATTACGAACCTGGCCTCGGTAATCAGATGCTTTAATCGGCCAAATTCGGCGGCTGCGATATCGTCAAAGGCAACAACTTCTGGCCATTTCGTCGTAATTAACAGATTATTTTGCCAAGACAGCGTTTGCCAGATGGTTTCGGTCACAAACGGCGCAAATGGATGTGCAATTTTTAGACTGGTATCTAGAACCCAAGCCAACATTGCCGAGTTATCTTGCTGTTTAGACGCTTCGATATACCAATCGGCTACATCGTCCCAGATTGCGTGGTACATGGTTTCGCTAGCCTCGGCAAAGCGATAGCTTTCTATCTGAGTTTCGATGCCAGTGATAGCATTGCTCAGTTCGCGAATAATCCAATGGTCGGCTATGGTTTTTGGTTCCGGCGCTTTTTTTCTGAACCCGTCGCCCAGTTTGTTCTCGGAAAATCTGGCAATATTCCATAATTTGTTACAAAAGTTTCGTCCCGCCAGTACCCTACCGACACCGAAGGCCTGGTTTTGACCGGCACTGCGATTAGCGATTAATCCCAGGCGCAAAGCGTCCGATCCGTATTCAGTCAGGGCTTCGATTGGGTTAACAACATTCCCCTTGCTTTTACTCATTTTTTTGCCGATTTCGTCTAGAATCAAACCATGCAAATATACGTGTTTAAACGGAACCTTATCTGTTGCATACAGTCCCAACATCACCATGCGCGCAACCCAGGCGTACAAGATATCAACGCCGGTTTCCATGACGCTGGTCGGATAAAATTTGGCTAATTTTCCGTTCGTCAGATAATCAGTCGTAATAAACGGCCACTGACCACTTGAAAACCAAGTATCAAACGTGTCTTCCTCGCGACGATATATTTTGCCGTCAATCGAAATGGTTTTTTCGTCGACATCCTCGTTATAAATCCAATCATTGGGGTCATTAACATTTTGAAAAGCCGGAATCGGAATCCCCCATGGGATTTGGCGCGACAAATTCCAGTCTCGCATCTGGTCAAAATACTGTATTAGGTCGTGTTTACGACTGTCAGGCGTAAAGGTTATTTCACCGTCTTCAATCGCCTTTTTAGCGCGCTGAGCCAATGGCTGTATTTTGATAAACCATTGTTCTTTGACCAATGGTTCAATTGGCAGACCGCTTTTATAGTCATATCCGACGATGTGCTCGTATGGCGTTTCACCCCGAATTAATTCCTGGGCTCGCAGTGCCGCGACAGTTTTCTTTCTGGCTTGTTCGACTGTCAGACCGACAAATTCTGATGGAACATTTATCATAGTGCCGTCAAAATCAATCACCTGCAGACGCGATAAGTTGTGACGCTGCCCCATTTCAAAGTCGTTCGGGTCATGTGCTGGTGTAATTTTTACAGCACCTGTACCGAAGTTAGGATCAACAAATTCATCGGCAATGACTGGGATTTCCTTATCTGTTAAAGGCAACAGAACGTGTTTACCAACAAAGTCTTTATATCGTTTGTCATCGGGATGAACGGCAATTGCCATATCGCCGAAAATCGTCTCTGGACGAGTGGTCGCAACGACGATTTCACCGATTTTGTCGTATGTCGGATAGGCAATGTTCCACAATGTCCCCTTTTCATTCTTGTGATTGACCTCGATATCTGCGTAACTGGTGCGGTATTTGGTGCTGTAATTTACCATGCGCTCACCTCTGTAAATTAGACCTTCGTCCCACATTTTCTTGAACGTGCCGTAAACAGTATCAATCACCTTTTTGTCCAGCGTGAAAACTAAATCTTTCCAACTGCAACTGACGCCTAGTGCTCGCAGCTGTAATTCCATATTCCCCCGTTGTTTATCAACAAAGTTCCAAACTTGGCTGTACAGCTGTTCGCGCGAAAAATCAAAACGATTTTTGTTTTGCTCGGTCAGTATCTTGTCATAAACAACCCATGTCTCGAATCCGGCATGATCGGCGCCTGGAACGTACACAACATCCCTGCCCTTCATGCGCCAGTACCTGGCCATAATATCTTCTAAACCAACCGTCAGCGCATGCCCGATATGCAAATTTCCATTGGCATTTGGTGGTGGCATGACGACGCAGAATGGTTCGCCACTGCCTGTTGGCTCGAACGCACCGCTTTTTTCCCAGATAGCATAGATGTCTGGCTCGTACTGATTTGGCTCGTAAGTTTTAGCTAATTTCATTCAGAATGTATCGAACTTTCATATAATATATCACACGTGAAAAGTGCAAGGCCACCTAAGGTTTTCCCATGAAACCCCTTAAGTTTTTGTCTTTTCCCGCATGTTTGTTTTCACCTCGTATTATATCACAACCGGATTAACTGAAAATAGGTTGTATAATAGAGATATTCCACGGAGGGAACAATAAATGGCAAAATTGATTCATTGTGACAGCAAAGGGGATTGGGACGATTATATTCTGGAAAATGGGGGACACCCACTGCAATTGTGGGGTTGGGGAGACGCCAAGTCTGTCCACGGCTGGTCAGCCGACCGCTTTTTTATGCACGATGATGACGAAAATGTTATCGGTGCAGCCCAGGTGTTATATCGTAAATTACCCTGGCCTTTGCGTTCACTGGCCTATGTACCGCGAGGACCGGTAGTAGAGGAAGGAAATAGGGAAGAGCTGTTGCAATTGTTGGCAACTCACATCAAATCCCATCGTCACAGCGTGGCGCTTTCGATTGAACCAAACGAACAGATTTACTCTGTTCCACAGGGTTGGAGGCTTTCAAAAAATCATATTTTGCCGTCAAAAACTATTCTTTTGGATTTGAATAAGTCCGAATCAGAACTGTTAAACGACATGGCTAAAAAAACACGCCAATATATCCGTAAATCGTCCGCCGAACAGATGGAAATCAAACGCGTTCGCACCAAAGAAGATTTGGATAAATGCCTGGATATTTACAAATTAACGGCCAAACGCGCCAAATTTGATCTGCACGACAACCAGTATTATTACGACGTTTTCAGTAAAATGGCCGACTTTTCGCAGCTTTTCGCCTCTTATGTTGACGGTGAACCGGTTGCTTTTCTGTGGCTGGCAATCAGCGCTGATTCGGCGTTGGAACTTTACGGCGGTATGAACGACCAGGGACAGGAACTGCGTGTCAATTACGCCTTAAAATGGCATGCTATTCGCAAATGCCGAGAGTGGGGGCTGACTCATTACGATTTTGGAGGATTACTAGAAGGTGGTGTTACAACTTTTAAGATGGGTTGGGCTGTGGGTGAAACTGATTTGGCTGGAACTTTTGATAAACCGCTATCTGCAAAATATGGTGCCTGGCATAGGGGATTGCCACTTGCCAAAAAGACCGTTCGCCGATTGAAAAAACCATTCAAGAAACGTTAGTTTTTGTAATGAATACAGATGAAAATGCAAAGATAATCTGGGATTATATGCATATGGGACAGCCTCTGCAGAAGGCAGATGCTATTTTTGTACTTTGTAGTATTGATACGCGCGGTGCCAGGCTTGCAGCCGATCTTTACGCTAAGGGGTACGCGGGGTGGGTGATAGTATCTGGAGGATTTGGCAGGCTTTCAAAGGATAAATTCGGTATGCCAGAAGCGCAATTATTTGCCAGAATTATCGAAAAAGCCGGCGTTCCATTCGGACGAATTATTATCGAAGATAAATCTACGAATAGTGGTGATAACATCAGATTTACCTATAATTTGCTAAAAAAACTTGGCAAAAACTTTTCGTCATTTATTTTGGTCCAAAAACCGTATATGGAACGTCGAACCTTCGCCACTTTCAAGAAACAGTGGCCGGACAGCTCAACTAGGATTTCCGTCACATCCATCCCCGTAAAATACGAGGATTACTTTAATGAATCATTGCCAAAAGATTTGGTTGTTAACGTTATGGTTGGTGATTTACAGCGCATCAAAGAATACCCGGCTTTGGGATATCAGATACCACAGGAAATCCCCGATAAAGTGTGGCGGGCATACGAAAACCTGGTTGCTGTCGGTTTTTCAAATCACCTCTTGAAATAAAAAGGACGGACCTTTTTGCCCGCCTGTCTGAATACAGTTCGGGCAGGACACCTTAGGGTGATGTATTGAATACAACGTACTATGTGAATTGGCACTTATTGTTTTTTCGCTTTTCGTCCTTTTGGACTCATCAGTTTGAATACACATTCAAATAAGCGATTATGACAAGCAGACAAATAGAGGCGCGTGACCGCAAGGCAGCCGGTTAGAAAACCCGGACTGCCTATCGTATGAGCGAGCGCTAGCTGTGATTGAACGTCAAGTCCAACGGTATGTACGCTTGAGCGTCCAACTCACGGAACTTCTTGAAGGTGTTGAGCCTATCCCTTTCGTTGCTGAAGCGGTTAATCTCCACTGTCAGCTTGCCGATGACAACGTGAAAGAGGGTTGGCTCTGCATCTTCGGGAGCGAAGTAGTCGATGTGCTGGGCGATGTGCACTATACCGATTAGACCCTGAAGGATCTGACTGTCCGTTGTCTCTTCGGTAACGTGCAGCCGCGCCACCAACGTCTCTCCGACGGGGCACAACTGGAACGGCACGAACTCCTTCGGCGGCATCCTATTTCACCTCCTTTGTTCAGAGCACTACACAGGTTTCCGGAGAATCCTGACACCCCAGTTGATAGGCCGCGAACAGGGACTCGCCGGTACTGGTCTTGTCGACCATCAGCTTCACGGTGCCGATGACGGCGAACGAGAAGCCGGGGTAATCAGGATCTTCTTCGACGAAGCGATCACCGAACTTGACGATATAGGCGAGCTTTGACAGCTCATCTATAATCATGTCGTCCGATTTGACATCAACGACAAGCACGAAAGTCGGCGGGTCTAGGTCGGCCAGTTGCCAGTGGCTTGCCATCTTGTCACCTCCTTCGGTCAATCTGCCGTTAGTGGTGTGCTCACACGGTGTGCAGCTCGACATGGTCTTGATAGTACTTGACGATCATCTCGGCGACGATGGACTTGCCATTCGCCTCAATCAGAACGTCATCGAAGTGGCACTTGACGACCTGGGGCGGTTCCCCTTCGGGCTTGCCCAGATCAATGTACTTGGCCATCCAGACCATCGAGGACATCATCTGCCTCAGTTCAGCCTTCGTCGCAGGTTTTCTCCCGCGACGAGACTTCATCCACAGCGGATTCGCTGTCGGTTCCAGAAATCTCATATTGTCACCCCTTTCACCAGAAGTGAATCAGCACGAGTAGGATAGCTACGCCAGCAAAAACGCTGGCACCTATTCCATGTAACGTGCTCTTGGTTCTGAGCGCATCAAATGCGTAAACCATGG
The DNA here is from genome assembly GCA_026395405.1 of Candidatus Saccharimonadota bacterium. GTDB lineage: Bacteria > Patescibacteriota > Saccharimonadia > Saccharimonadales > Saccharimonadaceae > UBA1547. Next base: position 149,974 of record JAPLYU010000003.1, read on the forward strand.
CGAGGGCTGCTAGGGCTGCAATCACGAATGGCATGACTCTCCTTGTAGAAACGTTTTATCATTAGTTATCTGTCTGCTTGTCAAGGTGCCTTAGGGCGTGACAAACAGATTGTCTCAAACCTTAAAGTAGTATTATTTTACGATATTTTGTACTGTTAGTCAATTTGAGGGTCATTTTACCCATAAAACACAAAAAGGACGGACCTTTTTCACACCTTAGGGTGATGTGCGAAATACATCGGGCTAGTTACGATGTCGTGTCCCACGCTGTTTTCGTCATTGATATGCTGGGTTCGACTTCTAATTCAAATGGGTCTGCAGGAACATTTTTCTGTGAAAAGTAAAATCCCAGTGATGCAATCATGGCGGCGTTGTCGGTGCACAGATTCATTGGGGCGTAATCGATGTGCAAAGGAATCCTGTCGGATAAGATTCTGCGCAATTCTTGGTTTGCTGCCACCCCACCGGCAATAACAACCGATTTTGGATGATAATCGTTAAATGCCTTTTCTGTCTGGTCAACCAGGGTCTCAATCGCCGTGCGCTGGAAGCTAGCGGCAAAATCATTACGTTTACGGTCATCCAGACGCTCTGCAAGCTGTGTTGAGGGAAAAGTAAAGTCAACGCCCACTTCGCGCTGAACAGCCCTTAGCGTGGCTGTTTTAAGGCCAGAAAAGGAAAAATCATATTTTCCAGCCAGTTTTGCCTTTGGAAGTTTATATGCCAAGGGATTACCATTTAAAGCTGCTTTGCCAATTGATGGCCCGCCAGGATAGGGAAGTCCGATAATTTTTGCAACCTTGTCAAAAGCTTCACCGACAGCGTCATCGCAAGTTTGGCCGATTAATTCGTAATTTCCGTGATTGTGGAATAATACCAGTTGGCTGTGGCCGCCACTTACAATCAGGGCTAGCATAGGAAATTCGGGCGCGGTTTCATTTAGGAAGTTTGCGTAGACATGGGCTTCTACGTGGTGTACCGGATAAATCGGCTTTTTATGCAAAACCGCCAGAGTTCGCGCCGCCAGCATGCCGATTAGCAGACTGCCAATCAGGCCGGGGGCGTAGGTGACAGCAATCGCGTCAATATCATCCCAAGTACAATTCGCATCTGTTAATGCTTGGTTGATAACGGGATTTATAACTTCGATATGACTGCGCGCTGCAACTTCGGGTACGACTCCGCCATAGACTGCATGAATATCAATCTGCGAGACAATAACGTTAGACAGCAGTTTTCTGCCGTCTTCAACCACGGCAGCCGCAGTTTCGTCGCAACTAGTTTCAATTCCCAGTATTTTCATCTGTTATATTTTAACACAAAAGTAAATGCTTAGAATTAGCTTATGCTTTATTGTGCAACAATAGTATAACCCAAGTCTTCAATGACGGTCCATAAAATGCCATTACGATACGAACTTAACTTGAATTTGTTTCCCGCGATTTACTATCAGATGTAATATTTAATGGTTGTTTTAACAATTCTAATATTCTAGCGGCCGACTCGAAATAACTTTTTACAATACCTGGGTCTGGTTCTAGTCGTTGGTATTTGACCTGTGACCTTATGGAATAAATATTGTCTAGATCTTTTATAAAATCTGACATTCTCACGTGCGGGTTTTGTGAAACAATCTGCTTGAGGGAAGTCCTCATAGGCGACACTGGGTCGACTATGGCGGCAATATCGTTAAGTCTGTCGTAAATACTCATAATAACGGCCCTATCCCCTGCTAGTGGTTCTTTTTGGTCAGAGTCAGTCATTCCAACCGACAATTCATCTGCCTTTTCGTCAAATTCCTCGATGGACTTCTCTGGGAATTTTGCGTTGAATTCTTTATTTAATAAACTAAATAGGTTCTCAGAATATGTGATATTACTAAATTTCTCTGCAATGTCCTTATGAATTACGTACTCTGATTTGTCATTCCGTTCAGCAAAGTCACTGTTGTTTGCGCTACAAAAAAGTAATTGGTATCCGTTTTTTGACTTAAAGAATCTTTCAAGTGTACTAATAATTAAACAATCTGGCTGTAACTCACCATAACCCTTTTTAAAAGGTCGCACACCACTCAAATACATTTTGTACGCTTCAACCAAATCTTCATCGACGATTTCTAGCTCATTTTTTATCGTATTCGCACTGGAATAAATTGAGTTAATTTCTTTTTTTACTCTGTCACTATTTGTAATTCTTTCATCAATGCACTCAGTCATTTTTTTATTAATGTCTGTACGTATTTTTTCATTTAACGATGTATTCGTCTTAGTAAACTCGCGGACTTTTCCAACCTCTGCCTTAATTTTTTCAGTTTTTTCGTTTAATACTTTTTTTAACTCAAAAAAAACTACGTCAGGGAATAGTAATTTAACCTTTTGTAAGTTAAGTAATTTATGAAGTTGCTTTAGTGTACCGAGATTATCACCTTCAAGCTCCATCAAACAACACGTAATGTAGATATTTGTATCAATAAATAGATACTTCATGTACTTAATATAACATTAGAAGACGCTTTATATAGAAATAAATATAAAAAACCACACTTCGATGTATTTAGTACATCAACCTAAGGTGTCCTGCCCGAACTGTATTCAGACAGGCGGGCAAAAAGGTCCGTCCTTTTTATCCACAGGGAAGGCAAACCTTTATGCAATCAATGCATATGCCTATTCAAAGGTGTTACAAGCCTTGCGTTTTTTGTATTTTTATATTATTGTAATCATCAAGGCAATCCCGCCAAAACACCTAGGGAGTGTACATGGACATCAGAGGCGTCAATGTCGAGGCAGGTGACTATATTGCATATCGCCTGCACGGTCGGTTGCTTGAAACGTGGATGGTATTTGCCGGTGTGTTGGGGGGAAATCTTCGATACATCGCGACAGAGACCTATCTACCCACAATCAGCACAGATGCGATCTGGTTCAACCTCATCGACGAAGTTCGAGTGATTTACCCGCGCGGCACAGTCGTCCACAGGCCGGCTGGCAGAGTTTGGTTCACACCCGGCGATCTTGTCCGGGCAACAGTGTCCCGCAACAAGCAGGTAATTGAGGGGAAAGTCGTCAGCGACCTGCGAGGCGTACTGGTCGTCGAGACCGAGTCGGGCGCAATCGCTGTCGGCGAAATTCACAACTGGGTGCGTCTCGTCTGACAAGCGTCATCTCGGCAATCTGGTCAAAAACTACCCGAAAGAGGTTTGAGCCATGGGTAACGAGATCGGACTGGGCGACCACATCGCCTTCCGAAGCCCCGACATCTCGTCATTTGAGATCGTGGCGGTTATCACCAAGTTGCTGAACGGTGGTTCGTTTCTGTGCTACAGCACGACGCCACCGCTGAGCGGATTGGGCGAGTTCGCCCTTCTCCCCAGCGACCTTGGCGAGATCGAGGTGATTTGCCAGGGTGAGGACGCCGTCCGCAATCA
>JAPLYU010000002.1 GCA_026395405.1 Candidatus Saccharimonadota bacterium
AACTGGGTTCCGGTCGGAGATAAGGTGTTTTGCGTGGTTTGGCCGCCGACTTGGCGAATATTCTGATACATCAAATCATCAAACATGGCCCGGTCTTTTTTGAAACCGGTAGTATTTACGTTCGCCAAGTTATTGGATATGACCGCCATTCTGGTTTGTTGGGCGTCCAGACCGGTTTTTGCTACCCATAATGCGCGTTCTGTCATGATAATCTCCTGAGTGCCAATTTATTGTCTTATGCTTAAATTCAAAGCATAGTTCATGCCAGATGTAAGATAAGAATTAAATAGAACAATCACTAACAAATAATTTGCTCGCTTTTAAGCTGGATTTACAGATGATAAAAACTTCGCTAGATAAAGACGAAGTAATCATGTTAGAGTAAAGCTTGTTGAATCAATTAAATCTATTAGAGGTCATTATGAGAGAACCTATTAGCGTGCATTATGAAAAACGAATAAAATCCTTTATTTATCCTATACTTATTAAAAAATTTATTTTAGTTCTCTCTTTATCGTTTTTTCTTCCATTCGCTACAGCGCATGCTAATTTGGAAGGTACAGTTGATAACGCTAATTGTGATTATATCAATGGCTGGGCTTGGGATAACGCTAATCCCACCAGCCGTGTTAAGCTCAAGGTTTACGATGCTACCCCAACCGAATCGACTTTATTAACCACCCTCACCGCCCAAACTTTGCGGCCTGATTTACTGAACGCAGGCCAAGGTGACGGTAAATATGGTTTTTATTTCAACCTTCCCGTCAGAATTCGGGATGCCGCAACGCACACACTTTCAGTGCAATTCGATGGTACCACTACAGAACTTAATAATTCACCCAAAACTACTACCCTAGCTTGTTATGGCAAGCTTAATGACACAGGAATTACCCTTTGTAGTAATGAATCAAACAGATTGAGCTGCCCTGCGATTAATTACGTAGGTCAAGATGGCGATTATGGACGTGACAAACTGGCGTATACGAATAATCTACCAAAGATCGGTACAGGCAGTGCTGGTTTTGATTTTACAAAAATCGCTAATGATGGTTCAACATTACCCGCTACCGCTTTGCTAGGTACTCGTGCTAAAGACTGGGCCTGCACCTTAGACAACCTCACCGGTTTGCTATGGGAAATAAAAACTTCGGATGGCGGTTTGCGCGACCAAAACAATACCTACAGTTGGTATCATCCTGATGGCTCCAGCAATGGTGGCTTTGCTGGTTACCAAAATCTGGGGAACTGTACTGGTGGTATTTCGTGCGATACCTATAGTTATGTGAACGCAGTCAGGACCCTCCAGCTATGTGGTAAAACAGCATGGCGTCTGCCCAGTAAGCAAGAATTAATGTCATTCATTGATTTCAGCCGTAGCTCGCCTCCGCTTGATGTCAATTTTTTTCCTGACGTTCATGGCGACTATCATCCGTTTTGGTGGTCTTCCACTCCCTACTCCTTCTTTCCCTCTGTCCCCAATGACAAAGCATTTGTCGTGATTTTCTTTGATTTAGGTTTTTCCAACCCCGCCCTCAAGGAAAGCAGCCAATTTGTTCGCTTGGTTCGTGGACCATGGTAATTTTATTTTATGACGCTGCTTATGTCCCTTATACAAATACGTCATAATTGATAGAGGCTGGTTAATTATCTTGAGACCTAAATACTCGTATGTCCAAGTTTCTTAGCTTGACTGAAACGAACCCACATAAATTTGAAGTGCTTTCGTCAATACCTCTAGGTGCTACATGATGACGTTTAGGGCTGTAAAGCTTGATTTAGTAGTGTTCTCTAAAATCAAGAATTAAAAACTTGAACATGGAGCAATAGTTAACGTTGGGCATTAAAGCTTTTTGCTTCAACTGATCAGAAAATTAAAGGCATTTGACTCATTTACAAAGTTTCAACAATTGTCAAAGTTTGCGGTGTTACTGGACAAACAAAATGTCCATTGGCTGCGAAAGGGGAGTAGACGCTCGTCCTACAGAACAGATGTTTTTTAGATCATTGTGCGCTTGCTCCTCCTTCTTCTTAGCCGAATAGATTTCGAATCTAACGCCACCTAACCTTTATCATAACAGCTTAACTTTTTACATCATCCTCAACGGAGAATACTCATGCGTATTTTATTTTTATTTTTGTTAACACAAATAGCACAATCTGCAAATGCCCAATATTGTAACTCTGCGATAACAGCCACCGCACCGAATAATCGCTATGCTATCATCAGCTACGCGGGAAGCGCTAGCACGGTATTAGATAAGAAAACAGGGTTAATATGGATGCGCTGTGCATTAGGACAAACATGGAACGGTACCGACTGCATAGGGGCACCACAGGCTATGTTCTGGCAAACTGCATTACAGACAGCAGAAAGCACCACTTATGCTGGTAATAGCAATTGGCGATTACCCAACATACAAGAACTAAGATCTTTAGTTGAGGAAAGCTGTTTTCTGCCTGCAATTAACTCAACCATATTTCCTAATACATATGTGCATTTATTTCCTAATACCACTGACGCTACAACGAGTGGGTTCTATTGGTCATCCACAACTGTTCCTACCTTTATTTCCCGCGCGTTTTATCAAGGTTTTGGACATAATGGCGGAAGCCACGCTCCCATGTCTGCTTTAAATATCCTCAACGGCCTAGAGTACATCGTAGTTCGCTTGGTACGTGATGGTCAGTGATTTTTTTGTTGTTGAAGACTTTCAGACCTTCCAGACTGAGTCAAAGGCTGGGAGGTGGAAATTAAAAGAACCAATGGCAAGGTAAACTTATGTGTGGTATTAAATTGAAACTCTAGTACACCGCGTCGCAAGTTGCTAAGACAATTAATACTATTAAAAATAATAAGTTACTATAAATAATTGTCTAATTTATATACGCCGCGCTGTACTAGATATCTTGATATCTTGATATCTGAAAGATTAATCGGGGCTTGGGGATGCACACCAAATTAAATAAGCGAATGAAATATTCTCTCTCATTTCCCTAGCCTATTTGCATCAGCTTGCCGCTCGCTGCCGAATTTTCGTCGACACTCTTCATCACCTTGGCTTGCAATTCGAAATTTCTCGCCAGCTCAATCATATTCACCATGGCGCCCAACGCACTCACGTTACTGCCTTCCAAAACCCCTGAACTCAAACTGACATCGGCGCTGACTTCCACCGGTTGACCGTTTTTAGCATGCAACAAGCCGTCGCCCTGCTTTTC
>JAPLYU010000001.1:0-190197 GCA_026395405.1 Candidatus Saccharimonadota bacterium
GGTGAGCTCGAGCTGGGTCAGCGAGTCGAGATGTTCGGAGAAGAACTCACAGTCGTCGAAGGGAGTATCGTTGCCTTAATCGGCAGCAAACTCTTCATCGAGGATGACGACGGACTTCGCCACATCGGTCAAGTCGAGTTCTGCGTTCCGGCAGAGTGCGACTGACGAAGGGCGGGAAGCCAAGCGGGGGCGCGTGGACCGTACAGTCTGCGCGCCCCCCTCTTTAATTTTTAGGAGTTGTGTTAGTATTAAAAGATGAATACAAGAGGTGGCTGCGACTATGTCGCGGCCTGTGTTGTATCTGTACATTTGAAGATAGAGGAGGAACGATGCCCGATGGTAAAAAAGACATCGGGATTGTTCCCGAGTCTGCAACCCCGTTCACGGTGCCAATCGGTGACCCGATAGAGGTCTCTGGCAAGATACATCGCGTTGTCGACCATTTGGACGATAGCTGGGGTGAGCCATACAGGACCTTGATGCTGGCCGTAACGGCCTGTGGCGTCGAGACCCAACGGCAACGCATCAGCTATCCCACCGAGGGAATCGTCTGCCGTAAGTGCTGGCCCAAGGGTATATGCTACCCCGTCAAGGGCCCCAGGCCTTTCGCGGACGGAACCGCGTACTTCGTCAGAAATCCATTCTGAGAGGAGGTGTAACTTGGGCGACACGGTAAAAGGGAGGTTTCGCAAACCCGTATGGCGTATCCTGCGGATGTACAGCGGTTATGCCAATCAGAGCCACGACTGTACAGCTTGCAAGGGGATAATCCATCCTGGCGAAAAGTACACTGCCGAAGTTCGAGTCCTTCAGGGTCGTGACTACCCCGAGCTACACCGCTTCGAGGTGTGGAAGTACCACGATGAGTGCCCCGAAGACCCAGACAAAGAAGACTGGATGCGCGATTCCGATGAGGAGTACGAGCGGTATCTGGCCGAAAAGGACAACGACACGGAGGCAGAAGCCGAAGAGCCGATGACCGCCTGACGCAGACTTCAACATCTTCAACTACACCCGCTTTCGGAACGACCCGCCCAGGGTTTCCGAGGGCGGGTTTTTCCGTTTTTATCAAAAAGGTGAAAAGCGACAAGCAGACAATTTTGAAACGCAATGCCCCTTGGCAGCCGATCTGAATTATCGACCGACTGCCCATCGAGTTGCGAAGTCCTACGAATCGTTCGAACCGTCCGAGACGGAACGACGAGACCTGTACTGTGGGCATGACCTTTTGTCCCAACAACCGCCCAGAATCAAATGATGGTAACTTTTGGATTCTCGGCATACACAGATGTCGTTATCTGGGTCGTCGGGCCAAGATAAGGCGTTGACGCATTCCAGGTCAGCCTTTTTCCCCTTTCTATCCACCCCATCTCCTTTCAGATATTGTCGAAGCCGGGGACATAAGGCCCGATGCAAAAACCGGGCGGCCCTTCGCAGGCGACCGAATAGGCGCGGAACAGAGAATGGACCTTGGAGTCTGCGCACGCCTTGACCGGGACTCCGTTGATGTCACCTAGAATGGTGATTGGTCCTGTTGGTTCAGGGAAAGCGCATTCGTAGGACTGAGCCAGAACAATGAGCTCTGCCAGTGCTTGCCTAATTTCCTTGTCCGCTGTCGGGTTTGTACTGGGGCTAACCTCCACGATGTCAGGTGTTTGCCAATACCTCATCCTTTTTTCACCCCCCTATGTAGTATGTTCTCTGTTGTAGTTACAAGCTGAGGTCTCTGTGCCTGAAAACACACAGACCCCACCTTGTAATAATGTCTGCTTGTCAATGTACCTTGGAGCACAAAAGAGGCTGTAGACCCCGCCGGCTCTACAAAGTACTTATCATTGTAAGTTATACTACAATATTAGTCAACCCGTAACAGAGTAAGGTGTTGAATTCTATTTATTTTTTGACAAAGAAAATAGGGGCGGGGACGGGTCAATGAAGACCGCGCCCCGCCCCTTGTGTGCCGAGCCTGCCCCCGCTGGGCTCGACATTCTCGCCCATTGCTGGGCAAGACTTCGGTAAACCCAGGGCTTGTCAGCACCTGGATGGGGACCAAAGACGGTAAGTGGATCAGACCGTCCCTCGTTGCCGAGCTGAACTCGGTTACAGCGAGGAGCCGCTGCTGCTTGAGCTGGCGCCGACCGTGATGATCACGGCGATGAGAACAGCGACAGCGATTCCCGTAAGCACCCACAGGAAGATGGAGAGCTTACGCATGCCACTTTTGTGTGCGATGATCGCCCCGCCTCCGAGGAGGAAAGGAGCGACGATCAGCACTATGCCGAAGATAGTGATCATGATGTCGCCTTCCACCAGCACCTGCCGTTGCCTTGCATCTTGTATTGATGGAAGAAATCGACCTTCCCGTAGATGCCGTACTTCATGATTGCCTGGCTGACGTGCATGGTGACTGAACTGTACCAGCCACCCTTGACCTTGCCGTTCCAGGTGAACGGCCACTCCGGACCCCAGTCCTTCGTCATTGTGCAACTGGTCGCCGGGATGCGCACGTAGACCGTAAGCGTCGGCAAGTAACGCGTGTGCGTCTTGACGATGCCGTTGCTCCACGAGTAGTGCACGCCGCTTCTGACGGCGTAGACCCTTTTGCCGAACACGTTGTAGATAGTGCTCGTCACCCATGCGTCCGAGCTTCCGGACGATCTGGGGGTGCCGAGCCAGCCTGACGACGACGCCCCCCTGCCGCTCAACACAGCAGTGGTTTTGCCACTACTGCTGGCGGTAGAGATGACGTAGAACTTCGGCGAGTCTGCCTTCGCGAGTGCTGGAAGAATGGCGGAGAACACGATGACCGCCAAAGTCAGCACAATCAAGCGCTTCGTTTTCATGGTCAACTCCTGTGAGAAGTATCCTGGGTAGTAGCGCCCGCCACTACTTTGGTGCCCTCTCTCTTAGAGTTGAATGTCAGTCGAACCTCCTTTATGCGGGGGCCAATGATCACATCAGCACTGTTCCTTCTAGAACATTGTGCAAAGCGATCCCTTTAAAGAACTTCTTCGCCACAACACCCGCACTTTCTTTTGTCCGCAGTAGACCAGGGAGACCAACAGGTTTCCCACGGTTTTCTAGGCGTCCTCTTGAAAGCGCGAAGATAAAGAATATAGTATACCTAATTCGATAATTTGTCAATTTTATATAACTATAGTTGTTTATTGTTGTATAATTCTCATCAGTCTAAGGTGTGAAAAAGGACGGACCTTTTTTAGTTTTACTTCTGAATAGGGTTTATGCTGCTTTTTCTCGTTCAGCTTCCCAGCGATCTTTAACTTCTGAGTAGTGAATTTCTGTCGATTTTTCCAATCGATCCATAACTTCACGCAATTCGGGGCTGTCGGTTTCATAGGACGCGAATAAGCCCTTTTCCAGCATTGAGTTTTCTAGATCCATGCTAATTGACAACGCTTGGACTTGCTGCACTTCTTCGGTATTAGACATGTCAATTTGTTCTTGGATATATGATGCAAAACTAGTCATTGCTGCCAGTCCAAACCGTCCGGCACTTAGCCTTACCTCACCATTATCAATTCGCGTCGAGAGGGAACGTACCCAACCAGCATGCTCTGATTCGTCAGCTGCAATATCTTCCCAAAACTCCTTATCGTCAGGAAATAGGGTAGCATAATGACTGTATAATTTGTTCAATAACTCTTCGTTTTCAATAAATGAAAATAATGTCGTATCGTTGCTATTTTTTGAATCATCCATACATCTATTCTATCAATTAATAGCCAATAGCCGCAAAAGTATAAAAGGTCCGTCCTTTTTATCCACAGAAAGGATGGGTCTTTTTAATAAATTTTTATTTATTGCGCCGCTGTCTGGTTGGTTTCAAGAGTAAGTTAGCATGTTCGGCAAGTTCTTGAAATTTTCGGACACCCCCCTCCAAATCGTCAGGGGATAGTTCACGTTTCATGAATAATTGGTTTAGTCTGTAGCGTTTTTGTGACCAAAGCACTGGGTTGGTGCTTTTGTCCGTATGTATCAGCCAGTCTATAAGTTCTTTTACTTCAGAAAACTCTTTAATTACTTCTTGAGGGCTACCGCGTTCCGGTGTTTCGGCTGAATTGTCTGAAACGAACCGTTCTCGTTCTGACATATTAACCCCTAACTACTATTTTACGCCGCTTTGGTAATTTCCTGCATAATCTTTACCATCGAGCTATTCGTTTCACGGTCCTCTTTCAGCCTGTTCCCTTTGCTACCAGTAAATAGTACACCGTCATTAACATAGCCCATTCGGACGTTGTGTAGAGCCCTAAGGATGCAATAGCTCGACATCTTTTTTGTGTCCCTATATTCGCATCGTTGCAAACAATTGACGCATGGGCCCAAGTCAATTCTTTCGCCTCTATTAATCCTTCGCACGAATTCGTTCTCGTACGCCCGCCCCGGCATCCCAACCGGACTAGTCATAACGACAATCGGGTCGTTGTTCGGGTTGTCCATGTGATAGTCTTTGAACTCCTGCGCGGCGTTGATTTCATCCGTTGCAATAAAGCGGGTCGACATTTGAACACCTTTGGCACCAAGTGCTAGCATTTTATCGATATCGCCCCTGTCCCAGCTACCACCGGCTGCGATTATCGGAATCTCGAACGGCACTTCAGGGTCACCTTGATACCATAATTTATATTCAGCGTCCAGGGCGTATCTCCCCATCATTTCGACAAGTTGCGGGACTACCGTTTCGAGACTATATTCAGAAGTTCCGATATCTTTGGGCTTAGCCCCCAAATGGCCTCCGGCATCATTAGGAGTTTCGACAATAATGGCCGAGGGCAAAAGGGTTTTGCCGTAAATCTTTTCCCATTGTTCGCCGTAATCTCTTTGCCATCTGTTAATAATTACTCTTGCAGCCTTGGCGCTGCTGACAATTGGAATCATTTCTGGAGTTTCATCTGGTGAAATGTCGTATTTTTCGGCGTATTCCATAACATGTCCCGGCAGATCCAACGGCAGGCCTGCCCCCGACGCAATGCCGCCAACTTTATTTTGAACAGCAACACCGACTGATTCTTTATACCCGGTCACTGCGACCATCAAATTCACTAAAACGTTATTATTTTTACTAAGATTTTTAGCTTTTTTGATTCTATCGCCTAAAACTTCGTAGCCTCTTTCAAGATAATCTCTGCTGGTTACGATGCCTTCTTCCAAACCCCCGCCAACACCCGCGACGGTTCCATATCCGCCCAATTTTACGAACTTTGAAACCGCCTCTTCAGTAGTTAAGCCAATCGACATACCCCCTAAAACGGCAGGAAATTCAGCTTCAAGTTTTCCTATCCGTAATGGTGCTAATTTTTCGCTCACAATTTGACCTACTATAACAGATAACACAAGGTATGACCAATTATCGTTCCATATATTTGCTTTACAAATAAATTGATATGAAATAAACTTAGATAAAACTTAATAGAAACTAAAATTTATGTAATTCTCGGTGGAGAAATTAAGGTGGGTAACTGCGTGCCAAGCCGAAACGTAATTAAGGTTAACTTGCCGGTTAGTTATTATCACGTCTATGCTCGAGGCTCGAACAAACATCACATTTTTGGGGACGAGTCCGATTACCTGTATTTTTTATCTCTTTTTACGCGTTACTTATCAAAAGAAAAATCTGATCCGCAATCAATCGACAATTATCAAAAATTATACGATTCGATTGAAGTACTAGCATATTGCTTGATGCAAAATCATTTCCATTTGTTACTGTATCAGATTGAAGAGGGCGGTATGTCGAAATTGATGCATGGAATTATGACCAGTTACAGCCGGTATTTTAATCACAAATATAGCAGAAGTGGCCCTCTATTTGAAAGTCGCTACAAAGCATCGATGATTACGTCCGACGAATATTTATTGCATATAAGTCGTTATATTCACTTAAACCCAGACGAATGGATAGATTATCCGCACTCGTCAGTCAGAGCCTATCTGTATAACGATATGCCCGACTGGATGAACAAAAAACGTATAGCCGAGCTGTACGGATCAGCAGTTAACTACCATAGATTCCTTGAAGACTACCAAAATAAAGATGAAAAAATCGAAATTTAAACACAAAAAAGGTCCATCCTTTCCGTTTGTTGTATTTTTATCATCAGTCTAAGGTGTGAAAAAGGACGGACCTTTTTTGTTTGGGGCCTAAAAACACCGATACCTAAACTGGGGTATTTGGTGTATTATTAATATATGAAGAAGTGGACTGTGGTTATCATTCTTGCTTCTGCCATGTTCGTCATGGTACTTGATAGCACGGTCATGAATGTCTCGATTTCTGCCGTAGTGAAAGATTTGAATACTACGGTCAGCGCCATGCAGGGCGCAATTACCTTTTATACGTTAACAATGGCTGCGTTAATGCTGTTGGGCGGGAAATTAGGTGACGTATGGGGGCGTAAAAGGGCGCTGGTGATAGGTGCTATGGTTTATGCGCTGGGGTCATTAATTACCGCCCTCAGCCAAACTTTCGCCCAATTATTCGTCGGTTGGTCAATCATAGAAGGACTTGGCGCAGTATTGGTAATACCAGCGATTGCTGCACTGGTCGCAACCAATTATAAGGGGGGCGACAGGCTTAAGGCTTATGCAATAATCGGTGGAGTGTCCGGGGCTGCAGCCGCTGCCGGCCCGTTAATCGGTGGATATTTCACGACTTACTTGTCGTGGAGATATGTATTTGTCGGCGAAGTGATAATTATGGCCGTGGTATTGCTATTTTCAAGACTTATTTACGACGAAAAACTAAAAGGAAAAATACCAAAAATCGATTTGGCAAGCGTTCTGCTATCCGCCAGCGGCTTTACGGTGTTAGTATTCGGAATGCTACAAAGCAAAGTTTGGGGATGGATACGGCCTCGGTCAATTCCTACTATTAATGGAGTCGAAATAGCACCGTTTGGCATTTCCCTAACAGCCTGGTTGATTCTGGCCGGATTGATATTACTATACTTTTTCATCAAGCGTCAGCAAAAGCTGGAACGCGAAAACAAGAATCCGTTAGTTAAGGTGTCTATGCTGAAAATCCCACAGCTTCGAAGCGGCCTCACGGTGCTGATGGGTCAATATTTGGTAATCGGTGCTGTATTTTTTGTAATTCCGGTTTATCTGCAAATGACACTTGGCATGGACGCTTTACAAACGGGATTAAAGATTCTCCCTCTTTCAATTGCGCTGATATTGTTTTCTATAGTTGGCACCAGGCTCGCCGGTTCATGGTCCACCAAAAAGATTGTGAAAACTGGCCAATATCTGCTGGTCTTTGGCGTTGTCATGTTGATCGGTTCTATTGACACCGAACTTAAAAACGGCTTTTTTGCGATAGGTATGTTCGTGTTGGGAGGCGGTCTCGGCCTGTTGGCTTCACAGCTTGGGAATGTAAATATTTCGTCCGTACCGGATAAAGATTCCAGCGAAGTCGGAGGCGTGCAGGGCGTCTTCCAAAACCTAGGCACTACAATAGGGACAGCCTTGATTGGATCGGTACTGGTCGGTGCATTAACAACCTCATTCGTCTCAAACATTCAGTCATCCGATTTACCGTCCAATGTAAAAAGCTATGTCCAAACCAATAGCCAAGCCGGTGTTGCAATCGTTCCCGTTAGCGAAGTACAGTCTTATGCTGAATCTCAAGGACTGAGTGCCCAGGAAGCAGCCACGGTCAGCGATACCTATGCCAGCTCGCAGGTAAAAGCCCTTAGGAGCGCACTGTTCATACTGCTGATTGTTTCACTAATGGCCACACTTTTTGCCAATAACATCCCTGATACAATGGTCAAATCAAAGAAACAATAGATAGCGAGGAATAACTTGGCAACTACAAAAACGACAGCATTGAAGCCCGCACAACCAAACTGGCTAATAATCGGTTTAATAGCATTTGTAAGCGCATTTATTTTTATATTACCGTTTTGGGGGACTATCTGCATGTCGGTTCTACTTGCATTTCTGTTATACCCAATATTCCACTGGCTTAAAAAACACATGCCAGAGGGTGCAGCCTCATTTGTAACATTATTTTTCGTCCTGATTATTATCGCAATACCGGTCGCATTCATAGGATATGTGTTTATAGCCCAGGCGATTACCATCGCACAAAACCTTGCAGGTGCCAGCCAGAGTGCAGGTAGTCAACTGGCTCAGATAAGTAGCAATGTCGCAAACGCCATCAACAGCCTCCTGGCACCGCTCGGCGCCAAGGAATACGTCACCAGCACCGATATTGTTAATTTAGCCCACAAAATACTACCCGACATGATTAATCATATAGTGAACTCTTTGCTCAGTTTTTTGGGTAATCTGCCAAAAGTATTCACTAGCGTCATTGTTTTTTGCTTTGTATTCACCGCGCTTCTTCGGCACAACAAATCAGCCATAGCGTTTTTCGGGTCACTAATGCCATTTGATAAAAAAACTAGCGGCAAGTACTTCGAAAGATCAGGTCTTATCGTCTCTGCCAGTTTAAGAGGACAGTTTATCATTTCTTTTGTCACCGCAATAGCTTCGGCCTTCGTTCTAATTTTTCTGGGTCTGGGTCAATATTTTGTGTTGTTTACAATTATTTTCACGCTTCTTGGTATGGTACCGCTGGGCGCCGGTATCTTGATGATTCCTATCTGTATTATTTCAATGATGACGGGTAATTTTTGGCCCGGATTTATCGTCCTGCTGGTCTATCTGCTAATAATTTGCAACATCGACAGCGTCCTACGCCCTCACTTGATTCCCAAAAAGGCCAATATGATACCGGCAGTTGTTACTCTGGCAACATTTTGTGGGATCTATTATTTCGGTGTATTGGGAATTATCTATGGTCCGCTGATTGTCATTCTTCTAAGCACAACGGCAGACATTTACATATCGAGTCGCAAACCAGAGGACGCCAAGGCTGTAGTCGGCTGAGATTCTGTGAAGTAGGGAGGGCGAGATAGCGCTCACTTTGTTCGCTTCTCCGCTCGTTTGCGAAAAAATGTAAACACTTTTTCGCTTCAATCGCTACGCCGAACAGGCGGTTGCGTCGGTTTCACCGACGCCCGCGAGTTCAAATCACGCGCCTCAGTCAATTTAAAAGGCGACCAAATGGTCGCTTTTTAAATTGGCGGAGAGGGCGAGATTCGAACTCGCGGTACCATTGCTGACACGACAGTTTTCAAGACTGTTCCCTTAAACCACTCGGGCACCTCTCCGGGTGCATGGTTACGTTGACAATAATAACAGATACGAACGTCTCAGTCGAGAGTCTGCCTGGCGATTATTGCCACCCAAACATGTTTAGCCCCGGCGTTGCATAGAGCAAGTGACGCATATTTGATTGTCGCCCCTGTTGTCATAACATCGTCAATAATCAAAAACGGCGTGTCTGCGTCAATTTTACCTGACACAAAAAAGGCATTTTTAGCCTGTAAGTCACGTTTGCTAGCAGTTGCTTGGCGCTGTTTTGTATTTGTTTGACGTCGAACTAATTGCTGGTACTTTAATCCGCGAGCCTGTGCAACATATCTGGCAATCAACAGCATATGATCATACCCGCGTTCGCGAATACGACCCGTTGTAGTAGGTATAGGCACGATTACGGTCTCTGTGGGCAATTCCGGCAAAACATCTAACAGTAAATCACCAAGAGACTTATACGCTGCCTTGGCACGCTCAAATTTATATAAACCCACTAATCGCTGCAACGGTCCGTCACGTTCTCCTACAACCCAAGCCTTTTCGTATGGCACCAAGCATTTTTTGCAAAGACAAGTGACTCCTGACGGCCGGCCACACGCGATACAAACCATTTTTTGTTCAGAAGTGATGTTATATTTACAATTACCACACAACAAACTGCCAATTTCATCGCAACCACAACAGTGGTGTGGAGCTATAATTGATAATATGTCGTCAAGCATTGTGTTTTTTACGTTTAGGGGTCTCCTGAGGTTGATTATACTGGATATGTTGGTTATAATGTGAGAGACTATTTGTCAATAGAGCCTAGAGAAAGTGGAGGATATCATGGCCCGGAAACAAAATGACGACTTACTAATCGAAGACGAGCTGACGGCAGCTTTTCTTAACGACGACACACTAACATCAACTGAACCCGAAGCACCTGTACCGCCAACTGATGATAATTGGGACGATTCCGAAGAGGAATTCCCAGGCCAATTAGCTGTTGACGTCTATGAAACCGAGGATAAATTGGTTGTCAAAGCCCGCACAGCCGGTGTTAATAAAGAAGAATTAGACGTTAGCATCAGCGATGGGATTCTAACAATCAGCGGCACACTAAACAGCGGTGATGACACCGATGCCATTAATTGGCACATCCAAGAATGTTATTGGGGCGAATTCAGCCGAACGTTGGCACTTCCAGTCAGCGTCAAAGAAGATGAAGTTGAAGCTGTCCTAAAAGACGGCGTACTGACAATCAAATTCAACAAAATTCGACAAGAGGCTGCCAAGAAGATTCAAATTCAATAGTAAAACAAATACTATGAAACTAAATACGACCCGAAAGCGGGTCGTATTTTTTTGGTTACAAATCTATGTTAGCTTGGTTATAACGAAATTAACGATAGCATAAGCTAATATGGCTACGACAATACCGACAACACCGTATAATATCGTGTCCTTGGCAGCCGTCACGTTTTTGGCATCACCTCCGGAAGTTGTGTAACGAATACCTCCGTAAATTAGCATTAAAACGGCAACCGCACCGATTACAAATAGCATAATGTTTACGATGTTAGTGAATAAACCATTTGGACATGATTGTGTTGTGAACAGACAAGGGTTTGAACCTTTTGGTTGGGCAGCGGCTGCCCCATCCGAAAGATCGGATGCGGAAACTATCTGTGCCGTCCCCATGCTCAGCACTATGAACGATACAGCTACAAACCCAGCAATTATTGTCTTGAATGACTTTATATTCATTTATTCCCCCTTGATTTATTTTTTATGAGATTGGCGCCAGGCTAGTAATAACAAAGTTGACGATTGCGTAGGCTAGTATAGCAACAACAATACCAACAATTGCATACAGAATAGTATTTTTGGCAGCCGTGACGTTTTTGGCATCACCTCCGGAAGTTGTGTAACGAATACCTCCGTAAATTAGCATTAAAACGCTGATGGCGCCGATTACATACAATGAAATGTTTACAATAGTTTGGAATACTCCGCCAAGCCCAAACAAGTTGCTTGGTTGTTGGTTGCCTTGTGCACAATTCGCACCGTTGCTGATTGTTAAACTATTATTACAAGATGATGACTGAGCAAATACATCCGTTGGGACAAAAACGCCTAAACTTACTGCCATTAGTGGTATCGCCAACAAAGCAGCTACTACGACTTGGATTGTTTTTTTGCCCATATATTTTCCTTTTTTTATAATCCTACACCTAGTTATATCAGATAATTATTCATAATTAAATATCCGCCCACATAGTAGGCGGATATTAATTTATATAATGTTCTATTTTATGATGTTGGAATCAACCCGCCAATAACAAAGTTGACGATTGCGTAGGCCAAAATAGCAACTATGATACCGACGACTGCGTACAAAATTGTATCTTTGGCAGCCGTGACGTTTTTAGAGTCACCTCCGGAAATAGTATAGCGAATACCACCGTAAATCAGCATCAGAACGGCAATCGAGCCAATGACGAATAGAAAAATATTTACAATTGTCGTGAATGTACCGCCTGCACCAAAGAGAGTGGTTGGCTGATCGGTTCCCTGGGCACAATTCGCGCCGTTTTTTATTGTTAAGGTAGTGTCGTTGCAATTGTCTGCTGCAAACGTTACTGTTGGAGAAATTGCCCCCATACCGACCGCTATCAGCGGGACCGCTAATAACCCTGCTATCATAATTTTGATTGATCGTATTGTCATTTAATTTTTCCTTTCGCTGTTTAGTATTTGTTTCCACAAATTACGTAAGCGGATTAGTTGTTAATACCTTTATAGCAGATAACCAATCTTTTGTTAATAGGTGTGGGGTTCTAATATCATTTAAATGCAGTTATAACGAAGTTTACTATCGCGTATGCCATAATCGCAACTATCAGCCCAATTACCGAATACATGATAGTGTCTTTTGCTTTTTTGACAAGCGAAGCGTCACCGTTCGAAGTTGTGTAGTAAATACCGCCAATAATAATCATTACCACCGAGACGGCAGCTACTAGAAACAGCAGGGTATTGACTATGACGCCAACGATATAGGAAAAGCTATTCTTTTTTGAATCTTTGTTTTTACACAGGGCCGTTTGCGCGGCGTCTCCGGAACAAACTGTGCCTAGAGGATCAATTGCTGCCCCGACCGTTGCCGGCAAAACCGTCAAACAAAGCCCAAAAACCATCCCAAGTGATAATATTAAATATTTTACTTTTTTCATTAGTCTAACCTTCCTAATATAAATTGAGTAATCGCGAACGCTATAATGACCACAATCAAGCCAACAACCGAATATAATATGGTATTTTTTGCCTTGGCGATTTTTGCGGGATCGTAAGCCCCGGACATAAAGGTAAAGCTGGATAGAATAATAATAACTACGGCAACAGCACCAACGATAATATAAATTCCACTTATTACTCCGTTCAACACACTAACTGCGGATACGTGGGGTATGTCAACCTTACTAGTACTGATTTGAACCGCCTTTTTCGTTACTACCGCAAATAAATCAAACCCGGTCATGACAATACCTTATCGAATATAAAGTTTACTAGCGCTACTGCGGAAACCGTCAAAACCAGTCCTAAGGCGGCCATTGTCATTATTGACCGGGCTTTGACAGCCCCATCGGGGTTACCCCGACTTATAATGAACATCCAGCCACCAAATAAAAACATAAAACCAGACAAATAGGCTGCGGCTACAACCGCCATTTCAACTACATTTAAGGCAATCCGCCATACAAAATGACTTAGCCCTTTCGTGCCATTTGGACTTTCAATATTACAGTCACTATTCGTCAGGCCACGGTACCAGGATGGAAAACCTAAAAATCCACTACTGCAACTATCCGAAGAGCCAGCTGCACTAGTCGTTTGTGGAGCAGAAACCGCCAAGATTGAACCGCCTATAGCCGTAATGACAACCAACGACATAACCCAACTCAATATATTGGTCTTGAAGGTCTTCATGGCTTGAATAGCCCCCCAGGGATAATAAAGTTCAAAAATGCCCACATAGCTGCATACACGATTATGCCTAGAGCCACGTTCGTTAACATCATATTTGCCTTTTTCATCCTATCCGGGGCGCCCCCGGCGGTCATATACATAAACGAACCGAACACGACACCACCTACGGCGGCAATACCAACTCCGGCGGACATTAGGTTTATTGCTATAATCAACAATTGCCAAACTCCGGTTTGGTCTGGGGTTGGGTCTGTTGGCTCGGGTTTACAGGATATCACTGAAGTTTTAACGCCGGCACAGGTTGCGGCTGACACCGCAGGAACCATAATGAAAACGCTGCTCAAACCGATTAACGACGCTATTATCAAAACTGTTTGTTTTATTTTCATACCTGTTAATAAAATACGATAAAAACCAGCATTACGCAAGTGTTTAAATGGCTCTGAGTCCACCTCTATTGCATTTTTTTGATATTTAGTGTATAATTAGTCGTAACAATTTAGCCAAAAGTGAATGCGCAAAAGGAGAAAATCCATAATGGATGAGTTAAGACCAAAAATGCCAAACCCAGAGCAACCACACGTTCAACCCAGTACCGAGGAATTATACAGTGGCCAGCCAGTAGTCCAAGGACTAGCGGGCGAAGAGCTAAATAGTCCAACTTCACACGAGGCCACGGGTAAAAAACCTGAAAAAGGAAAAATTGGACTAAAGACAAAGGTCGGTGTTGGCATAGCTGCTGCTGCATTAATCCTTGGTGGTGGATCTGTTGCGGCGAAAAAAGCCATGAACCAAAGCCATCCACAAACAACTGGTCCAGTACCGACAAATCCAAGCCCAAGCCCAAGCGCAAAAGCATCTGTTGAAGCGTCGCCTTCACCAAGCGCAAATAGTGCTGAGACAACCCCGACAATTGAAACTATAGAGATAAGTTCTAATCTAATTGCACAGCCTGAAACACTTGTGGAGACATTCATTGACGAACGTGTTACCGAATGGTACAACGCAGGGGCCACGCCAGAAAACGCCAAGGCTGCCGTTTTGTCTTCAACCGAGACAATTGACGAATTTGCCGCTAGGGTCGCTGCAAAATACGACAAAGAATTTATTGATGCACTTTTGGTGAAAGACTGGCAATCGAATCCCAGAATTGTAAAGTGGGTTAGCGATATGATAGTAATTCACAGGCAGACCTTGGCATTATATTTTTACACCTCCTTCCCAGACCAAAACCCACAAGACAAACAGCCGTATGAAAGAAGCGTCAAACATTTATCAATCGAATCCGTAAAGGGGCAGACTAGTAAATCGGTCACTATCGTAAGTACCGAGGAAGATTTTGATAACGCAGATTTAAACAGGGTTGGCGAGGCTTTGACTGCCGGGAAAAAAGTTGGTGACGAAATAGCTAAAGGGTCTCGAACGTTTGTTCTTGAAGATAATCATGTAAAATTATCTGATTTACAATTTTTAGAACTCGTAAACTAGATATATATAATTAATGTTCCGTAAGGGGTGACACCGACAAGTCCAGTGTCACTCTTTTAATATGATTGCTCTTATGCTTCAATAGAGACGTATACATATAAAAATATAAACGGCTAAACTATGCTTCATAATAATATCCGCAAAAATAAACCGGACAAAAAAACACCCTCAAGGTTTAGGACTATTCTACTACTGTTGCTGATATTCTCATATTCGGTTGCAGCCGTGCCAATATTCCGGAACACAGAGGCAAGTGCCGCAGCAAATAAATATGCGCTAATGAAGCCGGAAGACCAAATAAAGTCTCATATATATTACTACGCACTTGGCCAGTGTATGTTGAACAGTAAACTTGCAGATATTTCGAATGTTACAGGTTTTAGTGCTTATCATCATATTGCAGAGGACAATGCAAAATCTGGTAATTGGTGGTGGGGTGACCCCATCGCGTGGGATCCAGCGCAAGTAAACCCCAAGGTAAATACCTTCGTCGGTCCATATATGGACGGGGTAGTTGATGGGGTAGATAATGGCGCAGTCGACTGCAATAACTCTGCACTGGTCACAGGCGCTCTTTCTCTCTGGGGACTGGATGCTACCACGGTTTTGTGTAATTCTGGTTTCCAGCGCCAAGATATGGGCAAGAACCAAAGCATCGCAGATTGCATAAGAGGCACTGGGCGTAGTTTTGAAAGCAGAACCAACAACTACACTGTCATGAGTAACATGTTTTTGAACTATGTTACCGCCCAGGTTGGAGAGCCCGGACTGACGAAAGCTCAAACGTATATATTCTATCGCCACACACTCAACCAAAGTTGTATCCCAGGAATTGATTCTACTGCTCCATCGAATCAAGCCGTAGCAAACGACAACCCAAATGGGTATAACGGCGTTAAGTGGGTTGACCTCTCAGCTAATCCTTTCAAGATAATAACTGGTTCATATATTGGCCCAAGTTCAATTCAATCAGGTGATACAATTAACCTTCGCGTGGGGAGTACGCTCCACAATGACATAATGACATGCCAGTCTATTGTGACTGAAATGAATAAATTTGCCCAAGACTTTTTAATCTGGGCTAAAACAAATCCAGCCGCTGCCAAGAGCCTGTCAACAAACGTAGGCTTAAAACCAAACGATAGTGGCAACGGTGGAGATGATAACAGTTGCGGGGCGCAGGTTTCGGGAATTGGCTGGATTATTTGCCCGGTTCTTAGCAGTTTGACGAAACTAGACGACGGGATGTGGAAGTTGGTGCGGAATCTGTTGAACGTTAACCCAATAGACCAGTCAGGAACTTTTTACCAGGCATGGGGATCAATTCGGAGTATCGCAAATGCCGTTTTCGTCTTGTTCTTTCTTGTCATCATATTCTCTCAGTTAACAGGCGCAGGCATCACCAATTACGGTGTCAAAAAAATGCTGCCAAAGATAATAGTTGCGGCTATTTTAGTCAATATCTCGTTTTTAATTATTCAGCTGGCAGTAGATTTGGCGAATATTATTGGTTCAAGCCTTTATAACTTCATTGTTGGTCTGGCACCAACATACACGGTTGATTGGGGTAGTGCGTTCAATATGCTAGAGGGTGGAGTTGCTGCACTGACGGGGGCCGTTGTTGCGGTAGCAGCTGCCGGAGGACCAACTGCGCTGTTCTTTATTATGCTGGGGCTTGCCCTTATTGCCGCCCTCGGTTTAATTACTGCGGTTCTGACGCTGATTTTTCGCCAAGCTGCCATAATAATCTTGGCTTTACTGGCTCCCCTGGCCTTTGTTGCATATTTGCTGCCGAATACTGAATCTTGGTTCAAAAAATGGCGTGGGCTGTTGTTGTCAATGCTGATAATGTACCCGATGGCTGCAATTATTTTCGCTGGCGCGCAGTTCGCGGCTGCAACAATCATTGGTAAAGGCACAGATTTTTGGAATATAATGATTGGCCTGACGATGATGGCATTGCCTTTGTTCTCTTTGCCATTTATTGCCCGACAAGGCGGTGCTATATTATCAAGGGTTAATGGAGCGTTGGCCGGTGTGGCAAAAAGGGCAAACCAGCCGATTCAAAGCTGGAGTAAAAGCCATGCAGATGCCGCCGCCGCAGAGTACCGTGCCGACAACGGTGGTCGTTTGCGCCACGGATTTGGCCGGTATAGCCCTGCGCGTGGCCTAAGCCGAGCATGGGCGGGCGGACGAGAAAACCGCGAAGCCCGAACCGCAGCTGCAAAAGATGAATTCAAATCACAATTAAACAATAACCAGGTCCGTGGCATGACTGGCAGAAGGATTGATGGTGACGCGACAGCCATACGTGCTGCTGCAGCAAAGGAATCTCTTAAAATAGACTCTGAACGCGCTACGACCGGTATGATTAATCAGAACCCTGCAGTAAATGCTAGGCATGGCGGCACATCCTTGAATGAACGGGGATACGAAGCAGCAGGAGAAAAGAAGATTGCCGAACAGCATAGAGACGAGAGTCTAGAGAACAATAGAGGTTTTGACGAGCTTAGAAAGAATATTGACCATTCTAAGGGTCGCGCAGATACAGCTGCAAACAAGGCTAAGCAACGCGTCGAGGAAGACCCTACGACTTTGCAGGTTAGGGCAATAACAAAAAGCTCCGCAGAATCCCTAGAAAATGCCGAGGCCCACACAAAGTCAGTAATCGAAACCGCATCAACAAAAATCAATCCTGATAACCCCGATATCACACCAATAGAGGTAGAAGCGTTGGGAGGTATTGATGATACCACTAGAGCTAATCTGGTGACAAACAAATCTGAACGGAAAATTGAAGCATCTGCAGCAGGACAGGCAATTGCCGCTCAGAATCAAGAAATTGCTGATATACTACTTTCGTCTAGCGCACCTGGCAGCGCAGCTGTACGCGCAGCCGGGGTTGCCGGAACTGCCGGCGTAGCCCGCGTTCAGGCGTCTGCCACATCAGAGCTAGCAAAATTCAGGCAGGACAACGTTAATGCAGCCATGACATTATTTGCCGACCAGGGATATAGCTCTGACCCCACCGTCAGGGGCAAGACTCCAGATCAATATAGCGATTTATTAAAAGTCGCGACCGGTGGAAGACTCAGAGGCAGAAAGGCAACTGACCCAGTGACAGGCGTCGAAACCGAGACACCAGGATCTGAGCCAACGGAAGAACAACAAGAAGCAGCTATGCAGTTAATATTTAACACCGGCAGCGCTGACGCCATTTCTACCATCTATAACAGACTAGCGAAACTACCGGACACTTCAGATGAAGAACATAGAACAAAGCTTAAACTTGAACAGTCATTTGCTAGGATTGCATCTGCTGGTAAAAAGCCGAAATCAATCCGCGGTGGAATTGTTGGAAGACTGTCTTCGGGTGGCGTCGGCCCTGCTTCTACGGTTGAAGTACTACCAGACCTTACTCCTTTCCAGTCTATAGCATTTGAGATACTTGCAAAGGGCAAATTAGCAGCAGAATCATTTGCCGAAACAGATCAAGAGGAGTTGAGAATTTGGTCTGAGACCCTTACATTACCCGGCGTTAGAGATAGGTTCGCATTCACTGATCCAGGGAAAGAATCAGATGCTGACCCAGACAGGGTAGTTGAGACCAGCATAGTTAATGCTATCAACTCGGCATTGACCGACCCTCTGGTCGCAAAGGACGTATCGCCCGAAAAGAGAACCGAAATGTATAAAATACTGGAGGCATTCAATAGAAACGCGTTAGTGGAAGAGTTAAAAGAAAAAGAGAAAAAGGGCAGAACCAGCACGTAAGCCCAAGAGTGTCGTTATTGTGTTAAGAAGTTTGTTATACTATAAGCAGTATGGCGGTATATAAAGTCCCCCAAGATGTTGAAGCTGACGATAAATTAATCGGCCCGTTCAGTTTTCGCCAGTTTATTTATCTGGTAATCGTCGCTTTGGCGATAATGATGGCGTGGGGCTTGGCACAATTATTTGTTCCCCTGTTAATCCTACCGTTGCCTATCGTCGTATTTTTTGGTGCATTAGCCTTGCCACTACGCAAAGACCAGCCCATGGAGATTTACATGGCAGCGATGGTATCGTTTTTCCTGAAGCCACACCGAAGGCTATGGGATCCGGACGGTATTGATTCACTTATTGAAATTACAGTACCAAAAGTCATCGAATACAGCCGAACCAAGGATTTATCTATGACAGAGGCCGAACGCCGATTTAGTTATTTGGCCGAAATCGTTGATAGCCAAGGTTGGGCTATCCGCGGACCCGGCGTTCAGGCTCCAAATAGTGCTATGACGAGCGATGCATATTTTGAAGCGCAGTCTGTCGAAGATATATTGGATATTGATGCGTCAACTTCACTTTCACTATCTGATAAATTAAAACGAAGCGAAGTTCGCCTACACCAAGAGGCTGTAGACATCATGCATAAAAAGGTAGTTGTGCCCGAAATAAAACCAATAGCTATGCCTCAGGTGCAAAAACCAGCTCCAGCTCAGGCGATGCCGAGCCCTGCCAGTTATTTTGGTGGCGCACCACTCGTCGAACCCGCCACAGCTCCTGAACCAACAGTCGCCACACCGCTCAACTACAACCCATACCCCGATATAAAACAAGCTGTCATTGAACCAATCGGTCAATCAAAACCAGTGGCCAAGCCCAAAACAACCACTAGCGCAAAGGTGGTGCCAGCTGGTATAATAAACCTCGCTAGTAATACCGATTTAACAATCGCAGCTATTGCTCGTGAAGCTGATAGAATTCAGAAAAAACAAGACGCACAAGAAGTAGTCATCAAGCTTCGATAGTAATCGCTAAGGGGAGTGGGAACCAACAAACATGCCACCGAACAACCAAATACCAGACCAACCGCCTGCCGCTCCAGCTGCAGGTAATTCTGCTATCCAGGGCTCTGGTACTAATACCCCTGCGCCGGTAAAACCAAAAAACCCTAACTCTACCCAAAACACTCTGTTGCTATCAGAGGTCCGCGACAATATGGTAATTATGTCTGATGGATCATTTCGAGCAGTTGTTGCCTGCAAATCGATTAACTTCGACCTGATGAGTAGTACCGAACGCGAAGGCGTCGAATACAGTTATCAAAACTTTCTAAATGCTCTTAATCATCCAATCCAAATACTTATCAGGTCACAACGAATCGATATCGGTCCGTACATTGAACGCCTTGTCGAAATACGTCGCAACCAAGACAACATGCTGTTGAACGTTCTGATGGATGATTATATTGATTATATTGATATGCTTTCTCAAGAAGCGAACATTATGGACAAATCTTTTTTTATAGCAATCCCATACTATCCGCAGGGTGATGTTAATAACCTGGTTGAACAAGGCAAGGGATTCTTTGGCAGGCTACTTGGCGGAAATAAAAATATTATTACAAAAATTGATACCGTCACTTACGAGAAGGCCAAGACTGAAATTAAAAATCGGGTTGATGGAGTCATGGCCGGCTTGTTTCAGTTGGGCATCCAAAGCGTTCAGCTAAACACCAAGGAGCTTGGTGAATTGTATTATAACTTTTACAATCCGGATACCGCAGTACGCGAGCCATTGGGCGATTTCGACAGCGTAACATCGATTTATACTAAAAAGGCTACGACCGATACACCGGTTGCGCAGCCAGGAACAGGGGAAACGTCATGATGGCACGAAAAAAATCTGACGTAGCTGAAATTGCCGCCGAGCAACGCGAACGCGAACAAGTCGAAGTCGAACAAGCCTTTTTAAAGGGCGTTACGACACTTCGCGATTTAATCGCCCCCAGTAGTATCGAAATTCATTCGTCACACTTCCGCCTAGGTACGAAATACGGACGTACAATTTATATTTACGGATACCCACGACAAATTTACACCGGTTGGCTTAGTTCGCTGATTAATATCGATGAGGTTTTGGATGTTAGCATGTTCATCTATCCGGTTGAAAGCCAAGTTGTTTTGAAAAACTTGCGCAAAAAAGTAACTCAACTAGAAGCATCAATGTCAATCAACAGTGAAAAGGGCCGGGTTCGTGACCCAGGCCTGGAAGCCGCCATTGGTGACGCCGAAGAACTGCGCGATCAATTGCAAGTCGGGGCAGAAAAATTCTTCCGATATGGGCTTTATGTTACGTTATATGCTGACAGCCTGGATGAATTGGGGTTCGTTCAACACAAAATCGAAACAATTTTCGGTCAGCAAATGGTTTTCAGCAAAGTTGCCAGCAGCCAACAGGAACAGGGTTTAAACAGCACAATTCCGCAAATGTCCGACCAATTACAAATTCGACGCAATATGAACACTGGCGCAATCAGCACCAGCTTCCCCTTCACTAGCGCCGATTTGACCCAAGAAAAGGGTATACTTTACGGAATTAACATGCATAATAATGGCCTGGTCATCTTTGACAGGTTCAGTTTAGAAAACGCCAACATGGTAGTATTTGCCAAAGCCGGCGCCGGAAAATCTTTTACAGTTAAACTCGAAGCTTTGCGCAGTATGATGACAGGCACCGAAGTCATTATTATTGACCCGGAAAACGAGTACAAAAAATTGTGCGATGCAGTTGGCGGCAGCTATATCCGACTAAGTCTTAGCTCGAACACAAGGATTAATCCATTTGATTTACCTGGGGTAATCGACACGGACGAGGCCGATAATGCTCTTCGCGCCAATTTAATTACATTACATGGTTTATTAAAACTGATGCTGGGCACAACCCAGCCAACGACAACTGGTGTCCCAATGCCTTCCGCATTATCACCAGCCGAAGAAGCCGATCTAGACCAGGCATTAATCGATACCTACGCCCGTGTCGGCATTACAGCCGATCCGTTAACACATCAATCACTACCTCCAACAATCAGCGACTTGTACGACACGCTTTTGCATATGGGCGGCAGTGGCCCAAGTTTGGCACAGCGCCTACGAAAATACACCTCAGGCACGTTCGCTGGGATATTCAGCCAGCAGTCAAATACAGAAATTAATAATGCGCTAGTCGTATTCAATACGCGCGACCTAGAAGACGAACTGCGCCCAGTCGCGATGTACATAATCCTCAGCCATATTTGGAACATCATCCGTGCCGAGAAAAAACGACGAATGCTAATCGTTGACGAAGCATGGGAATTGATGAAATACGACGATTCAGCAAACTTTTTATTTTCCTTGGCAAAACGAGCCCGAAAATATTATTTGGGTCTGACAACTATCACGCAGGACGTAGAAGATTTCATGAGCAGTAAAATGGGACGTGCCATTGTAGCAAATAGTTCAATGTCAATTCTGCTGAAACAGTCGCCTAGTGCTGTCGATGTTATGTCGAATGTATTCAAACTAACAGAAGAGGAAAAGAAGCGTTTGGCTAATTTCCCAATTGGACAGGGGTTATTCTTTGCCGGACAAAGCCATGTTCACATCCAAATTGACGCCAGTGATACCGAAAAACAAATTAGCAACACCAACCCCCAAATTGTAGACCAACCGATAGGCACACAACCTGCTCAACCAAGCAGCGGGCCCAGCGCCAGTAGTTATATTAACCCCGGGTCAAGCGTTTAAAGTAATGTAGGACATCAATGCAACCAAAAAACAAAAATCCAATTCAAGATGAATACGACCACAACTTGGCACCTGAGTTTGACCACCTTAAACAGGCTGAGCAAACCGGCACTGCGAGTGATTCAAATACCGATAGCGTTAAAAATGCCGAAGAAAATCCCAAAGGAAATTGGAGTAATAACGTTACGGGTACTGGTAGCGGTGGCAGAGGAAGAAATACTTCAAGCACTTCCGGCAATAAATCAAATAGTGCCATAAGCAACCACACCGGCCCCACTAATGCAAAAATCAAAATCACTTCTTTAAAAAAGAAAGGGCCCCTCGTCGCAATTATCATCACTCTTGTTGGTGGCAGTATCGGCATCGTCTCGCTGTTGTCCCCCAGTTTATTGATAGTTCAATTCAAAGAAGTAATGGTCAATAAATTCAATAGCCAACTGGCTAGTATGGATGTTAGAAATACCAAACTTCTCTCCAAGAAAATGGGAACAACCAAGGGCTTATGCACCACACCTGCAAGTATATTATGCAAGTACAGCACGATGTCCGAAAAACAGGTTGCAAAGTTTGAAAAAGCCGGAATCCATGTTGTTTCAGATGGAGATAAAACCTTGCTCGGCAGAGTAAGGCCAAAAAGCTTCAAATTTCAGGGAAAATCTATTTCTGCAAAGAATTTTTCTAAAGAAATAGGGAAAAATCCCGAATTCAGGTCTGCCGTCAAGTTGGCCTATAACCCAAAATTTGCAGGTTTTGCGGACGCTATCTGGGCCAAAGCAGCCGCTAAACTGGGCATTTCGAAGAAAGCCGCTAATATTGACGGGAATACTGATGATGAACGACTGAAGAGCATACAGGAGGATACAAAAAACCCGGCAGCAACGGACGCGGCAGCAACCGAGCGCGTTCCTAACTCGGGTGAAACGAACCCTGACACTGGTAATCCATATACTCAAGATGAAATAGATGCAATAAAAAAGAAAAATATTGCCGCTGCGGCGGCCAACGAATTGGCGTCTGGTGCAGAAACCGCTGCAAAGAACGCCGCCAAAGCCGCCCCAGCCGTTCTCGCCGGTGCGAAAAGCGCCGTCAACACACTTAAAGTAACAGGTTTAATGGATAACGCTTGCACAGTATATGGGACTATCCAGGCAATCGGCTATGCCGCAAAAACAGTCCGAGCACTACAACTAGCCCGTTACGCTATGATATTCCTAAATGTAGCTGACCAAATAAAATCTGGCGACGCCAAGGCCAAGGACGTGTCATATTTAGGTACAATATTAACTACCGAGTTTATTTCGAAAAATAAAAGCGGAAATATCGTATCTAGAAAGTCCGCTACCGCATCTTTTGGATATAATTTTGCGGCTTATGGTCATAGGGGCACGATGTCCAACACGGCCTCTCAATTCTTGGCGGGAGGAGGGTTAACTGGTGACCTGATTAATATGACCTCTAAAATAAACTCAATTCTTCACGGATCTCCAAAAAAGACCTGTGGTGTTTTAAATAATCCTATTGTCAGTGTCGGTTCATTGGTCGGTGGTATAGCCTTATTCCTGATCCCCGGAGCCCAACCCGCTATAGGTGCGTGGGACGCTATTAAGGCTGCGGCGGGGATAGCGCTAAATGTCGCGATGTCTTATGCCCCAGCACTATTACAAGATATTGTTGCCGGTGTATTGGTCGATAAAACTACTGTCGGTGAGGCTGCCGGTGATGCAATTACCTCAGGGTCATCTGGTATTATGAGCACGGCGGCAAAAACCGGCGGGAACGCTCCGCTAACACCGTCCCAGGCTGTGGCGTACAGTAATTTATCAAGCGATATTGCCGCCCAATATGCACAAGAAGATCAATTAGCATACGGTCCTCTCGACCCCAGCAACAGTAACACATTCATGGGGAAGATTGTCGGACAGCTAACGCCTTATCTTTCAAATATGTCGTCGCTTTCCGGAATTTTCAGTTCAATAACTTCCATCACCACGGGTTCATTTGCCACATTAACAGCTCAAACAGCCAATGCCACAAGCACTGGTGATTACACAATGTGCCAAGACGATGATTATAAAGCTTTGGGACTAGCCACGGACCCATATTGTAATGTTACTTACGGCATACCCCCAGAAGCACTAAAAGCCGACCCAATTGACGTAGCAAGCACTTTAATTAATAGTGGCCAGATAGACCCCGATACTGGAGACCCGATGTCGGGGAGTGATTATGAATCATTCGTTGCGGAGTGTACTGATCGCGCCACTCCACTTGGGGACACCGGTTCTGGCAATACAGAACCCGATGGGTCTGCATGTATCTTCGGTAAAGACTATAAGGGTACGCCTAATAATAATTACTATATCCACTACATAGATCAACGAGTTCAAACTGGTCTGGACGGAGAAGAGATGGCATCCAACACGACGACGGACCCCAGTACAACCACCGGTGGGACAACCGCGCCAAGCGGGACCGACCGTCCTGATAATGTGGTCTCTTCAGGGAAGGGTTGGACGCTAAAAGATGGTGTGGACTATTCAAGCGTACAGTGCGCCAGTGGCACAACCGACAAGGGGACATACCATCATCCGGTACGAAAATTTACCATTCGGCTGTGCCAAACGGCCATTGGTGAAGTCGCGTCAATAATATCGCAAAAGGCAATTGATATGATAAATGCAGCTAAAAAAGATGGTATCTCACTAACGGGCAGTGGCTTCCGAAGCTACGAAGAGCAAAAAGCTATATACGCACAAAATTGTCACGGTGGGGTTTGTAGTCCCCCAACAGCCGTCCCGGGTAATTCAAATCACGAAAAGGGCACGGCGTCTGATCTCCATAATATCAGTGTCGGTAATGCGGCCTGGAATTGGTTAACGGCACATGCTGCCGATTATGGATACATTAACTTCCCTGCGGAGGCTTGGCATTGGTCAATGAGTGGTAATTAATATGAAAAAAAGAATTATTATAATTTCGGCATCAATCACGGCAATAGTAATTATTATCGTTGGGGCAGTGATTTTTAGTAGTCATCATAACACTCAAAAACAAGTAACTACGACTAAGAACACTTCAAATGGCATCGTCAAGATCGAAAAGGGCCTAGAATCTATGGCGAAAATTGCAATCCCTGCTGTAGAAAATTACGCAACCCAGGACCCGTTGGAATCGTATAATTCTCGCAAAAACCGCCTTATCCCTTATTTTGCCCCAGATAGTCCTGTATTCAACCGAGTACTGGATATTCAAAACCCAGATACGGGTATAGCCAAAACCAGAGCAAAGGTTACATCTGTTAGTTTGTCAAAAACAGCCGAGGGAACTTATCCGTTCCTTATAGTGGGGGCTAAAGTGGCTAATTATTCAGATGCAACAAAACTCATCAACACCGAACTTCAAACCTACTGGATTATCATCAAAACAAACCCCGATGGATCATTTATTGCTAATGACATAGGGATATGGGTGGAATAGTTTGAGCAAATCAATGAAAAAATATTTATCTAAAATTATTTTATGTATTTGCACGTCAGTGATGGTTATTTCTGCCATTATGCCATTAAAGGTATTCGCAGTTCCCGTCGACTACTCTTTTTACAGTGCAAACGACATACTGTTTCATGACCCTAACGCCTGCGGCGGCTCGACGCCAAACACAGCAACAATAGGTGCATCAAATGGTAATGTCTATGCCTTGGGTGATTCTATTTTAGCGGCCACACAAAGCAAATTAACTAGCGAATTAAAAAAGGCGGGTTATTCAAAAGCGGATTTTAATGCTGTGGTTGGAAGGGCAATAATTACACCGGGCTCAGGAACTACGGCCCTGCAAGGTGCAACAACCGATAAAGCAAAAATTGCAGCTGCAGGTACGATTTTGATTGTGCTTGGCACCAATGGCGGTGACTATAAAAGCGATATTCCAAAATTAATGAAAATTATCAAAGACGCCAATTCCAGCGCTAGAATTTTCTGGGTCAATGTTGGGGTGGGGACAAGACAAGGAGCAAAAGCTGAACAGAGCTATATAGATGCCATGAATAAAGACAACCCGGATATTAATAGTCTCAAAGACACCTATCACTATTCGGTTATAGACTGGCATAATGAAGTTGTCTCCAACCCATCACTAATGGATGCTAATGACCATGTACATCCCAGTGGTTCTACTGTTGATAAATATGTTAGTAATATAATGAAAAGTCTTGGTAATTACACCAGTGGTGGGACTGGTAATAGTGCAACAGCATCCGGCGCTGGCAGTCCGGGAGCGGGCGGTACTGACACTACGACAGGCGGGGACCCAAAGTATGGCACCGGTCCAGCCACTGCCGGCCAGGGTCATACTTGGAAAACCGGTATAGCATCCTTATTCGGAGGAACAAACGATAGCCAGCCTACTAGCTTTGGTGAAAATTCCGTCACCATGAATGACGAGAATGTCTTTTATTTCGCAATTTTGCCGAAAGACTATCCTGACGTCGGCGCCAACCCTAACACGCCAAAAGTATTAAAAGACGCTGTCAAATCGGGAAAGTTTAATCCAAGAGATAAGTTAATTTTTAAAAAAGGCAATAAATATGCTATAGGAGCTTGGCTAGACGTCGGTCCTGGTGCGGCGGGTAATGGCAGGTGGCTGGATTTGAGTGTGAAACTTGCTAAATATTTAGGCGTTCCCGGCCAAGCTGGCGTAGGTGATTTACAATGGGATTTCCTTAGTGGCAGTGACGCCGCTAACGCTGCTGGTACTACTAGTACGGACGCTGCCGGCTGTTGTCCTAGCGATACCAGCAGTACCGGTTCCGGCGGCGGAGCGCCCGTCAAGGGATCAAGACAAGCCCAAAACGCCGCAACGGTGTGGAATTTTCTTACTGGTAAGGGGCTTTCGGCAACAGGAGCCGCTGGTGTCCTGGGTAATCTGCAACTTGAATCTGGGATTTACCCAAATACTGTTAATGGGGGCTCACCAAGCGACAGCGTAACACCGGGTCATGCATACGGACTCGCCCAGTGGTTGGGCGGCAGACAGGATGACTTGCATACAATGGCAGTAAAAAATGGGGTCAAGGACTCAGATTTAAATACCCAAATAGAATTATTGTGGAAAGAAATGCAGCCGGGTTCTTCACAAGAACCGTTTGTCCATACATTAGTAAAAGACCTTAATGCAGCTTCAACTGCAGAAAGTGCCGCAGTTCTTTTTGAGGCTGCATACGAAAGATCTGGCGGAGCTGGCAATACACAAAGGCAACAATATGCTGGAGATTGGTATAAAAAGTTAAAAAACTATGCCGGCACCGGCTCTACAACGCAAGAATGTAGTTCTGGTTCAACCAATAGCGCCGGTCAATACGGCTGGGAAAAGACTGGTCCAAACGCAATGGTTTATTACGCCCAATGTAACCCTAAATGGGCCGGCAATAGCTATGGGGGCAGTGGTTCCATATGTGAATCAGGATGTGGACTGACTTCTACTACGATGATTCTAGCCACTTTAACCGGCAACAAATCGATAGCACCGGATAAAATGGCAGTAAAATACGGAGTTTACCATGTCCCCGGAGGGACGTCCCACGCTTTATTCCATAAAGCCGCTTCTGATTATGGGCTAAAAGATAGGGATCTTGGAATGAATTTCGATGCAGTTAGAGATATACTTCAAAAGGGCGGTTTAGTTATTATGGGAGCTAATGCTGGATACTTTACTACCGGTGGGCACTTAATGGTTATTAGGGCTATGACAGCTGACGGCAGTAAGTTTTATGTGGCAGACCCAGCCCGACCGAACGGTAATTATACCGCTACAACAGAATCACGCGAAGGGCCGTTTACACCAGAGTTTTTGACTGGCCAAGGTAGCGTGGTAACCCTGTGGGGGATTTGGAAATAATGACAAACTGGGGGATTAAATGATGGATAGCAGAAGAAAAATCATACTACTTGGCTCGGCCGGATTCTTTGTCGTATTAATTGTAATAGCTTTGCTATACACATATTATGCAGGCAAAGCCAGTGTCAGTATCATCGTAGCCCCAACAGATTCTGAATTAATTCTGGACAATAATTCGCACGTAAATGCAGGCGATAGTATGCTGACTTTGGGTACCCATACAATAAAAGTTAGCCGGTCTGGCTTTGCCAGTAAGACCCTGCAGTTCGTCGTTAGCAAAAATGACTCAAATATAGTCCCGATAGCGCTTGTACCAAATAGCAGCGAGGGCAATACTTATTTGATAAACCACTCGTCAGATTTTGTAAAAGTTGGAGATTTGGAAATACCTCAAACTGACGCCATAAATCGAGCAATAAAACAACAATCGCCAATTATCAAGGCACTCCCGATTGACGTTTCGCCATTATACGTAATAACTTACGGAACATCGGTAAAATATCCTACTGACCCTTCTAAATTTGCAATATACATAAACGCCGCGACTCCGGCCGGAAGACAATATGCATTAAGGGATTTAAATGACAGGGGCTTTGATGTATCTGATTATGAGATAGTTTTTGACACGGTTAATAATAACAATGGAGGCAGCAATGGGAATTAAAGGAATACGTGTGCCCAAAATGGTTATTTTTGCCGTATTAGCACTTTTGGTTATCCTGGCGTGTATGCTTATTTGGAATTATTTGGCCTCACTGGAAAAAGTTACCCTAAACCCGACACCTGGGTCAACAATAACTCTCAGTAGTGTTAATAAGGATGGCTCCAATGCAAAGACTGTAAAGACAACCGGTTCTCGCATTGAAATAAGCGTGCAAAGTGGATACTATTTAGTCAAGTATGGTAAGGGTGGCGAATACCAAGATCAAACGGAAAAAATATTGATTAACAAGCCCCTAACTATTACGACTCCGGAATTAAGCTATACGGATAAAAAACTTAACCAATTACTATCTGACGATAAATCCATAATTCACCAGACCATTTTTACTTTTATTGGCAGCGATACTAGTTACAGAATCGTCGATGATAAACTATATTTAGAGGGTGAGTGGTATAGTGCCAAACTAGTCCCGAAAGATTTCTTCTTGCCACCACCAGCCAACAGCGACCCTACACTACTGATGCCGCCAAATGATAATAATACATTGGATATGTTACGAGTTGTGTTAAAGAAAAGTGATAACAACTGGGATGTTGTGGCAAAGCGTACAGTTCTGGCATTTGATAATTACCCCGATATACCCAAGGGCGTAATAACTGGGGCAAACAAGTTTGGTATATTCAGTTCTATTGATGGTTGCACGAAAATTGATCACGGATACTGCGTAAAAATTAATTAAGATTGACCAGGTTTGCGCTTTTCTTGAAACCCTTTATCACCACGTCGGCATCGGTTGTAGTAATAATTGTTTGATAATTTTTAAGATATTTTGTTATGGCTTGACGGCGCGATGCATCCAGTTCGCTAAACACATCGTCCAGTAGGATGATTGGTTTTGTGTTGGTAATTTGCTCGATGATTTCAACTTCCATAAATTTGATCGCCAGGACTATAGTTCGAACCTCGCCCCGCGAGGCGACGTCTAGGGCAGAGTAGTTATTAAACTTGAATATGACATCGTGTCGATGTGGTCCGGTGCTGGTAAAGCCCAAAGCTTTGTCTCGCTCTATATGGCTGTGCAGGTCGTTTAATAGTTTTTGTTTAATATCGCCAATATACGTATTCGAATAGTGGACTGATGCAATATTGTGCGACATTGCGATTAAATTGTACTGGTCGTTTAACTTACTGTTTATTTGCTCAATAAATGCAATTCTTTTTTCAATAATATATGCGCCGTATTCACTAATCGCAATATCCCACACAAATAATTCATTTTGGCCGACGCTGTGTTTTTTTAGTAAATTGTTACGTTGTTTCAAGGCTCGCTCGTATTTATGAATGGCGCTTTGGTACATTGGGTCCAACTGGCTGATAAAACGATCGATAAATTGACGCCTGCGGGTTGGCGAGCCGTGCAACAACCTCAAATCGTCCGGTTCGAATAAAACAACCGGGTGTCTGAGTTTTGCGGGTAGTCGATACATGGTTTTATCACCAACAACTATCTTTTTCCGACCCGCGGTTAATTCAGGATTATAGGTTATCGTTCTTTTGATAAAATTATCAAATTCAATATCTATACGCCACCAAGGCGAATCGTAACGAAGAATGTCATTGTCGGTTCCTTTAAACGATGTGCCTTGAAGCGCAACATAAATTGCCTCGATTATCGACGTTTTTCCACTGCCATTATTCCCAACGATTACCGTAACGGTGGGTGAAAGCGTAATTTTAAACTTATCGTGCGAACGAATATTCTCTACAGATAGTTTTTTTACCACCGTCATGACAAGTTATAATTAACTCTTTAAAGGCATAATAATATGGTAATAATCTGTGTCGGGTTTAGTCGACTTCAGTACGCATGGTGCGATTTTACCACTGAACCGAAATTCAACTTCGTCGCCGTCAATTACCGACAGCGCTTCGCTTAGGTATCGTGAATTTAATGTAATGTGGCCGTCGCTGGTAACTTTTGCACTTGTTTCTGAATTGTTTTCGCCAAATTGTGACGCGATTGAATGAACCGATAGGGCATTCTTTTCTTTGTCGGCTGTTATCGTTACACTTCCACCGGATTCCCTGGCAAACAAACCGGCGATTTTAGTTATTCGAATAAAATCGTTTTTATTCAGACTTACGGTTGTTTCAGATGACTTTGGTACCAGTTGGCGATAATTTGGGAAATTACCGTCAATCAAACGGCTGATAATTTCAGCGTCGTTAATCCTGAACCTTACTTGTGTGTCATCGAATAAAATATCGATTTCACTGGAATCGTCGGTAATGTTTCGCATAACTTCAGACAATGTTTGGGTTGGGATAATTGCCGATACTTCGCTTTTGGTTTCAACCAGGCGTCGTTCTGACAAACGATAACCGTCAGTCGCGGCTAAGAACAATTGTCCTTCAAATGAATTCCAATACACCCCTGTTAAAATTGGACGGGTTGAGTCGTTGCTGGTGTTAATAATTGTTTGTGAAACAGCGTGTTTAAAGTCGTCGGTTTTAATGCTGTATTGGATCGATGATGATTCATTGATTGTTGGAAGTTCAGGAAATTCATCGGCAATAAACCCGTTGATTGTTGATGTATAAGTTCCGCTTTTTATATGAAGGTTGTCATTTACCACTTTAAGTTCGATTGATTCTTTGGGTAAACTAGCTATAAATTCTGTCATTAGTTTTGCTGGAATTGTAATTGCACCCTGTTTTACAACTTTTGCACCGATATATTGAGTTGATGCGATCTCCAAATTTGTTGCGGCTACAAGTAAGCGGTTACCGTCTGTTCGAAGAAGGATATTACTCAGTATTGGTAATTGGGTTTTTGTACTTGCAACACGGCCAACGGCAGATAGTGCGCGATTTAGATTTTCTTGGGTGACGGTTAGTTCCATTATTATTACCTTTCTTTAAATTTCATTTTTTAGGTTTATTAATAGGTCTTGTGGATAATGGGTAAAACTTTTATTCAACAGATTAATTCCGTGTAAATTGGGTGTGTTTTCGGCTGTGGAAGGTTGTGGTAAAGACTGTCCAATACACACAACTTTTACTATCCGAATAACATATTTATATTGTTTATGTAAAGTTATTGGGGATGGGTAATCGCATGATTTACCCTCTTGTTTGCGCAGGTTGTTCACAATTTTTACCCATGGGTTGAATACAATATTAGGCATACAATTTCTCCCTTATTGAAGCTACTTGTTCGCGAATAAGAAAATCTAATTTGATAGCTTTTTCAATTTTCTCAATCGAGTGGATTGCTGTGGTGTGATCTTTTCGCCCCAATTCACGTGCGATTTTTGGAAAACTCAGGTGTAATTCGCTTCGCAGTAGGTACATTGCAATTTGCCTAGGGACAACAATGTATTTATCTCGTTTTTCGCCGCAAATCTCGTCTAGTTCTAATTGGAAATGTTTGGCGGTCTTATCAATAATCTGTTTGCTGGACAGGTGTTGTGGTCGCGAATGGCGAATGTTCCCCAGTAGTCCTTCAGCAGTCGAAATATCCGGTTCAATCCCTCGCATTTCGGCATAAGCCAGCAACTGATTTAATGCACCTTCAAGTTCACGGATATTAGTTTTTATGTTGGTTGCTAGATATTCAGTGGTTTCATGATTCAGGGTTACGCCGGATTGCGCAGCTTTAATGGTTAAAATTGCACATCGGGTTTCAAAATCAGGCATTTGGATATCAATTGCCATACCCATTTCAAAACGGCTTCGCAAACGTTCAGTTAGAGTTGGAATGCTTTTAGGTGGTTTGTCGCTACTGATAATAATTTGTTTATTGTTTTGGTGCAGGTGATTAAAAGTGTGAAAGAATTCTTCCTGAGTTTTTTCCTTGCCGGCGATAAACTGCATGTCATCAACGATTAATACATCGACATTGCGGTATTTTTCAGAAAAACCCTTTTTCTTGAACCGAATATGGTCTAAAAATTCACTAACAAAAGTTTCTGAACTAATATATAAAACCCGGATTTTTGGATCTTTTTTAATGATTTCATTACCAATTGCCTGGGCAAGGTGAGTTTTACCCAAACCAACACCACCATACAAATACAGCGGGTTGTATTTAACTCCCGGATTAGCAGCAACTGCTTGGCTTGCTGTATATGCCAAGTCATTACTGGAACCAACGATGAAATTATCAAATGAATATCGTGGGTTTAGGTTGCCAACAGAAGTTTGACCGATTTTTGATTTATTATTAACAGACAGTAACCCGTCAATATCAGTATTCGGCGTAGTGGCGGTGGTTGTTTCGCGGCTGGAACGCGAGTGTTTGCCGGACGTGTTGATGGTGTAGGTGATTTGTTTCGGGTTAATGCCGTTTTTAGACAAAACGCCACGAACCTGATCGTTGAATTTAACTTCGAATTGTTTTTTAGCAAAAATATTTGGAACGGAGATGACGATGCCGGCTTCGTTTTGGTCTAGCAGTTCAGTGTTTTTAAACCACGTCGTAAAAGTAGCATGTGAAACCGAAAGTTCGATTTCTCCAAGCACACTTTGCCACAACGCCGCATTTTGCATTTTCATCCCTCTTCCTCAACACGATTTATTACTTATAACTATAGCGAACATTGGGGTTTTCCACAACCCAGACGGTAGTGTAGAAACCACCACGAATTAGGGGTAGGGGTTATACACAGCAGGCGACTACCCCAATAAATATGTGGAAAAACATCAGTTTTTAGGGGACAACTTTCTATACCAAACAATCCAATCCGTAAAATTTCAAGCCTTATCTTGCTAAAAGAGGTGATTTTAGGTAGAATAGTACAGATATGCCAAAAAGAACATTCCAACCACACACAAGGCACCGCGCCAAGACTCACGGATTTCGTGCACGTATTTCGACCAAAGCCGGACGAAACGTCGTCAAACGACGTCGCGTAAAGGGTCGCGCAAAGTTAACCGCCTAATCTGGCTATTAGAATTTAGAATATAGCTAGTAGCAATAAATAGCAGCGCAAAGCTGCTTTTTTGTTTGGATTAACCCAGCAATTTTCTAATTTTTATTCCTTACGCCATATTCCAATAGCCACCTTCCATATTCTATTTCTCATTTCCCAACCCCTAAACCCCAGTGCTATACTTGTACTGATGATTCCATTTATTAATCGCTTTCATGGCCACAGCAGCCTAAACTATGTGTACAAAAACGGCCAAGCGGTCCGCAGTCACTTTGTTACTCTTAAATTTGTACCCAATAAACATCGTGAATCGTCCAGGGCGGCGGTAGTCATCAGCAAAAAAACATTGAAAAGCGCTGTTCGTCGTAACCGAATTCGTAGGCGGGTATATGAACAAGTTAGGTTGCGCCTATCAAATCTAAAGGCAGTTTACGACATTGTATTTATCGTAACTTCCAGTGAATTTATTAATTTATCACCCACCGAAATGTCTGAGCAAATCGACCAGCTTTTCGATGGTGCCAGAATAATTGACAAGAAAAAGGCTGTGAAAACAGCGCCAAAAAATCCATAAACTGGTATAATATACGCATAATACTAGTGCCGGTTTGGAGTTTTTACGCCTGTGGATATTTTTCAACTTTTAATTGTTCAACCAATATTTAACCTGTTAATTGTCATTTACAGTATCATTCCTGGGGGCGATTTTGGTGTTGCCGTAATTATTTTTACAGTTCTGGTTCGTCTGGCAATGTGGCCACTGGTTAAAAAACAACTTCACCAAACCAAAGCTATGCAAAAGATGCAACCGGAGCTTGCCAGGATAAAAAAGGAAACCAAAGGCAACAAACAGCTTGAAGGCGTCAAAATGATGGAGCTTTACAAAAAGCACGACATCAGTCCATTTCGTTCAATTGGCATTCTATTGATTCAAGTCCCTATTTTTATCGCTCTTTATCAGGTGATTCAGATTTTCACTTTGCATCGGGACAAAATTGATCAATACACCTATGCGTTCGTAAAAGCCCTAGCTCCGGTCCAAGACTTGATTGCACACCCAGAACACTTTAACGAAACCTCACTTGGGATTATCAGCATGACGGGACGAGCCCTAACGACCAACCCATTCTCGATAAATATCGTTTTGATGATTCTGGCAATCGGCGCAGCTTATACGCAGTACATTATGGCCAAACAAATTACGCCTAAAAACAAAAGTAAAAAACGACTTCGCGACATTATGTCCGAAGCTTCCGCTGGCAAAGAAGCCGATAAAAGCGAGATGAATTCAATCATGATGGGATCAATGACCAAATTCTTGCCGGTCATGATGTTCCTGATTATCATAAACTTGCCGGGCGCAATTGCGCTTTATTACACAGTTTCAAATATCGTTGCAGTTTTCCAACAAAGCCGAGTACTCAAAGAAGACACCGACGAAATGATTGAGATAGCAGACGAAGCGCCAGTAACTGTACACAAAAAGGCAACCGCCAAAGCGCGCGCCAAAGACGCTCAACCGGCAACAATAATTCGTATCAAAGCCAAAGACCAGGGTAGTTGGCAGGGTAAAAAGAAAGGGTAACCATGAACAAAGAAGAATCAGTTCAATTCGCACAAAAATATCTTGAAGATTTACTATCTTTTTTCGGTGCCAATATTACAGTGTCATCAACTTGCGACGAGGACGTTATCGAACTATCTGTGCCGTCAAACGAGCTTAACAGCCTGCTGATTGGCCGTAACGCCGAGACGCTACGCAGTTTGCAATACATTGTCTCGACGGTCCTACGCAGCAAAGACGCGCTGTTGACGCGTGTTAATGTCGACATAGCCGACTATAAAAAGCAACGAGCCGATCGTATTGCCGCCCAGGCCCGTGAATGGATAGAAGAAGTCAAAAAGACCGGGGACTCCAAGGTGGTTAATATGAACGCCGCTGACCGCCGCATTGTCCACAAAGTTGCCAGTGAATATGGCGACATCCAGACATTTTCCGAAGGCGAAGGATTTGACCGTAAGCTTACAATTGCCCAAGCCGGCTCATAGCTAGCAAATGGAATGTAGCTATTGGCTATTAGCTATTGGCTCGAACAGTATTTGCCATATTCTAATAGCCAAATTCCAAACGCCAACTCAAGGTCTAATGTAGTTTCGTATAGCGTCGATATACACGCTGTAAGTTTGTTTTGCCATACGTGCCCACGAGTATTTTGCGATTTGTTTATAGCCTTCAGCGATTAGGTTTTTGCGCAGGTTTTCACCACTTATAACTTCATCAATTGCCCGCGCCATGTCGTCCGTATCCAACGGGTTGAAATAGTGTGCTGCATCGTCATAGATCTCTGGCAGACAAGTTGC
Source organism: Candidatus Saccharimonadota bacterium (assembly GCA_026395405.1). Taxonomy (GTDB): domain Bacteria; phylum Patescibacteriota; class Saccharimonadia; order Saccharimonadales; family Saccharimonadaceae; genus UBA1547. Next base: position 36,052 of record JAPLYU010000001.1, read on the forward strand.
GTTACTGCTAACTACTGGCGCTCCATAACCCATTGCTTCCAGTCCGGGCAGTCCAAACCCCTCTAGTAGTGACGGGAAAACATAGGCCGCTGTGTTTTGATACAACCAGTCGCGTTGCGGGGTTGGCAAAAAGTCGGTAAAGTGGATATTTTTATACCCTTTTCTTTCAAAATGTTTTTTGTTTATCTGGGCACTGGCGTTGATTTTGCCTACTAATATTAATCCCAAATCAGGATATTTTTTCAGCAGTTTCTGATGAGCTTCCCCTAGCCTTTTAATATTTTTATAATCGCTTTGTTGACCGACATACATAATATATCGATTGAATGGGTGCTGATAGGGTACGACTTCACTTACGAAAATATCGGCTGATTCGGGTGTAATTGCGATTTTGTCTGGCGACAACTTTTTATCGAACGCTAACAGTTCGTTTTTCGTGAATTTACTCGGTGTTATTATAAACCTGCTGGTTTTTAATACGCGCCTGAAAACGAACCTGCCAATAACCTGTTTGAAGTGAAAAATTAACCAGTTTTTATCGGAATTATAAGTTTTTAACAGCGACAAATCATGAAAAGTCGTCACATGGGCGCCCTTATACAAAATCGGTTGTTGAGGCATACAAAAATGTACTAAATCCGGGTGTAATTCGTCTAAGAAAAACTTGAAACCAATCTGTTCCGACAGCGAATAGTTGTCATATTTTACAGTCCTAACATGAAAATTATCGTTTGTTGGTTTCCAAAAATCTTTGTCTTTTTCCGGTACCAAAACTGTGTAATATGAAACCTCGTCTATTTTTTGCAGATAATGCAATAATCGTTCGACATACATTCCTGTCGATGTGTTGATAATTCTGGCATCTATCGCGATATGACGCATTGATTCAAGTATATCATTTGGGCCAGTTAAGGTGCCTACTATCCTTTAAGTGACCACTTCATTTTATCAAAAACTTGCTGTGAATCTATTTGCCAAGACGAGCCTCCGCCAAGGTTTAGTGTATTTGGTTTTATTGATTCATCAGCAATAATTTCGGGGTCGTGTTCCTCGGGTGTCTTTTGTTTGAATATTTCTATCCAATTTTTCGATCCTTCATCAACTATACCAACTACGCCTTCAACATCTTGAGCAACTGACACGTCTGATCCTTCTCTTCGTATTTTTGCATTTAATGCACGAGTTGTCGTACCTTCGAAAACCCATCCTGCGGAATAATCAACAACCTGCGCTGTACTGTCGGGGTTGAATCTTGCAAGAAATGTACCCCTAACGTATTCAGGTCTCTTCAATTGTTCCGATTTATTAAATCTGGTCGACGTGTCGACTAAAAAGTAAAATTCTTTACCGGCTTTTATGACTAGCTCTAACTCCTGGGATACGCCAGTTTGAAGATCGCATTCGGAACCCATAGTCTGACCAGGATTTCGCGGACGGGGGAATTCATAAACAACCCCGGGTTCTAGAAAGTTCGACTCATAATTATCTCTTAAGTCTTTTTCTAATAACTCAACTGGAGTTAATTCTGCCTTTTCACCTCTTTCGCCTTGACCAGTCAGTGCCATGAAACCTCCTATCTACATGAATCTATGCATATATAATAGCATCTTTTATACACACTGTCGATTAAATGTTTATGCTTTTGACTTAACAAAGACAAAGTTGCGATACATTAAATAATTCCAAGTCAGTGATGCGGCGGTTGCCAGGCCCTTACCTAGAAATAATACCAAATAGTTCGCCTTAAACCACGAACCCAGCAAATCACCCAGCCACACAACTGGAGCGCTGTTGGTAAACCATGGGCCCAGTAGTAAATTTACCCCTTCAATGATTACTGGCTGGATTACCCACATGCCGATTACTGTGATAATTATAAAATAAACTACATGCTTACCGGTTATATTTTTGGCTTTGAAAGTATACGATTTATTGGTGAAAAAACTAAAAACCATCGCGACAGACGTCGAAACAAAGTTGCTTGGAATATTAGGAAAACCTCCGAATACAACCAACACAAATAAAATTCCCCAATCAATAACCGTAGCACCTAGGCCGACCGTGACAAAACGGATTTGTTCAGCGTACTTTTTTATTAGGTTTTTCAACGTTACTTTCCTCGACATAATAAAGCGGGCGCTGTTTTACCTCTTTGAAAATGCGTCCGATATATTCACCTATGACGCCTAAGGACAACAGCTGAACGCCGCCCAAGAATAATACGACTGCCATTAATGACGGATAGCCGGCAACGGTATCGCCAAATAGGGCAGCTTTAAAGATTACGACAATCAGGTAAATAAAAGCGGCGGCCGATACAATTACTCCAATAAAAGAAGAAATTCGCAGTGGTGTCGTGGAAAACGAAGTAATCCCATCGATTGCTAGGTTAATTAGTTTTCGGTAGTTTTGCTTAATTTCACCAGCAGCGCGTGGGTCGCGGTCGTAGGTAATTTCCTTCTTTTTATATCCTATCCAGCTGAACATGCCTTTGGTATAGCGTTCGGATTCGCGCAGTTGTTTTAAGGCTTCGACACAACGTTTGTCCAGTAGTCTAAAATCGCCGGTATTTCGGGGGATTTTAATCAATTGCCCCTGGGTCATTTTGTTTAATAACCAATAATAGGTGTTGGCGGTCACAATTTTTATCCAAGTTTCACCTTCGCGGCTGCTTCGTTTCGCGTAAACGTCATCATATCCCTCTTCCCAGAATTTAATCATTTTTGGAATCAGTTCTGGCGGATCTTGCAAATCGGCATCAATAATTACAGTCGCATCACCCGTCACGTGGTCTAGGCCGGCAATCATACCGATTTCTTTGCCGAAATTACGCGATAGACTGACATATTTAACACGGTCGTCTTTTTTGGCGTAATCTTTGATTATCTCTAGGGTTTTATCTCGGCTACCGTCATCGGCGAACAAAAACTCGAATTCATACGATTTATTGTCATTAGCTAGTTTACCGATACGTTGGTAAAGGTGTTCTAAAACTTCTTGCTCGTTATAAGCGGGGATCAATATGCTAATTTTTTTCATCAGTACTAGTATAACATTAACAGCGGCAAGCTAACTTTTTAATAAAGTTTCGACTTTGTTAAATATTATCTCGGCGTTTTTAGCGGGCGAGAAGTTATTTAACCGCTTTTTGCCTTTTTCGACTAATTCTTTTTGCAAATCGTGATTACCTATTAACTTTTTGATTGCTCCGCAAAAACTGTCACTATCCCCAACTTTGGCAAATAGTGCTGCATCTCCTGCAACCTCGCGTAAAACTGGGATATCGGACGCAATAACCGGGCAACCACTGGCCATTGCCTCTAGGACTGGAATCCCGAAGCCTTCGTATGTTGAAGGCATTACATAAAGGCTGGCTTGTTGGAAGAACGCTGGGCCGTCATCACCATCAATAAAACCGACATGGATAACATTTTCACCAGCTTCTTTGGCGTCATCGATTGCTTTTCGGCTTTTTTCAGTTTTCCAGCCGTTACCACCGGCCAGCACTAAACAACATTCGTCCTTAATGGAGTTGGGGAGTTTGCGGTAGGCTTCAATCAGCGTTGGCAAATCCTTGCGTGGCTCCAATGTGCCGACAAAATATATAAATTTTTCGGTAGGGATTCCGTATTTTTTATGGATTTCGTTATTATTTTTTCGCAGGTATTTTGAATCAGGCGGTATGGTCGTGACTATGCATTTATCGGGTGAAACCGAAAATTCTTTGACGATTTCGGCTTTGACGGCTTCAGACGGAGTAATTATTATATCTGCTTGCTTAACCGAGCGGGGGACGACGCGTTGCAGGTGCGGAAGGTTATTTATTTCTACAGCGTCAGGATAATACATATAGGTCAGGTCATGAATTACAGTGGCGCGCAATTTAGATTTAATTGTTGGCCAAGTCGCAAAGTTCGGGAAAATGGTTAAATCAACCCTTGGCAATAAAACATCAAACGGTGGCGCAAAATTATAACTTTGTGATTTAGCATATACGCGAAGGGGAACCAAGCTATTTTTTTCAAGAGTTTGCTTTAACTTAATTTTTGGTTCCGGTTGACGATTAAAAAAATCGAAATAGGATGCGAAAGTTACGATATTGGGGTTTTCATCCAATGCCTCGACCAGCATTTTTGTATAACTGGCAACACCCGACATATTTTTGCTGGCTAGACTGCTGACTTCAACTCGAATTTTCATTTTTTATCATCCTCGTATATAGGAATAAACTTTTCTTTTACAATTTGATCAAACTGAAACCTTTTCTTGTATTGATTGCGGGCTGCCTTTCCGAGCTTGTCTCGCAGGGTCTTGTTATCGCGTAGCAATTTCATCGCATTTTGTAGAGAATCAACATCCTTCTCTTTGACTAATAAACCAGTTTCGTGGTCCGTAACGATTTCGACAATCCCTCCGACCGCGGATGCAATTATTGGTTTGCTCAGCATGCCGGCTTCAACTAACGATATGCCGAAACCTTCATGGTAGGCCGGATGTACAAACACATCACACTTTGCAATATATTCGAGAGGGTCTTTTTGATAACCAAGAAGTTTGATGTTCGAAGCTTTAATTGCTAGTGATTCGAACTTCTTGGACTCAGGGCCATCTCCAATCACTAGTAATTGGTCATCTGGATAGTCCATCGCCAGGCGGCTAAATGCCTCAATAGCTTCACCAATTCCCTTATCCGTTACCAGACGACTGACTACGCAATAAGTAAAATTCTTGCTGCTTTTTTCGGGGTAATCTGTCGCATCATCGTTCACGCCGTTATAAACGACCTCCATCTTTTTTCTTATTGGGTCTTTTACTCTTAGATTGGCGCTAATCAAAGACAACTCGCTGTTACTGATGGGCGTGATCGTATTGGCAAATCGTGCCGACCAGTGAACTAGTTTTCCAACCGGATTTTTATACCAAATTCCAATATTTTTCCAGATATGTTTTAAATCGGCATGGTCGGTCCAGACAACTTTTTTACCCAGAATTCTTCCGGCCCAGGTTGCCGCGATAAAATCATCCTTGCTTTGAATATGAATGATGTCGGGTTTCATCCTGATGAATAGGTGCAAGTACCAAAAAAATAATGCGATTTGCCATAAAAAATAAATAGGGAACAATATAATTCTTGGACCGCTCCAGTTCTGGTTGGACCACCACCAACCCTTGACGGTCTTTACGGAACGACTATGGGCGAAATCTAGTAACCTGGGGTGTTGGCTAACGATTACTGGGTAAAAATCATTCTTTTGCAGAACTTCACCTAAAAACACAGGATATCTTTCACCACCACCAAAATCATAACTCTTGGCGTTTCGAATAATAATAACTTTTCTTTTGCTCATATACTAATAACAAGTATACATCAGTAACAGAGATAAAATAAATCAGACTGAATTGATGTATTTGTCCCTAGATGCTACGCTTGAATAATAGTCATGACAAAAAAAGATGAGAAGTTATATTTCAGTAAAATTGGGCAAACTGGTGTTGATTTCACTTTGAATAAACCGTTTTCTGATCCAGAGAATCTTGGTTCGCTTTTGAGTGATATGGCTGCAATCTTTTCGTTAATGCCGAAAACACCGGTTGAAGTTGCTGATTTGGGTTGCGGGTCTGGCTGGACAAGCAACTTTTATGCACTGGCTGGCCACAAGGTGACGGGGATTGATATCTCGAAACCGGCAATCGACGCTGCTAATGGTTTTTTTAAAAGAGAAAACTTGACTTTTGTTTGTAGTGATTTTGATAAAATGAAGTTCCGGGATAAATTTGACGTTGCTATATTTTCAGATTCACTCCACCACACAGATGACGAGAGTGAAACCCTAAAATCGGTTTATAGTATTTTAAAACCGGGCGGAATGATAATAATATGCGAGCCCGGGACAGGACATAGTAAAAGCGTATCGTCAATAGAGGCAAAAAAAATATATAGTGTCACCGAAAGAGACATGCCACCAAAGCTATCTAAAAAAGCACTAAAAAATTCCGGTTTTAAAAATATAAAAAGCTATGCTCATCCGGCAAGATTACACAGGGTAAATTACAAACAATTTTCGAATAACAAAAAAATACTTAACCATACCGTACCCAGGACTGCGTTGTCATTGGCTTTTTCATCTTTTATGAAAAATAACCACGGCATAGTTACTGCATCAAAATAATATTGCTGGTATAATATATCAAGATGAAATACCTAAATTCACGCAATCGCGCGATTTTGCGCGAGATGGTCGTAACTGACTTCAAGATTAGATATCAGAATTCATTTCTAGGGTACCTGTGGTCTCTTTTAAAGCCGTTATTCCTATTTGCAATTCTGTATGTTGTGTTTACATACATTATCCCACTTGGTAAGGGTGTCCCACACTATTCAGTCTATCTATTAATGGGTATTGTTCTTTGGAATTTCTTTGTTGAATCAACTATAATCGGCGCCGGTTCTGTTGTTGCAAGGGGTGATATGATTCGAAAAATTAGAATACCTAGGTATCTGATTGTTATATCAAGCTCTTTGTCGGCGTTAGTAAATCTAGGCCTCAGTTTAATCGTAGTATTTATCTTTGCATTGTTTAATGGCGTAGAGCCAACCTTAAGTTGGTTCCTGATTATTCCCATTATTATCGAATTGTTTGTTTTTGCTCAGGGTCTGTCGTTCTTGCTTTCGGCACTTTTTGTTAAGTTTCGTGACATAACCTATATTTGGGAAATATGCCTGCAGGCTGGTTTTTATGCAACGCCAATCCTCTATCCTTTAACGAATGTTCCACAGCAGTATGTAAAATGGTTTTTTATTAATCCTATGGCGCAAATAATTCAGGATGCACGATACGTAGTTGTTACGGACACGACTACCACGCTTTGGTCAACGGTTCATTCATGGAAAGTGGTAATACCATTCGTAATAGTTATTGTTATTTCAGTTATAGGCGGGGTATATTTCAAGCGTCGTTCAAAATATTTTGCGGAGGATATATAAATGGCAGATAACAAAGAAGTTGCAATCTCGGTCCATAATCTTCATAAAGATTTTATTTTGCCTCAACATAAAAACACTTCATTTAAACAAACAGTGGTTAATATAGTAAAGAAAAATAAAAAAGTTACCCAAAAAGTTTTAGACGGGATAAGTCTAGATATAAATAAGGGGGACTTTTTCGGAATTGTCGGCCGCAACGGCAGTGGTAAAAGCACATTGCTTAAACTTATAGCCGGTGTTTACACACCAACTGCCGGCCATATTGAAATAAATGGTGAGTTAACGCCATTTATTGAGTTAGGTGTTGGCTTTAACCCGGAATTAACGGGACGTGACAATGTATATCTGAACGGTGCATTGCTCGGTTTTAACCATAAACAGATGGATTCTATGTACGATGAAATTGTTGCATTCGCTGAAATAGAGCCTTTTATGGATCAAAAGCTGAAAAATTATTCATCCGGCATGCAGGTCCGGCTAGCTTTTTCTATTGCGATAAAGGCTGAAAACGATATATTAATGTTTGATGAAGTACTGGCAGTAGGAGATGCGAATTTTCAGGAAAAATGCTTAAAGCAATTTGAAGATTATAAATCTAAGGGTAAAACAATAGTTTTAGTGACCCACGCTATGCCTATGGTGGCCCAGTTCTGTAACCGCGTAGCTTTATTAAACTATGGGAAAATTGACTTTATTGGCGATCCAACTGACGCAATAAATAGGTATAACGAGCTGAACCAGATGACAGAGAACGCGAGCCTGGGTAATAAAGTATAATCAAAGGAGGAGTTGGAATGTTTAAAGATAAAGTTTTACTAATAACTGGTGGTACGGGGTCGTTTGGGAACGAAGTGCTAAAAGGTTTCTTGCATACAGACATCAAAGAAATTCGTATATTCTCGCGTGACGAAAAAAAGCAAGATGACATGCGGAAAAAATATAATAATCCAAAACTTAAATTCTATATTGGCGACGTCAGGGATATAAGTACTCTGGACGTGGTCATGCAAGACGTAGATTATATATTTCATGCCGCCGCATTAAAACAAGTACCATCGTGTGAGTTTTTCCCACTTGAAGCTGTAAAGACTAATGTCCTTGGCACTAATAACGTTTTAACGTCTGCGGTAGAGAATGGTGTTAAAAAGATTATTTGTCTAAGTACCGACAAAGCTGCATATCCAATTAACGCGATGGGTACCAGCAAGGCGATGATGGAAAAAATAATTGTTGCCAAAGCTAGGCAATTAGGAGCAGGTGCAAAAACAACTATTTGTTTGACCAGATACGGCAACGTAATGGGTTCTCGTGGCTCAGTGATTCCTTTGTTCTATCAATTAATCTCTGAGGGCAAGCCACTTACAATTACTAATCCACATATGACTCGCTTCATGATGACCCTAGGTGATGCAGTCGATTTGGTAATCTTTGCATTCAAACACGGCAATCAAGGTGATCTGTTCATTCAAAAAGCACCTGCTGCGACCATTAAAACGTTAGCCGAAGCCGTTAAAAAGTACAAGAATTCTGATGCAAAGACCGAGATTATTGGTACCAGGCACGGTGAAAAGGCCCACGAGGTCCTTGTGACTAGTGAAGAAGTGTCCAAAGACGAAGACATGGGCAGTTTCTTTAGAATACCTATGGATAATCGCGATATGAATTACAATAAATTTTACCCTGAGGGCGAAGGGGAAGTTATTGAATACAAACCATACAGCTCTGATGTTACGGAGCGTTTGGATGTTGATGGCGTGATTAAATTACTAGATAGAATGGGCGAGATTGAAGCATGAAAATACTTATTCTTGGTGTCGACGGGATGCTTGGTCACATTGTAAAACTATATTTTCAAGAAAAAGGACATACAGTAAAAGGCACCACGCGTTCTGACGATGGTGATTACCGTTTTGATGTAACGAAAAATATTAATGAATTTGAATCATTTGTTGACGATTTCAAACCAGACGCAGTTATTAACTGTACCGGCATATTAAACAAAGTTGCAGAAGAAAACAAATCATTGGCGGTTTTGCTAAATAGTTATTTACCCCATTATGCAGACGAGGTTTGTAGGAGGAATGGAATTAAATTTATACATGTATCAACAGACTGTGTATTTGATGGCAAAAAGGGTGAGTACACCGAAGACAGCTTCAAAGACGCAACTAGTTTCTATGGCCAATCCAAGGCACTGGGTGAGTTAAATAACGAATCGAGTATAACTTTAAGAACCTCTATAGTAGGCCCGGATATAAATAAAAATGGTATCGGACTATTCCAATGGTTTATGAATCAGGAAAAAGAAACTGATGGATTCGATAAAGTTATCTGGACTGGGGTAACCACGCTTGAATTTGCCAAATGCATGGAAAAAGCAATCGAAAATAACCTATCCGGTTTAAGGCATGCAGTTAATAATGAAAAAATTGATAAATACAGCCTACTTTCTTTATTTAAAAAACATTTTAATAAGGATATAATTATTACTCGCAAAAGTGATTACGTCAGTGATAAAAGCCTAAAACGAACCACTGATTTCGATTTCGGGATACCAAGCTATGATCAAATGGTAAAAGAAATGAGTGAATGGGTCACGAACCACTCGGACCTATACTCGGAAAACCAGAGGGTAAAATAATGAAAGTGATGACAATCGTTGGGACCAGACCGGAGATAATAAAGCTAGCCTGTGTAATTCCCGAACTAGATAAATACACAGATCATATATTGGTCCACACCGGCCAGAACTATGACTACGAATTAAACGAAATCTTTTTTGATGGCATGGGTATTCGAAAACCTGATGTCTTTATGAATGCCGCGGGCGGTGACGCCGCGGAAACAATTGGAAACGTGATAATTAAATCTGATCAATTATTAAAAGAGCATAAACCGGATGCTGTTTTGCTGTACGGCGACACTAACTCCTGCCTGTCGGTAATATCTGCAAAAAGGAACAAGATACCAGTATTCCATATGGAGGCCGGCAACAGGTGCTTTGATCAAAGGGTTCCAGAAGAGTTAAACCGCAAGGTTATTGACCATTTAAGCGATATTAACATGACAATAACCGAACATGCTAGACGATATTTGGTGGCAGAGGGTATACCGGCAGAGACTGTTATCAAAGTCGGTTCTAGTATGAAAGAGGTATTGGCAAAAAATAAAGACTCTATCGATAACAGCGACGTTTTGTCCAAATTAGGCTTAAAAGAAAAAGAATATTTTGTGTTAAGTGCGCATCGTGAAGAAAATGTTGATAGCGAAAAGAACTTCGATGGTCTAGTCGAGTCAATTAAGGCGATTTGTGAAACCTATAACTTCCCGATTATATTCTCAGTTCACCCAAGGACTCAAAAGTTAATCGATAAGAGCAATGTCAAATTACCCGAACTGGTCAAGATGATGAAACCACTCGGCTTTGCTGACTATAATAAACTTCAACAAAATGCATATTGCGTAATTTCCGACAGCGGCACTATTACTGAAGAATCTTCGCTGTTAGGCTTTCCGGCAATAACAACCCGCCAAGCGCACGAAAGGCCTGAAGGCATGGACGAAGGGACGGTGATAATGACAGGTCTAGACAAAGAAACCGTGCTAGACGCCATCAAAGTTGTAGCATCCGGTAGTATGTCAGTTGTTAAGGATTATGATGCCGACAAAGTATCTCAAAAAGTAGTTAGAATAATTTTAAGTTATACAGGCTATGTCAATCGGACTGTCTGGAAGAAAGATTGCTAAGAACGAGTCATATGAGGAAAATGTTACATAAGCCATATAAACTGACAGTAAAGATGGCAAAAAAGATTACTGACCTTGACCAGGTTGTTACTGATAATGAAAGCTTAAAGTTAGAAAACGAAAACCTAAAGTCGGTAAATAATGAAATAACCAGTAGGTTAAAATTTCTAGATAAAGATTACAATTTTGGTCATCCCAAGGGGCATTATTATTCACCAGTGCATAGCGTTGATGATTTAAAGAGTTACAAAAAAGTTGCAGGTATGTCGAAAAGAAAGTTCGCAGATACTATCCCCGGTTTTTCTGAAAAAAGGATACTAAAAGAATTTAATGGTATAAAACCATATTTTAAAGAATTTGATTATCCAGAGAATGATGATGGGAGCCGTCGATTTTTTTCCAAAAATGGTTCGTACCCAACATTTGATGCTCTTGTTTTACACTCAATGATTAGAAAAAATACGCCAAAAAGAATAATTGAAATTGGTTCTGGGTTTTCTTCAGCGGTGATGATGGAGGTAAATGAAAAATATTTTGACAATAAAATCGAAATTACTTTTATTGAGCCACATACTCAGACGCTTTATCAAAGGATGTTCAAAGGTGACAAGACCAGATATAAGGTGATACCGAAAGGTGTGCAAGGCGTACCGCTAGATGTTTTTAAACAATTAAAAAAAGACGACATATTATTTATAGATTCAACACATGTTTCAAAATTTAATAGCGATGTCAATTATGAGCTATTTGATATATTACCAGAGTTAAACAATGGTGTAATCGTCCACTTTCACGATATTTTTGACGGTTTTGAATATCCCCTAGAGTGGTTAAAAATTGGCTGGGCTTGGAACGAAGATTATATGTTAAGGGCGTATCTTGCTAACAATAATGGATTTGAGATACTATTAATGAACAACTATCTATCGAATCATTATCAAGAATTGCTGGAGAAGTCCTATCCAGGACAGGGTACATTGTTGGGGGGGTCCCTATGGGTAAGAAAACTATAAATAGGTGAAAAATGATTACTTTTGAGCTACACAGTTCAAAAAATGGGGCCACTTGGAAGAAGTAATAATATTTAATAAGGGGACGATACCATGAACGATGACAATATAAAAAAGCTGTACAATGATGGTGAAAGATTGATTCCCTTCGTATCACACGAGCAAGGCGAATTAACAAGACATTTCAGCTCACATAATTTTTTCAGAGAGATTATAAAAAAAGATGTTAAAAGTTTAAAAAATAAAAATTTGTCTGTATTGGATGTTGGATTCGGTACTGGGTATGCCTGTTACTTGTACTCAAAAATTGATGAGGTTAAAACAGTCAAAGGAATCGATAACTCTGAAGAGTGTTTGGAATGGGCTTTAAATAATTATTGGAATAGCAAAATAAACTATGAAGTTTGTGATGCAGTAAAGTACTTTGAAAGAAATGAAAAATACTCGTACATAGTAACCAGACATGTGCTTGAGCACATTAAAAATGGCCTGAATATAATTGACGAAAACAAATTTAGCAACAGGTTATGTATAAATGTGCCCTACGATGAAAAAGAGGAAAATAAATTTCACTTATTAAAAGGGATTACCGAAAAGGATTTCCCAAAATACAAAAACGTAGAGTTCTTTTATGAAGATCGTTCGGGGATAACTTACGATAAAATACCTGAAGGTATATTCATAAACAGCATTGTGTGCATAGCTAGCAAAGAAGGTATGCCAAAAGTCGGTAAATATTTTAAGTTTCCGTATGATGCACCTACTATCGAAGAAATTACCGAAGAATTGGGCAGTGGTAATTTGAAGATGTTAGCTAATGTGATCAATATACAAAAAGAAGAAATTGCCGATATTAAGAAATCTATTGAAGAAAGTGAAGAAAGATTACGTCAAAAAAAGGCGGAGATTGTAGATTTGAGGGCGGAGATTGTAGATTTGAAAAAAGAAGTACAAGGGATTGTCACAAGTACGTCTTGGAAAATCACCAAACCACTAAGATCCTTAAATCATCAGATTAGTACCAATAAAAATAAGGGGGAATAACAGCCTTGAAGAGCGATAAGCGCCCCAAAGTCTCCATAATCATTCCGGTCTACAATGGCTCGGACTTTCTTAGGGAAGCAATAGACAGCGCTCTTTCTCAAACTTATAAAAACATTGAAGTCATAGTAATAAACGATGGCTCTAAGGATAATGGCGCCACAGAAGGATAATGGCGCCACAGAAAAGATTGCCAAGTCATATGGTAATAAAATCAAATATATCAAGAAAGAAAACGGTGGGGTGGCCACAGCTCTGAATCTCGGCATAAAAGAAATGACCGGTGAGTATTTCTCCTGGCTCAGCCATGACGATTTATATGTAGAAAATAGGGTGGCAAAGATGATCGAGGCGCTGTCTTCTGGGGGTTCGGTGACAAAAAAAGATACAATCGTAGCAACCTCATATTCCTATTTTAATAAAAGTGGTATTTTTGCCAGGGTGTCGCCCGCAGCGAATTCGCATAAATATAAGCACCCCCTATCATTCCTTTACGGTGGCTATATAAATGGTTGCGCCTTAATTATTCCAAGAAGGCTGTTATTAGAAGCCAAGGGCTTCGATAAAAGTTTGCCGACGACGCAAGACTTTGATTTATGGTTCAGACTTCTAAGAAAACATAAATTGCTCTTTGTTGATAAGGAATTGACTCTTTCGAGGTCTCATGACAGACAGGGCTCAAAGGTAATGTTAAGTGACCACGTGGTCGAATGTGACAAGCTTTGGATAAAAATGTCGAATCAACTAACCGACAAGGAAAAGTCCGATATTTTTGGTGGAACTTTAGAGTTTTATTATAAAATTTACAATTTTCTAAATGACAATACCTTCTACGAAGGAGCAAAATTATTTCTGAAAAAGAAAATGCTAGCGTGTTATAAAGACCAGTTATTTAGCGGTAAAAGTTCCAAGATTTTAAAAAAAATTGGGATAATAAACAAATCCGGCAGCCGATATATCGAACAGAATAAGAACCGAAAGACAATCTATTTTCCTATTTTTGGCGATTATAACGATAGGGGCGGATTAAATAAGATGGTCGCCATGCTCGTTAATAGAATGTCGAAAAACTATAACGTTATAGTGTGTTCATTTTTCCCAAATATATCTGGGTACGAGTTAAATGAAGAAGTCGCATATTATGAAGTGTCACCTAGCTCTACGCTACACGAGAATATTGTTAATATTGCACTGATGTTTGAGACCGATATTGCCGTAGTTTCTCACAATTGCTGTCTTGATGGTCTGAATGCGATAAGCGAGATGAAAAAGGCAACCATTAAGGTTATCGCGTGGAACCACGAAGACTTCTTCTTGCCGTATAATAACCTTGATTTTTATCCGATATGGTCAGTTCGAAATGAAGTATTTGGCAAAGCCGATGCTGTGGTTTGGCTAACTAACGCAAGCAGTAGGGCCTATTCGTTGATTAATAGTAATGGTCTAGTCATCCCAAATTACATCGAGGCAATGAATAGCAAGGAGAATACGGATCCTAGCATAAAAATTAATAAGAAATTGATTGCGATAGCCAGGTTTGATGATCCTAGGAAGCGGGTTAATTTATTGATTGATATGTACGAAAAGCTGCTTGTGAAAAGACCGGACATTAGTTTAATGATTCTAGGCCATATGGATTTAAGAATGCATTATAAAAACAAAGAAAGTATTGGACAAGCGATAAGGAGAATAAATAAAAAAAGCGAGCACATTCAAGTTGTCGGATTTGTTAAGGACATAGAGCGATACTATAAGCAGAGCGATCTTAACATACTACCATCTTATAACGAAGGTTTTGGTTTAACAATTCTGGAAAGCGCGCTATTTAGTATCCCAACTGCTGTTTTTGATAATTCAGGCTTTGATGACATTATCGATAATGGTATTAATGGTTTGATTATTAAGGACGGAGATACAGCTACGATGGCTGAATTAATCGCTGATTTATATGGCAATGAAGAAAAACTTATCTCCATGAAAAATAAATCCAAAGATATTAATAAAAAATTTAGTCAGGAAAAGGTTATTTTACTGTGGGAAACGGTAGTGGGAAATATTCTTATAAATAAAGCCCCCGAATATTCTAAGTATGTATTATCGCTGGATGATATGAAAAAAATATCAAAAGGCTATCAAGACTCGCTGACCCCAGTTTCGAAAAGAATTGAGTCCTTGAGCAGGAAGAATATACAAATTGATATAGCATTTAATGATCTTCAGCACCGCTATAATGCGATAAACGGTTTTCTTTTATGGAGAATTTCGAAGCCAATTAGACTAACAAAAAAAGTAGTAATCTCGATGAAGCATAACGGTCCAACAGAAACTTCAAAGAAGATAATTAATAAGGTGAATAAAAGGCTAACAAAATAAGCGCTGGAACCAATGAATAAATTTAACCCCAAAGTCTCCATAATCATTCCGGTCTACAATGGCTCGGACTTTCTTAGGGAAGCAATAGACAGCGCTCTTTCTCAAACTTATAAAAACATTGAAGTCATAGTAATAAACGATGGCTCTAAGGATAATGGCGCCACAGAAAGAAATGACCGGTGAGTATTTCTCCTGGCTGTCCCACGATGATAAATATAAACCTGAAAAAATAACAAAACAAGTAGAGTACCTGGGTAAGATTAAAGACAAGAAAGTGATTTTGTATGCAAATTTTGATTTGATAAATAGCAAAAGCGACTTTATCAGTAGGGTTACACTAGATCACGAGTTGTTAGAGAAGATTCCAATCTATTCTCTGCTTAGAGGAAGCATCAATGGTATTACTTTATTAATTCCGAAATCGGCTTTTGATGAGTATGGAGAATTTGACCTTTCTCTTCGCTGTACTCAAGACTATGATATGTGGCATAGGATGAAGAAAACTTATAAATTTGTTCATATAAAAAATGTACTTACTATGACGAGGGTGCATCCCAACCAGGGTACAATAGCGGATCCCGCTGCGGTTACGGAAGGTGACGCACTTTGGATACGGATGATAAAAGATTTACCTGATAGTGAGAAGGTTAAGGCTGAGGGTGGCTTGTTGAATTTTTATCTTGAAATGGTAAAGTTTTTAAAAAAGACCGCTTATTCCGAAGCGTTAGAATATAGTGAGCAACTATTGGAAAATATTGCACAGACAAAAGAAGTCGGTATTGAAGATTCCATAGATACAAAAAAGATTATTGAAACTTACGAACTATTGCTTCACGAGGACCAAATCAGGGCAGCGTCATATTATCTGGAAAATGCGGTTAAGCAAATGGTTAAGTCTGGCAACGCCAAATCCGTTGCAAATATATTAAGCGAGAAGCTAGTCGGTCAAGATATTGGCGTGACAAAAAAAGATATTGAGAACACCTATGTTTCAAGAATAGGGAAAAAATCAAACAAAAAGAGGTTGATGTTTTGTTCTGGTCATTGGCTTACGGGTGGGATGGAAAGAGTATTGTCGATTTTATTCAGACAGCTAAAGGATGAATACGAGATATTTCTTCTTACTCCCTTTGATGGAAGAAAAGGCTTAATCGAATTACCGGATTATATAACGCACATAAAAATGTCGAACCAATATTTCGATAATAGTGCATATGATCACATTGCACTGTCGTATGCTTTTATACTCGATATAGATGTAGCTATTGGTTTTATGCACCTATCGGGTAGGCAATTAGATTTTTACGAACAATGCGTTGGGACACGAGTTAAAACAATAGCGTCAAATAATGAGATGTACTTTTATCCGTACAATAACCCTTTCTATTACGATTTTATTAAAAAAAGATTAGATGTATTTAAAAATGTAGATGCCGTGTTATGGCCAACAAACTTTAGTGCGGCATCATATGGTCTTGCACATGACAACAGTTTTTTGATGCCAAATCCTAATAGCTACAAGGTGCAGAAGGGCAATCAAAATAGTGAAGGTAAAATAATACTATGCGTCGGTAGGTTTAATGATTACATAAAAAGAATCGATAGGATACTGGAATGTTTCGGTATAGTATCGAAACTTCAACCCGATGCAAAACTAATGCTGGTTGGCAAATTCGACAGTAATGCTCCACTTCGGCCCAACGATGATACTACTATAAATGATTTATTAAATAAGTTTAATATACATGAAAATAAGGTAGTGTTTATCGGTGAAGTCGGGGATGTTGAAAAGTATTATGCTAAGGCCAGTTTGCTGTTGCTTGCTTCAAACAACGAAGGCTTTGGAATGGTTATCAATGAGGCAGCTTGTTTTGGGGTGCCTTCAGTTTGCAGCAGGATACCGGGTCTTGAGGATTTGGTGGTAGATGGCGAAAATGGATTCTTAACTGATCAAGGCGATATTGAATCTATGGCGTATGCTGTAAACAAGATATTATCAGACCGAAAATTGCGCGAAAAACTAGGGGAAAATGCAAAAAGAATGGTGACAAAGTTTGACGAAGTAGAGGTTGGAAGTAAATGGAAATACCTAATTAATACTTTGCTAGAAGAAAATTCGGATGAACTAAAAAAATCAAAGTTAAATAAACGCTTATCTTACGAAATCAATGACTATAAAAAGTTCAGCAAGCTTCTGTTCAACGAGATAAATAGCATTATTGCTGCAAATCTTGAAGAAAGAAAGATTAAAAGTACAAGCAGTAAAGTAAAGCGTCGTTATATTAGGCTAAAAAAGGCAATAAAAACAAAAGGTATATTGCGATCATCCGGAATAATTGTAAAAATGGCTTATCGAAAGATAAGATAACAATGAAGTGATAAACGATTCATTTGGCGTGAGCAAATCCACACGCCTATTTATTGCATAACAGCACCATCGGGGATAAGCGATATTTCTGCGGAACTTAAAGTCACTATATTCGACCATTTATAGAAGTGGCTCAGGAATATTAAGGTACTAGGGAAGGGTCTTTTTGTGCCATTTTCAACCAAATAAACTCCTTTTGAGGGTGCAGTGACCAACTGGCCATCTCTAAAGTGTACGTTATATTGTATTGCTCCTCCATCGGGGATAAGTGATAGTTCTGCGGAACTTAAAGTCACCAGATTTGACCAGTTATAGTAATTGCTATAAACTGCCTCGGCGTTAGGAAATAGTCTTTTTGTGCCATTCTCTACAAGATATAATCCTCCAGACGGTGAGACTATTAATTGTTTATCTCTGAAGTGAACATTATATTGTATTGCTGCTCCATCGGGGATAAGTGATAGTTCAGCAGCGCTTATTGGGACAAAGTTTGACCAGTTATAGTAATTGCTATAAAATGCCTCAGCGCTAATTAGTCGCTTTTGGCCATTTTCCACTTGATATGTAACATTAGACGGTGAGACTATTAATTGTTTATCTCTGAAGTGAACATTATATTGTATTGCTGCTCCATCGGGGATAAGTGATAGTTCAGTAGGACTCGTGGGTACGATATCTGACCATTTATAGTAATTGCTATAAAATGCCTCAGCACTGGTGAAAGCTCTTTTTGTACCGTTCTCTATTAAATATGCACCGCCGGGTATTCCTACTAAACCAGCATGTGTTGGACCGAACCAACTAGTGAAATAAAGATAAAAGTTGCGATTTCCATAGGCACTACAGTTATCGCCAGTACCATAACCTGCGTTCAAAGACGCCTGGTTTGGCTGATAAGGTGTATAGTCATATAAAGCAGCAGTTGCCCGGTTTTGGATATAGACAGTTGAGCCGCCACATGATGCATTTGGGCTCCATTGTATATAGTTATTACCTACAATATATGGTGAATACCAGGTTGGACTAGATACAATTACAGAATGGAATAATTTAGCAGCATTGTTGACTTGGTTCGTAAAACCGTAGTATGACGAATTGCAAACACCAGGCGTACTATCAGGGCAACCGTAACCTGTTGCGCTTTTATATTGATAAGGGGCTGGCCAAGTGTCGGTTAATAACGCTTCTTCTTTTTGTAGTAACACCAACAGAACCTGAGGGTTAATATTATAAGTGTGAGCGGCGTTATAAATAATTTGAGCAGCAGTCAGATTATTTTCAGTAAAGTCCTTGAGGCAAGTGAACGGAGGACCGTACCAAACTCCACTAGATCCATAGAATCCTGCATGATTTGTGTCGCAAACGGGAACTTTGCTATTAATAAAATTTTGTATTTGGGACACACCCATTGAGTCGGCGTTTGTCATCACTATGTTGTCCATAATATTACCAGGGTTAAACCCAACAACTGCTGTTGCATGAGCTATGTTTGGGACACCAAACAATATTAAAGAAGCAAAGCAGGTTATCGCTAGTGCGGCCAAGCCTTTTCTCTTTGATATTTTCGTGATTAGACCCATCATTTGTCCCATACCTTTATTTTATAACTATGTCTTGAGAGGTTGATCCTGACAGAGTAGAACTTGAATATTGGATTTGTGCGCTCCATGTACCCACAGACAGTTCCGACAATGGAACATCAAACCCTTTGCAGGTTGATATGCTCGCCAGCGGCTGCGTATTAGCGGTTTTTGTCACAGTAGTTTTCCCAGAGCTAGTCAATGTGAGCGTACAAACCCCAGTATCGTCAACTGCACTAATTTGTGCTCTGATTTGCAGGGGCCCATTTGGGCTATTCGGATTTGCGGAAGTAATAGCAACCTGTACGTTTTTCTTGTTACTGCCAGGTACTGTTGTAGGAGTCGGTGGCGTGTCACTATTCGAACCAGATTTAGTTTTGGCACCTGCTTGCTGTTGTTCTGTTGTAGCAGGACCATAGTTAATATTGCCACTATTATTCGAAGTATTTTGGGCTTTATTCCATCCTAGGATACTTCCGTTAAAAGCATAGACATACGTCAAAGCACCGGCTATTAGAACCAGAACTATAGCTATAGCAACGATTACAATAATTTTCTTTGGGAATTTCTTTTTTTGATAAGTTTTCATTTTTTGTTTTTATTCTCGATAAAATTTATTACTAAATATATCTGTTCCGTTAGGTAATTATACCATGTTTAGTTATATGGACGCAAATCTGTTGTGTAGAGGTAAGGTGTGTTACCTATATTTAGGAAGTTTTGGATTTATTCTTAATTATTTCGCTGACCGATCCACCAATTTCGTTTTCATATATAACTTCGGCTGTATATTCTGCAATCGACAGCACAGTCAGCCATTTGTTTTCAGTTACGAAGTTTTTATCACGGGGGATACTGTCGGTAGTGATAACATTTATGCCGGACGCCGCGAAGTTTTTAACAGCATCTGCCGAGAAAATTCCGTGAGTCGCTGCGACATTGATACTACGAACGCCGCTTTTTTTCAGCATATCAACACTGGCGATAATCGTACCGCCCGAATCAATCATGTCATCGATAATGATTACATCTTTGTCCTGCACGTCACCGATAATCGTTTTGGCTTCGGCCATTTGTCCCTTTTTGCGTTTTTTATGCATGATAGAAATTCCGTCGAAAATCCCCAATGACGTTGCAAATTCTTCAGCACGTTTAGCGCCGCCGACATCAGGTGCCAAAACCGTGGTCGTATTCGGATTGAACCATTTTTGACTGGCGAAATACTTTGCAAAAAGTGGTTTAGCCGGCAAGTTGTCGATTGGAAAGTTAACAAAACCCTGTTCGGCCGAGTTGTGCATGTCAAAAGTAACAATCCTAACTAATTTTCCGGCGGCTGCGGTCCCTAGCAAATCAAGTAATGTTCTGGCAGAAATAGGTTCACGTCCTTCGGCTTTTCGGTCTTGGCGAAGGTATGGAATAAAAGGCAAGCAAAGAATAATACTGTTGGCTGCTGATCGGGCGATAGTGTCTTCCAGTAAGAAGAGTTCGAACAGCTCTTCATGCATTTCATTACTGGGTTGCGAAAATTGTTGAAAAATAACAGAGTTATGCCCACGTACTGAACCAGTAAGTTTGATATTTAATTCCCCGTTTCGGAAATTTGAAACGTCAAAATCTACTTTTTTTACACACAATTTCTGTCTTTTTTTAAGATAATCAATGACACGTTCTTCGAATGCCTGCGCTTTTCTACCGCTCAGGATAGTGATTGGCGATTTTTTATCCATCGATTGTTATTATAACAAAACAACCGTCATATTTGGGAATTTAGGTGTTGTATAATAGGACAATGATTACAGTTATTATCGCCGGTGGGTCCGGAACACGCCTATGGCCACTATCAACTCCAAAATATCCAAAACATTTATTAAAACTAACAGGCAAACGCACGTTGTTGCAAACGGCATATGACCGAGCATCAAAAATTAGTGAAACAATATATATTGTCACCGAATCCGGTCATTCCGATTTGGTTCGAGGACAATTACCAGAACTACCCGACGACGCCTTTTTAATTGAACCCGGCCGGCGTGGTACGGCACATTGCATTGTATTTGCGTTGGATGTTATCGGAAGATATCATGACCATGACGAGCCAATCGCTTTTATTCATTCAGACCATCATATCCGTGATGTTGGTGGATTTGCACGTTCATTTTCAACAGCAGCCAAAGAATCACAATCTGGCAATCAAATTACGCTTATTGGTATCGAACCAACTTTTCCATCAACGGGTTTTGGGTATATTGAACGTGATGGCGTGATAAGTGCAGATAAAGGAGTATTTAACGTTAAATCGTTCAAAGAAAAACCAGATTTTGAAACGGCAAAGAAGTATATGGAATCAGGAAATTATTTGTGGAACTGCGGTTATTTTGTAGGCTCGGTAAATACTTTTTTGGATGAAATGAAACTGTCCGCTCCAGACCTACAAAAACATTTTGAAAAACTGGAATCAATCGCAAAAGTCGCAAGCAAGGAATATAACGATACGTATTTGTCGTTCGACAGCCAAGTAATCGACATCGCACTGATTGAAAAAGCCAAAAGTTTGGCTGTCGTAGCTGCTAGCTTTGACTGGATGGATATCGGTTCGTTTAAAGACCTACACGATGTTGTCCCGCAGGATGAAAACGGCAACTACTTTTATGGCGAAAACATCCACACGATTGACGTCGAAAACGTATTTATCAGAAACGAAGAAGGTGACAAGCCAGTTGCTGTTATTGGTTTGGATAATGTTGTAGTAGTAAACACATCTGATGGAATACTAATATCCAGAAAAGACGTCAGTCATAGGACAGGCGAGGTGGCCAAGAAACTACACGAATGTTGATGTTAAAAACACAAGCAAAATGATTGAAATTAATAGGGTTTTATAGTATAATAGTACGAGCATGAAAAAACAAAACACCGCAAACAACGGCCGCGCACAGGCCACTAGGGCAGCTATTGGATCAATCCGCTGCGAAGGGCTGCGACCAAGCGTCAGTACCAGTAAACATTTGCGAAATTATTCATCAGGTAAAATATCGGCAAGCCAATTGCACGAAAGTGTTATGAGCGAAGTCGAGTCTATTTTAGCGCGTTCCAACAGATAGTATATTATGGCTTATCAGCTAGATAATGACCCTTATATAGACCCACAGACGGGGACATTGAGGAATCTATTCGGGGCTAAAGATTTTAAGACATTATCCCAAATTGAGGCCGAAATAACCGTTGCAGTAATTGCTACCCTAAACGATCACCCGATTTCTGGGGAGTTTGATTTAGAGCATTTGCAGGCT
Organism: Candidatus Saccharimonadota bacterium; assembly: GCA_026395405.1. GTDB lineage: Bacteria > Patescibacteriota > Saccharimonadia > Saccharimonadales > Saccharimonadaceae > UBA1547. The sequence continues at coordinate 58,446 of JAPLYU010000001.1, forward strand.
ATCCATAAACGTATGTTTGCAAGTATTTATGACTGGGCCGGAAAACTGCGTACAGTTGAAATGGCCAAAGACAATACCCGATTTGCACCGATTGAGTATCTGGCACAAGCAGCCAAAAGTTTATTTGACGAACTAAAGTCGGAAAAGTATTTAGATAATTTGGATGACAAAAAGTACGTTGCCAGATTTGCGCATTATTATTCCGAGGTAAATCTGCTACATCCGTTTCGAGAAGGGAACGGACGGGCTGAGCGCGTGTTTTTCTCGCTGTTAGCACAGCGTTCTGGGCGTCATGTTGCATGGGACCAGTTAGACCCGGGAAAGGCAATTCAGGCGTGTATAGTGGCGTATAATGGGGATGAGGGACAATTAATAAAGCTTTTGTCCCCTCTTTTTTCGAAGTTAAATTAATCAAGGAAACTTATGTGCGGAATAGTCGGATGCGTTGGTGAAAAACAAGCAAAAAATTACCTAATCAGCGGATTGCACCGGTTAGAATACCGTGGTTATGATTCGGCTGGAATTGTTACTATTGGCGAAAACAATAAGGCTGACTTGTTGCGCGCAAAAGGTAAAGTTGTGAAATTAGAGGCTTTGGCTGACAAGAAACCATCGACAGACACAATCGGTATTGGTCACACCAGATGGGCAACTCATGGCGAACCGTCAGAAAAAAATGCTCATCCGCACAAAGCCGGCGATATTTATCTGGTTCATAACGGCATTATCGAAAACTACAAAGAACTGAAAACGGAACTAAAAAATTATAAATTTATTACAGACACCGATAGCGAAGTGTTGGCGGCGCTGATTAATTCACTTTACGATCAAAATACAACCCTGGCAGATTCAGTGAATCAGGCATTAAAACTAGTTGTTGGAACGTATGGAATTGCAGTTATTTCGGTTCGCAACCCGGATGAAATAGTTGTAGCTAGGTCTGGTAGCCCACTTATTATTGGCGTTGGTGATAATGAAACATATATTGCCAGTGATGCGTCAGCACTTATTGGTTTTACGGACAAAGCCATATATTTAAACGACGGTGAAATGGCAATCTGCCGAGGCGACGGAGTAGAACTTCGCGACATGTCGGCACAACCGATTTCATGCAAAGTTGAAACCATCGAAACCGATATGCAGGCGATTCAAAAACAGGGCTACGAACACTTTTTGCTAAAAGAAATTTGCGAACAACCATCGACGCTTCGTTCAACCCTCAGCGGGCGGATAAACGTCAAGGATAAAGAAGCAAATCTGGGGGGTTTAAATCTTAGCTCCGATGAACTACGGAAGATTGAACACGTTGTTATTATTGGTTGCGGAACGGCCTATTACGCCGGACTGTTGGGATTGTACTATTTAGAACAATTGGTTGACGGGCTGACAATCGATGTGGTTGCGGCGTCAGAGTTTAGATATCGTTCGTTTCATTTACCAAAACACACAGTAGCACTAGTAATTTCACAATCGGGCGAAACAGCTGATACTCTGGCATGCCTACGCGAAATAAAACGACGAGGCATAAAAACACTAGGAATTATCAACGCTGTCGGATCAACCATTGCCCGCGAGGTAGATGGTGGCGTTTACGTTCATGCCGGTCCGGAAATATCAGTGGCGTCTACCAAGGCTTTTACGTCACAGGTTGCGGCAATTACTATGTTCGGCATCCAATTGGCTCAAGTAAAAGGTGCTGATGTGAAGGAAGTGTCAAAATATATCGAAGAGCTAGCAAAACTACCTGACGAGATTGAAAAAATCGTTTCAAAGGACAAAGAAAAAATTGAAAAAGTTGCAAAGCGTTATGCCCAGTACGAACACGCGCTCTATTTTGGACGCGACACGCTTTATCCGGTTGCGATGGAAGGAGCATTAAAACTAAAGGAAATTTCATATATACAAGCCGAAGGCTATGCCGCCGGTGAATTAAAGCACGGACCGATTGCGTTAATCGACGATACATTTTTTGAGGTGGCTCTGTTGATTGATAATTGGCTGTTTGATAAAAGCCTTAGTACATTAGAAGAGGTAAATGCCAGGGGTGGACACATCTTTGTCATTACGAATAGTAAAAAGGCAATCAAGTCGGAAGAAATAATCCGTGTTAATACAAAACTAGATATTCTGGCTCCAATTTTAATAAATGTAGTCCAACAATTATTTGCGTACTACGTTGCAGTGGCGCGTGGCAACGATGTTGACCAGCCGCGCAATTTGGCTAAGAGTGTCACTGTCGAGTGACACCTGGCTATTGGAATATAGAATTTGGAATATGGCGGGGCCAATAGCTAATAGCCACATTCCATTTGCCAAACTAAGAGTTGTCCTTAACAACCTTAGTTATCTTGGTGATAAATAAACTTTTATCAAATCGTTTGGCTTTGCGGCGAAGTGTTCCGGGTAGGAATTCTATATTCTGAGCGCGTTTAATGGCATCAACGACAGACTCAACCGATTGTCTGTCGAAAAGTACACCGCTTTCACCGTCTTGGACAATATCGAGCGCTCCGCCTTTGCCAAAGGCAATTACCGGTGCGCCAGCAGCCAATGCTTCGACTTGTACGATTCCGAAATCTTCTTCGGCTGGGAAAATGTAACCACGCGCACTGTTGAGTGATTTTGTCACGGCGTCATCGGACGCATCGCCAAATCGGTCAGTATAAAATTTAACGGTTGGTCCTGCCATATCAACGAGACGCTGGTGCTCGCTGCCATTTCCATAAACGCGAAGGGGAACGGATAATTTTGTAGCGGCTGCAACTGCCAGGTCAATTCGTTTGTATGGGACTTGGCGACCAAGTGCCACATAATAATCACCACGTGTTCGAGCCGGTTCAAATCTATCAACATCAACCGGAGGGTGAATAACAATAGATGGTTTGCCATAATATTTTTCGATTCGTTTTTGAGTCTCACTGCTGTTAGCGATAAAAAAATCGACATTTTGAGCCGACATATAGTCAGCTTTTTTCAAACGCGGAACCATCAGCGGCATTGCCGTGCGAACGGCCCAATTCAGTTTGCCAAAGCCCGGATCTTTTTTGTATTCATCGTAATGACTCCAATAGTAACGGATAGGTGTGTGGCAATAACAGATGTGAATTTGGTCAGAACGAGTTTTTAGAACTTGCTTTGACTCGGCGCTGGCGCTGCTGAGAATAATATCAAATGCTGATAAATCTAGTTTTTTAAATGCGTTTACGCGAAGCATTGGAAAGAATTTATGCAGTTTGCGCAGTGGTCCGGGTAGTTTTTGTAAATATGTTGTCCGTACGTCCAAGTTCTTAAAAGCTGGCATTTTTTCCGGAGTATAGGTTGACGTGTAAATTGGCGCATCCGGAAAAGCATCATGCATGGCAAGAACTACATTTTCGGCACCGCCCATATTGGTCAACCAGTCGTGCACAATAACAACCTTTGGGTTGTTATTGTTGGCTATTGGAATTTGGCTATTGGAATTTGGCGTGCTCATTTAGATAATCCTGACTTGAAGGCATTTATTAGTTTTTGACAACTGATGCTATGATTTATAAGTAAATCTAAATCTGATTTTTGTAAATACCCAAGCTTTTCTGATAAATATAGAAAATTCTTGACTTCAAGTAATGAGCCGTAAGCCATTGTATAGAAGTGCAGTTTATCTTTTGTTGACGAGCGACCAAACCCTTCAGCAATGTTTGCTGATATTGAACTTGCAGCACGTCGTAATTGACTTGTTATAGCGAAAATCTCTTCTTTTGGGAAATGCTTTGTTATTTTGTATACATCTACTGCGAACAATTGGCTTTCTTGCCAAACCGTTAAATTTTCGAATGAAGTAATACTTGCCATATTCTAATAGCTACCTTCCAATCGCTACTTCGCGCCCTTTTTATGCAGGACGACTCCAATTGTTTTGAACAAGATTTTTATATCCAACCAAAATGTCCAGTTCTGCGCATAATAAAGTTCCAGCTCGATTCGTTCATCGAACGACAGCTGACTGCGTCCTGATACTTGCCAGATGCCAGTCATACCGGATTTGACGCTGTGAAGCAGAGAAGCGCGGCCTTTTATCAGTTTTGATTCTTGGGGCAAAATTGGCCTTGGTCCTACAAGACTTAAGTCACCACGCAGAACATTAAACATTTGAGGTAGTTCATCGAGTGATGTTTTTCGTAAAAAACTACCGAATTTTGTAATGCGCGGGTCATTTTCAACTTTGCGATTTTTTTCATATTCAATAACCAAATCATTGCGCCCCATTGCGCGGAATTCTTCGGCCGCATCTTTTAAATCATATCCAGGCAAATGTTTCATCGTACGGAATTTTATTAAATTGATCGGCTCTGAAAAACGACTAAGGCGGGGACTGATATAAAGTGCCGGGCCCGGATCGGTAATCTTCATTATTAAGTAAATTACTAACAATACAGGTGAAAGGATAATAGTGATTAATACACCTGCTGATAAATCAAAAATTCGCTTGGCTATCGATCCCCAACCGATTAACGGAGTTTGATAAACGGAAATCATTGGATAGCCCAAAAAGACGTCGATTGTATTTTTGCCTGAATAAAACTCGGCTTCACCAGGAATGAAATTATAGCTAATGTGATGAGATTGAGCGGCCCCCAGAATCTTCTGATTACGTTCGGCGGAATCGTATAAATCCGTTTGGATGATTGCGGTAATATTGTTGGTTTCTATGTCGCGCAAAGCGGTCTCGACTAGCGGGTAATGACGAACCTTCAGCCTACTTGGCACAATTTTTTTAGGTCCGGCGATTGCAATAATATGGTAGCCACTTTTTGCAGTATTAGATAGATTAAGTGCGATATCCCTTGTCGCATCAGATGCACCGATTAATAACACGCGGTTAACACCCTTGCCGTATCTGAACATCAGGCTTCGAATCAGTCGTAGTATTTCGCGTTCAATCACAATCAAAACGAAAGCGGCAATCAATCCATACACTGCAACCAATCTGGCGGGGAGGATGATTCTATTACTTACATATTGCCAGCCGACAATCAATAGGATGCCGATAAACGAACCGATGGCGATTTTAGACCATTCGACAAGGCGGCGGTTGTAGGTACTGGATTTGTATAAACCAAGTGCCGCAAATATGATTATCCAAATCGGAATAATGATTAGAAATGCGTTTAAATAATCTATGCCATAAACAGTGGACAGCAAGGGTCGATGATCAAGCCTTACGCGGATTACGTATGCCAGTAAAAACGATACAAGAATCGTAAAGACATCGGCTAAAATTAAAATCAAGCTGTAAAACTTAGTGTTTCTACCTATCATAAGTAACCCAATTATATCATCTTTGAGGGTTGGGATATGGAAGGTGGAATATAGAATATGGCGGGACTAATAGCCAAAAGCCAAATTCCAATAGCTAAGCAGTAGTAGATAACTTATACTAGGAGACAATATGAGCACGAAAAAGCTGGATATTATTAAAAAAACATATGTAGGTATTTTGGCTGTTATTTTTGGCGGGATTGTTTTACATGCACCACTAACTGTAGCTTTGGGGACATTGTGGCCGAATTATTACTTGTTAGCCAAGTCTTGGAAAGAAATATTGATGCTGTTTGCAGGGCTAACGGCGCTTTATCTGATGTACAAATCGGGGCAGATGAAAAAAATATTTCATGACCCAATAATTATCGCAATAGCCGCATACGCCCTGTTGCACTTGTTTTTGTTATTTTTCATGAACCAAGGGTTGTCTGCAGGCATCGCCGGGTTGGCGATTGATTTACGCTATGTGTTGTATTTTGCGCTGGTATATATCGCAATTACAATGTATCCAGGCTATAGAAAGTTATTTATAAAAATAGGTATCGGCGGGGCATTGACAGTGTTGGTCTTTGCACTTCTTCAGGTGTTTGTTTTACCATATGATGTTTTAAAATACATTGGTTATGACAAACATACGATTATTCCCTACCTATTGGTCGATCGAAACTTTGCCTTTATCAGAATAAACAGTACCCTCAGGGGCCCAAATCCATTAGGGGCATATGCTGCGATGATACTTGTACTGTTGGCGGCCGCGGTTGCAAAGAAGAAAATTGCTAAAAACAAAAGGGCACTTACAATAGCAATAATTTTGGCTGTCGGTAGTTTAGTAGCATTATGGTCCAGCTATTCTCGTAGTGCCCAAATCGGCGCCATTTTTTCTATGGGTATATTGTTGGCTGTTGTATTTTGGAGTAAATTATCTAAAAAAATATGGATATATGCTGGGATTGCTGCGATATTAATTTGTGGCGGATTGTATATGGCTCGTGATACCAATTTTGTTTCAAACGTACTTATGCACCAAAACCCAACAGCAGTAAAGATTAAGGGATCGAACGAAGGACACGTTAATTCAATCAATAGTGCTTTTAACCAATTACTACATCAACCAATAGGAGCTGGAATTGGCAGTACGGGCAGTGCGTCGCTACTGGGTAAAAATTCGGAAATAATTGAAAACCAATATCTGTTGGTTGCACATGAAGTAGGTTGGCTGGGGTTATTATTGTTCATATCAATTTTTGTGATGGTTATGGCCAGATTATGGAGTTTGCGGAAAGACTGGTTGGCATTGGGAGTTTTTGCAAGCGGTGTCGGGCTAGCAATTATCGGTATATTTTTGCCGGTTTGGACCGACGACACGGTATCGATTATTTGGTGGGGACTAGCTGCAGTTGTGGTAGGTAGTAGATTGTATATAGTAGATGGTAGGGGCGATAAAAAACATGGCGAATAGTGAGCGATCAACAAAACGGCAAAGGGAACTGCTAAATTTTGTCGATGGTTTTATTCAGGGACATGGGTACGGTCCCAGCTATCGCGAAATAATGCGGTCATTAGGATATAAATCGGTTTCAACCGTAGCGGTTCATATCGATGGGCTGATAGCAAAAGGGTATTTATTAAAAAGAGACAACTCGGCTAGGTCATTGGAAGTTGTAACGACGCATCTGGATGATGCACCAACGCGCAAGGGACCGACGCCCGCGCAAGAAAAATGGGTAGTTAATGCCATAACAAGTCGGTTTGATAAATTGGACAAAATGCACAACCAGCAAACTCTGGATGAACTGTATGTTTTGATTGGGACACTGAAGATTCTGGGGATTGATGGTGCGCACGTAGCTATGAAAACGCGACTAATTGATTACCTGAAAACTCAGAATATAGCTAAATAGTATACCTCTAGCGTTTATTTTGCTATATTAGAGATAAGCATTAAATCTATTAGAAAAGGGGATATATGCAACCAAATGACGAGAATCTACCAGAAGAAAACGTAGAAGTAACACAGCCCGGGTTTACACCAGGGGCACAACCTACTGAGCAGCCAGAACCTACTCCTGCTCCGAGTAATGAATTTCCACCTGCAGAACCCCCAGCACCCTTAGTAGATAGTTTTTCACCGCCACCCGCTGCAACTCCACCTGCTGAACCTGTCGAGCCAACACCACCAACCCCTCCAACCGAGCCAGTTTCTTTTCAGCCACCAGTAACCGAGGCTGGACCAAATCCTGAGCCATTCCAAACTCCTGCTGCTCCTGCACCGGCAGAACCACCAAAACACGTTGGATTCTTTGGTAAATTGTTCGGTAAAAAATAGTAATAGTCTACTTATCATTGACTAATATAAGGGGTTTAAGACCACTTATAAAACAGCCTTCGCCCATATTGTGTGCCATTTTTGCTGCAAATTGACCGGAACCTCCGCAACATAATAATAATTATGCTTTGTCGTTTTCAATCAATTTGTTACCAAAAATCATCACACTCTATGAACGAAGTTGTCTTCCAAGGGGCCTTAGGATATAATATCCTTTGTATTCCGGCGTAGCTCAATGGTGGAGCAAGAAGCTGTTAACTTCGAGGTTACTGGTTCGAGTCCAGTCGCCGGAGCCAAGAAAATAAAAAAAGAGGCTTATTAAAGCCTCTTTTCAATTCAGTATTTACGCAGCTGATTTTCTAACCTCATCCCTTATTCGCTCACTTTTTTTTGCTTTTTGTTCCTTTATTAAATCCCATTGAGCATTTGCCGAAATCCGCTGTTTAGCCTCGTTACTGATGTCTAAATTGCGAGTGGCCTCATTGGCTCTTCGACCAATTTCTTTTCTCATCGCCTCGCTTGATGCTTCGCCGGCAATACTTTCTACATATTCTTCCTGGCTGTCATAGCCTACGCCCCCATCACCAGTGGGCCCTTTGTGCATTAGATAGCCTAGTTTGTTTCTGATGTTTTTCCTTCTGGGTTTCTGCTCTGCCTCTGCCGCAATATGTGCTAATGAGGCATCGTCGATGTAACCCATGTTGGGACCCTGTTGAACTACAAGGTCTTTAGAATTTATTGATGGAATTAATTCACTCATTTTTATTTTTCCTTAACTTAGTGTTAATTTGTATACTATCATATTTACACTAGTATGTCAACCGTGAGTCCAAAATGCTTGAGATTAATGTTGCGGAGTACGTCCACCAGGGGGAGCCAAGCATTGTAAAGTATTCTATATCAATTGGTATTTTTATTTAATAGAATTCAATACATCATTTTTTGAAAATATGGTAATATTCGAATATGGATACTAAGAATTGGTACCTTAGGCTTTTAAAGCCTTCGTGGGCACCTCCCGAATGGCTTTTTGGGCCAGTATGGTCAATTTTATATGTAATTATTTTCTTTTCATTTGCTAGAATATTTTATGGTGTCTATACAAAAGAGGTAGCTTGGCTAATTGCACTACCATTTTTATTGAACTTAATTTTTAACTTCTCATACACTCCTATTCAATTTGGCTTAAGAAACAACCTACTTGCTTCAATCGACATAATTCTAATTTTAACAACCTTGATATGGGCACTTTTTTCAACTTGGCAGGCTTTACCTGGCCTACATTGGGTTGTCTATGCCAATATTCCTTATCTTTTATGGGTCATCTTTGCTACGATACTTCAAATAAATATAACCTACTTGAATAAATAATTGTTGACCACTTTTGCACCTATTTGACTCGAAATGATTTGTGACCTGTATGCTGAGTCGTAAAAAATTGATAAATATTGTATTTATAGCAATGTTTTATATCTGTTAGTTTTACAAAATCTATCAATTTTTCAAAAAAGTATTGACGTGTTTTTTGGACTTTGCTAAATTAATTATCGGGAAGACCAAGTAAAACAGCACGTTAAGAATATATGTAGCCAAACAAGTTCAATAGTTCAATTGTTCAAGTTAAGTTATTTAGTTAGTAGGCTACATCTGTGGGTGCAAGTCTTCCATCAGTTTCAGAAAAGAGGCACAAAAGGTGCCTCTTTTCGATTACGTTGAAGAAGTATGCAGCAAGCATTTACGCTAATATATATTTTTATCCGACTATTGGCAAAGCTTCAACTGGTATTTCGAGTATTTTTGCTAATAGCTCAATCTGTTGGAACTTACAATATTTTATTGGCATTCCGTCACTGTCATAAATACGATAATAATGAGTAAAGTTGACCGTTTCACCTTTATAATTCTTTGCGCTAGTCGGTTCGTCAATTCGTCTTATTACCCAATTATCGTGTTGTTGGTCTAAGATGCGTTTAATTTTTGCGTAGTGATTAAAGGCCATATGATAATTATAACAATTAACTAGTTCGCTGAGGATTGCCGTTTGCTATAATGGCCTCATGCAAAACAAAAATGTGGTCAACGGAGCAATCCCTCATCCAAACAACCCAGACCTTAAAAATTATCTTTTTCGCGTTTCGTTGAAAGCAGTTATATTTAATAAAGATGGCCAAGTGCTAGTAGTAAAAGAAAGCGGTCGCGACTGGTGGGATATTCCAGGGGGAGGCCTTGACCACGCCGAATCAATTAAGGGGGCATTGGGCCGCGAGCTCCACGAAGAGGTGTCACTATCGGGCGAATTCGATTACGAGGCGATTCTCGCAGAAGATCCAAGATATCTCGAGGCTAGTAACTTATATCAAATGAGGATTACTTTCTTGGTCAAGCCCGAGGTTTTGTCTTTCAGCCCAGGTGATGACGGTGATGAAGTGGCTTTTGTTGATCCGCTGGGATTTAAAAACTCAGAAATTATTACTGAGCGTTTGATATATGAATATTGTCAGTTGGCTGCCAAAAGATTGAGTACACAATCAAGGCCGCAAAGCTGAGACTCGAAACAAAACAGAGCTATGGCCAAGTCGCTGCTTGTGCTTATCCTCGCCATCTGATTAAATTAAGCCATCATTAATTTACGAAAGGGCTTCTTCGTGAACAAACAAAAATCACAATTAGGATTCGCTCATTTAATCATTGTACTTATATTGGCAGCGGGGTTGGTTGGCGCACTCGGGTTTATTTTTTGGCAGAACTTTATCAAGAAGGACAGTTCCACGTCTCTTCAAAAATCATCGGATGACAATAAAATTCCTGTTCTTAAAAATGCGGCTGAAAAAACTGTTGCATTAAGTGAGACCGTGTCAGAAGATGTTTCCGGAGAAGGGCTTACGGTTAATTACCCAGCGACGTGGAAAGCGAATAGCGTCACTACACTAAATCCTGACCAGACCACTTCAAATACAAAAACAAAAATCACAAGCCCAAGCGGTGATATAACCGTCTCTTTATGGGCTGATATAAGTGGTGTTGGTGGCACGTGCTTGGTTGAGCCCGGCAGCACTTATGCGATAACCGCATTGAACACCTATGGCCTGAGTCAATATCCAGGATTTACCCTTTATACCGGTAAAACTCTGCTGACGGCGGGCAATTCTTCACAGATTAATGGATACTTTGCGGGGGTTCTGAATAATACAGATAAAATAAAAGTTGGAGAATCCGGCTGTAATGCAAGTATGCTGGGATTTCAGCCATCGGGTAATATTCTTAACAGCCTAACTATTACAATAAATAGTTTATCTGGCGATGAACAAATGTCATTAGATAAAATCAACAGCGCAATGGCATCGGATGAATTTAAGGCTGCTGTAAAAATTATTCAGTCGTTACACAAAAAATAGGCTATAAATGGCATTTAAATAGCGGGGGCGCTTAGCGCCCCCGCCTCTTGTCCACTCCTTTCAGGATTTCGCCAAGCTCTGTCAGCGTATTCTTGCTGAACCCAACTTGGCCACCCACGAGAGGATTTATAAGGACGAGCCTCATCAGACTCTCGTTGTTGTCTTCGTAGACCAGGTGTCGAAGGTACCGGTGAGGGAACCCAAGTTGTCCAGCCGCCTCGCCGACAGTGACCCACAGCCGGTCCGCAACGATAGCTCGGACAAGCAGTTCCGTAGGGATTGTGTCGTCACGACGTAACTTGACGGCCCTGTTGAAGGACCCTCTCCTCGAGAAACCAGTACTCCGAAACAGTTCAACGACTGTTTGGTTTGAAACTGATTCCACGATTGAGTACGTTGAGTGCATCGTCGGTTTTGCTGCGATTATCGGGCCCAGCAGTAAAGCCACCGCAATTGCGTCCTCGCCCGTCATGCGGTACTCCGCACACGCTGAGATGATTAATTGCAGGACTAGCCGTAGGGCCAGCTGGTGATCTCCGCAAATCCTGGTCTCGACAACAGAATTGTTGCAGCCAGGCCAAGCACACTTAATGAAATTCATGGCTTCTCCTGACCACAGAAGGGTCTGTATCTGATGGACTAATTAATTATAAACTTAATCTAGGTTTAGTCAATAGTGGTATTATTGATATATGTTGAAAACAAAAACCAAAAAAATATTGACAAGTCTGGTCGGCATTTATGCCCCTGCGGTCCGCAATAAAGAAACATTCAAAGTCTACCGTAACCCTATAACCTACGAAGTGACTACAACCAGCGATGTTACCCTTGAAGATTATCGCCGCTCCACTCCGGTTGCGGATTGGGAACTGTTAGAGAGATGGGCCAAAACCATGGCTGGAAAATCGGTAGTATTCATCAATCCAACCATGGAGGGCGGAGGAGTTGCAATGCTGCGTCCGCCTTTAGTCTATTTACTTAATATGCTGGGAGTCGAGGCACACTGGTATGTTATGAATGGCAAGAAAAATCCTGATGACCCAAATCCGTTTATCTTTACTAAACAAATGCATAATATATTGCAGCGCAGAGCTGCCCGTGAGGAGCGTATAAATGAAATTGGCAAATCAATACATCAGAAATGGAACCAAGAGAATGCAGATGTTTTAGCAGCTCAGCCGATTATACGAACAGCTGACGTTATTGTGATAGACGACCCTCAGCCTGCGCCTTTAAAAAAATATATAGATAAAGTTAACCCGAACGTAAAGTGGGTTTGGCGAAGTCACATAGACACAAGTGGAAAATTGATGTCTGACCCATCAACACCACAGGGTGAGGTGGCCGCATATATTATGAATGAATGTGGCATAAGAGAAGTTGATGCCGTCGTGGCCCATCCGGTTAAAGAATTTATATACCCGGGCATGTATGATAAAACCTTTTTTGCGCCTGCGACCGTAGAACCGCTCGACGATTTGAACCAGACACTTAGCAGGAAAGAAATAAAGGCTGGGATATTATTTATCAATCACGAGATTTCGATAAAAAATAAAGAATTTGCCTCTGAAGGACGATTGGCGGATATCCAAAGTGAGATAAACGTAAAGCGACGCAGAATTGTTTTGATTGCCAGGTTTGACGAGTCCAAAGGCATGGATAAAGCTATGGCCCTTGGTGCAAAGACCAGACAAAAAATGCGTGACTTAGGTATCCCAGAGGCACAACTACCACAAATAATAATTGTCGGTAATGGGTCAGTCGATGATCCAAGCGGCGTGCCAATGTATGAAAAAATGCTTCAAATCAGGCGAGAAGAATATCCGAATGATAAAAAAGATATTATCATCATGTTACTTCGGCACAATTACAAGGCCATTAACGCGCTAATGCACCAAACTGTCAGTAGAAATAGTCGCCGACCCAATCAAATGATTGCCCTGCAGACTTCAGAGGCAGAGGGGTGTGAAACACGCATCAGTGACTGGATTCGTCATGGCGTGCCCGTGGTAGTGTCGAATCGTGGGGGCATGTCACTTCAAGTTGTGGAGGGCAAGTCTGGGCTGGTACTGAATTATGACAAGCCGGATTTTGATATCGAAAGGGGCGCATTGTTCATAACCCAACTGATGGTGGATGATAAAAAATATGCGGCTATGACAAAAAGTGCTATGGAATTGGCTGAAAGTTTCAACAATCGTGAATTTACAACCACAGCAAATGCCACTCGTTTACTTCGCGTTTTTCATATCGCTATTAATGGTAAAAAAGCAGACAAAATTTGGAAGATAGGTGAGATGGTTGAAAATAAGCAGTTGCAAAGCTCGTCCAGTCGCTAGAGCTAAGAAAAAATGGTATAATTAGTTTATCAATTAACTAGGAGGTATATAATGTTTGCAACAACAATCTTGGGTTACACGCTTAGCACGATGTGGTTAATTATCTGGTCAGTTATTATTTTGGTTGTGTGGATTGCCTTGGCTTTTTGGCCTGCTTCGATAGCGCAAAGCAAAGGTCGCAGTTTTTGGCTGTTCTTTTTGTTGAGCATTTTCTTTTGGTGGATAATGCTTTTTGTAGCAATTTTTATGAAAGACGAATCTTCTCCTACTCAGACAACCACGCACACTGAAGAGTAGAACATTACCAATCACATGCCAAAGACTATAGAAACTATTCAAGACGATTTGACATACCCAGAAATAGATATTGACTCGGGCCTTCGCCTTAAACAGCTAAACGCAACGCAAGCCGAACAACTTTTTTCAATGACCCAGAAAGATATGGAATATCTGTCAAAGTGGCTACCTTGGCCTAAACACACTCATTCCAGCAAAGATTCGAAAGCATTTATTGAATCCGTTGCCCAAAAACGATCAAAAGGGGAAGAATACGGTTTTGGTATAGAATCATATGGAAATCTGGTTGGACATATCAGTTTGATGCATTTAAAAGATGATAAGGAGCCCGAGATTGGATATTGGGTCGCATCAAATTCTTCCAGGCAAGGCGTTACAACAAAAGCGGCAATTGCTCTTACGCAGTTTGGCCTGGATACGCTTAAATTAAAAAAGATAATAATACGTGCCCATCCAGATAATATTGGCAGTAATAAAGTCGCAGAAAAAGCTGGTTATAGGTTCGGCTATCTAGGCGAGGACGAAGACGGGCCTCTGAATATTTGGGAAATTACCCCATAATTTACAAAATTGAGATTATTTATCGATTATTGGTCACTGTGGTCGAATTTGTGTGAATGTTGATATTGCCAGTATTTACGTTTCGTCCATTAGTATTTTTGCCGCTTGTTGTTTGGGTTATATGAACGTCTTTTCGTGAGGTCGTATTATTTTCGACGGTCGTACTGCTGTTACTTGTAACCACAGTTTGGGCATCGTTTTTAGCGTTATTTTCCGAACTCTGGTTTATTTGGACACTTTTTTTAACGTTAGTGTCATCTTTATTCCCATTATTTTCCGTAACCGTAGTTATTTGGACGTCATTATGGACAGCAGAGTTGCCCTCATCGTTCAGCGGAACTATTCGCGAAAGGGTAATTACATTATCAGGCGATTGTGTTCCCCAGACCGTTACGTGTTTTCCAATTTGCCGATTAAGTACCGAATCCGTTCCGCCAACAAGGTGAAAAGTACCATGATTAGTTTGCAACCAGAATTGACCATCCTTTTTACTAAGCGTACCTGTGGATACAATAGTTGTAATACGGTTAAATCCCATAGCACCACTTGGCCACCACTGGCTAAGATTTACGCCCTGAGCCATTACTACCGGTGTCGCCAAAGCCCCTGTCACAACAACAGCGGTTACCGCAACAGAGAACCTTTTAATACCTCTTCTCATTACGTACCTCCCTTCAAATAAAGGCTACAGTGTTAATGTTAAAGCAATCGCGGCGTAGAACATATTAGATTTTTTACATTTAAAAGTCGCAACTGCAGATATAATACGGGCGAGGAGGAATTATATGAATAAAGTTATTACGCCAAATTTATGGTTCGACGGCAACGCCAAAGAGGCAGTTGATTTTTACGTGTCGGTGTTTGATGATAGCAAAATAATTTCGACTTCGTACTATCCTAGTGATGGGTTACTGGATTTTCAACAAGAACTTGCCGGTAAAGAACTGGCTATCGAGTTCGAACTAGACGGCAATCATTTTGTCGCTATTAACGCTGGCCCGGAATTCAAATTCAACGAATCAATTTCTTTTTCAGTTCCATGCGAAGACCAGAAAGAAATCGATTACTATTGGGAAAAACTTTCTAGTGTGCCGGAATCAGAGCAGTGCGGTTGGTGCAAAGATCAATATGGGCTGAGTTGGCAGATTGTACCGAAAAACATGGAGAAACTAATGAAGCGCCCTGGTGCTTTTGCTAATATGATGAAGATGAAAAAGATCGTTATCGATGATTTCTAAGCTGAACTAAATATTAACCATTTTCCAAAGCATGTTCAGATGCGCATTAAAATAATACCCAGTTGAAGTAGGCAATTCTATAAGGATGGCTGGTGTGCCGTATTGCTCACCGGCCCACTGCTCGTATTCACCCGTAATTGAATAACCCATAGTTTCTTCGGCATGTCCAATCATGCTGGTATAGCCGACGCTTGCGGCATACAGATTACCTATAGCCACAGAATCGCCAAACTCATTGGCGCCGACCAACCGTCCAGAAGAGTGGAATGATACCTCCAGCCTTGGCTGCGTGTTTGTCGTAATACTGGCTAGGGCTTTGGTTTCGGGTTCGGACATAGGTGTTGACCCTCCGCCACCCGCGACGATGCCACTACTGGTATCGATATCTGCTTTCCAATTGGCAGAGGCAAAGTTTCGATCTATGTTTACATTATGGGCGTTGTAACGAGAGTTTTTAGCTAGTCCATCAGGATTTACGGCTGGAACTATGACAACTTGCCTTCCAGCGGGGATTTTATATGCATTACTGTCAAGATAATTTACCCAGTCTTGCATAATATATTTGCCACTTGGCTCGTTGCCATGTATGCCACCGGAAAATAGTATCGTTGTCGGACCACTACCGTAATAATAGGCAACAATTGGCCGGCCATTAACCGAATAGCCGATTGTCGAAGTCGCACGGCAATTTATTCGTGATGTGTACGCCCAGGCGGTTTTTGACACGAATCCATATTGGCTGAGTAAACCTTTGTTGATAGTCAGCGAGAATAAACCACATCGGGGAAGACCTTGCAGTTGATATATGATTTGATTACCGGTGCGACTGATGGTGGCATTGCCACCACTAAAGCTGACTAGATTGGATATGTCTTGGGTCTGAGAAAGCGTTTGGTCAAAAGTAACCACAACTTTGGCGTTGGCATCGACTCCGCTGGTGCCAACATTGACGCCAGCGACGACTGGTCCGCCTGATGTTTGGATGTTCATTACATTTGGAGCTTCCAATAGACTGCCGTCTTCACCCTCGGCTGAGTTCAAAGTTAATACATATTTAGACTCCCGGTCCAGGTCACTAGCAAACGATAATTCGATGGTTGACCCGGTTATTTTGGTCGTCGCATCTATTTTGACTGGTTTGCCGTTTTCAATTTTATTTAAGGTCACATTTGCACTGATTAGTTTTTTGTCGGTTTCGATAGTAAAGGATTTTGGTTTGGAATAAATCGTTTCTCCATCTGCAACCGAAGTTTTTATAACACTAGTTGGGGATAGTAAACTTATCGATCCCTCGGCCGCATTTGACGGGTCTTCGGTACTGCCGAAGGTTCGAGCTAGTTTATATGTGTATTTTTGTCCCTGTTTAAGGCTGAGTGATTTAATATCACAGGTGATTGTACCCGATTCATTTTTACATTGACCAGTCTTGTCATCAATTTTTATTTTGTAAATAAATACTTTGTCGGGTTGATCAAGGTTGAACTGAACGGGTTTTGCCAGGGCAATCGGTTTGTTGAATTTGGCACTGGCCTTTGGTCGTGACCCAGTATCGATAATGTAATTGCTGCGAAAAACAGGCCCGCCAAATAGGGAATAGCTAATTTTTATATTTTCTCCAGCAGGAGGAACGACCGGTTTAAAGCAAATTTTGTTTGAAAATAGGTTAAAACTGCCTGTCTTGGTCAATCCCTCGGGTTGTAGCTTGAATTTGGTTTCACCAGATTGTTTATATAAATCGGGTAATAAGGTCAATTTGCTGATGCAGTATCGGGACTCAGCATAGGTAAAGTCGATATTTTTTGGAACGATAAAACAAACAACGTAAATTATTATCAAGATAAGAACAAATGAGATAGCCCAGAATTTTATGGGCACTTTTAATAATAAAGATTTTACATTTTTCAAGAATAAAACTATTTTTTGTTTTGACTCACCGAACATAAGCGTAAGCTCTAGCGTTATTATAACACAATGGATTGGTGATAATTAAGTGATATACTTATCTGTAAGTAAGCATAAACCTAAAAGGAAAAACGATGGACGAAGAATCAGACGACCAAGAGCAAGTGCTAAATGTTCATGTACATCATAAAGAGGTAACAGAAGATTCAGAATCAATCGAACCGACACCAGATGTTCCAGATTCAGAGTCAATTGAACCTCCAAAAACTTTTGAACCGCAGCCTATTGGACCCGAGTTGGTAGCTACACCGAAAAGAAAGCGCAAATTGAAAAAATGGATGATTATAGTACCAGTATTGTTAGTATTGGTTGTTGCAGCCGGGGCAGGAGCCTTTTACCTGGCTAATAACAAAAAACCCGTACCCGAAAAGACAAAAACACCCGCCGTATCGAAAACGGCAAGTGTTAAGGCGGTACCTTCGTTGAAACCAACGGACGTTGTGACTAAAGTTCAGGATTATATAAAAACAAAATATCCTCAGGTTATGCCAGAAGGCACAAAACTTACAGGAGAACAGATATATTTTAAGGATTCTAGCGCTGCTCCAAATTGGAAAATTCCTGGAGAAAAGTTCTATGTAAGTTATTCGGATAACGGCGCCGCCAAGACCGATATTTACTATAACTGGGAATCAGTCGCAGACAATATTGTTTCGGCAAGGTATATGGCTATAAGTGGCGCGGCGATTAAGTCGCTCACCGACCAAGGCTTTGTTAAAAACACCGATAGTGTGTATGGCGAAGGGTCCGGAAGCGTTGCATACACCAAGGGTGATGTAGTTTGTGTAACTAGCAGCCCTGATAATGGGACAATCAGTCCGCCATCGTCATTAGCTTGTGGCCAAATATCTAAATATACCAAAAACCTTGAAAGTTACAAGGAAATTGAACCTTATGCATTGGCAATTGCAAAATCTGGGGAAATGGATGTTGGAGCTGTATTTAGCTTTTCAGAACTCAAGGCAGGTATAAAAGGGTACAAAAATGCAAAAGTAGGACTGAGCAATGCTGGGACTTATGTCGGTGGATCAATGGGACTGTTTTATAAATCTCCTACAGGCGACTGGCAGTTCTTTAAGGGGTCACAATCTTTGATAATGTGTAAAGATTTTAATACAAAAGATATCCAGTACGCATTTGCCTTTGAAAGCTGCTACGATGACAACAAAACCGGAGACGCAGCCATGGTAAACGTCGCAGGTTTCTATAACCTACAGCCATAAATTCATTTGTTGGTTTTATCACATAAATCTCAGGTCTGATAGTGCATACTGAACTGGGAGGTACATTATGAAAATATGTATGATTGCGCCGGTAGTGTTGCCACTTCTTGGAGATAACCAAAAATATGGCGGTATCGAGGTAGTAGTATCGGTCCTAGCAGAGGAACTTACAAGAAAAGGGCATGATGTCATAGTCTTTGCCAGCGGGGATTCAAAAATAAAAGCGAACGTTGTTCCAGTTGTCCCAAATGCTTTGGGGATTGGGACAAATTTTAAAAAAGAAAAAGAATACAATCGGTTAGCATATGAAATGGCCGTTAGTGAGAAACCGGATGTTATCTGGGATAATACTTTGGCGGTTCATGGATATGTGAAACAGCCATCGAAACAAAGGCTACCATTTTTACCGACTAATTCTTTCAGACTAACAAGGGTTATCAATACTGATGGTATACCGGTTATTCACACGATTCATAGCCCAGCAAAAAGATATTGGCCTAGGGTTGTACATAAATTGTCAAAAGCCGGTCACTATTTTGTCACAATTAGTCGAGACCAAGCACGGGGCTATAAGAAGTATATAAAATCCGGGCAACATCTGGGCACAATCTATAATCCAGTAGATTTGGATTTTTTCAAACCAGCAAAGGTTAAAAAAGGAGATTTTCTATTATGGTTGGGCAGGTTTAGCGTTGAAAAGGGGGCTCATATAGCACTAGCCGCTGCACAAAAAATTGATATCCCGATTATTCTTGTAGGCAAAATGATGGATAAATACGAAATTAAATATTTTAAAAAATTCATTCAACCATACCTAGGTCCAAACGATCGTTTTATAGAGAATGGTACCACGAGGATGAACGCTGACTTATTTAAAAATGCCAAAGCTTTTTTGATGACAAACCTTTGGAAAGAACCATTCGGGATGGTGGTTGCCCAGTCTATGGCTTCGGGTACGCCGGTAATCGGTCCGTCATTAGGTTCGCTAACTGAGCTTATCGGCAATTCGGGCAAGCTGGTAAAAGTTAAAGACTTGTTCATATCTGAAAACGCCAAGAGCATAACTAGATCTCAAAAAATATATATTAACAGAGTTGCCGATGCCATAAAATCAGTCGACTCCATATCTTCAAAAGCTCCAAGACAAAGAGCAGAGGAACTGTTTTCTTCCAAGAAAATAGCAAACTCTTATGAAAAAGCCTTTCAAGAAGCTGTGTATTTGAATTCAATGGTCAAAACAAAACAATTGATGAAAAAATACGGTCAAAAAGACAAGCGTTCACAGATTGGCATAACGGACACTATTTAAACTGGGCAAGGTGTGGTATTTATCACAGAAATCTCAGGACAGCCAGATACAATGGTAAATGGGAGGGAAACAATTATGGCTAGAAAACCTACCAAAAAACAACGAAAAGAAATCAAAGAAGGTATAAAACAAATGGTAAGGGAGTTTGAGGATACGGGAATGATACAAACTTCTAGGGCTAAATATCACCCTAGCAATAGAAGAGCAGCGATAAAGCAAGCTTTGGCGATTGAGTACGGCTGGCATCGCGTACACAGAGCTAATTCCCCTAGGTAACCATAAGCATTGCGTTTTAGCGTCAAGTGGTTATAATGGTCCCTAGCAATTAGGGGGCTAATAAAAACACCGCAGACAAAAAAATGAATGACGCTTTACATATAACATCTGAAATCGGAACTCTTAAAACTGTTCTGTTGCACCGTCCGGGAGCAGAGCTTGAGAATTTGACCCCAAATTATTTAAAGGATTTATTATTCGATGACATTCCGTTCCTAAGGGTCGCGCAGGCAGAGCACGATGCATTTGCCGATGTTTTGCGTTCTAGGGGTGTTGAAGTGCTGTATTTGGATCAAATGTCGGCCGAAGCGGTGAATGAGGACTGGGTCCGTGACCAATTCATACGCGAAATGGTGAACGAATCAAAACAGGGCGACAGGCGCGTGACCGACAGCATTATTGAATACTTATCTCATATGTCACCTATCGACATGGTTCATAAAGTCATGTCAGGAATCCGCAAAAGTGAGTTGCCAGTTCCGGAAGAGCATATTCAGCAGTTGCATACAATGATTGAAAAAGACCCGTATCCTTTTTACTTGGATCCAATGCCGAATTTGTATTTTACACGCGATCCCGGAGCAACTATTGGCAATGGCG
The DNA here is from genome assembly GCA_026395405.1 of Candidatus Saccharimonadota bacterium. Classification (GTDB taxonomy): domain Bacteria; phylum Patescibacteriota; class Saccharimonadia; order Saccharimonadales; family Saccharimonadaceae; genus UBA1547. Next base: position 79,276 of record JAPLYU010000001.1, read on the forward strand.
TAACTATAAATCGCATGCATTGGCCGGCCAGACGTCGCGAGTCGCTGTTTTTGAAATATATTATCGAGCATCACCCACGTTTTGCCGGGCAAAATATACCGGTTTGGTATGACCGTAGCAAACGATTTTCGATGGAAGGCGGTGATGAACTAGTACTCAGCAGCGAGGTCATGGCAATCGGCATTAGCGAACGAACTACGCCCGAGGCGATTGAGACGATGGCGGCAAATTTATTTGAAAATTCGCAGTTTAAAAAGATTATTGCTATCGAAATTCCGAAATCGCATGCTTTTATGCATCTGGATACGGTCTTTACAATGATTGATTACGACAAATTTACTATTCATCCCGAAATTCGTGACGAAGGTGGCAAGTTGAACATGTTTATCCTGGAACCACGTGAAGGTTCTCGTTATCCGCGAATTTCCAAAGAAACCGATGTCCAAAAAGTTTTGGAACATGCACTGGGCCGCGAACATATTGATTTGATTGAATGTGGTGGCGGCGATGACATTGCAGCTGCCCGCGAACAATGGAACGACGGCAGTAATACGCTGGCAATCGCACCTGGCGTGGTTGTGACTTATGACAGAAATTATGTGACGAACCAAAAACTTCGCGAACACGGTTTGGAAGTTATAGAGGTAGCCGGAGCCGAATTGGGACGAGGCCGCGGTGGACCGCGCTGCATGAGTATGCCGCTGATTAGAGAGGATATCTGAATGGACAGTGTTATTAAAGGCCGCTCGCTTTTGACGCTGAATGATTTTACGTCAGACGAAGTCCGATTAATGTTGCGCACGGCGCATGATTTGAAACATCGAAAAAAGAATGGGCAAGACCATCGCATGCATGATGGTAAAAATGTTGCTTTGTTGTTCGAAAAAACATCCACCAGAACTCGTTGTGCATTTACGGTTGCTGCCAACGACTTGGGCGTAGCGCCGGAATTTTTAGGAAAAGACGATATCCAATTAGGCAAAAAAGAAACAGTCGAAGATACGGCCAAAGTTTTGGGCCGTATGTTTGATGGAATTGAATTTCGTGGTTTCGCGCATGACACCGTCGAGCAATTGGCAAAATTTTCAGGTGTTCCGGTTTGGAACGGTTTAACGGACAAATTTCATCCCACGCAAATTTTGGCCGACTTTATGACATTAGAAGAACATATTGGGGAGTTGCAAGGACTGAAACTGGTTTTCGTTGGCGACGGCCGCAATAATATGGCTAACAGTTTACTACTAGGCAGTGCGCAACTTGGCCTTGATTTTAGAATTTTGGCACCAAATGAATTACGTCCGGAACAAGAAATTGTTGACTTAGGAAACAAACTGGCCGAGGAAAATGGCGGTCGAATTACGATTACCGATAATTTTGACGAAGCATTACAGGGTGCGCAAGCAATCTATACTGATGTTTGGGTATCAATGGGCGAGGAAGACAAGTTCGCCGAGCGGATTGAACAACTGAAAAACTACCAAGTTAATATGGACATGCTACGCCGGACGGGCAACCCGGACGTAAAATTCATGCATTGTTTGCCCGCATTTCATAACCTTGATACGGATACTGCACATAAAGTACACGAACAGTACGGACTTACCGAAATGGAAGTGACCGACGAGGTCTTTCGTAGTCCGAACAGTATTGTGTTTGACGAAGCAGAGAACCGTATGCATACAATAAAAGCCGTAATGGCACTAACTTTATAAGAGGGATTAGGAGCCTCATAAAATATGAATAGTAAAAAAGAAAGAAAGAACTTGGGACTGCTGTCGCTATCTGCACTGGTTGTGGGTTCGGTAATTGGAAGCGGCGTTTTCAACTTGATGACCAATATGTCAACGTCAGCCTCACTGATGGCCATCCTGATTGGCTGGGCTATTACCGGTGTTGGTATGCTATTTTTGGTACTATGTTTTCTAAACCTTAATAAAAAACGTGCTCATTTAGACGCCGGAATCTATAGCTATGCGGAAGCCGGTTTCGGAAAGTTTATGGGTTTCAACGCAGCCTGGGGGTATTGGATATCGGCCTGGGTTGGCAATGTGGCCTATGCGACGTTGATGTTTAGCTCGCTAGCTTATTTTTTCAAAATGTTTGACGGAGGGATTAATCCCTTCAACGGAAATACATTCATAGCTGGACAAAATATCCCTTCAATCATTGGCGCTTCGGTAGTGCTGTGGGTTGGGCATTTCTTGATTCTTCGCGGCGTAAAATCGGCCAGCTTTACTAACATAATTGTAACGGCAGCAAAGCTTATCCCGATTGCAATATTTATTTTGACTGCATTTATTGCATTTAAACTCAACATTTTTACGGCTGATATTTGGGGAACAGCTACAAAGGGATTCGAATTTAACAGCGTGTTCGAACAAGTTCGCAGCACAATGCTGGTAACCGTCTGGGTGTTTATTGGTATCGAAGGAGCTGTTATTTTCTCTGGTCGAGCCAAAAAACGTAAAGATGTCGGTAGGGCAACTATTCTTGGCTTTTTAACCGTCCTGTCAATTTATTTGCTGGTATCGGTATTATCACTTGGAGTAAAAACGAGTCCAGAGCTTGCTGCTCTTGGGCAACCAGGAATGGCAACACTACTGGAATCAATTGTTGGTACGTGGGGCGCAGTACTGGTAAATATTGGCGTAATCGTATCGATTGCTGGCGCATGGTTGGCATGGACAATGTTTGCATTCGAACTACCATATCAAGCAGCCCTAAAAGGGACATTCCCTAAGGTATTCGCCTTGGAAAATAAAAACGGTACACCAGTTGTTGCGCTGACAATAACAAATCTGTTAGTGCAGGCTTTTCTATTTACATTCCTAATTGATGGATCGGCATATACATTTGCCTTTTCACTAGCGACAACAACAATCTTGGTTCCATACGCATTTACAGCGTTTTACCAACTTAAATATTCTATGCAAGAAAAAGCGGGAACTTCGCACAGGAATTTGAATATTGCCGTGGGATTGGTAGCAAGTATTTATGCAATCTGGTTGGTATATGCTGCCGGATTGTCATTCTTACTATTAACTTCTGTAATATATGCGCCAGGTATAGTAATCTTTGCTTGGGCAAGACTAAGCAGCAAGAAGAAAAAAGTATTTGCAATGTGGGAAATGGGCGTAGCTCTTGCGCTGGTAATACTATGCGTATATACGATTTACCTAATATCGACCGGTCATTTCATTGACGGTGCACTAGAAATCCCATCATCAATCTTTCCCTAGTTAGCTTATGGCAAGTAGAATAGTTATTGCGCTCGGTGGTAATGCCCTTCAAAAACAGGGCGAGGCGAGCGCAATCGACCAACAAAAAGAAGCTGTTCAAACAGCTCGTCAATTGGTGCCACTAATCGCCCAGGGCCATCAGATTGTGATTGTCCATGGCAATGGTCCCCAAGTCGGTGATATTTTATTGCACGAAGAGGCGATTAATACATCGGAAAACCCAACTATGCCGCTGGATAGTTGCGGGGCGATGAGCCAAGGGTCAATCGGTTATTGGTTGCAACAAGCAATTGGTAATGAACTGAAAAAACAGGGTATTGATATGCCAGTTGCAACAGTTTTGACGCAAACGGTAGTTGATTCGGCTGATGTTGCATTTCAAAACCCATCGAAACCAATCGGGCCTTTCTATGCCTCTGAATCAGAGGCACGTACGGCGGCCGAGGCCAGAAAATTTGTCGTCAAAGAAGATTCTGGTAGAGGTTGGCGACGCGTTGTGCCTTCACCAATGCCGAAATCAATCGTTGAGAAACCTGTTATAGAAGAGTTGATTAACAAAGGGTATTTAGTTATCGCTGCCGGTGGTGGTGGCGTGCCGGTTGTAGAAACAGACGATGGCTTTAAGGGTGTAGAAGCAGTAATTGATAAAGATATGAGCGCTGCAGTTATGGCGGATATGATTGATGCTGAAACGTTAATAATACTGACATCTGTTGATGCGGTGACGATTCACTTTAGAAAACCGGATGAAACCGCGCTTCACAGGGTTACAGTCGAAGAAATGCAACATTATTGCGACACACAGGAATTTGGAGCCGGCAGTATGATGCCAAAAGTTCTGGCGTCAATTGCATTTGTTCAAAAAAAACGCGGTCGCCGAAAAACAATTATCGGATCCCTTGATAAAGTGCAACAATCGATAGCCGGCGAAACCGGAACGATTATTTCTTAAAAATCACAATTTTTTTATTTAACAAATCAATGGTTAAACCACTAATTTCCAATTCGTCCATTCGTTCAATCACGTCCCATCCCAGCAGTTTATTAAAATTACCTACGCCTTCAATCGGAAGTTGCAACGGGCTTCCTTGTGGCTTAAAGTGCATCGGCATAACAATACTAGGGTTAATTTGGCGGACAACTTGAACCGCTTCGTTTGCATCGATAGTGTAATAGCCGCCGACAGGTATCATTAATATATCAACGTTTCCAATTTCTTGAACTTGTTCGGCACTAAGTATATGTCCCAAATCTCCCAAATGACAAAGTTTTATATTTTCGGTTGATATGCAAAAAATAATATTATCTCCGCGTTTTGCGCCACCTTCATTATCATGAAATGATTTGATTCCTTTAATGTCAAAGCCTTTTATACTAAATTCGCCAGGCCCGTCAATTATTTGAGGGTTATCTGATACTCCATCCGTGTAATTATGATCAAAATGTTGATGTGACACGGTCACGACATCAGCCGTCAGTTCCGCAGGCAGTTCGCCGATTTGTGGGCCATATGGGTCTAATACTAGTTTAGACTGACTTTTTATTTGGTAAGATGAATGCCCTAGATATTCTATCTTCATATTTACCTCCCGGGAACCATACCTGATGACCCGCCAGTTATGATAATTATTTTATTCTTAACATTCATGGAACACTCCCGCAGTTATTATACGCCTAAAGTATTGAGGCACCGCTTAGAACGATTGCAAATATGTGTAATTTAGTGTATAATATACACAAATGCCGCCACGAAGTGAAAAAGAAAATAATAGTTTTGAGAAAGCCTTTGATTTTAAGTCGGAGGTAGATTCAATTGTTAATCGCCCTCTGGTTCCAGACACAATTGACAGCTATGCTGACTACGCCCTTAACGACCTGATTAATGTGGTTGAGCGCGTAACTAAATCCTATAACTATCAACCGACCATTGGTTTTATTTCGGACAGAAATACCGAAACTGCGGCTTTTAATTATTTTGGTCTTGGTGATATTGGACTGATGCTTGATAATATTGCCGACCGTGCTGACGAGCTGAAAGACATAGATGGAGTAATTGAAAACCTAGAACCAACGGAAAGAGTTATAACACCAGCTGATAGCAGCATGGGGGGTCTGGCTGTCAGACAATGCGATGGTTCATTTGAAAGAAACCGGTCAGTCCCAAAACTAAAAACGTTTTTATTCGTTTTACATAACGATTTTGATGTCGATATACATGACGACGAACAGGTAAAAATTATATCTGGTTCGATTGAAAGCAGGTCTATACAAAAACGATGTTATTATTCAGTCGAGGTCCCAACGCTAGAACGTAGCGCCCTCGTTTGTGACGAGGCTGGCAATACGACATTTGTATTTGATAGTGGTGTTTTGAAAAAACATGGTGTGGAAAATGGCGATTTGATAAAGCTTAACAAAAAAGAAATTGAAGAATTAATAGACAAAGACCCGAAAGTTGGCCGAAAAGTTTATTATTCTAAGAATTTTGTCAGTCGTATTGTTGGTGCACTTGAAAACCCTGCAACCGTTAAAAATGAAACCTTTGATGAAAAATCTGACGAAACAGCCGGAAGATACTTGTTACCAAAAGCTCCAGAAGGAATATTACCGGTTAATGGCATGGTAAGGCTTTGGGGTGTTGGTGGCACATCTATTAGCCAAATTATCGATGATAATCAAGAATTGATTGGCCAAACGGCGGATTATCGGTTTGGAGCGCATAAATCTGCTGGCTATTTGCCCGAGCAACAAGACGTCATTCTACGGCTGATTAATGAAAGGGGATTACTGAGACTTGCAAGTGAAGATATCCTTTCGGTTAGCGCCATGAGAGATGAATGGGGGGTGTCATACGGAATTATCAAAAGGACTATTGCAGAAAATCGCGAGCAGATTGGGATAGTTAATAAATATAAATTCCATACCAAAATGGCACCCGGTTATACACCTGAACAACAAGTAATTATTAAAAAATCACTTGAGGAAAAGGGATTGTTGGACAACGACCCAAAAGACCGTGTGTCAATCCCCGTAATGTCCGAACTTTGGGACCTAGACCCCAAAACTATTAGGAAAGTCATTTCAGCAAATAACGGGCTTGTCGGAGAAGTTAAGGAATATAAGTTTCATACTCAAACGGCCCCTGGGTATACATCCGAACAGCAAGAGATTATCAGGCAATTGCTGGAAGAAAAAGGATATTTTAGTGACGAAGCGCCCGAGGGGTTTTTAACTGTTTATTCTATGGCTCAAGCATGGGGCGAAACCCACGCTGTAGTTAGTAAGGCTGTCGCACACGTAAAAGACGAATTGGGCGACACACCAAAATATAAGTTTGGCAAATTCGGCGGGCGAATCGTACCGGGATATTCACCCGAACAGCAGGTGATTATCAAACGATATATCGACGAAAAGAGACAGAAAAAAACGTCTAAATAAATTTATGAAGTCCGTTGTTCGGGGATGACTAATGCTCCGAAACCATCAACACCTATTCCCGAATGAGCTGCTGTGGTTCGATGTTCAATAAAGTCTAATATCTCAAGTTGTTGACCACTTGTGTTTGTAGCTAGTCTGAACTTACCTGATTTTACTTCGTCACTGTCAGTTTCCTGCTGGACTCGTTTCATTGCCTTGGCGCGTAAATCAACTATTTGGTCAGATTCAAAATGCACAAATCCCAATCGGACTGCCACATTGCCAAGTTTTCCTTTGGGGTCATGACTGGCGACACCTTCAGCGACATATTCAACGATAGCTTTGTGGGCTTGGTTCCAGCCGGGTCTTTTTTTTATTGCCTTAAGATCACCATCTTCGTCGATACCAATTATAGGTATAATATTGAAAGCCCCACCTACCACGCTTGCTATACTTGCGACCCTTCCCATTCTTCCGCCTTTTCGAAGTCGTTCAAGGTCAGAGAAGGCTTGAGCTAGATATAATCCTTTTGATAATTCCTCGACTCGATTAACTAGCTGTTTTGCGGTGTCGAATTTACCCTCTTTATTTTCTTGGTCGGCTTGGGCAATTAACAAGCCTTGGCCTATCGAAACGGTTTTGGAATCAAAAACCTCTACCTTTGCTTTATATTTGTTTTTTAAAACTTCCGCCGCTGACCTTGCCGAGTCAATGGTCCCGCTCATTTGAGGACCCTTGGTTCCTTTGGTCATATCAATCATCACCATTTCAGTGATTCCTGTTTCCAATACTGCTTCACCCGTTTCTATAAAATCTTCCGTAGTTGGCATAGAGGTCGTGACCTGTCCTGCATTAAGATGGCGGAGGAATTCTGCCTTTTCTTCGTCCGATTCAAATGGGTTGTCAAAAATCGTACTGATACCTTCGTCCGTATCAATATTAATCTTGAGTGGGACTTCTACTAGACCAGGGTATCCTGTCCTATATTCGTCGGGCATCGAAGAGGCGCTGTCGTGGATGATAGCCACCTTTTCACCGTCAAAAGCTTCAAATTTGTTCGCCATATGCTGTGGATAACTTTAACATAATATTTACGGGTTTGCCACTTGAGTGTTATCTGTAGTATCCAAGATAAACAAATCATAACCAGCTTATGAAGTTCTTAAAATGTTAATAAATTCACATACATATAAAATTACTAAGCCTATATTAATTGCATAAGGAGGTAAATTGGTATGAGAAGAATATCAAAAATTTTAGCTACGGTTGCCATTATTTTGGCGCCCTGGGCTGTAAGCGGAACAGCTTTTGCTGCGTCAACGTGTCAGATAGGCTACACGGGACCGGATTCGAACAATATGTGTACATCCGAGACAAAATTTGCCTGTACAGTTAATAACAATACAAATATTGCAACAGTTACGGAAAATAACCAGTCAGCTGTCAGTGGTACGGTTAACCTAGTGAATAATACGACATCGGGTTCAGGCAGTACGGGTTCAGCCACAAATAGTAACGGTGTGACATTTAATGTAACAGTGAAAAACGAAGCCTGCACAGTAGCAGCGGTTACTCCTGCTACGCCGACTCCAACACCTACCCCAGCCCCAACAACACCAACCGGTGGTGGCGCAGTAGCTCCAGTAAGTAAAGTTGCGGCAACAACGTTGCCTAACACTAGTGGTGATGTAACTTCAGGTTACTTCGTCATGCTTGCCAGCGTATTGGGTGTGGGCGCATTAGCGTCTTATCTGGTTGCTTCCCTTTATGGTCGCAAATCTTAGATAATTATTAACAAGAGGTTTATATGAAAAAGGTTAGAGGCGGTTTTTGGCTATATGCTCGGATTGTAGCTATAAACATAGTGGTTGCCGGTATGTTCTTTACTGTTAGCCAAACTCCGCCATCTGCCAAACTAAATCAATATTTGCCAAACAACTTTGGATATCTTCAAACAACTAAGTACATAAAATCAGGTATACCAAATCGTATCGTGATCAACAGTATCGGAATGGATTTGGCTGTTGGAATGGGCACGTTCGATCCAAACACCGGAAATTGGACGATTGACGATACGAAAGCGTACTTTGCTGACATCTCTGTTCCAGCTAATAATCATAATGGCACCACTTTAATCTATGGACATAATCAAGGACCCGTATTTGGGGCAGTGAATACTATCCAACCAAACACCAAAGCCGTTATATATACCGACACTGGCTATCATTTCCACTATATTTATCAGTCAATGCGACAGGTTTTACCTAATGACGTAAGCATCTTTCAAGTAAATGGCAAGCCGTCTTTGGTCCTTTTGACATGTTCCGGCGGGTGGGATACTTACCGCTCGCTATACAACTTTAAACTAGAATCGGTGAATCGAATATGAACCAGCAATTATCCGTCATACTATCAGAAGGGACATTAGCCGTGTTTTTGATTGTAGCATTTATCCTAGTGGTGGCTGCAAATATCTATGATATTAGACTAACGCTACGCAGGAAGTCACTAGGGAAAATGAAAACCAAGTTCCGTCGAGCTCATAAGTCCGCCATCACCGTACTGGTATACGCCCGAAACAATGCCGATTCAATAATTAATTGCCTGGAAAGCATCCGACGAAATCGATACTCACGTTTTGATATCGTCGTCATTAACGATTTGTCGATGGATAATATTGGCAGTGTAGTACGATCATATATACAAAAACATCCACGACTTCCAGTCAGGCTTTATTCGAAAAGAAAATACACTAATAAATCCGAAGCCCTATTACAAGGCTATCGTCGCAGCCAGAAGGGTGATTATGTGATGGTAATCGACGCAACTAACACTATTCCAACTTCGCTTTTAAGAGATAGCGCATCCAGATTTTGGCATGACGAAAAACTTGATACATTGCATTTTAATGTTAATAACCAAACTTCTGATAGTTTAACCCTGTTGTATTTTCGCTTCGTGCAGTTAAGCCGATCGATGTTGGATAAGTTTTATACGCTGGTATCGGAATACAGGGTGGTAACTAATTTGAGCGGCAGCATGTATAGTCTTTTGGCGTTTAAAAACGCCTGTAAGTCAATTGCTGCCGCTGGCAAGTATGACAGTGATTTAATAGTTTTTGATAGTTCCGTAAGCGATGATAAAACGGCTATTATTGGCCAAATCTCAAAAGAAAATAGCGGTATATATTATTCCGTATTTGCGGCGGTCACCGTGTTGCTTCAAACGTACTCGATGTACATTGCTGCCACACTTCAAAGCAGTTTAATTTTAATAGTCGGATGGTTAGCAGCGGCGTTTTGGTTGCTGTTGGTGACATGGTCATCCAGGGCAATAAGAACTAAAGATAAAATAACGCTGTCATTATGTGCGCCGTTTATATATTTCTTGATTTATGTGCAATTTATATCGCATGTATTTTATGTATCAGCAAACGCTATTTCATCTGTTTTAAAGCAAATTGGCCATGAATTTGTAGTCGGTGCAATGGCAGGATAAGATTGATTTTTCCACAATACTATTTAATTGTTAGATTTTTAATATACATGTAGACCTCCTTAGACTAAAATCGGTATATCACTGAGATTTTGGTGATGTGAGGCAGAGTGGAAGTGCGGGATTTCAGTCAACTTACATAAGCGAAACTCGCACTTCAGTCCGCCTGCTAGCGTGGTCAAGTGACCTTTGGCGGTAAGTGAAACCCCCTTTGGTCGGGTGAGCACCCGAGAAACAATAAATAATAATAGGAAAAGGGGGAAGAATATGAGCAAAATAAAACAGGTACTTGGGGCGACAGTAGCATCGGCGGGCTTGGTTGCGGGACTAGCCGGCTTTGTGGGCGCGCAAACAGGTACTATTGACACAACCGGGCCAAACTCGAAGAATACAATCGAGTACAGCACGTCGTCCAAGGTCAAAGTCAATAATGATAACGACCTTAACGCCAACAACAGTAACCATCAAACAGCGAAGTCCGGCAATGCCGAGACAGAGCACAATACAACTGGTGGTGGCGCTGGGACTGGCGACGCATCGAACTCTAACAGCTTAGATGCAAGTCTATCTGTAGATAATTCTATGGGAGGCGGCCTTGGCGGAGGCGGTGGTTTTGGAGACCTATCGGGTAGTATCAGCAACACTGGTCCTGACTCAACTAACAAAATAACTGCTAAAAGCACAACTGATGTAAATATTCATAATAACAACGATTTGAGAGTTACTAACAACAACACTCAGAACGCTACATCAGGTAACGCTGAGGTTACAGGCAATACAACCGGTGGATCGGCAACAACCGGTGATGCTTCTAATACAAACGCAACAACCTTAACATTCAGTGTCACTAACTAAATTTCTTAGGTTGAATTAAGAGATTTGTTGAGGGAGTGTGAGTCGAGGGGGTGCCCCCGCAGGGCATCCTCTCGCCCCACCGCGGACTTATTTTACCGAATAACGACTGGAGGAGTGAGAATATATGAGAATCATTAATCGTTCCATAAACAAAATGTTAATCTATGTATTTGCACTTCTTATAGCAGTTAACTTCCCGCTTTCTGCAGCAGTTGGAGCTGTAGATTCTACCCCAGCGGCGACTCCACCTGCCGCACCTGCCACGACATATACTTATGACGCCGCTACAGGTCATTGGAACACCAACTCTTGGTACTACGACGCAACAACGGGTACATATAAAGCGGTTGTGCAACCCATAGCAGCTCCACCGCCTGCCGTGGCTTCACCTGCCGTTGATCCAACCATAGTGACACCGCAATCAAATGCGCCAGTGTCTGACACACAGGCAGCGGCAACAACGGATACAAGTAATCAAGCAACAGCTGCGAACAATATTGGTTCACAAGCAACAACGGGCAATGCGACAGTGCTAGCTAATACTGCTGCGGGCAGTGCAGCCACGGGCAATGCCGCATCGACTGCGACGATATTGAATAACGTTAACTCGACATTATCAACCGCTAATAATCAGGCGGCAGCGAGTTTTGTGTCTAATGTTATGGGCAACGTTAACGGCGATATACTATTGCAGCCAATGATATTAAAAGCAGTTTTAGAGAACGGGGCGACCAACCCAACGTCGTCTGCGGCAACAATTACAAACACCAATAATTTGACAAATAATGTGAATCTGGGGGCCACGTCAGGAAATGCTGGGGTTGTAGGCAACACATCTGCCGGCAACGCCACATCTGGTACCGCCAATACCGTTGCCAACGTAGTAAATATTATTAATTCATTAGTCGCCGCCAATCAGTCGTTTGTTGGCACAATAAATATTTATGGGAATTTGAATGGCGACATTTTGATTGCGCCTAACTTCATCCCTCAATTGATAGCCAGTAATGGTGGGAATACGAGTGGTTCCAGTCTAAATTCTGCGCCAACAGCGGCCACAATCACTTCAAATAATATGCAAAATATCGTAAATAATGTGTCGCTAGCGGCTGCCAGCGGAAAAGCTGCAGTGATGGACAATACGACTGCCGGCAATGCAACAACAGGCAATGCAAATACGAATGTCGTAATATTCAATCTGTCCGGACATGCTGTCGTTGCCAGCAACAGTCTGTTGGTATTTGTAAATGTACTAGGGAAATGGGTTGGTGTCATTGTAGATGCGCCAGTTGGAGCTACGTCTGCGGCGATAGGTAACGGTGTGACAAGCAATACAGTTGTTCCGCCGAATCTGACAATCGTCAACAACAATAATAATCAGATTACGAATAACATCAATCTGAACTCACTGTCGGGTAATGCAACAGTCGCAGCCAATACATTGGCCGGAAACGCAGTCACCGGCAATGCTACTTCATCAGCGAATATAGCAAATATATCAAACAGCCAGTTTGGATTAACAGGTTGGTTCGGTGTACTGTTTATAAATGTCTTTGGAACGTGGGATGGGAGTTTCGGAATAAATACATCAGCGGGTGATCCAATTAATACCAGTTCAGGAGGTTCAAATAATCGAGTTATCGAATTTGTACCAAAACCGAGCGCTACTACTTCAAACGTCAAACTTGTCAGCAATAATGGTGGTACTGGGAAATATTCTGTCACGGAAACTAACAACAAGTCTGACCCCGGCAAAGTTCTGGGTGGTGCAACCAATAACACAACAAAACCAACCGGTTATCCTACTGGGCTGACTTATCCGGCTAAAACCCTGAATGTCGCGTTGATGGCCGGATCGGTATTTATAACTGCTGTCTCAGCCGCCGGGGTCAGGCGGTATGTCTTGGCTGGAAAAACTAGGGCAGCCGTTTAGTCAAAGATAAGAAACGTAAATCGGCACTTAACAATAGTGCTGATTTATAGTATAATAACTATTTAGTTATGTCAGAGATAGATCAAATTAGAGGCTTTTCAGAAAAGATGCGTGACCGTTATGGCCCTGCTGGCACTTTGCTGTCAGAGCAAGCCCACGAAGCATTCACGCCATGGGGCGAAGAAATGCAAGAACGCTCGCATGGTGCGCTTGTTCTTATGGAACACGATGAAGAGCGCTACCCGGAACAGAGTATCTTTTCTCCTGTTGCCGATATGCAAGGTGTGCCTGACGAGGCTGTTTATGAAGGCGTCAAAAGCCGGCTTATTCAGCAACTAGGGGAAGGTACATATTATCGACTGCTGGATCAGGTAAAGAATCAACCGACTTCGTCGGAAGACTCTATGCCACTACTGAAAAGGATTGCCTTGGATAAAAAGAACCACAAAAACATCATGGTTCCTTCGCCACACACAACCTATATAGAACTTGCCATCATTAATAACTTGCTTTTTATTGCAGAACAGGACATGAAAGAACAGTATATGGAAGAACTGGACATGACCAAAGAGGAAATGGAAAACAGCGGGAATAATTTATTAGTAATGAGTAAATTTTTATCTCGTATGTCATACTACGGGCAAGCCCCAACACTTGAAATTGCTAGGTTAAACTCAAACGTATTGCAATCTTGCCCCATCAGTGAGAGTAGCGAAAAACATAAAATACCACCAGTTGCGGCCAAAATTATGAATGCACTGTTTGTTTATTCATTACGTGCATATCAGAGTACGGGCGGAATGGAGCTTCACGTTGCGTTGACTGGCAGACAAGTTATATGGCATCCCGGAAAAGGTGAAGGCAAAGACGACGGATACTACGAGATACCAAAAGTAGCCCGTACCTCAGCCGGGTTGACTAGGTGCGTTGACGATATTGTACCGATAACAGTAGTTGATTCGCCTGTAACAAGCGAATGGGAAATGGCAATTGATAATGTTATCGATGCCAAGAAAGAATTAGCGGATAACAACGACAACCCTCTCGAGGTCGTTCAGCCAATGTATAAGAAAATGGCAGGGCATATCGAGACTTTTACAGACAAAGAGGTAGATTATCCAGGTTCACCAAGACAAAAAGCGATAGAGGCTGCCAGAAAAGCAATCCATAACGGCTTTCAATAAGCGTATACGCAATTGTCTTTTCGTTGTTTTCAGCGTATTCTTAGATTAAGAATTAAAAAAGGAGTGTCAAATGAAACAACGAAACCCTATAGCTGTACTTTTATTACCTTTTATCACGTTAGGAATTTATTCGTGGTACTGGCTAGTAAAAACTAAAGGTGAAATGAACAGTCTTGGTGAAAAAATCCCTACGGCCTGGGTATGGTTGATACCATTTGTCGGAGTTATTTGGTGGTACTATGAATATTCAAAGGGCGTCGAACATGTTACCGGCGAAAAGATTAACTGGATAATATCATTTGTATTGTTATGGGTACTTGGGTGCATAGGACAAGCGATACTCCAAGATTCATTTAATAAGGTCAGCGCTCCGGTAGCCGCAAGTTCTACCCCCGCATACCAGCCACCAACAGTAGCAGCTACAAACGATGATTCAACGAATCAGAATAAGCCGCTAGTCCAATAGATACAATTATAATAAATCGACAATTGATACCGGATAACCCTTATGTTATGATTGAAAGAACGGAAATGTTATAAAAGGGGAGATTTTGAATGGATATTATACCAGGTCGTGAAAACAACCAGCCTCAAGTTGAGAAATCCGAACGGGCTACAAGTGCGAAAACAGAGCCGGAAGAAAAGGCCGTTGAAAGGCCTAGCTTTCGAAGGCAAAGCGAGCCAAGCCGTCACGTAAAACCTAAAAAAAGTAGATTTAAATGGATTACCTATATCGTAGGTGTTGTTATCGTACTGGCGATTGCCGTATCAGCCTTTTTGTTTTTTACCCAATCAACCACCGCATCTAGTATCGAGTCTGATAAATATCAGGCCGTGTTCTTTACTAACGGACAAGTATACTTTGGTAAATTGCACACGATGAATAACGACTATATGAAACTTACTGACATATTCTATTTGCAGGCAAAAACCGATACGACAAATCCTCAAAAAACAACTGACCAAACTGCAACCGGAGTCGAGCTGATTAAACTTGGCAATGAGATACATGGCCCAGAGGACGAGATGGTCATCAGTAAAAGTCAGGTTTTATTCTTTGAAAACCTTAAAAACGACAGCAAAGTATCAAGCACGATTGTCCAATACCAGAAAAAATAAAACTTAATCTAGCTTTTCAAACTAGAATAATAAAAATTCATGCTCAAACAAAAAAATAGTAGTTTAAAACATATTAAAAGATACCGCAGAAGGTCGGGTATGTTGCGATACTTTCGGAACATTTCAATAGGGTTTTTCGTCCTTTTAGTTTTAGCAGTTGGGGCTGGTATTATTTACACCTGGTATATGGGCCAGCACGCCACCGTTAAAGAGAAAGTTGTGCCCGTAAAAACAACGAATCAACCAAAGACAACTTCACCGGTGCAATTGGCGCCAAATGCTAAAGAAGGTGTCGCAATCCAATCGATAACGTCACCCGTGCAACCTGGAACAAATGCATCGGTTTATATACACACCAATCGTGATTCAAACTGCACAATAACAGCCGTTTATAACAAAGTCCCCAGTAAAGATTCGGGTTTGGCCCCGAAAACTGCCGACGAGTTCGGGTTAGCTAGTTGGTCTTGGACTGTCGAAAGTACAGTGCCAGTTGGTAAATGGCCAGTTACAGTAACGTGCGAATGGAACAAAAAAATCGCCGTTGTTATTGGCGATTTAGTAGTCTCAAAATAACAGTCTATTGCAACGAATTAATATATTGCTCCCATTTGTTTTGGCTGATTGCAGAATCTGATTTTATTAAAATTAACAGATTGTTTTTTACAAAAAAGACTGATTGCGGACCATGGGACGAGGTGCCAATGTATATCGTGTCGTTGCCGACGGTAATTTTTTCTGTGGCATTTTCATTTTGGGCCAGTTGTTCGAGTTGTTTGGCGGTGTCAGTCTTGAAACTTGGAGGCAGAGGCTGTTCGCTGACGTTAATTTGAACTTTGTCAAGTTTGTCGATATATGTGTAAACCGGGCTGGCCTTTGGCGGGCTAATCCTTGTCCATCCACCCAGTGATTTGATAGTTTTTCCTTGTGGCAGTACGGTAGCGTAATTTGGCGTTCCTTTTTCAAGTTTTGGCGCGTGGGTTGAACCCTGGCTAACGGTTGTATTTTGGGGTCTGTTAAAAATCAAATTGTAACCACAGAAAAAGATAATAACTATAATAACCGCCACGCCAATCGTTTTGTTTCTTTTTGAAACTTTCGCCAGTTTCGCATCGACCTTTTTATAAATTGTTGTTTTTTGGAGTTTCGCGTAGTAGGGTCTTACAATTTTAATAAACTCCAGCCACATTTTATTTATCTTGGCAAGATTTTTTTCGGACACGACTTTTCGCCACGGCAACGAATTAATGCGATTTCTCCACGTAGTCATATACGTAATAGTATATCAGACACGTTTATCCTAATGGGCGTAGTACGGCGTATCATCGGGCATCTGCAGGCCGCCGACAAAGGTGCGTCCATGCATCAAACGTTTTGCAGGGTCGGCAGTGAATTGCAGAGTAAGGTCGGTAATCGTCGGACCGCGGGACACGTCATCTGGATATCCGAACGCCTGCGAGCTATCGATTGTAACATTCATGTAATAGAATCTGGCACAGTTAGTTGTAACGCCACTGCCGTCAAGCGGAGTGTATGTGCCTGGTAAAGCAAGCTGTACATTACCAAAATTAGTCTCGGTTCCCCAAGTTGTCATGGCTGGCGTCTTACATAAAGTCGTGGTATTTGTCATCGACCTGTATTTTAATTGCCAAGCGGCACCAATTGAGTTGTCTACGCCATTTAACAGCCAATTATTTGGGAACACATCGGTGTCGGTATCCATCATTATGGAATATTTGGCGACTTGTGGCTGGGACAACAGAGCAGTTTGTTGTATGACGGTGTTCGGATATGCACTGAAAGTAATTAATATCTTGCCGTCAGATCCGGCTGTGCCGACACCGGCACTTGCCCCAGCATTTCCGCCGCCGCCAGCTGTACCACGATCAGAATCACCAGAGTTACCGGGGTTTTGCACACCACCAGAACCTCCTTGGGTATTCGAGACCGATGTGTCACCGGGGTCAGTATAGCTGGAACCACCACCGCCCCCACTACCACCGCTGGTCACGGCAACATTAGTGCCACCGCCACCGCCACCGCCGAACCAGCCTGATCCGCCACCGCCACCGGCTGCATAAGTTGTAGTTAGGACTGATCCACCAGCACCACCAGTTGCGATACCACCATTAGCCGCACCACCATCAGTCGTTACGGTGCCTGATCCATTTGCTCCAAGCCCACCAGTTAATGACGTGCCGGCAGTACCATTGTTAAAGCCACCCGTTCCAGCACCACCACCCGCGGATGGCGTGCCAAAGCTACCGCCGGTTACGGTTGTACCCGTACCGCCAGCGCTAGTGCCGGCAACTCCATTCGTTCCACCACCGGGACCACCAGCTCCGCCAGTTTGTCCGGCAGTGTTTCTTCCGCCGCCGCCACCACCACCACCGGCAACTACAGCCAATGCTGTAGCGCCTCGATAAATGCTGGAATACCCGCCGCCGCCACCACCACCACCGGCTGTATTTCTAACACCGGCGGCCACCACCGGCACCAACGTATAAATTCAATGTTTCGCCTGGCGTGACAGCCATAGTTGCCTGCACAAAACCGGAACCACCCCCAGCACCCCCAGCAGCTGCCGATCCACCAGCACCGCCGCCACCGCCGCCGCTCCAGGCTTTGTATGTTATGCTTGTGACCCCAGTTGGGACTACGAATGTGCCAGCTCCAGTCGAGCTGTCCGTCACTGGACTGGTTAATGCGTTGCAAAGACCACCACCAACCACATAGGCCTTGCCGTTGTAATATTCGGCTGAATTACCATATCTTTGGTCGGTATAGCGTTGATTTGTTTCATACCAGGCTCCAACACCGGTTGGGTCATTGCCAGAGGCGATTGTAGTATTGGCACTAACTGGGGTAACTAGAGCTATTGGGTCGCAAGTATTGGTGCTGGAACGTCCTCCCATTAGGTAAATATAACCGTTTGCGGCAAAACCGTCAGATGACGCTAATGGACCCGGCATGCTGGTCGAATATGTCCAGGCACCGACTGAACCATCTGCTGTACTTATTTGAGAGTATTGACTGTCACTCAGATAATTTGATCCGTCATAACCTCCGAATAGATATATATTATTGGCGTAGGCGACAACAGTTAGGCCACTGCGGGCTACATTGAATGATGTGCTGGTTGTTGTCCAAGCCGAGTTAATATTACCGCCGGCGTTCAGTTGGGGACTGACATAAACCGTGGCAGTAGAGGCAGCGTTAGTATCTAGTCCACCAACTACATACAGCCGATTGTTCCAAACCGCCGATCCAAATTTTGTTCGTACGTTTGGAAGGCCGTTTGCGGCAGTTCCCCACGAAGTAACATTGCCAGATGCAGGGGTGCCGTAATAAACTTCGCCTCTTTCATCCGTTGATGTACTGCTTTGGCCGCCCATGTAATAAAGCGTACCTCCGGCCGCTTCCAATTTACCCCAAGCTCGTACTGCTGTCAAAGGTGCAGTTGTGTTAGTCCATGCGCCTAATGCCCCATTAACATCAATTGGGGCATAAGATACCTTATCGATTGCAGTCGTGCAGTCAGTTGCACTATTACATCCACCCGCCACGTACATGTATCCATTTAAAATTGTGGCGCTGGCTCCAAGCCTATTAGGTTCAGTACTTGTCGGTGAGTTTGTCCCGTATGTGTTAGCAGATGTCGAAAAGGTGGATGGCGATCCGCTGTCATTGTTATAGATTTGAAAAGTTTGAACAACATCTGTTCTGGCGGTACAGTTGCTGGGGCTGTTACCTGTAGTACAGCCGCCGATAACGTATGCATATGAGTTTGATACTGTGACACTTAACCCCCAGCGCTGGTTAATCGTAACTGCGGACACGTGGAATGTATCAGTCGCACTGCCCAAACTACCATCACTGACATTTACTTTAATGAACTCGATATCTGCAAGCACACCTGCAGTAGCATCAAACCCACCGACGACATAAAGATAGCCGTTATAACCAAAGGCGTCAGCTCGACGACGGCCAACAACCATGTGATTTGGTGATTCAATCCAAGCACCCCCACTGACGGCAACGACATTATTACTATTGTTAAATTTGGCATAGCGTACTGTGGTTAGGTCTTGTAAACCAGGGGCGACCCCACCAATCAGATATATGTAGTTGGCGTATACCGTGCCACTCATTATGGCGAGGCCAGTACCCGTTGCCCCCGGTAGTGTGCCAATCTGTTGCTGGCCAGTAGTTGTACAACCATTTGCGCCAGGAAGCTCAATAGTACCGTCTGTTTTGATGTTGCATTTATATACCGCTTGGCTATTTGCTCCAGTAGTACAACCGGCGGATCCGCTGGTTGTGCAGCCACCAAATATATACAAATTGCCGGGATAAGTTCCAGCGGATGCAGGGTTGGCTCTGGCATAGGCATAACTATACGATACACTTGTTATACCAAGGTTATTGGTACCACTACCCATAGGCTGTTCAGTCGCCCACGCAGATAAACTTCCATCATTATTTATGTCAGCTCGATTTATGGAATTGGTGTTAGCTGTCCCATCTAGACCCCCGACCAGATAAATACGGTTGTTGAACACTACAGGGCTGGAAGCCGCTACCCCCCCCGAAATTGGGTTGGTCGAATCGACGCACCAAGTGTTTCCTCTGTATGTTCCGCCCGGACAGGTTGCTGGTTTAGACATTATACCGGTGGACGAAATAGCCACGTACGCAGTATTTCCAATTGTTGCCGAACATGCATTGTTTGTGCAACCTCCGATTACATATAAATAGCCATTTACTATAATTGTCGGAGACAACATATTACCTATATAAGTTGTGCCAGGTAGATTACAGCTGGTAGGGGTTCCGTCGCTACATGGCGCTGTCGAGGTATCAACTGATTGGTCAACCGTCGACGCGTCTCCATCCTGGTTTATTGTTCCATATACAATTCTATTTAACATAGTAGTACAAGCCCCGGTTCCAGTGTTTTGGGCTGAACAGCCGCCAATCTCGTAGATATAGCCACGCCAAGCAACCATGCTGTATCCCGAAACTTGATTGCTGACACCCCCAACGCCGTTCCAGGCATCCAAGCTGCCGTCGGCGTTAATACTTGCGACCTGGGTGTCAGAACCAGCAGTGGTGCAGTATCCGCTTCCATTTACTACGGTACAACCGCCAGAGATATAGATATATGCACCCCACGCCGAAGTCATATTACCGCCATTCGTTATGCGCCCGCCTGCGAAACTGGTTGTTTGGACCCAGTTGTTCAATGTTCCGTCACTATTAATCTTGTTATAGTAAACCGAATTTGACAGTGCGCCACCAACAGTTGCGTCACCGCCTAGTATGTATAATCGATCATTGTAGACTTGCGAACTTTGCCCGTACAGCCCAGCGTATGGCAAGGCCGTGGATGAAGTCCATGTTCCGAGTGTACCCATTGGGTTTATATCAGCAATTTGGACAGTATTAACTGGGGTACCGCTGGTTGAACGTCCGCCCATCAGATACATGCGGTTGTTATAGGCAACTGCTGACATATCAGAGCGGATAGAACTGAGGTTTGCATCCTGGTACCAATAAACCCAGTTGGCTTTATTCGTATCTGTCGGATGCCATAATCTTGGTTCGCCATTGGCTCCGAGTTTGGCAATGTAAACAGTGTTTTGAGGAGTTCCTGAACTCATTCCTCCAAAGGCGTAAAGAAAACCGTTATAAGCGACCAGCGAAAAATTAGTTCTGGCAGTAGGTAAGTTATAAGCCGCACTTGTACACCAACTGCCACAGGCGCCATTTCCGGGGTTAGCGCTGTCAACTGTACCGGTACTGGTGTTAAATTTGGCCCAATTTACTGCCGCTGACGCCGTTGTGGTCCCTGCCGTAAAACCACCTACAGAATACAAGAAACCACCTGCAGCAACCGAGCTACCGGCCCATTCAGTCGCCGGTAAATTTGTTGTGCTGTCCCATTGGTTAAATCGTGCACCGGTAGTTCCACCTTTTTTAATTAATTTGTTTGCTACATCAAAGTCGATATTGGTTTCGTTGTTTCCGTTCATAAATTGTTGGGCAGTCACGACGTAAACACTAGGGTCGATGGTTAGGGGATAATTACCCTTTTTTAAACCAGTTACATTAATCTTTAAATCGCTGCCTTGCAAGGTAAATGTTGCCTTGGCAGTTGATATTTTTTTATCTTTTTCCAATATGACCGGTCTGGGGATACTGAACATAAATGTGTCTTTTTCGGCATTTTTTCGGGCTTTTAGCAGTAGGTCAGCGTCCTTTTCGGACCCGGCCGTTATATTTGTGCTGAAAAGTTTACTGCCATATACGCCGACGCTGCCATCGGCCTCCATCCGAGCTTCTAGGCCGTCGCCAAGCCCCAGTTTATAGTCGAAAGTTGCGCTGTCGCCGTTTGCCTGTTTTAGTACAATGTCCTCTTTAACCCCAGTGCCCTGCATTGTATAAACAGCCCACCCCTGGCCGTTATCGAAAGGATAAACGACGCGATTGTTGTCTTGTTTGCCGGGTAACAGTTTATACTTTGGCGTCATAGAAAAATCAACTTTGTTGACAGGGTCAGTTACCGACAGCCCCTTGGATGCGTCCTGATAGGCGGTTGCTGATATTTGCTGTGACCCAATACCGGTACTTTCGGCACTGGGCAGGTTTATACCGTTATTAAATGAAAATGATTCCTTTTTTGAGTCATATTTAAGTTTGCTGGCCATGGACTGGTTGGTCTCTGGCAAAAGTGCGCCAGCCATCCCCATGGCGTAGGCTTGTTGCTGCAAGAAAGGCTGCAGTATTTGAACCGCTTCAAATAACACCATTACGGTTAAAACAAAGATGACGGACGACCGTTTTTTATGAGCACGATAATAAACAGGTAATTTTTTTAACCTTTTTATTTTTCTGACAGCCCTCGTCTTTATTTTCTCCAAATCCATCCCCTTTATTCTACCATAGGCGGTATGATTCATCAGATGAAACCAGCCTACTTGTTGCTAAATGCAAAGTTCAGATTACCGATGTAGGCATTTGCGTTATTAGATGCAATGGCGTCAATCTTGAAGACGATGCTATTATTGGCAGCAAATCCACAAGTAGATGGGTCAGCCGCGCCGTTGGCATAGCCAGTTAACCAAGCCGCCTGCACGTTAGTAGATACAGGGACAATCGAACCGCACAGGGCGAGGCTGGCGCCATCGTTTTTGTAAACACTATATTGGACAGTGGAGTTTGTACTGTCAGTCTTGCCCATAAGTGATGTCGAGCCGGAGTTAAAGGCTTTGAAGGTTCCCGGTAATTGGTAGGTGACATAGATGCTGTATGTCTGCGGGCTAGCCTGAGGCGAAGTCCACTTATAGAAGTTATAAGTCTCGTTATTTCCGCAGATTGCTGGTCCATTCGTCGGATCATTTATATTAAGAAGGTCTGAACAGAAGTCGGATGTCATCGTACCGACACCTGTGCCGTGCAAAACAGCGTTGGTGTATTCCGGCGATATGGTGACTATATTGTCAGGGGAAGAACCACAGGCGCCCCAGCCATCAGATTCGTAACACTGTAATTTGCCCAATGTCGTGTCGTAGTACATTGACCCCAGCAGGGCATCGTTATTTGCTGCAATTGGTGCAGATGCGCCTCGGTCTACGGTGAATAATGTCGTTGGGCCGCCGTTTACGCCACTTCCTACCTGAACGCCCGGTGTTGAGGCAGAGGCTAACGTCATCGATGCTGTGTCGACCGAGAATTGATGGGCCGAGGCTGCTGTCTGGACAAAATAAAGATACGGTGTCGTTGGATTGGTCGCATCAGTTGTAATATAGCAGGTCACCAAAGTCCATGATGATGTTGAAATAGTCTGTGTATTATAGTCAACGCAATCAACATAGTTCGCGGCTCCGGATGTTTGAACTCCGGTTGCAGAATAGCGGACCTTGAAGTCACTAAAGGCCGCTGTAGCTTTTGCATAGACAGTTACTCGGTAAAGTGTGCTGATCAGAGGGTTAATTGAAAGTTTATTCCTAATACCAGAGTTTGCAGTGGCAGGGTTTCCTGTTATCTTTGCGCTACTGCTAGCCGCCTGACCATCAGTCAAATCCTGGGCTACCGTACCACCAGCACCGCCTGCCGTTGCAGCATTCCAGTTTGTACTAAAGCTTCCTGCGTTGTCTACGCCACCGTCGGTAGTGTAGTTCTGGCTGGCGGCAATCGTTACACTTAGGTTGTCAACGTAGAATGTCCGGACGGTACCGCTGGCAGTTTGTCTAATCAAGATCGCATTGCCTGCAGTGATACTTGACGCAGGGGCGGCGAACGAGCAGTTCACCTTCGTCCAAACACTCGTGTAAGCGACCTGGTTGGTCTTGCAGGCAACCGAAGCAGCCGTTCCATCAATCGAGTAATAAACGTTCATATCCGTAAATGAGCCGCTCAAAAGCCTGGTAGTGAACGATACATTATAGCTCATATTTGCGGTTAGGGCGCTAGTTAAAGTGTTTTTGGCGCCGTCTTGAGCCGCTGAGGTTGTAATAACTTGTACCGAACCTTGCCCTGTTGCGATATTATTACCAGCAGTAACGTAGCGGCTGACCGCAGAAGCACCGTTAACTGCCCAGGTGCTGGCAGGGAAGGTCGTAGATGAACCTCCGGCAACTTCTGCTCCAGCATCGGTTGCATATTCAGTCACGTTACTGTTGACCGAGAATAATCCAGCCGCTGTAGAGTTTTGGACACTTAGAAGTGTGCCGTTAACCGGGTTGGTCGAACTATCACGAATTGTCAAGCCATTAGTATTACTGGTATGGCTGACGACAAGTTCTGCTCCACCGGCGCTTTGCAAGGTATTATCGTAGGCTGATTGCAGGGTGGTCGAGCTGGAGGCGCCGGCTGCGGTCCAGTCAGCACCGTTCCAAATCATTGTTGCAGTCGTGTTTTGGCGCATAGCAATCGTGTTACCGACGCCACCACCGTTGACAGACAGTGTAAAGTCGCTTGATGCATTTGCTGCCGTTATATATATAACACGTCCGGCAGCGGTTGCCTGGCCATACGATGGGTCTGGCATTGCGACGGTAAAGCCGACTCCCGTCTCTTTGGCGACAATGGCCGAATAGTTATCAATACTGGTCGTCGCAATAGTACAGTTGCCGCTGGCATTTGAACAGTTGGCGTCGTTTATTATCGTATTGAAAGTTGGCGTGCTTAGAACAACCAAACCTCGCACTCCCGTGCCAACACCAGTACCGCCGGTTACCGTGATATTGCCACCATTAGCATTACCAACAGTAGCATTACCGCCCTGAAGGGTGATAGCGCCACCAGCTACAGCTGTAGTGGTGCTGCCAGTGCCTTGTATTGTAAAGTTATTTGGCGTGCCTGCCGTTACACCGTTTCCTAAATAAAGACTGTTTGCCGTATCTAATGTAGCCCGAACAACGCCATTTGTAGTAAATGTCGTGTTGCCACTACTACTTAGACCAATTGTTCCAGCCGTGCTGGTCAGTGACGAGTTCCCACTACTGCTGATTGTCATCGTACCAGCTGTCGCCGATATTCCGACATTTCCGGCATTGCTATTTACAGTCAAATCACCCTTAGACCTCAATGTTGTCGTGCCGGCCAAAGCCGTACTAGCAGCTCCAATCGTGACGTTGGTTGTGCTATTGACTGTGCCGTTAGTTCCGATGTTAATTCCCTGGATACCGGCAATTGTTGTATTGCCCATCTGTACGGTCCCAAGGTTACTGGTGCCTATATTAATATTTCCATCCGTGCCCGTACTGAATTTGTTACCAGAGTTAAGACTGACATCACCCCCGTTAGACACCCCAGCAGTAGCGTTGCCACCCTGAATCGCAACCGCGCCACCTGCCCCGGCTGTTGAGCCACCTGCGCCACCTTGCAAACTTAATTGACCACCGGCCGAGTTTGACCCACCAGCTCCAGATTGGACAGTCAATTGGCTGCCGGCAACGCCAGCTGTACCGCCAGATGAGCTGATAGTGAATGGATTCAAACCTGCAGTTGCACCCAGACCAAGGTAAAGGGCGTTTGCCGTATCAAAAGTGGCACGAACCGCACCATTTGTTGTGACAGTAGTATTAGTCTTGCTGCTCAAGCCAATCGCCCCAGTTGTACTGGTTGCGGTCGTATCACCACTGCTACTTAGGGCGATAGTGCCAGCTGTGGCTGTCATGGTCGTGTTGGTTGCGCTGGTTATACCAACAGTGCTACCAGTACTGGCAAGTGTTGTCGCTCCACTGCCACTGACGCCCATTGTTCCGGCCGTAGCAGCTAGCGATGAGTTGCCGCTGCTGCTGATTGTCATTGTGCCAGCTGGTGCTGTCATACTGACGTTACCGTTGCTACTGGATACACTTAGAGCATCTCGTGATCGAATAGTCGTTGTTCCGGCCGCAAGTGTGCCGGATCCGATATTAACATTGGTTGTGCCACCAGCGGTGTTGCTGTAACCTACGTTAATTGTCTGGATATTAGCGGCTAGGTTAGTGCTGCCGATGCTAATAGTTTGTGTACCGGCTGCGACTGCATTATTACCAATTCCAATACTGGTTGTGGCAGAGTTGCCCATTGCAATAGTGCTGGCTGAAACAGTGCCGATGTTAATTGCACCAACCGTACTGCTGCCGCTGGTACCACCCTGAATATATACAGTACCGCCGATACTTGCGCCGGTTCCGGCACCACCCTGTAAGGTCAAATCACCACCAACTCCAGCCGTCGTGCCGCCGCTTCCACCAGAAATGGTTGTAGCGCCACCGGCACTGCTTGGGCCGCCGGTTCCACCGGTAACAGTTGCCGTACCGCCAGCACCAGATGTAGCGCCACCGTTTGCGCCCTTGACTGCTGCTGTGCCACCAATGCCGGTTGCACCAGCCGTTCCGCCCTGAAGGGTTGCTGTTCCGCCTTGACCAGTTGTGCTGCCCGAACCACCTTGAACGGTAAGGGTTGCACCATTTCCACCGGCCGTACTGTTACCGCTACCAACTACAGTAAAGGCATTCGGCGTTCCTACCGAAACGCCATTACCTAAAACAAGGTTATTTGATGTATCAAACGCCCCACGCACCACACTGTTTGTCGTAAATGTCGTGTTGCCGTTGCTAACTAAACCAACGGTGCTACCAGTACTGGTAACCGTCGTCGCCCCACTGCCGCTGACACCCATGGTGCCAGCAGTTGCGCTTAGCGATGAGTTGCCACTGCTGCTAATTGTCATTGTGCCATTTGGTGCGGTCATGCTGACGTTGCTATTACTGCTGGTAACACTTAGGGCATCTCGTGATTGGATTGTTGTCGTACCAGCAGCAAGTGTGCCGGAACCGATAATGACGTTAGTCGTGCCACCTGCGGTGTTGTTTGTGCCAATATTTATGGCTTGAATACCAGCCGAAAGGGCAGTATTACCAACCTGAATAGTATTGGTATTTAAGTTACCGATGCTGATGTTGCCATCAGTACCACCACCAAACTTTGTACCCGCGTTTAGCGTTAAATCACCACCGTTAGAAGCACCAGCAGTAGCGTTGCCCCCCTGAATCGCAACTGCGCCACCGGCCCCCGAAGTGGACCCGCCAGCCCCGCCTTGAAGGGTTAATTGTCCACCGGCACTGCTCGATCCACCGACACCACCACGAACGGTCAATTGGCTACCGGCAACACCAGCAGTACCACCGCTGGAGGCGATAGTGAACGGGTTCAAACCTGCTGTTGCACCGAGGCCAAGATAAAGGTTGTTTGATGTATCAAATGTTCCGCGAACTGCGCTGTTTGTCGTAAATGTCGTGTTGCCGTTGCTGACTAAACCAACCGTACTACCAGTGCTGGTAACTGTCGTCGTGCCGCTGCCACTGACGCCCATCGTACCGGCGCTGGCGGATATTGATGAGTTCCCACTGCTGCTGATTGTCATTGTTCCAGCAGTCGCCGATATGCCAACATTGCCGGCATTGCTGTTAACGGTC
Source organism: Candidatus Saccharimonadota bacterium (assembly GCA_026395405.1). Classification (GTDB taxonomy): domain Bacteria; phylum Patescibacteriota; class Saccharimonadia; order Saccharimonadales; family Saccharimonadaceae; genus UBA1547. The sequence goes on from JAPLYU010000001.1 coordinate 106,487, forward strand.
AAATCGCCCTTTGAACGTACAGTTGTCGTCCCGGCGGTCGCCGAAGTCCCGGCTCCGATGATTACATTAGTTGTGCTGCTGGCAGTGTTGTTGGTACCAATATTTATGGCTTGGATACCGGCGATTGTCGTATTCCCAACCTGAATAGTACCCAGGTTGCTGGTGCCGATATTGATATTTCCGTCTGTGCCTGTACTGAATTTATTACCAGAGTTAAGGCTGACATCGCCTCCGTTGGACACCCCAGCAGTAGCGTTGCCCCCCTGAATCGCAACTGCGCCACCGGCCCCCGAAGTGGACCCGCCAGCCCCGCCTTGAAGGGTTAATTGTCCACCGGCACTGCTCGATCCGCCGACACCACCTTGGACAGTTAGTTGGCTGCCGGCAACACCAGCTGTACCGCCAGATGAGCTGATAGTGAACGGGTTCAAACCTGCAGTCGCACCCAGGCCAAGATAAAGCGCGTTTGCCGTGTCAAAAGTGGCACGAACCGCACCATTCGTAGTGACTGTCGTGTTAGTCTTGCTGCTTAAACCAACTGAACCAGCTGTGCTTGTTACAGTTGAATTTCCACTGCTGCTGATACCCATCGTTCCAGCTGAGGCAGATAATGTTGAGTTACCACTGCTGCTGATTGTCATTGTCCCGGCCGTAGCTGTTACGCCGACATTTCCGCTGGCGCTGGTTACATTCATGTCGCCTTTTGATTGGACGGTTGTTGTACCACCGGCGGCTCCGCTAGCAGCGCCAACCGTGACGTTGGTTGTACCAGTGCCGTTGTTGCCGATAGCGACAGTTTGCGTGCCAGCTAGTGCAGTACCACCAATCTGAATAGTGCTGGCGTGACTGGTACCGATATTGATGTTGCCATCAGCACCCGAGCCACTTTTGACACCGGCATCAATCGCGACATTACCACCGGCACTGTTGGTACCACCGGCTGCTCCGCCTTGTAACAATAAATCGCCACCAGCTAATGCAGCACCACCTGTACCAGCTGCACCGGCCCCAATTGTAAGTGATTTACCAGCTACACCAGCTCCTGCAGTTGCAACTGAAAGCGTATGGTTAGCGTTAACGCCGAATGTCAAATCACCGGCGTTGCTAATCATGAATGAATCTACGCTCCCGGATTGAAGTTCCATGATATTGCCAGTACCGGTCTTGTTGATGAATACGCTGCTGGTGTTGGTTGAAGCGTCAGTTTGTACACCCTGGGCCAGCTGTACAAAATTCGCACTGGTCAAACCATTTAGCTTACCAGAGTTAAGCGCGTACGGAGTTGACGACAATCGTTTCATTGGCACCATCTCGCCATCAGGTACACAAGAAGTGAATGGGGTACAGGTGGTATTGGTGTTACCGATGTTTACTGACAAGTACAAAGTGTCTTGGTTCCAGTCAACACTGGCGCCAAATGGGGTAATCGAACCCAGGTTAACCGACATGTATCCGTTAATGACCTTTACGCCCTGGCCACCACCGTTGTTATTTAGGTAATTCTCTGTCCATTTCAATGCACCCGATGGAGAACCGGTAGCATCACCAGCAGTTAAGCCGTCACCATCTTGGTAGATTTTAAACTGCATATTGTAGTAGCCATCAGGGACAGTAGCGCCCTGAGCGTTAAGTAAACGACCCTGGAAATTCAATTGTTGATTAATGCCGGCAGTGGCGTGAGCGTGGGGAATAGAAATAATTCCAAATACGACAAATACGCCCAATAAAAGGACGCCTATAAACCACTTATAGTAAACTCTTTTTGCCCCTGAATACATGTTTGTTTTTTGCACCTAAATACATGTTTGTTTATGTATTTTGTTTTATGTATTGTTTGTTAAAATAAAAGCCCTATGTCTCACACGTCTTTTATCTGTTCTAATCATAAACGGTATGAATTTTTTTTGCAAGTGTTGGACAGGGGAAAATTACTTTTTAAACATTTACTTGCGGATTTTGGATTAAACCACGTAATTTTAGGACACGTTTTTCTCGTTTTTCGCCAATGAAAAAGCTAGCCACAACGGCAACTGAGCCTACATATAAGGGCCACAAAACTAGAAGGTTATTGGTCGTTGTACTCGAAATCTTCCCTGTTGAGTCCAGGTTTCCTTGGCCATTGACGATAGAAGCGAATGACAAAAAGGCAACCCGGCCTTTGGAGTCGCTGGCTTGGATGCTTGCTTGATATGTACCGGCACGACTGTAAATATGGTCTGTTGTAAAACTAACATTATCATTACGAGGAACCATTTTATTGGTTGAATCCCCCCACATTACATTGACTGCGTATGGTGGAGTACCTCCAAGAATGCTGATGGGTATGTTTAGTTGCTGGCCAGGGAAGGTACCTCGATAAACGGCGTCGGTGTTAATTACAAGTTGAGAATCACTAAGACCTAATGAGGTAATTGGCCCAGCTTGTGCTGCCGAAGCGTCATAATAAACAACTACAGAGTTCGAATCCGGCCCGGCCTGGTTCAACGAATCATAAACCCGGGCTACCAATGTATTTTGACCGTACATAAGATCACTTTCCAACGAATAAAGCCCAGTATCACTGCAGGGGGTAGAGCCAGCGAATATTTCATTTTTAAATACCTCAACCAACGTAGTTGCCGGGCACGTACCAGAAATACTTATCGGGACGGTGCTGAAATGTTGTCCGTTTACGGGTGTCTTGATGGTCGCAGAAACGGTGGGTGGCTTGCCGGGCATTATTCCGGTCAGACCGACCGAAGCCGATTCTGGGCCGTTATATGGGGTTGCAGCATACACAGTGAAGGTTGTCAGCGCAAGTCCAATTAGCAATAGTAAAAAACCGAGTGGAATATACGAAGTATGTTCGTGAGGGCGCAGGCGACCACTGTGACGATGGTGACTTAATTTAAGCCATTCTAACATAAACTTTATTATATCACGCACCTTTTGTCAGATTATCTATCTTCGTCTTCGGTAACTATGGGATTTGTTGACTACATAGCGGTTATAACGTTTGATTCCGAAGATAAGGGCAATTATTACACCAATCAGGACTACGATGATTACCAATATCAATCGCCACGGGATAACCCAGAATGTCAAAACTTGGGTTAATGTCTGATTTTTTGCACCATAAGTAAGTTTTAATGTTGCCGTATATTTTCCAAATAGCCATTTGTTGCCTAATTGTCCTTCGTTTAAGACCTGACTGAATTTACGGATACTGTGGGGCAAGACAAAACCCGGAGGCTGATTTACATTTACGTCAGCGACTTTTTTACCAAACATATCATTTATTGATATCACGCCAGCTGGTTGCTCAAATACATTACCATTGTTTTGCAGTCTGACATCAAAGTTTATTGGTGTTTGTTCGAATAACCAACTCGACTTGCTAGTGCCGGGGACTGTAGCCGTATAGCTTGCAACCGTTAGGTTTTCTTTGGCATCACCGTTGACTCTGATGAATATTAATGCCCCCAGGCTTGGAGTCAACGCTACTCCGGTTCCCTTGAGTTCCGGTGCAGTAGCAGTAAATCGGATAACTCCGTAATAACCACCAGGCGATGCGTTGGCTGGCACATGAATGGTTATTGGCAGAGTCTTTATCTGTTTTGAATTCAAAGTAAGCTGCGCCGGTGGAGCTATCCAATTAATAATTGAATATGGGCCAGGCGTAGTGTTATCGATGTTAACTTTTGGAAGCCCCTGTTCGCCGGACGCACCGAAATCGTCGACTTGACCGGTGACTACTTGCGGAACCAATGATATATTACGCAGGTTAATCTGAGCAGAGACAGTTTGTCCAGGGTCGGCCTTTAGGACTAGTACTGGAGGTGCGATTTCTAGGGCAGATCCGCTTCCAGGAAGTGATTTCGTTGTCTGCGCAGCTACAATCGGACCAGTTGCAAACAAAATGGCAGCAAAAATAGCCAGCCCAATTGTTGTCATAGCGTATATGGTGTATTTTTTCATATTTTAAAACGTCGGCGTACAAATGTAGGTTAGTGTTGTCGTGTATGAACCGGCAGGCTGACTACCTGGTACGTTAACTATATAAGACACGGTATAGATTTGAGCATCGGTACCACCGGCTCCACCGCTTGCACTGTTAGCGATAGGGTCACCAGTTAAAAACTTAAAACTATCGACGGTATTGTAGCCAGCCAAAGCTTGACCCTTAAGGTTTGTCCCGTTGGCAGCAGGAGCAACTTCTGCACCTACAACCGGGTTAGACACACCAAGTGTATTTAACCTCAGGTTTAATCCAAACTGACTGACACCGTGTTTGCTGACGTCGATTGCACCCATTGCCGTAATTGGGTTGGTCCCGTTGGTCATAGTCGATCCGTTGGCGCTAATCGAATATCCCGCACCGGCATTGGTTGATGCCGCTAGTTGTGACGATGCCGTAGCGGTTACAGCCGGTGAGAATTGCGTGCTAAACGCGACCGCACTGACGGTTGCAGTACTACAATCTGGAACACCAGAAGTCCCGTCTACGGTAATTGTTGCACCAGCGCAAAAGACTAGCGATTCGGGCATAGTCCCGGTAAGGACGATTTGTAACGCCGTTGCTGCGGCAACAGTACCAGTGTCAGTTACTGTGCCTCCTAATGTAGCCAATGTATAGGTCGATATGCGGACATAGAATGTTTGTGCTGTGATGGTAGGGTTGGTTACTCCGGCTAAGGTGTAGTCAACCACTTGCGGTCCCGTAACAGACGCCGGTACTCTGGTAATATATGGCTGACCGTTGACATGGGCAGCATCTATCGTAAATCCGGTCGCACCGTTTTGGGCTGATAAAGTCGCAGTTGCGGTGTTTAAACCGGTCGGAGTAACACATGCTCCACCAGCAGTCGTACAATACAAAAACTGAATCGAGCCGACATTGCCAGTCGTAGGGATTGTAAATGCGAAATGATGGTTTACAGAACCACCAATTTTTGAACCTTCATCGGTTGCACCTTTTTGTAAAGTCAAAGTTCGTGGTTGAAGCGGTGCTGCATATGACATCTGGCTTTGCAATACTGGTATAACAGTAGCGCCAAACAAAAATACCGCTACCAGTGCTATTCTTCGAATTTTTATTTTACCCATTATTAGCGTTAGCCCTCACTCTCGTTAAGGGAATTGTAACATAAGCAATTAATAACCGTCAACAACATTTTTTGACGGTTATTAATATTTATTACGAATTCTGGTTTAGAAAGTTGGAGTACAAATGTAAGTTAGGGTTGTTGTGTAAGTACCGGCAGGCTGGCTACCAGGGACGTTCACGATGTACGATACCCGGAAGATTTGAGCGTCGGTTCCACCGGCACCACCACCATAGCTATCAGCAACTATGTCACCAGTCAGATAACTAAAATGATCGACGGTGTTGTAGTTTGCATGTGCCTGGCCTCGATAGTTGGTACCGTTTTCTGCTGGGGCAACTTCAAGCCCTACTGGAACCGTAGATGTTAGAACCGTGTTCAACTTAAGGTTCATGCCGAACTGGCTGGCGCCATGTGCACCAAGTGATGCCGTACTACCTAACCCAGTGATAGTGTTAAGACCTGAGGTTAGCGTCGGTCCATTAACAGTAATTGCATAACCCGCCCCGGCATTGGTTGATGCGGCCATTTCCGAAAAGGCAGTAGCAGTGTCGGTTGGAGAAAACAATTGATTAAAGGCGACATCACCAATCGTTGCAGTTGCGCAGTCTGGTAACCCAGATACCCCATTTACGCCAACTGTACCACCTGCACAAAAGACTAGTGATTCTGGCATTGTCCCGGATAGGTTGATTTGGGTTGCAGTACTAGCGGCAACAGTACCAGCGTCAATCGCTGTACCAGAGGTGTCGATCGAGGTATAGGTCGATATGCGAACGTAGAAAGTTTGATTGGTAGTGGTAGGGTTTGTCACACCTGACAACTCATATGTAACCGCCTGAGTAGCACCGACTGGCGCTGCGACCCGTGTAATATACGGGTTACCGTTAAGATGAGTAGCGTCCATCGAAAATCCAGTAGCGCCGGTTTGATCAGTCAAGGTAGCAGTCGTTGTATCTAGTCCAGTAGGGGTCACGCAAGCAGTGGCCGCCAAGGTACAATATTCAAATTTAATCGATCCAACAGTTGTATTGCTGTGAATTGTGAAAGCAAACTGGTGTTTTACAACGCCTCCGGGTTTTGAGCCACCATCAGATGCTCCAGCAACCAGAGTTAAAACTCGGGGAGCGATTTGAATAGGTGCGGCATAAGCCGTCATCGGCCATACCGTCTGTAATACTAAAATTCCGGCGATACTAATAACGCCTAATACTCTTGCGACTGTTTTTTGGTGGACTTTCATGTTTTTGTTTTCTCAATCTTTTAAAATTGTGTTGTTAAATTGAATATAGCACTAGCGTAATAAGCTGTCAACTATTTTTATATGATATATGATATAAGTTATCCACAGGGGCGAGGTCAGTATGTACCGGTTACGACGATGGTTTGGCTAGTCGTGTATGCTCCACCAGGGGTCAATCCAGCTACATTAACCATGTAGGTGATGGTGTAATTTGTCAGACCCGAGCTTTTTGGGGCATTGGCAATTGTCTCACCACTGACGTAGCGATATTGGTTAGTCGTATTATAGTTGGTGGCAGCTGTTCCATAGCCAAACTGTCCATTATCTGGGTTAGCTCCGACCGAAACCGGTGTGGTATTAGCCACTAAATTAATTCCGAACTGCTCAGTTCCTTTGTGGGACGAATCATTTGCCGACATGGCTGTAATTGTATGAGCGCCATACGACGGTGGATTACCATAAATCATGGCCACGTATCCAAAGCTGGTGTAATTTAAAATCGAAAAGGTTGCGGTTGTAAATGTAGGATTACTGGGGCTGAAACTGCCGAAATCAATACTGCCGCTGGTGATAGCGAAAGACAGAGCCGGGTCAGGGGTTGTCTGAGACCCAGTGTTAATCTGGTAACCGTTGCTGGCGGTATTGCCAACGGCTAAATCGCCAATCGAAGCAGCCGCCTGGTAGTGCGCCGAAGTTCCTTGGCTAACGTCACCAACGCCGAGGGCGCTTTCATCAATATGATAATGAGCAGACTGAAGGGTTTCGGCGTAAGTTTTTGTTGCAACCAAAGATACCATAAACAGCATAATAATAAACAGGCTTACCCACCAGCTTAACCTTAACCTCTTTGGCATAGTACTATTGTCGAGTAAATATAGTTATTTTGCAAGTTAACGGCAATTTGCGTGCCATAAGTATAAGCGCTATACTTATACAGAAGTAAAACCTAGGTATTTTTATGGATAAAGACACGGATCAAAAACCAACAGACAATCCGAATGAACCGCCAGCTCCCGAAGTTCTGCGGTCTCAATTCGACGATCCGTCAAAAGCAGCGGCAACACCCGAACAGGGCGCCGTTCCAGCTGCAAAACCAAAACCGCGACATAATATATATAGACCCAGCCACAAAGCCACTTTCATTGGATTGGGCGTAGTAGCAGTAATTTTGCTGATTAATGCCGCAATAATAATTGTTCTGATGAATATTCAAAGTAAAAACAATTCCGAAGTCAGTATCGGTGGTGTAAAAATCAGTCCAGAGGTCCTAGAAACGCTCGGCGTCAGTCGAAATACAGTCGGCAAGACTGGGTCCGAACTGGTTGTTAATCCGGATGCGAAGTTCACGGGTAATATAACAGTGGGCGGGAATATACAAATTGCAGGAAAACTTGAAATGAACAGCGGTATTTTAGCCAGTGAGGCAACTTTTACAAAACTTTCAGCAGGTGATACTTCGCTTTCAAAATTAAATGTTAACGGCGACGCAACTATCAGCGGTCTAGTTTTGCGTAATAATCTATCTGTTGCTGGCTCAACTACTTTGCAAGGGCCGGTGGTAGTCAGTTCACTTATGACAGTCAGCAACAATATGAACGTAGCGGGTAATTTGGCTGTCGGCGGAGTCTTGTCGGTCAGGAGTTTTGAGGCCAGCAGCTTGACATCAGATACGACACTGACAATCGGCGGGCATATAATTACTCGTGGCTCGAGCCCCGGTGTTTCAAAGGGGAGTGGTCTGAATGCGGTTGATACGGTCTCAATCAGCGGAAGTGATGCAGCCGGGACGGTTAATGTCAATATAGGGGCCGGAGGCCGTAGTGGTACCGTGGCCAACATCAGCTTTGTACAACAATACGCTAACACCCCGCACGTAATAATTACGGCAATCGGTAGCGGGGTAACAGACGCCTATATTGCAAGCCGAACTTCCACAGGTTTTAGTATTGGAGTTGGTTCAATCGCGGTTGGTGGCCACTCATTTGACTATATTATTATGCAATAGCATTAAATGTTGACGAAAAGCATTACTTCGTTGTCGCGGACAGTGACAATACCATTGCTGACATTGAAAACTATCGGTTCGGATGAAGTTTCAATAATAATTTCACCGGGGCTGAGGATAGAAAAAAAGTCAGCGTGTGCAGGCAGAATATCGAATTTTCCGACTCTATTAGTCGCTGTTACGGCCTCGGCGTCACCTTCGTAATATACATTGAAAGGGGCGCGGGCGATGACCTTCAGTTTTTCATTAGTTTGCGGTAGTGCCATGATTATTTTTCCGCGGCCTCCTTGGCTTCAGGTTTTTTGGTATTAATTATTTCTTCGATACCATCCAAGGTATCTTCAATCTTAAAATACTGTCCAGGACGTCCGTTATAACGTTCGGCGACAGAGAAATCTTGAGAAAAGAATTCAATTAGTTTTTTAGCATTTTGATAATCGTTCCTATCAACCGGGGAAAGTTCATTTTCACCGACGATAGCGATAATATTTTTCAACGAATCGTATTTTTGCATGATTGCCTGGACGCGACTAGCCAATTGATAATGGCGTTCACCAACAACCTGCGACGTCAAAAGTGAAGATGTGGTTTGCAACAAATCAACTGCCGGGCGAATGCCGGTTTCGGCGACAGTACGAGACAGCACCAAAACAGAGTCCAATTGTTGCGAAATAGCCTGGACGGCTGGGTCTGACAAATCGTCTGCCGGGATATATACGGCCTGGACAGAGGTGATTGTACCTTTGTCAGTCGAACTTAGCCGGTCCTGCAACCTGCGCAGTTCAGAGAATACAGCCGGAGAGTAACCACCCTCGGATGGTATTAAGCCCATATTTGTCGAAAGTTCGGTCAACGCCTGGACGTGGCGATATATATTATCTACGAAAAACAAGATGTCGCGGCCTTCTTCATCCCGGAAATATTCTGCCGCAGTTGCCGCAGCCGGACCGACCATAGAACGGATTGCCGGTGTCGAGTCCATTTGCCCGAAATACATCACCGTGTTTTTCAAAACGTCAGTTTCTTTTAGAGTCTGATAAAGTTCGTTACCTTCACGTATGCGCTCGCCAACTCCGCAATATATTGACAGGCTTTTTTCATTTTGCGTGACGTTGTGAATCATTTCCATAGTCAGGACGGTCTTGCCGACACCGGCACCACCAACAATACCGATTTTACGTCCCTTCACGAAAGGAGTCAGGAAATCGATGACTTTTATGCCGGTTTCCAACAGTTCCATTTTTTGGCTTTTTCGATAGCTTTTTACGCCACTGGATTCACTGATGGGGCGACGATTTTCGTTAATTTGTTCGCCTTTGTCAATTGGCTCGCCCAATGCATCAAAAACACGGCCGATAGTTTTTGGACCGACCGGAACGGTGACTTTGCGATTGCTGCGGGTTACTTTCAGTCCGCAACGTAACTTTTGATTGTTAGTGATATTCAAACAAACCGCGACATTAGGCTTAAACATGTTAACTTCTAGAAATACATCGGGGACACCTTCGACTATCAGAAGTTCTTTGGCGTCGGGGCGTTCACCTAGTATCTGGACTTCAACGATAAGTCCGTTTAACGATCGGATTATTCCAACTTTGCCACCGGTATCTAGCGGGTCTGTCTTCATGCTCTGGCTCCTTGGCGTTTCCTTTTTTCTTTCAGGCTGACCATGACTTCGCGCATTCTGCGGTCATTTTCGGATCGTTTGGCGCGGTGATATTCCAACTGATAACCACCCAGGATTTCCGTAGCTCGTTTTTTAGCTATAGCCATAGCATTAAATCGACTGGCTTCTTGGGCCAAGCTGGATTCCAAAATAGTCTGACTGAGCGCCAGTTTCATCATGGTGACTTCCATTTCGTCGGCAATCTCGTCTAGCGAGGGCTCAAATATGGTATTACCAGCCGTCATGACATCTTCATCGACGTCTTCGCTCATATCTTTCAAGCTGGTAATCAGGTTGATTGATCTGATCTCTTGGACACCTAATGATACGTATTCTTCAAAATACACAATAGTTTTTGAGTAGGGTAGTATGGCGTCAATCACCGGACCAACGTCAATGTAGTTTTCAGATTCTGGAACTTTGAAAAAACGAACATATGGGATTTTGCGCTCAGTTAACTGGTTTGCCCCGTGCGATCCCAAAACGACTATATCAGTCGTAGCGCTGTCATAATCTTTTAGCATAGTTTCAATTAAATGTTGGTCAATTTCGCCGCTAAGGCCGGCTTCGGCCGTAATAATTACGAATGCTTGTTTTTTATTTTGTTCGGATTCATCCCGATTAGTAATCCGTTTCTTTGGGTCGATTCGGATTGAACTATAGCGTTTCCATAGTAATTTGAAAAATTCGGTGGACATCTGAACCTTATTTTTGACTTTTGCGACCTGAGTGCTGGCCAGGCTTTCAAAGACCCACGTCAAATCCTTGACCGTGGTAATCTGGATGCTGTCTTTTTCAACCGCTCTAGCGCGCCTCATCTTTTTTCTCCTTCGTCTTACCTTCGGGATTTTCTGCGGGTTCAGGTTTTTCTTCCTTTGGTTTTTCGACCTCTATCTTTTTAGAGAATTTTTTAAGCAATTCAGCCTCGATTGTATCGAAATCCTTTTCTTCTTTGACTTTTTGGCCGACTTGCTTGACCTCTTTTTTCAGTCCTGGTACATCTATGGAATCTCCACCATCACTTAAAAGCACAGTTTCTAGCATTAATTGTTGTTCGGTCAAAGTATGCCGCTCCTCAGGCGGTTGCGAAAGAACTTCGTAAATTGATTTTCCAATATTCAAGTCAGTTGTTGTTTCTTTGGATAATTGTGTACTAAAGTGTGAAAATTCCTCAGCCTGGTGATAACTAGCTAATTTTTTAAACAGCGTAGCCGATAACTTTTTCTGGCGGACAGTTTGGGCCTGGCTACCCACGCGCGAGACTGACAAACCGGCATTGACCGCTGGCCGGATACCTTGGCGGAAAACTTTCAAATCAAAGATGATTTGCCCATCGGTAATCGACATAATATTGGTCGAAAGATAGGCTGTAATATCGTCATTTGGCGTCAAAACCACCGGTAGGGAGGTCAAAGTTTTGCCGTTTGATAATAATTTTCCAGCTCGTTCCAATAAACTGGAGTGAGCGTAAAACATGTCGCCTGGATACGAATCGCGCCCAGGGTCAACTTCCTGCAATAGTGATAGTTGCCGATAAGCTTCGGCGTGGCTGGTCAAATCGTCGTAAATCACAATTACATCTTCGCCCTGGTTCCATAAATATTCTGCCATAGCGCAGGCGGCATAGGGCGCCAGGTAAGATTGCGATAAAGAATCAAATATGTCGGCCAAAACCACGATTGTATTTTCCATGGCGCCAGATGTCTGCAATTCGTTCAATAAATGTTCAATATCAACCTTACGTTTGCCAATCAGGACGTAAACCACAATCCGGTTACTGCCTTGTTGGTTGGCACTCAGTTGACCCAGAAAAGTACTTTTACCTGATTTGCTGTCACCCAGCATTGCGATACGCTGGCCTAATACGATTGGGAAAAAGCTGTCGACTGCCGTCACGCCACTAGCTAGCTGTGTATCCAGCATGCTACGGTCCATAATGCCAGGAGCTGGATTGAATATGCCAGACATAGCCGTGGCCCTAATAGCGCTACCACCGTCCAACGGTATTCCCATTGGCGAAACAACGCGACCGACTAAATCTTTTCCGACGGGCACGCTTAACATGTCTTTTTCTACTACAGCCAAAGTACCGATTGCCAATTTTTCCGAATCAATATTGAATAAAATTACTCTATCGCCATAGGCTTCACGAACTATACCGTGCTGGCCGTCGGCAAATAGAATTTCGGCACCCAGACAAACACCCTCCAGACCCTTAACCTCTACTATAAAACTGTTGACAGCAACAACCTCGCCGGTCAGGTTGTCGGCTTCAACTAGTTTTTGAAAGGTCGGGTTGTCAAACACGGCGTAATACCTCTGGGAAGATTCTGCGGTTTTCCAGTATTTTCCGCTTGAATGACCAGTCAAAGACATGGCTGCCGTATTGCACGACCATTCCACCCAACAGACTAGTATTGAACCTAAAAGAAACCAAAATATCTGGTGCAATGTTGGCTCGGCACCAATTGACTAATGCAGTTTTCAAACTACTGGTGGGTAAAGCTGCCAAAGTAATTGTTATCGTTGGGGAATTGGACACGTATTGCTCTAATGTTTTAATCAGTAAATCCAGACTTTCGGCGCTGATTTGCTGATTGGCTTTCCAGTCGCGTAACAGTTCAAGCGTAGCCGCTGATAATGTAGGCGATGGCGAGCTGACTTTGGCATTGACCTTCGTTTTCACTGATTCATGCGCGTACCAATTGGCATATTCATGGACTTCCATTATCAAGGACTTTAAGTCCTGCGATGAAGCTACGCTGCCGGGCAGGCGAAGGCTCACTGCGCTATTCCTTTTAAGAGTTCTTCTTTGTGTTCTTCCAGCATTGCTGTCAGGTAAGCAGTCTGGGTTCCTAGGTCAATATTATGGCCCAGCGTCTCAACCAGGAACGATGCTACGGCGTCAGCCAATTTTGCATTAGCCAGATTTATCAGAACTTGCTTTTCAGCTGTAACTTCCGCATTCATTGCGGCTTCCAGTTCAGCCCGGCGAGCATCAATTCTAGCCTTAAGGTCTGCTTGATGCGCATTAATATCCTTTTGGGCATCCTCGATGTTGGCTTCAGTTTGTTTACGCAGTTGTTCTAGGTCTACGCGATATCGCTTCATCTCTTCACCGACAATTTCTGAACCAAGCTTGCCAAGCCGGCTGTCCAGTTTTGCCGCTGTAGTTTTTAAATCATATTCTAACTCTGCAGCCGAATGGTTGATAATAGTCTGGAATTTCACTTCGGACGCCTCCAGCAAATGCTCTTTCACTTCAGCTGGCAGGCGTACTGGCGGCTGGGTGTTTTTATGTGGTTTGTCTTCATCTTCACGAGGTTTGAAATGGGCATAGGCATGACGAACTGCCGTAGCCGACACCACTCCGATAAGGAAGAATGTCACCAGTAATGTTATTTGTAGAAAGCTTGCGTACATTTTATTACATCCTTGTTAACACTAAATAGATTGATATCATGCCAACGGCCAGTATTGCCATAACAAGGGCGGAAAGTTGTATTAAATCTCTGTAAATTGCCGATTGAGACATTGGATTTCGACCAACTGATATGATGCTGCTGCGGACCATTGCAAAAACAATACTGACGACAACGATGATGGTGATAATAAATATCGCAACACTAATGACAATTGGCAAAGTACTAACCGTTTTCCCGGCCAGAGTATTTGCTACATTCTGTATAGCGGCGGGCACAATAGTTTTATCGGGTTCTTTGAAAAAATATGACACGGCGACCTGCAACGGTATTTGCCCGATAAATACTGTCTTTTTCTTGCCGTCTTTATCGGTGTAGGGTTGTTTGCTGCCGTTTCTGGTATCCAAGGCACTTTGAGCGATACCGATAACTCGGACGTTTTGATTTGCCTTCATGCCAACACCGTCAATTGGCGAAGCCGTTATTTGATCGCCATTAGAAATCGAGCCGTTTATATCTGATACTAACACCTGCAGCACGCCATTCGTTGCCACCTCGGCGGTATTCTTTTGGCCGCTTGTTACGGACATTATTGAATTACCCGGGTTAACGACCACACCAAGTAAGTTTTCTACATTACCATTGTTAGCCGCTATGACTTCGTCATTAGTATTATTTTTAAGGCTTACGATTGAACCGATTGTCAGTTCACCTGCAGTTGTATAACTCTGCGAAAATTGTTGGGTTGCATGGACAACTACGGGTATTAATAATGCAAAAATTACGATGCTAAAAAGAGACAAGATATGCTCAAAGCCGAAATGTCTGATGCGACTCACTTTTATTAGGCCCCTTACCTTCATATATCCAGATATGCTCCTTAGCCTCAAGTATAGCAAATAAACATAAGCGTAGCGAGACAATCAATACTAGATATATGAAAACTATTTTGGCAAATTTTGAAACTGGTTATAACGGATGATTGTTGCTGATTGATTTTTTTCTTTCACCAACATCGCGTTGCAGTCGCTTGATGTCGGGAAAACTACCATTTGATCAGAGCAAACCTTTAGGGAATTTTTTCCTTCAGCGAACAGACTTTGACCAAACATCAATTGATTGGTTTTAATACCCAACAAATCCAAGATGGTCGGCATTATATCGATATGTGAACCTTGGTTCGAATATGTCTTGCCAGAAGTCTGACCCGGCAATTTGATTACTAGTGGCACTTCTTTTTCGGATACCGATTCGGGGTCGTAATTGATAGTCCCAGCTGAAAATGCCGGTAGTACCGGAGTGTGGTCACCATAAACAATTATTAATGAATCATCGTATAAACCTTCAGCCTTTAATTTTGTAAAGAAATTACCTAACTCGCTGTCGGTGTAGTTAATGTCGTCCAGATAACCTCCAACTTGATCAGGATATTTGCTGGCGTCAACACCCAATTTATCAGTTTGATCATTTGTAGAAAATGGGACGTGGGAAGACAGTGTTATAGCATAGCTGAAACTCGGTTTTGGTTGGTCTTTTATGTATTCGGCCGTTTTTGACAGGAAAGTACCATCGTTTAGACCCATGTTTATATCAAAACCCTTCGGGTAATTATCAGCAGCATAGAATTTTTGATATCCCAGTGATTTTAGAGCAACATTGCGGTTCCAAAAATTACGGTTAAAACCGTGGTAGGCGTACGCCGAGTAGCCGTTACCGATTAGTGTTTTAGGTAGGCTGTTGAAGTTATCATGTCCAAATCGGACAAAGACCGCCGCATCGTCGAGTGGAAAATACGAGGAGTTTGCCACAAAGTCCGTGTCGCTGGTGTGACCAGCTGCAAGCACGAATCTTTCATTTGGAAAGAACTGGGAGGTTTTTGCTAATCTGTTTAGATTCGGAGTAATTTCTTTGCCGTCGATTGTCTGGTTAATTACAAATCCACCCAGTGATTCGACCTGTATCATAATAACGTTTTTCCCCTTGGCTGTACCAGTTAGCGAATTTGTGGTCTGTTTTGGTGTATTATTTTTAACCCAATCGGCCAAAGCCTTTTTCTGTTCCGATGACAACCTAGTGGTCTCTTCTTGAACAAATCTGGAAACATCAATAATATGAGCTCCTAAAACACCATAATAATTTGCGGTCGAAGTGGTGTCATAAGCCCTGTCCACTATTTGAGTAAAATAATTAATTCCACCAATGCTTATGAAAATTCCACAGAAACTAATTAAAATTAAAACAACAAAAGTCCAAACGGTTTTTATATTTGTTTTTTTAACATGGTACTTGGTTTTTAATCGGACAAATAATTTGTCAATTTTTTTATGGAATATTAAAACGACGATAACGTCTACAAAATACAAGATTAGCCACCACTGGAGTAGGGCTATAATAGCTGGACCGATAGACTCTGTTTGGCCCAAAGAACTAATCAGCCCTGCGGTTGGAAGTGCTGAAAAATAAGAATAATAAACAGTATCAACAACCAAAAGAATTGAAAAGAGAAGGGATACCGTAATAGCTGTTTTGTTTTTATGTCTTTTTACAAAAAAAATGGGCAAAAATATCACGGCTGGAAGTAGAAAAATAAACAATAGTTCGGATACAGACCACCTGTCTTTATGCAAAACAGAGGAGCTAAAGAAAAACTGTTTATATCCGGCGGCTAGGGCCAAAAATATAACAATATACTGGTCACTGATAAATGACAAGGTCTGTCGCCAGACCTTTTTGTGGGATTGACTCATGGATTTCTATTTTATCATTTTTATACAATTGAGACACCTAGGATTATAATTAGAATTACATTATAAAAAAGGAGGAATAAATATGAGTTTAATAGATAAAGTATCGACATATTCCGATGAATTGAGGGCAGATTTGTCTGACAAAAAAGGCGTATACAAAGTAGAGTTATTAATTGCTGAAAGAAAAGCCTTCCTATCGAAAAAGAAGTTACGATATATCGCAAAATTTAGGATTAATGATGACGCCAAAGAACTAAAATTTACTGAAATGCTGGCTGAATCCGGGTCCGGACTTTCCAGCAGCAGCGGTGATTTTGACGGCGGAATGTCAACCGGCTTCGGTTTTAAAACCGAATCATATAAAACCGGCGGTGGTGGGCGAGAAGGTTCAATCGAGGAACAATCAAAACTTTTTGGCAAAGATTACAGCTATAATTTTGACTACAAAGCGGTCCGTTCAAAATTTGAAGATTTGGCTAAAAGTGAAGGCTACAGTTTTAAATACCAAATCACCCCAATCGGGCTGTAACAGTAGTTGACATACTTTTCATACTTGTATAAAATAGAAGTATGCACGAAAGAAAATTATTCGGAACAGCAACGGTTGGGACGAAAGGCCAAGTGGTCATTCCGGCGACGGCACGCGAAGAACTTGGTATTAACACCGGCGACAGGCTTTATGTTCTTGGTGCGCCTAAAAAAGGCTTCGTTATGCTGATGAAAGAAGACGAGCTGGATAAGTTCATCGAACACATGAATTTTCACATCGAAGAATTCAAGAATATAAAAAAATCCTAATATAGGGGGCAATTTACATGCAGCACCACCTAGATTTACGCACTAAAGTAATAATTATGCTGTCAGTTATGGCTGGCCTATTTTTAGTTGCGCTTGATCAGACTATTTTTACAACCTCTTTAGGTAGAATTGTTGAAGAATTTAATGCATTTTCAGCACTTTCCTGGGTGGTGACAGCTTATCTAATCACGTCAACGGTCAGTGTTCCTATCGCCGGTAAACTTTCGGATATGTACGGACGTCGTATATTGCTTCTTACCGGTATTTCGATATTTGTCATTGGCTCGCTTTTTGGTGGAATGAGCGGATCTATGAATCAATTGATCCTTTGGCGGGCTATAGAGGGAATAGGAGCCGGTATCATAACGGCCAATGCCTTTACTATCATCGGCGATTTATTCGCTCCTCGTGAACGAGGACGATGGCAGGGGATGATTGGTGCCGTGTTCGGAATTGCGACAGTCATAGGACCAATATTGGGCGGATATTTAACTGAGGCTCATACTATATTATGGTTGACCACGGGTTGGCGTTGGACTCTTTTCATCAACATACCAATCGGTATTATCGCGTTTCTGGTAATTATGATATTTTGCCCAACCCTAAAACACGAGAAAAAGCCAAAAGTCGATTATGCCGGCGCAGCCTTTTTGGCAATTGCTTTATCGGTTTTAGTACTAGCTATTGATAATACCGAACAAATTTTTGCGGGGCTAATTAGCTCGACTGGCATTACACTTCTAGGCTTACGCGTAATAATGTTTACTATCGTAGCAATTGCAGTCGCAATATTTATCGCCGTCGAAAGACGTGCCAAAGAGCCGATTCTGCCACTCCGCTTCTTTAAAAATCGTAATTTCATATTGATTATCACTATAAGCTTGCTGTTTGGGGCGGCCTTTATTGGGACTATTTTGTACTTGACTCAATTTAATCAACAAGTTTTTGCAGCCAGCCCATCTCAATCCGGGCTGATGTTACTGCCTATGGTGGGCGGACTGGTATTATCCAGTATTGTTGGAGGTCAATTAATATCACGAACAGGTAAATATAAAATGTTCATGCTGGCGGGCACAGCGCTTGCAACGGTTTCTATTATATTTTTGACAGCTCTAAAGCCGGAATCGGGCTATTTTTACGAATCAATAATTATGGTGTTTTTGGGGATGGGGCTGGGGATAGTTCTGCCAGTTCTTAACCTAGCTGTTCAGAATGAATTTAAACAGTCAGAACTGGGCGTCGCTACCAGTTCGAGTCAGCTATTTCGCAATTTGGGGTCTACTATAGGTGTTGCAATGTTTGGGGCAATCCTGACCGCGGGTATTATTTCTGGATTGGGTGATACCAATAAAATTCCATATATCAAAACACTTTCTCAGAATCCGGCCGCTTCTAAAATTGGTAGTTTTAGCGATTCAAACACGTTACTTACTATTAACACTCCCGATATTAAACAAAAAATCAACAGTCAAGCAGACGTGGCTTTTACAAAACTTCCTTTACCAATCAAGACTATGGTAGCTCAGAAATTTAAAGCCCAACAAGACAACTTTTCCTCGATTGTAACCCATGCGTTTAGTGACGGTATGCATAATATATTCGTTCTGTCAGCAGTTCTTATGGGTATTGCAACGATAGTGGTACTTGGAATCAAAGAAAAGACTTTGGGCACTGGTAAACCGCAGGAAACCCCTGGTGAAATCTAGGGTAAATGGTACTTGTGTTTTACAAAATAGTATTCTATAATAACCAGCACAAGCGTTTTTAATTAACGCCCGTCTTGACTTGACTAGCAAAAATTGATACGATAATTATCGTGTCTCGCACCAAAACTATATTTTAAAGGTCGAAGAGCGTGAGGCTGTACATAGTACAAGGAGTAAATCACATGCCAATAGCCATCGAGATTGTGCCTACAAGGCGCAAGAAGATAGCCGTGGATGTGGTGCCTGCCGAATGGCAACTGTATATCGCACAGTAAGAGTCGTTTGACTCAACAAATCCATCCGCCTAAAAAGTGGATACAAAAAAATAGAAAACACCCCAAGGCACCGGGGTGTTTTTACTTTTTGATTAATTTGGCAGTGAGACGCCAGCTTTTTTCAGTTCGGCGTTAATTGTGTTCTCAAAGTCAGACTGGGTTCCATAGGCTGACGTGCCTAGCTTTGTGCCGTTTAAGATAAATGTTGGAGTTGCCTCAACAGATTGTTTGCCCCCCAGGGCAATATCATAATTTATTTTGGAAGTTACAGCATCGGCTGACATATCAGTATCAAATTTTTTCATATCCAAACCCAAACCCTTGGCAAGGCCATCAAAGAACTTTGTGCGCTCAGTCGCCGATAAATTACTCCAATCATTTTGGGTTTCGTATAGCTTGTTGTGCATTTCCCAGTATTTACTCTGTAATCCGGAAGCTTCTGCACTAGCAGCGGCAGCTTTGGCGTTCGGATGCAAATCGGGAATTGGGAAATTACGAAAAACGAACTGCAGTTGGTTTTGATATTTTTCAGTGATAGATTTTACAACGGGATAAATGCTACCACATGGTGGACACTGAAAGTCGCCATATTCAATCAGCGTAACTTTACTACCAACCTTGCCAAAAACATGATCGGGTATATTACCATTTTGACTGGTACCTTTTTGGATGGCATTAGCGTCAACGTTTTTAACGTTCGTACCTGAATTCCCGGAAGTAAGAATCAACAGCAGTAAAATTCCGGCTGCAATCACTACAAAAATTATCCAACGCGTTCTATTCAAAATAACTCCTTTTTATTAACTAACCTATTATATCAAAGTCCGGAGTATATCGCGGTAGTGTATGTCGGCTAAAATATGAGTTACAATAGTGTCAAATGCATACTTTTCAAATCATATTAACCACAATCAGCTTTATTTTATTGTTATTTTTTAGTGCTATCAGGCCATCGAGTAGTATGTTTTCAAAGTTTGAGCTGAAACGTCGGGTTGAACTAGGCGATAAAGAGGCTGAAAAAACCATGACGCGCGAAAATTTATTAGCCGATGTTATTTCACTTCAACGCGCTCTGGTTGCTTTGATGTTGGTCATTTTTGTTGTACTAAGCGTTGTCACTTTTGGTTGGTTTATCGGGATAATATTGGCAGTTATTGTGGCATTTGAGTATGGTTTCATCGCCCATTTAGGATTTATCAAATCAGCATCGCAAAAAATATACAATCGCTTTGAGACGTATATTATTCGTTTTATCCAAAAAACCCCATATATATTTAACATACTGCGAAGCACACCGGTGGCAGATATCTCCGACAGTAGACCAATCGCCTCACGCCAAGAACTACAGCACCTGGTCGATGAATCGGTTGGCGTGTTGAGCGCAGATGAAAAAACACTGATTGTCCACAGCCTGTCATTCGGTGATCAATTAGTCAGTTCGATTATGACACCCAAAAGTATGATTGACAGTATAAAAAACTCTGAGTTTTTGGGCCCGCTGACACTTGATGAACTACATAAAACCGGACACAGTCGTCTGCCGGTGATAAAAGGCGACATTGACCATGTAATCGGTATTTTAAATTTGCAAAGTCTGTTGGCGCTTGACATAAAACGTTCGACTACAGCCGAAAAGGCTATGGAATCAAAAGTTTTTTATATTCATCAGAATCAGTCGTTGCAGCACGCTTTGGCGGCGTTCCTAAAAACGAAACACCAATTGTTTATTGTTGTAAACGAGTTTCGTGAAACTGTCGGTCTGCTGTCACTGGAAGATGTTATCGAAGCCTTGCTGGGCCGTAAAATCGTTGACGAGTTTGATGCCCATGACAATTTACGCGAGGTAGCAATGCGCAACCCGCACGGCAACAATCACCCCGAAAATCACCAGGATGTCTAGGGATATCGTGGTATCGATAGTAGAATAAATAATAAGGATTAATTAATGACACGAATATTAGCGCGAGAATTAGCATCAAAAGCCGGCGAGACCGTCACGGTTTCTGGTTGGCTTCACAAAAAACGACTACTTGGCGGACTGAATTTCATAACGATTCGTGACCGTAGCGGTGTAATCCAAACCCTAATTGATAACAAAGACGAACTTGAAAAACTACGCGGTATGCAAACAGGAACGGTACTGTCATTGACTGGAAACGTTGTGGCTGACGAACGGTCTCCGGGCGGCGCTGAACTGCATGAAGTCAGTGTCGAAATTCTAGTGCCGGTATGGGATGAACCGCCAATCGAAGTCGACAAACCGATTTCTCATAAATCCGAGCATCTCGACACGCTGTTTGAAAACCGGGTCCTAAACATACGTAACCTGCATGAACAAAGGATTTTTAAGATACGAGCAGATTTGACTCAGTATATCCGGGAATATTTACGGACAAATGAATTTATTGAAATCGATACGCCAAAACTGCTGGCCGAAGCTACCGAAGGCGGCAGCGAAGTCTTTAAATTGGAATATTTTGGAAAAGTCGCAACGCTGGCCCAAAGCCCCCAATTTTACAAACAAATTATGGTAGGGGCGTTTGAGCGCGTTTATGAAATAGGACACTCATATCGGGCCGAGCCAAGCGCAACGACCCGTCACTTGACTGAACTGACAATGTTGGATATAGAAATGGGCTTTGTCAGTGGCCACGACGAGGTCCTAGACCTGGTTGGCGACATGACGTCATATGTACTAAAACGAGTTTACGAAGAACACGCCGGCGATTTAAAAAGCTTGAATGCGCCAGAGCTTAAATTGTCCGAAGATGGCAAGGTTCCCAGGTTCACGATTGCCGATATTCACCGGATGTACAGCGATGCCACTAAGACCGATACGACCAATGAAAAGGATTTAACACCGGACGAAGAACGCTGGATTTCTGAATACGCAAAAAAGCAGTTGGGGACAGATTTGGTTTACGCCGTCAGATTCCCAATCGAAGCAGCAAAATTTTATCATAAACTCGACCTCGCTGACGGCACGGTTTTATGGGGTGATTTGATATTTCGCGGTACCGAACTGGCTACCGTCCCTTTGCGCGAAAATAATTACGAAAAAATGATAGAACAGATGAAAAATGCCGGGCTTGATATCGAACACGAAGGTTTTAAATATTACTTGCAAGCATTTAAATACGGACTGCCGATTCACGGTGGCTGCGGATTTGGAATTGACCGTCTGACTCAACGAGTTATCGGTCTTGCCAACGTCAAAGAAGCTTGTCTATTCCCACGTGATATTAATCGGCTAACACCGTAACCGCCATGGAAGAAACATCACAGCCAATCGTTCAGCCCGTGGCTGTCCAGCCTGCGTCAAAACCAATCATAGACAAAAGACGGCACTTTCTGGCCGTGTTTTTCCTAAGTTTTATGTGGGGATTTTTCGGAGTTGATAGGTTTTATTTGGGTAAGTATTGGACTGGTCTGTTAAAGCTTTTGACGTTCGGCGGACTAGGATTGTGGGTAATTATCGATTTGACGATGGTTATGTCAGGTAGTATGCGTGATAAACAGGGGAACGAGATGCTGGAATATGCCAGATATAAAAAGTTTGCCAATAAGACGGCACTGATTTTCTCGTTAGTTGTTATTTTGCTTATTATTTCGACTGCAGTATCGACGGCATATGCTATTAATCAACTCATGCAAAACGGTGGTATCGAAAAGTTGTTGCTACAAGGACAGGGAGCAGGTGGCCAAACACAACAAATTAACTTGGACCAATTCAAAAACACGAACATAGATTTAAAAAGCATATTAGGCAGCTAATCTATTTGACCAAACACCCCTTGCCGTTAGATAATAGAACGGTATGACAATTTCAAAAAAGCTAATCTCGGCCGGATTAATTGTTGCCGTGCTTGTTTGCGGGCTAACTTTTATTAAAATAGCTTCCGCGCAGAATGACCAGCCAACTGATACGCAAATCCAACTAGTGCAAAACAACTGCCTAGCTCTTAAAAGCACCCTAAACCAATTACACGCTAGCGATGCGCTATTAAGGGTAAATATGGGGCAACTTTACGAATCGATGGCTATAAGGTTAATGAATGGTTTTAACGGGCGAATCGAAAGAAATAATTTGAATAATAACAGTTTGGTATCCGAAACAAAGAATTACAACTCGACTCTGGACAATTTTAGGAGCGATTACCAAGCATACGAAGAAAAATTATCGGCTGCTATCAACACCGACTGTCAAAATCATCCGACTTCATTCTATAACGCCATATCAACAGCGCGAACATATAGAGATAAAGTACATTCAGATGTTCTACGGTTGAATCAATCAATCGCCCAATATCAATCAACCACAGATCAATTCGAAAGTGATTATTTGCTGTCGCTTGAAGGGACGGCCCGCTAATATGGAGGACAAAATAGTCGAAACTGCCGTGGAAGCCAAGTCGTTTATTCACAAACATAATTTTTTGGTGTTTATTACGCTTTCACTCTTGATTTCGGCAGTCGTAGTTTATGTCAGCATGCAGATGTACAACAGTAGTGGAGCAGCCCAGCTTGATCTTAGTCGTCCAGGCTATGTTAGCGTGCGATCACAGGTCGACACATCAGATAACGATTTTCCAACATATCCGGCTAATGGCGAGATGAATAAGGGTGCCATCGACGACTTCAGGGCGTTATTCAAGAAACAGGCACAAAAAATCGAGGCAGTCGATGCTTTTGGCGGTTCACCGCTTGACCCAACGGCTTTGGGGATAAGCGACACATCTACGCAGTAATCTACGCCAGTTTTCCTCGTACCCAGCTATCAATTGTCCCAGCGCCCATGCAAATTACTAATTTGCCATCACCTCTGGCCTTTGAAATATTATCCCAAAGTTCATCATTTAGGTCCGCGATTACTACATCTTCTTTGTTCGAGATGTTTTTAATTAATTCTTCAGGGCTAAGGACTTTTAGGTTCGGATCTTCACGTGACAGATAAGTCGGTAGCCAATAAACTTTCTCAGCTGGTTCGAACTGGTCGTTATAAAGGTCGCGGATCATGTATTGCCTGACGTTTTGATGTGGTTGATATACCAGAACTACTTGGTCTGACAGTTCCCTCGCCATTTGCAAAGTTGCGGCAATTTCGACCGGATGGTGTCCGTAATCACTGTAAAGATTATCGGCTAGTTTCTCGAACCGACGGTTTGTCCCCGGAAAACTGCTCAGGATTGTGTCTGGGTGTTCATAAAACCCCAACTGTTTAAGTCCGGCCTTAACAAGTGCAATATTCCTTCGGTTATGTTGGCCATAGGCAGACAGACCGTTAGTCTCGGAAGGGTTCAAGACAGTCACACCCGGAACACTACTGAATAGTTCGACATGCTGGTCGTTCCAGGTGATAATCTGACTGCTACTTTTGGCGAATTGATGGAAAGCATCCAAATATTCGAATATTGTCGGATAAGTATCGGGGTGATCGTAGTCGACGGAAGTTATTAGCGACAGGTAGGGTTTAAAATGCAGGAAATTTCTGTCGAATTCGTCGCATTCATAAACGAAATACTGGCTGGCCGGATCTAATTTACCGCTTGGGCCAAAATTTATAGTCGTGCCAATAGAATAACTTATCGGTATATTTAGTTTGGTCATCGCCCAAATCAACATGCCGGTAACAGTAGTTTTGCCATGCGTACCAGCAACGGCAATCAATTTTAATTTTTTGTCGTTGATGATATAGGCAATCAATTCGTCGCGTTTTGCGGTTTTAATTCCCAATTCCTGCGCCAAAGTCAGCTCTGAATGGGTTTCGGGCAGGGCAGAGGTGTAAATGAACCAATCAATCGGTTTTTTGTCATGGCAAGCCTTTAAATATGACCCATCCTGATTGTCACTGATATTAACACCTTTTTCTGTTAATAATTTGGTTACAGGTGTGATCGCTGGGTCGGAACCAGTGACTTCGTACCCGGCATCAAGCGCAATTTCCGCTAAAGGGCCGATACCGACGCCACCGATACCCGAAAAGTAGATATTCATAGTCCCAGTATAGCCTACAAGCCAACCCGCCCAAACCCTCCTCGGGTCCTGCCGCCCGGTTTACCCCTATAATTTTTTACAGATTACCACAAAACAATTATGGGGTGGCCTCACCGAACGTCACCCGCGGCTAGGGTTTTAGAGTAATTGCTACGCACTTCATCTTTGACGGCATTTGTGTTGTAATGGGTGCAGAAGAAAAATTATAAAAAACAAAAATTATGCCATCAATATTTCATAGACTATTAGAAAGACGCCATTTTTGGCGTTATGCCTCTTTTGACGAAATAGCCGAACTTTATGCGTCCCGAACAATGCGGGTTATCGCCATGAATATTGTGGCTGGGTTCACGTCTGTCTATCTGTATGAAGCGGGTTATAGCCTGCAGTTTATTATGGGTTTTTGGTTTTCGTATTACGTACTTAGCGCGATTATTGCCTTTTTTGCCAGCTTTTTCGTAGCCAGATTCGGACCGAAACACGGGATATTAATCAGCAACCTACTTTATGTTCCTGCTCTTATAGCGCTGAGTTCTATGCCGGTTTTTGGCGTTATCAGTATTATCCTTTGGGGAGTATTTATGGCTATTTCAGCAACGATTTCCCGAGTAAGTTACATGACTGATTTTTCCAAAGTAAAAAATGTTCAGCATGCCGGCAAAGAAATCGCATACATGAATATTCTTGAAAAAGTATCTATCGGTATTAGTCCTATAATCGGGGGATTTATTGCGCTTTGGTTCGGGCTACAAGTTGTCATTTGGGTGGCAGCATTCTTATTCGCATTGGCCGCTGTACCCCTGTTTAGAACGATTGAACCGACGAAAACCAAGCAAAAAATTCAATTTTCTGGTTTTCCTTGGCGTAATACTTACAGGTGTATTATCGCCCAGTCTGGAGTCGGTTTCGACCTAGTTACTACCGGAATCGTCTGGAGTATGTTCATATTAATAGTGGTCTTTCCAGGTGCCGGTATGGACATATACGTTAAATTAGGAATCTTGTCATCAGTCACGATAATCGCTGACATCACTGCTTCCTATGCTTATGGAAAGCTAATCGATAACAGCAAAGGCGGTAGTCTATTAAAATTCAGCGTCATAGCTAATTCGCTCGTCCATCTTTTTAGGCCATTCGTCAATTCTCCTGCGGCCATTGTCGGCACAAATATCGTTAACGAAGCAGAGACTACGGGCTATAACATGGCATTCCTGAGGGGCGTATTTGATACGGCAGACTTTTCTGGTAGCCGCATTCTATACCTAACCCTTAACGATATTGTAATGTACACTGGGGCGGCTATTGGTTGTGCGGTGTTATTCGTGCTCAGTAGTTTAATGGGTAACGTAGACGGCATGAAGGCCTATTTTTTCGTTGCCGCCGGTGCGGTCCTTATCATCGGTACAGCTCATTTCCGCCTCTATCGCAAGTAAAATGATATACTAGTTCTATCAGTTAAGGTGGGGTCCTAAAGTTGGCTAATAAAAAACACGTCAAGAGAAGTCTCGTCCAGTTGCAACGGATTAAAACCTGGCAATTGGTGATTATTTTGATATTGGCAAGCTTTGTATCTGCGACTTTTTTGCGCCTGAATAACATCGGGATGGTACAGCGCCGGAATGCCGTTTATACAGCAGATACTGTCGGCAACAATAAAGTTACCCAAGAGAGGTTGTATGACCTACAACGGTATGTATCGGCTCATATGAACACCGACATGGGCGGTGGTGTCTCGCTGCCAGCAACCTATAATCGCGACACCCAAGAATTATATAAAAAAGCTTCCGCCGGTTCAAACGGTAATATATACGTCAAAGCCCAACAGGTCTGTGCACCTCGCTACAGCAATTGGTCTCCGGCTTACGTACAGTGTACGGTCAATGAGCTTGCTAAATATCCAGCTGGCGCCACCCTAAGTGATGCAGTCAAACCGTCACCGGGTCCTTATAAATATAATTTCGTATCACCACTTTGGTCGCCAGATTTTGCCGGGTGGTCAGTAATAGTTTGTGTAGTAATTTTGATAATGATAATTGCTCGATTTACAGGTGTTGTTATCTTAAGAATACTACTTCGACGGCATTATAAAACCATTTAACCGTTGACACCGAATGCCCCCTGGTGTAATCTAACACTTGTATAGTACTAATAGGAGGAATAGGAGTCTTATGGCTTACAAGCACACAAACTCAAAGGGTATCACATATTACTTGCACAGCACCGAAGTTACACTTCGCGGTGGCAAATTACAAACTATCTACTTTTTCGCAAAAGTAGAAAAGAATGCTAAAGGTCACCCAGTTGATCTACCAGCAGGAAGTGTTGTAAAAGAAAACCCACGTAATGGGTTCCTAACTGTTTCTAAGAAAAAATAGTCTAATTTAGACTTGCACCGTAAGCGTGTTTGGTTGTATAGTTATAATCAAACAAACAGGTGCCATAAGGTGCCCCTTCGGGGGCACTTTTTGTATGTTTTAGGCTGGCATAGATTGATTTTTTAAACTGATTATGCTATAATATAGGTATGAAAAGAAACGGCGAAGACCAATTACGCCTAGATATAAACGAAGCCCCAGATGGAGGTGGCTCATCGTCTGGTGATGCCAATCCAAACTATGAAGATTTATGTGAATCGATTGGCAGAACGGTCGAAGGAGTAGAAACTTATGCTGAACAGGCCGGGATGACTTTTATCGATGCTCTCAGAAAACTTGGCGTCAAGGAAGAACGAATCAACGAGGTTCTTGAGGTAGCCATACCGGAATCTAATCCAGTATCTTTGCCCGAAGTAGATATGAGCAATGTGAAAACCTCTTATAGCCGTGTCAATGTCGAATTAGGCAAAGTAGCCGGAAATTTGGTTGCTGCGGCTGAGGCTGCAGCGATGGTTAGGCCGGGTCGTATTAGTAAGGCTCAAAAACGACACCAAGACACCGTTGAGCGAGAGTTATATAAGGCTAGTGGTCTACAAATTATGGTTGATGACGGAATTATAGATCAATCTGAGGCTACATTTCGGGGGCAAAGGGGTGCCGGTGGGTTTATCGGGAAGTTTGGCGGCACTGATAATCAGGAATCTCGAGATAAATTTATAAAAGTGCAAAAAAACCGCGCCGAATAACCTGCAATCCCGCAGGTTATTTTTTTATGTCTTGTCTAAAGCTTATGGTATTATGTGAATATACGTGAAGTCAAACAAAAACAGGAGGTGAATTTGTTATGAACGAAAGGAAAGACCCGACGGAAGCGGCTGTCAGTCCTTCAGAGATTGCGCAGGATGGTGGACAAGAGGCAGGTAACTATGAATTTAAAGAAGTAATCAACAGGGCCGTGAATATGGACGTTGCCGATTTTGCTACTCCGGAAATAAGCCAAGAAGAAGCAGTCAGTAGGTTGATGCGGGCTCGAGATACGGCCGAAGCAGCTGTAAATCAGGAAAAGATGATTCAACACACTGCAGATTTACCAATTGAGGCCCCTGGGCAGCCAGAAAAAACAGACAATCCTGAGGCGATTTTGGAATCAAGCCTAACAGAGGCTACTACGCTTGACGAAATAATAGCTGCAGTAAAGACGTACGGCAATCCGATACAAGGGTCAGAAAAATCGTACAATATTGAAATAATTTGTGAATTGATTGATAAATCGCAGGGTCATAGAGCTTGGATTGACTATATACCCAACACCCATGGCTTACGCGATGCAGTTATTCGAGTTTTAGGCCCAGCTGTCGAACAAGCCCCGGAACAGGAAATTCTAGCCACAGCTTCACCAGAAGTTAAAAAAGTGGAAGACCAGCAACGGCGAATCCAAGTCCCCCCACCTAGGCAAATGGGATCCGGCGCCTAAACCCAACACCGTATCTTGTATCTTTTTACCTCTTAGGGGTGGTATACTTATAAGAGAGGAGTAAGCTATGACTGCGATTAAATGGGATGATAGTTACGTTGTCGGTATAGGTGTCATCGACGAACAACACAAACATTTCGTGGGGCTTTTGAACACCTTGTATGAAAGTTTGGAATCAAAACATACTGAAAAAATACCGGATATTATCCAAGATTTAACCGATTACGCCGAACACCACTTTAAAACCGAAGAGGATTATTTCGACAAATTTCACTATCCTGACGCCGAAATACACAAGTTAGCACATAACGAATTGCGGGCAAAAGTCGGTGAATTTGCAGAACGACACGACAACCCCAAAAAATTAGGTAGTGATCTATTGTTTTTCCTAGAAAAATGGCTTCTGGTCCATTTCCGAGGCGCAGACACAAAATTCGCAAAGTTTTTGAAACAAAACGGCGTTAAATAAAAAATGACCTAATTGGTCATTTTTTATTGGTGGACTTGAATGGAACTATTCTGAATCATTTGTATGAACAGCTTAAGGGCTTTTACCAACAGCTATCAGGCCTAGCTGTCACTAGGTGATTGATACTGCCATAGTGTTATGGAATCAATATGGCTAGTTGCTAATCGTGCATACTAGACAGTGCTATTGTAGCTATCAGATAGAAGGCTAGAGCGGCTCCAAAAATAGCAGCTACTAATACAATAACTGAGTTCTTCTTTTTGTGGTCGTTCGTGTTCTTGATTCGGCTGGATACCAACGCTCCGAGTATAAGTCCAGTAACTATCATACCTACCGAGAAAACTGTGTATGTCGCATCATTCATATGAAGCATTAAAGAGAGAATTATACCTAGAATCCAGCCAACAAAACCTAATGCTATAGGTAGCAATATATTCATACAATCAGTGTATCATATCCGTATATACTGTGAAATTAAAACGCTTATGCTTGGTGGGGGCGGTTGGAATTGAACCAACTACCAAGTGGTTATGAGCCGCCTGCTCTAACCGGTGAGCTACGCCCCCAGACCTCTGCCATTATAGCCTATTTCACCCTGTTGGGCTATAATGATTTTGTACTATTATGAAAAAAATAAACATTCGCAGACTATCTTACAAATTCAAGACCGATTATCTGACGCTGAATAACGTGGTGATTTTCATAGCCTTTGTCATTGCCGGTAACTGGGTTTGGGGATCGCTGACTATGATGCAACGAAATTTTTCGCTTCAAAAAGAACTTGATGACAAATCACGTCAATTAATCGTGGCCCAACTGGACACTGAAAACGCCAAGCTGGAACAGAGGTATTATCAGACCGACGAATATAAGGAACTAGCTGTTCGCCAGCAGTTAGGCCTAGTCACACCGGGTGAAAACGTGCTGATATTGCCATCAAATTCTGCATCTGTAAAACAGGCCGACAAAGCCGCCTCGACGGTTGCGACCGTCAAAGTCGTTCCAATCAGTAATTTTAGTCAATGGGTAAACTTTTTATTTGGCACTAATAACAAAAAAATTTCCAAGTAAAGGGTTGTAAAACCATATCATATCTGTTAATCTTATAAAGAACAAAAATTCTTATATCGCGGGGTGGAGCAGTGGTCAGCTCGGATGGCTCATAACCATCAGGTCGCAGGTTCAAATCCTGCCCCCGCAACCAAAATTTAATACCCATCCGCCGATGGGTATTAAATTTTATATCATATTAAAAAAGGTCCGTCCTTTTTCACACCTTAGACTGTTGATAAATACACAACAAACATGATAAACGAACTTTATTTTGTGATTATGGTTAATCATTTTTTAAGCTATAATGAGACCAATAGGTAATTTGGAGTAATTATGGATCCGGAAAATACACAAAAACCCGAAGAAAATAGTCGTCCAGTAACTCCGCCACCGTATATGCCTCCGATTGAGGTCACTGCGTCAGTTGAACCACCAAAGCAGTCAATTAATAACCCCGCGGAGCCCCCTGTCCCACCAACTACAACTAATCCTGCGAAACTAAATTTAAAAACTGAGGTGCCGTCTTGGGGCTGGGCTGTTGCCGCTGTTATTATTGTGGGGATAGTTGGGTTTGTTGGTTGGAGGATATATTCGGTAAATGAAGCTAACCGGATGATTAGCCGTAGCAGCGGTCAGTCGCAATCGGATACATTTTCGCAAGCGAATAATACCATGGACACTACACCGGCTGATACGAATAATCTTCCGACTACAGTAGATAACAGTGTTGCAAATACGGCCACTATTACTATTGGCAGTCAGGTTTGGATGAAATACAACATGAATGTAGGGTCGTTAAGCGTGGCAAATGCGCAGTTTAATAATAAGAAAGTAGAAAAGGGTTGCTATAACATTGATGAAACTAATTGTGACAATTATGGGGGTCTTTATGGTTGGGATGAAGCAATGCAATATTCCGTCACCGATGGCGCGCAAGGCATTTGTCCGGTTGGATTTCATATACCAACCGACAACGAATTCACTACCTTGATTAATTATCTTGGTGGTATAGCCTCAGCCAACTCAAAACTTAGTTTTGGCGGCTCAAGTGGTTTTGATGGACGTTTTGGCGGTTATTTTAGTAATGGCTCTAGCCACAACCAATTCTTTGCTGACTATGGCGATGCTACATATTTTTGGTCCAGTACTCAATATGGAAGCGACGAAGAATCCAGTGACTTTGCTCGGGTGATTGGGTTATACGCTAACGAAGACGGCGTTAATAGGGGAGTTAAAAGAGATGCCTTCGAAAAAAGCTATAACTTGGCCGTGCGCTGTATTAAAAATTAATTAGCTTAGTTTAGAGGCGGCGACTCGGACTGCCTCGCTCCATGACAGAAAGGCATGCGGGGTTTCGGCTATTTGATAGGCTGTCATATCATGTTTTACGGCCAGGGAAAGTTCATGAATTATTTCGGCGGCATGAGGGGCGACGACTGATGCGCCCAATATTATGCCGTTTTTATCAGTCACAATCTTGACAAAACCATCGCGAAAATCCGAAGTGTTACTTCGAGCAATGATATTTAGTGGCGCAATCGCTTTGTTGATAGGCAGGTCGCGCTTCAAACAATCGTATTCCGACAATCCAACAGTCGCAATGCCAGGGTTGGTAAATATTATCTCTGTCATGGCTTTATAATTTGGAGTGATTTTTGTTTTATCAAAGATGTTACTGGCGGCGACTTGGCTTTCCATTAATGCAGAGTGAGTATGGCTGTTCCTGCCCAAAACTTCACCAGCTGCATATATGTGCTTTACGTTAGTTTGCAGATGGTCGTTTACTGCGATTCCGTTTGCCGTGAATTTAACACCGGCATTTTCCAGACCCAAATCAACCATAGGCGAGCGTCCGGCTGCAACTAACACTTCGTCAACACGAATTGATTTTTCA
This sequence comes from Candidatus Saccharimonadota bacterium, assembly GCA_026395405.1. Taxonomy (GTDB): domain Bacteria; phylum Patescibacteriota; class Saccharimonadia; order Saccharimonadales; family Saccharimonadaceae; genus UBA1547. Next base: position 138,692 of record JAPLYU010000001.1, read on the forward strand.
GTTTCACCTCGGGAAATAGTTACCCTTTTTTGTAAACCGTCTTTTTCGACGGATACAACGCGGCAGTGGGTTAGGGAAGTAACGCCTTTTTGTTCGCCCAGAATTCGTTCCATTAATTCACCAATTTCGCTGTCATGATGTGGCAACAGATGACTTGCCTGTTCGGCAATATAAATTTTAGTTCCAAAAATTGCCATCAACTGTGCAATTTCAATACCAGTGTCGCCACCACCGATTATCATCAAGCTTTTTGGTGGGCGCAGGGTTTCTAAAATAGTTCGAGGGGTTAGATATTTAATTTTGTCGAGGCCGGGGATTTCAGGGATAGTCCAAGTTGCTCCGGTCGCTATCAAAAAATTGCTGGCCGAAAGGTGACGACGATTAACACTGATTTCGTTTGGCGACAAAAAGTGGGCTAAACCAATAAACGTATCAATCCCCTGTTTTTCATAATATTTTCGGTTACCACCAGTTCCTGTGCGCGTGACAGCCAATTCTTTCCAGGCACGAAGTGACGGGTAATTATATCCTAAAGTCGACGATCGTAGCCCGAATCGGTCGCCATGCCTGGCCTCATCATATAAATTTGCGGCATGGAGCAAAGCTTTCGTTGGGATATCGCTATAATTAGGGGACTCGCCCCCAAATACACTCGATTCAATAATTGCCACCCGTTTACCGTCATTTGCTGCCATAGTTGCAGCCGCGCTACCGCCTGGCCCGCTGCCGATAACGATTAGGTCATAGTCGAATGTATTTTTTTTTGCCATAGTATTCCCCTTTTCTTGGATTAGATTGTAATCCGGTTTTGTTCATATAAATAGGCCGCTTCAGGGTGTTGGATGCGCAGATGCTTAGTAGCAACAATACGTATATCCTGGCTGGTAACTTCGGGATGCTGTTGAAGCCACGCTATAACTGCCTCGCAAACTGAATGGGCGATAGATTCGGCTTGACCGGTTGGGACGCGAACGCTTAAACAAGTGGAGACAATACTGTTATGAAGCTTATCGCGCATGAATTGCTCCGATTGGCGCTGACCGCCACGTTTTATCACATCCACCGATAAAGTCATCTTAATTAAATCCCACCGTACTGCCTAATATTTCAACGGCGTAAATGAATAAAACCAATACGATTAATCCGGCGCCAGATACAAATTGCAAAAAATATTTGTTTGATTCGCGCCATTTTTGGATTTTACCTAAACTATGACCACTGCCAATTAAAACCCAAACAATTAATAGCGACAGCAGGGAAATGACAGTATAGATTGCAAGTCCCGCTAACTGCCAGACAGCAGGTAACTGAATCAGTACCAATGCAGAGACTAGCAGTGGGGCGATGATAAACAAAATTTCACCAAAAACACTACTCAGACCCAATCCAAAGGCTTCGGCACTTCGTTTTGTAGCCTTGGTCCTGTCATTTAGATAAACGGCAAAGGCTTTTGGAATCCACAGCGCAGTCCCCTTGTCATGGCGGTAATAGAATAGCCAAATGCACAGCGCTACTCCCACCATTAGGCCACTGGCCGCAGCCCAAACGACTAACGGTGGATTACTACCGTAAAACTGTATCAGTATTAGTGATACAGACGATAGTAACAAAACCGTCATTACGGCGGCACCGATGACAAAACTAGAGGTTAGCCGTAGTAATCTGGCCTGAGAATGTTTAGCCCCGATTGAATGCCCGCTTAGTAAAGTCAGAACGCTGACACTAAGTTGAAAACTGGCGTGAATTAGAGCTGCCAAAGATATAATTGCGAGTGAACCGGGAATATCCATATTTTTTATTTTTTGTTTCCTCAACCTAATTTATAACATAACCACTACTATAACGTCAAAGATTTAGTAGGGTTTTTATAAAATGGTATTGCTTTTTAATACAATTTATGCTTAAATAGACTTATAAAACAATAAAAACAAAAAAAGGAAAACATTAGATGGAAACACAATCAGAAGTCGAACTTGTAACTAAAAGCGATTTGCTGGGTTTGACAATGGCTACTTGGGATAGGCCTCGTAGTACCGAACAGTTACTGGGATTTATCGCCCGTCGTGAAGCTGCTATATCAGATTTAGTAGATGAAACGTAAGTACTCCGCATTTCTAAATTAAATAACCTCCTGGACAAGAGGTTATTTTTCTATATTTTAGAAGGACGGACCTTCTAAAAAGAACTTTTATTGTGTAGTATGTAAATATGCCTAGTCGAAATGTCATCAAGATTGATGTCGAAGAAAGTTTTTACCATGTTTACGCTCGTGGCCATGGTCGGCAAAAAATCTTTAAAGAAGATGAAGATTATCGAGTATTTTTGAATCTGTTGAAGCGTCATCTTTCTGTTGATGAAACTAGCGATAAGTACGGTAAACCATATGCCCACCTAAGGGGCAAAATTGAACTACTGAGCTATTGTTTGATGGAAAATCATTTTCATTTGTTGCTATACCAGATTGAAAAAGGCGCGATGTCTAGGTTAATGCGCGGAGTTATGACAAGTTACAGTACGTATTTCAACAAAAAATACGATTCATCTGGGTCGTTATTTGAAAGCCGGTACAAAGCTTCGCGAATATCATGCGAATCGTATTTGATGCACGTTAGTCGATATATCCATCTGAACCCAGGTGATTGGCGAGCTTATCCATATTCCAGTGTTAGCGCTTATTTCGGTATTGGCCAGCCCGAGTGGTTGCAGCAGAAAAGGGTTATTGAAATGTTTGGTTCAACTCCAGTTTACGCGGACTTTTTGGACGACAGCGAGGATTACGAATCATCACTGGAAGAAATCAAATACGAGCTGGCAAATAAGATATAACAACACACTTACTTTGTTTAGAAGGTCCGTCCTTCTAAAGTTTTCTAGTCCGTAGGTAACGCGATTGGAATATCGCTCCACTTTGTTTTACTCCTCCGTTTGCTTATAAAAATATGTAAACACATTTTTATTTCGCTGTACTTCGCGACCTGGCGATTATTTTTGCCAGGGAAAAAAGTCGCCGGTTCAATCAGTTGCGATTACCAAAAACAAAACCCCATCTTATGATGAGGTATTATTTTTGGTAGTAGCGGCTGGAATTGAACCGGCGACCTCAGGCTTATGAGTCCTGCGCTCTAACCAACTGAGCTACGCTACCGCAAGTTGCAAGGATAATTGTAGCAATAAATCTACCGTTTTTCCAGAGGGGGTGTATGAAGTTTTATTGAATAACCTAGCTATCGCCAAGAGCTGATTTTAACGTTTTTGTTAAAATAGCCGCCTGTTTGGCAAAGTCGTCTCTGGCTGTCTTGATTGCGTCGTCACGTGTTTTTGTCAATTGTTTAATTTTATCAGAGGTTTTTAAATTAGAAATTGTTGTTTTTAGATCTTTGTGAGCTGTTTGCACTGCGGTTTTTACAGCTGCCATATTTGTACCCTTGGCACAATTTGTAGTAACGGTTGCAAAAGCTTTTTCAAAGGAAGTTTGATAAGTAATAACTGCAGCCGTCAAGGCAGTCTGTTGTTCCGTTACGGCGCTTGCCATTGCGCGCTGATATTCGGTTCTTGCAGTATCGACCGCAAATTCTCGGGTAATTTTAGCATTTTCCATGTCGGATTTATAGGTTTCAATGGCTTGTTTCTGAGAATCGGTCAGTCCGGTTGTTGATTCCAGCTTTGCAACTTCTTGTTCAAACTTTTTTTTAGCATTTTCGCGTGCGGTCGTCAATTGCTTGTCGACGTTTGATTTGCTAGCAGCGATTTTTTTCATACGATCAGATGAGCCCGTATTCATTTTTGCTAGGTTAGTAGCAAATCCTTCACGACCAGTAGTACGAAGAGTTATTACTCGCAGGCATTCGGGTGGGGTAATGTCTGAATTATCAACAGCCAACACAGGCGACACAGTGAGCAAAACTAGCGCTGGGCTTATGATGGTTGTGATTAGGATTTTACTTAAGATTGTTTTCATTGACACTGTCTCCTACGGTGTTAGCGGCACTACCGGCATCACCGGCAACATTGCTGTCACTAGTGTTTGTGGTTTTTGATTCATCAGTAGCGCTGGTTGTTAATATACTGGTAATCGAACCAACTCTTGAGGTGTCGGTTGAGGCATTGGCCGTATTCGTACCATTTTTGCCGTTATCGGCTGGCGTAGGCTTGTTGTTGGCTAATACAAAATAGCCAATCAGTGCGGCTAGGATTAAAATGACAATTACCGCGACTGCGATATAAAGTTTTTTATTTGATTTTTTTGGTTCTGAGAATGTTGTCAGTGGTTTTTCCGGCTGTGTAAATCCAGGCGCAGGCGTTTCTGGTGGAGCTATGGGAGGTGTCTGCACCGGCTGTTCGTTCTGGTTGTCTATATTATTAGGTTCCATAAATTTAATTAATACCGATTATGTTTTTTATTCATAGATAATTATCGCACTGTTGCCGACATGTGTAAATATTTAGGCGGTGTTATAATGGGGATATACCACGCGATACACACTAGCTTTTTTGGCGAAGCGTCCCTCACGAGCGGATTATCATTCTAAATTGTCTTCGGGCTTCCAGTTAAGAAACGGGCTGGGATAACGGACAAAAAACTATAGCAACGTTTCCTGAAATTATTTTAGGAGATTTTTTAATATGAATGATGAACTATTTTTGAACGAACAAGTTAAGGTCGTGGCTGTATTCGGAGAAGGTTTGAATCCTTGTCAACCACTTAGATTTAGACGTTTGAACGGCCGAGAATTTGATATTACCGAGATTGGGCTGCGGCACCCAACCATGCAGGGCAAACGGATGTTGCATATTTTTGACGTGACTGACGGGTCGGCTGACTATCGGCTGGAATTTGATGCCCAACGTTTGACCTGGTATTTGACACGCGAGGCGGACCACGTCGATGCATAACAAATATAATACTGAGCCGTCACTTATTATGCATGTCGATTTAAATTCGGCTTTTGCTTCGGTCGAACAGCAATCCAGGCCGATGCTGCGAGGCAAGCCAATCGCGGTTATTAATCGTCGTACTGAACATACTGCCATAGTCACCGCCAGCTATGAAGCCAAATCCGCAGGGGTAAAAGTTGGCATGAAATTTCGCGAGGCGGCTAAATTGGTGCCGGGATTGATTGCGGTCGAAAGCGATCCTCCAAAATACAGATATGTTTACCGAAAACTGATGGAGATATTAAATTCATATTCGCCTAATGTTGTTATGAAAAGTATCGATGAAGGAATTATTGATTTTCACGGCGTACCACTGCAAAAAACATTGGTCGAGATAGGTTACGAGATTAAAAAACGTCTACGGGTTGAGGTCGGTTGTGCCATGCGCTGCAATGTCGGTATTGGTCCCAGCCGATTCTTGGCTAAAACGGCGGCAGGACTGCATAAACCAGACGGATTGGATGTGGTTGATGCGACTAATTTGCGGGCTGTTTATGAAACTATGAAGTTGACCGATATCACCGGAATCGCCAGTCATATGCAGCGGCGATTAAATGCGGTCAGTATTTTTACACCCATTCAATTTTTGGACACGGACGTGGTCGCTTTGCAAAAAGTAGTGTTCAAAAGTATCAACGGCATTCATTGGTACCAGCGGCTGCGTGGTTACGAAGTCGATGACAGAACGACTGATGTTAAAACGGTCGGTCGGCAATACGTTCTAGAAAATCGAAACCTAACTCACGCACAAATTAAGGCCAGACTCCATCATTTATGTGAATCCGTCGGCTATCGTATGCGGTCACAAAACAAGGTCGCGCGCGGAGTGCATATCTATATCAGAACGGTCGACAGGAAATATTGGCATACTTGCCGGATGAGTCAAATACCGTTTTACAGTGACAAAACTATCAATGCGATTGCTCAACAACTTTTTTTAAATGCTCCTGGAAATGTCCAGGAAATTGGTATTCGTTGTTATGAGTTATCCAATAACGACAATCCTCAAGTAAGTTTGTTCAATGACGAGATTGTTCGTGAACAACAATTGGTGGGGGCGATTGACGATATTAATCAGAGATTTGGTGACAGGACTGTTCATTCGGCCGACACCCTCAAAACCGGTGAATTTATAAAAACTAAAATACCGTTCGGCAGTACAAGGTACCTATAGGCTGTATAATGGCTGTATGAATAAAGGCGTTATTTTGTTATTTGCAACCGCCGGTGAGTTGGCGGGTAGTTTTGCGCCAATGTTATTCGGCGATAAGGACTTATTTAGTGCTTGGGGAATTTTAGGCGGACTAATTGGCGGGATATTTGGTATTTGGGTTGGCGTCGTATTTTCAAAGAGATTTTTATAAAATGAATAAATACGTTGTGGCTGTTAGCGGCGGTGTGGACTCGGTGGTTTTATTAGATATTTTGGCGAATCAGCCCGATAACGAACTAATCGTGGCTCATTTTGATCATGGCATTCGCAAGGAATCACACAAGGATGCCGAATTTGTTGCTAGTTTGGCTAAAAAATACGGATTGCCTTTTGTTGGTAAGCGCGAAGAACTTGGGTCAGATGCCAGCGAAGAAAAAGCGCGCGACCAGCGGTATGCATTTTTGCGTTCGGTCGCGGAAAAACACGGCGCAAAACTTGTGACGGCCCATCACGCTGATGACGTTATCGAATCTATTGCGATTAATTTATCGCGCGGTACTGGGTGGCGGGGGTTGGCGGTTTTGGATTCGGATGTCGAACGCCCTCTTACTGATATGAATAAAGTCCAGACTATCAATTATGCTAAAAACCACGGGCTGAAATGGTGCGAAGACATCACTAACAAAACTGACGTCTATTTACGCAATCGGATTCGTCGCAAAGTTGCCGATTTAGACGAAGACGTAAAAAGGCAGTTGTTGACGCTATGGGAAACGCAAAAATCAATTAAATCGGATATTGAAAAAGAAGCCAATAAACTGATTGGGGGCGGTCCAAAATATAGCCGTTATTTCTTTGCGCATCTGGACGATAGAATAGGTTCGGAACTGTTGCGTCACATCACACAGTGGCGTTTGACTCGACCTCAGCGGGCGAAAGCACTGCATGCCATCAAAACGTTTTTGCCCGGTAAAATTTATCATGCTGGTTGGGGAATTGAAATTCATTTCACTTCTCGTAATTTCACCGTCAAACTGATAAAATAAATACAGAGATACAAAGTAGCGATACGCCCGACCGCGAAAGGATGTAAATTTTTTATGGCAATGAAATTACCGAATATGAAAAGGAAACCAAGTGATATTATTCGCCTAAGTTTGTTTTGGGCAATAATTATTTTTGCCGGTTTGGTTGGGGTAGCATTATTAACACCTCACGACGATCTTAAAAGCGTAGCAATTTCAGATGTTATAAATCAAGCTAATAACGGTAAGATTTCGAAACTTGTTATTCAGGGTAACGACGTCACAATTACTCCGAAAGGGTTCAAAGACCCGACTGAAAAATCAGTTAAACAAGACGGTAGTAGCATCCAACAACAGGGTTTAAAACCCGATGCGCCGGTTGAACTTAGCATTCAACCAGCATCAACTACCGGCACTACATTTTGGAGTTTAGCTACGATAATTATCCCGGTCGTTCTGATTGCTGGATTCTTTATGTTTATGATGCGTCAGGCCCAGGGTCAGAATAATCAGGCGATGGGTTTTGGTAAGTCAAAGGCCAAACTATACGGACTCGACAAGGAAAAAGCAGTCTTTGACGATATTGCAGGTAACGAATCTGCAAAACAAGATCTACAGGAAGTTGTTGATTTTCTGAAACATCCGAAAAAATACGAATCACTGGGGGCTAAGATTCCCAGGGGTGTGCTGTTAGTCGGTAGTCCCGGTACTGGTAAAACTTTACTAGCCCGCGCTGTTGCCGGCGAAGCCAATGTACCATTCTTTTCAATATCCGGTTCAGAATTCGTCGAAATGTTCGTTGGTGTTGGTGCTAGTCGTGTTCGCGATTTGTTCACCAAAGCCAAAAAGAACGCACCGGCGATCATCTTTATTGATGAAATTGACGCTGTTGGTCGCCGACGAGGCAGCGGCATGGGTGGCGGTCACGATGAACGCGAACAAACACTGAATCAGATTCTAGTCGAGATGGACGGTTTCGAAACCGGTGCTAATGTTATTGTCCTTGCGGCTACAAACAGGGCAGACGTACTAGACCCGGCGCTTTTGCGTCCAGGACGGTTCGACAGGCGTACGGAAATTACGTTGCCTGAACGCCGGGACCGCGAAGCAATTTTGAAGGTTCACTTTAAAAACAAACCGGTTGATGCGACGGTTGATATTAGTTCAATGGCCGCAAAAACTGCCGGCTCATCAGGCGCGGATTTAGCTAACATAGCTAACGAAGCGGCAATTGTTGCGGCTGGGCGAAACGCTAAAAAAATCAATAACATGGATTTGACGGAAGCATTTGAAAAAATTGCTATTGGTCCTGAACACAAGTCGAAAATCATGAGTGACAAAGAAAAAGAAATGACAGCTTATCACGAGGCTGGGCATGCCGTAGTCGGTCACGTTATGCCGGATAGCGATCCCGTTCACAAGGTTACGATTATTCCGCGTGGTGCCACCGGTGGCGTCACCTGGTTCTTGCCGCCCGAAGACAAGCGGTTCACTAGTATTATTGAGTTTAAGGATGTTCTAGCTAGGGCATTAGGCGGACGCGTTGCTGAAAAACTAATTTACGGTAAAGACCGTGTTACGACCGGTGCCAGTTCGGATCTGCGCTATGCTACTGGTGTTGCCCGCGATATGGTTATGGAACAAGGCATGGGCACAAAACTTCGTGACCAAGTGTTTCATGAAGATACTGGTGGAATAATGTTTGACAGGATGGCGCACGACCGGCCATACAGTGATGAAACTGCCATGGAAATTGACAAAGAAGTCGCATCGTTAATCAACGAAGCCGCCAAACGTGCTGAAATCGTTGTTCAGAATAACCGTGTCGGTTTGGATAAACTGGCCAAAGCCTTGTTGGCCGATGAAACAATTGAAGAAGACCAAGTTGCCGAGATATTAAAAGATACCGTCCTACCAGAGGAGGCAAAGCTTTACTAAAGCCAAGCGGTTAACTCGTATGCGACGAACATTAAAAAGTACAGTAGCTCGGGCAAATATGAAATTACCCGTCAAATGGGCGGCAACTTTATTAGCTGGTTCAGCACTTCTTTCAAGTATTTTAGGATTACTTCGCGACCGTTTATTAAACGGACTTTACTACAACACCTACCCGCAGGGGATTGACGCTTATACTGTTGCCTTTTTAATTCCGGATTTTATGTTTTTCATTCTGGTTTCGGGGGCGCTGAGCGTATCTTTTATCCCCGTTTTTAATAAACGCTTAGCCGATAATAATAAAAAATCAGCCTGGGAATTATCAACGAGCCTTTTAAACCTGATGGCAATAGTGACTCTTATAACAAGTCTATTAATAATTATTTTTGCCGAACCGTTAGTCAGATATGTAGTCGGACCCGGTTTTGATGAGTCGACACGAGCCTTGTCGGTAAGTATGATGCGGGTAATCGCGATTAATCCGTTCCTGTTTTCTATTGCCGCCGTTATTACCAGCATGCAACAAGCAGTCGGAAGATTCGTGTTCTTTGCTTTGGCGCCAACAGTTTACAATATCGGAATTATCATTGGCGCCCTGTTTTTCACAAACGGAATTAATATTTTTGGTTGGCAAGTCTTTGAGGGCGGGATAATGGGGGTAGCCCTGGGTGTGGCCTTGGGTTCCGTCATGCAACTTTTGATTAGCTGTATTGGTTTGTGGGGCATGGGCTTTGATTATCGTTTCAAGATTTTTTGGAAAAACAAGGGATTTCGCAAGGTCTTGACCCTTATACCCCCCAGGTCGCTTAACCAGGGGATTAATTACGTGAATACGCTTGTCGAGACGAATCTGGCGTCGCGCATGGCTGCTGGGTCAATTCGCGCATACCAACAAGCATCCAACTTGGCCTATGTGCCGACCAGCTTGATTGGCGTGGCAATTAGTACGGCTGCATTCCCAAAAATGGCCGAGCGTTTGGGCCAAGGCAGACCGGATTTGTTCAAAAAAGAATTACAAGCCACACTCCGTGTCATTATTTGGTTATCACTGCCGGTAACGATAATTGCTTTTTTCGGCCGAGGATATTTAATCAACTTCATAATTAACGGTGGCGATGTGCTGATGGCTGGAATATTAGGGATTCTGGCAATTTCAATATTATTCAGTTCAATCTATCAAATTGCTGCTCGCAGCTTTTATGCACATCAGGATACGAAGACTCCACTTTACGTGGCATTCTTTACTATCGGGCTTAATATCGTTCTAGCTGTTTGGTTTACGTTCGGACTAAATATGGGGGTGTATGGACTCGCTTGGGCGGTATCAATCGTATCAATCGTACAAGTATTAATTTTAATGTTTATAATGTCCAGACGGATAAAAAATTTGTTTGACTATCCCTTTGTCCATGCAATAACGCGCATGGCCGGCGCAACCGGAATTATGGCGGTGATTTCGTATGTTAGTTTTTCGGCGTTCCCGCTGCAGGCAACCGACCAAAGTTTTTTGGGCAGTTTTCCTAGATTCTTTTTGATAGTAGGTGTTAATTTAACGGCTTATATATTGATTAGTTGGTTATTCAAGCTGAGAGAAGCTAAGCCAATTGTTTCTAAAACCCGTAACTTTTTATTTGGTGGTCTTGGGAAAGTATGAGTTTAGCTAAAATTCGAAATTTTTGTATTATCGCCCATATCGATCACGGTAAATCGACTCTGGCTGACAGAATGCTAGAACAGACAGGCACGGTACTGCAACGCGATATGAAATCGCAACTGCTGGACAGTATGGATTTAGAGCGCGAAAAAGGTATAACGATTAAACTTGCGCCGGTCCGAATGAAATACAAAGGCTATGATTTGAATTTAATCGATACACCGGGGCATGTCGATTTCAGTTACGAAGTCAGTCGGTCACTGCAAGCCTGCGAAGGTGCAATTTTGGTAGTCGATGCCAGCCAGGGGATTCAAGCTCAAACTCTAGCTAACGTCTATTTAGCATTGAACCAAGATTTGAAAATTATTCCGGTTCTAAACAAGATTGACTTGCCGGCATCTGACGTAAAACGCGTTACGGCTGAAATAATCAATTTGTTAGCGTGTAGTGAATCAGAAATTTTAAAAATCAGTGCTAAAAGTGGCGAAGGAGTCGCCAGCGTACTTGACGCAGTAATTGACCAGGTAAATCCGCCGGTTGGCGACGATAATGCTCCAACTAGGGCGCTAATCTTTGATAGTTATTATGACGATTATCGCGGTGTGATTTTATACGTCCGAATTGTTGACGGTGCGATAAAAAAAGGCGACACGATTCAAATGATTGCGACCGGAGCCAGTGGAATTGCGCTGGAGGTCGGAGCCTTGCAGCCAGCCATGAAACCGGGTTCGGATTTGGCAACTGGTGAGATTGGCTATGTCGTAACAAATTTGCGTACAACCCGCGAAGCTAGAGTCGGTGACACGGTGACCACTAAACGGTCTTATACAAAATCGCAGTTGCCGGGCTATAAACTAGTAAAACCGTTCGTTTACGCCGGTTTTTTCCCTGTCAGTAACGACGACTACCAGAATTTAAAAGATGCGATTGAAAAACTAAGTTTAAGTGATTCGGCTCTTCAATTCGAGCCCGAAAACTCACCGGTGTTGGGATTTGGCGTCAGAATTGGTTTTTTGGGACTTCTACATATGGACATTATCCGCGAACGCTTAGAGCGCGAATATAATTTGGATTTAATTGTTACTAATCCATCAACAGATTATCAAGTGGTCTTGTCCAGCGGTGAGGTGATTGATATCAAAAGCGCCAGTGACTTGCCCGACGTCAGCCGAATTTCGGAAATTCGTGAACCATGGATAAAAGGTGAAATTGTCATTCCTCAAACCTATATCGGTGCGGTTTTACAACTGGTTATTGGCAAACGCGGCATCCAAAATAACCTCAGTTATATGGACGAAAGGGCGATTATTAGTTTCAGTGCGCCTCTTGCAAACCTGTTAACGGATTTTTATGACCAACTAAAATCAATTACTAGTGGCTATGGAACGTTTAACTATGAACTTGATGATTATAAAACCGAGGATTTAGTACGGGTTGATTTTTATGTGGCCGGTAATATTGTCGATGCCTTAAGTGTTATGGCGCATCGTTCTGAGGCCCAGAGGCTGGGCAGGGTAATTGTCGATAAATTAAAAGAAGTTATACCAAGGCAAAATTTCCAAGTTGCTCTGCAGGCGGCAATTGGCGGCAAGTTTATTGCTCGGGCAGATTTGTCAGCTTATCGCAAAGACGTCACAACTGGGTTGTATGGCGGTGACGTGTCGCGTAAAAAAAAGGTCCTTGCCAAACAAGCCAAAGGCAAAAAGCGCATGAAGCGCTTTGGTAAAGTCGATATTCCTTCCGAAGCTTTTACTGTTATGCTTAGGCGTGACTGACGTTCGGTTTTCTAATAATATCTGAAAATACGTTAACTTGTTTGCTAAACTGCTGCTGCCGGGCTTTTCGTTCCAACACCCAGGCTGGGATAGCAACTTCTGTGCGCTTTGGCTGGGTGGCTGGTTTCTTGAAGTCCATAGTTGGGTTGTTAACAATTGGGGCGGTTCTTTGAACTCGTACAGGTATCGGAGCAGGTTTTTCCAAATTCGATAGCTCTTCCAGCATACTTTCGTACAGTAAATCATCGACTGTCATCTGAGGTAATGATGCCATGGCAGGTTTTGCGACAACGGCATGGATAGCCTTTTTCTCTTTGCGTCTTTCTCTGGCGTGCTGCATGACGACACCGACAACTGATAAATAATAAAGTCCAATAATCGGCAAAGCAATCAACAAGCTAGTCAGCACGTCATAGGTGAATGGTTGGATAATAGTCAAAATAATAGCGCCAATGACAACCCACTTACCTTTTTTAACCAGGTCGATTGGCTTAAGCGGTTTGATATGGTCAACAAAAATAATAAGAAGGGGGATTTGGAACACTAAAACGAACATGATAATCATATTTGTAATAAAACTAAGGTAGCTATCGGCAGATATCAATGCGTGTAATCCACTGACCTGAAATCCTTTAAAAAACTTTAGTGAACCGGGTAATATGATATAAAACGCAAAAGCTGCACCGGAAATTGCCAAAAAGGTTGAAACGGCAGTCGTTCCGAGAATCCGTTTCATTGACAAAGTTTTTTCGAAAGCCGGTTTAATAAACATAATAATGTTAAAGATAAGAATGGGGATTGCAATAATCAGCGCGCCTGTCAGGCAAATTTTCATCACAAAACTAAAGCTACCGGCTGGATTGCTGTAGTAAAGTGGTGCACCAAGAGGCGAACTGAGAAATGCCAAAATCGGTTCATAAAAAAAGAAGACCACAGTACCGGCAATTCCCATAACCACAAGCGACACTAACAGACGCACCACTAATTCACGGATATGATCATTTACGGTTGTTGGCTTCTTTTCATTTGGATTTTGAACTGATTGGCCCACTTCGCCACCTCGTTAATTATTTTTTGGTTGTTTTTTTGGCTGGTGCTTTTGCTTCTGTGTCGTCGTCGCTAAAACCTTTTTTCAGTTCTTTGGCTGACTGACCGACTCCTCGGGCTAGTTCTGGAAGTTTTTTACCCCCAACAAACAGCATTGTTACTACTAAAGCCAGTAAAACGATAAGCTCGAATTTTCCCATAACTCCCTCTTTCTCCCTAATATTTCATATCTAAGTTTAAGGAATATCATCAGATTATGCAAGAGCGTTTTTGTTAATTTGCCCTAATCTTGGCACAAAGTGTTGAAAATTGTTTGATTTATCAACCATTTTAGCTTATGATTATTAGTGAAAAAGTGCAGTTGGAATACAGGGGAAAAATAGAGACGTGACGAAAAAGAACATATTTCAAACCATCAAAAACAAAGAGATGGATCGAAAAGACTTCTTGAAATACAGCGGACTCACTTTGGCGGCCGTCGTTGGTCTAAAAGGGATTATTTCAATATTGTCGGCAGAAGAAAGCAGTAAAATTGTCAACAACTCGCACAAAGATTCAACCCATGGCTTTGGCAGCGGAAAGTACGGGGTGTAGTAAGTGGTACAACAACGACTTCCAGCAGTTAACGGTGATGATGGCGTCTGGGGTGATATTCTTAACCAATTCCTAGAAACCGAACACTATAACACCGGTGCAGACAATGCAGCCAATGGCGGTCACAAGACGATAACGCTTCGACCTGGTACTGTTGCTGCAAATACAGCACCTATCAAACTGGCGTCGGGCCCATTAATGACAACGCCGGAAACTGGTGCGATTGAATTTTTAGACGATAAATTGTATTTTACGCAAACTACAAGTGCAGTTCGCAAAGTCATTGCAGCTTATGATGACGCTTCTGGGGATGAGGGTGATATTTATTACCGAAATTCCTCGGGTACCTTCCTCCGTCTGCCAATAGGCGCAGCCGGCGAAGTACTCCAGGTTACCAGCAATAAACCTGATTGGGGTGGCGTACCTGCTGCCGGGACTGACGGTCTGGTCCAGTACAGTAAGTCGAGTGTAATGGGCTCTACTGCTAACTTCACATACGATGAGGCTCATTCAAGGGTAACTATTGGTGAATCCCCAGCTGTTTTACCAAATAATCCACTAGCATTAGTGGGTGACGTTGACAATTATTTACAGGTTAACTTACAAAATAAAAATACTGGCGGCAATGTATCTGCGGACTATATCATTACTGCTAATAACGGCGATGATACTCAAAATTATGCTGACTTTGGATTAAATGGGTCTGGGTATAACAACACGACATGGGAGGCTGTTGGGCCAAATGACGGGTATCTGGAAGTCGACGGTGGCAATCTGGTAATCGGTTCAATGACGCCATCCAAAAAAGTCAAGTTTTTCATTGCAGGTACCAACCACGAATCACATCCGGCCGATATTGTTGCAGAAATTAGCAGTAGTGGCATAAACCTACCTGCTGGCAAGAAATATTATGTCAATGGTGCCGAGTTGATAGCCGGTGGTTCCAGTACAGCCTCGAATATTGGGACGTCTGGGGTCGGAGTATTCAAAAATAAAGTCGGGCTGGATTTCAAATTTAAAAAATTAGTTGCCGATTCAGCAAAGATAACCATTACAGATAACACAGTTGATGACACAGTTGGTATCAATTTGGGTACAGTTGCTTTGGCTGATTTGACAACTGATTCGACTCACAGACTGGTGACCGATGCTCAGCTTACGGTTATAGGTAATACTTCGAATACTAATACAGGGGACCAAGTCGCGGATGGTACAACAATAACAGGCGCAGGCACAGTCGGAAGTCCATTTGTAGCCAGTGCACAAAGTGATCAAAGCCTAAAAACGACCGATTCACCGTCGTTCGCGAATCTATCCCTTACCGGTTTATCAACCAGCCAACTGGTTATTGATTCCAATTCAGTTAAAACAGCAATCCAGGAAATAGATGCCAACACTCAATGTTATACAGGCGGTGTAGTAATTTCACCATCGTTTGCAGACAACGGCAATGGTTCGGTAACGTTGGGCAGCGGTACCTATAACCTTTATAACAATTCATCCGGTACCGGCGTCATCAAGCAATATGTTATCTCTGGTAATACGTTTACCCTTACTGATAATTCTGAAAATTACATCTATGCCAATTATAATTCCGGCACGCCGATATTATCAGTAACTACCAGCATAAATACACTTACCCACACAAATACGCAAACTTTATACACAATCTACCGAGAGGGCACAGACCTGTTAATTTTGGACTGGGACCATGCTGCAAATGCGTTGCCAAACAGAAACAATCGCCGGAATATCGTAACTAATCGATTTGCGGTTCAAACTGCCCCAATATTGAGCGAAGTTGCAACTAGGACAGTTTACAGTTACCAGCGGTACCGTTTGGTTTGGGGTTACCAGCCAAGCACTCAGCACGTATACTTCGGCGACTGACGAATTATATTATTTGCGTCACGTTTCAGGTACCTGGACCAAATCATTGGTTACACAATACGACAACACTCATTATGATGACGGAACTAATGCCCAGACTTTGACCGGTGGTAATTATGCAGCCCTATTCTTTTATCGAGAGGTGTCAAACGATAAAACAGTGTTCATGGTTTTGGGCGGCGGGGATTACAGCCTTGCACAGGCTCAGGCATCAACGCCTCCATCAGGGTTGCCGGCATATATCGGTAATCACACACTGCTAATCGGTCGTATGATTGTATTAAAAAGTGCGACTTCGGCTACTCAAATAGACAGTGCGTTTACAACCGTTTTTGCATCCACTCCAGTATCAGATCACAACCAGTTGTCAAACCGTGACGTAATTGGGAATCATCAACGGTTGATCCCGGTCACGGATAGTGATGACGCAATCCAGATTACCAAGGCCGACGGGACGCCTGTATTTAATGTTGATACTGTTGATAGTTCTATTTATGTCTCGGGTGTCGGGACACCGCCAGCAGTTTTTGCGGACGCAAAGTTCAATGCCTGGGACACTACCAATAGTTGGGTCCAAAATAATATTCAGAATCTTAGTAATGGCGCTACCGCCAGCGCAGACCATATTGCAACCAACGATATAGGTGACGATACAAATCACTTTATTGACATGGGAATTAACAGTAGTGGCTGGTCAAGCGCTGGGTGGACTATCAATGGCGCGAGTGACGGTTATATATATACTGCAGGCGGGAATACGGCGGTTGGAACGACCTCAAATTATGTAGATATATTTACGAACGGCCTGTTGGCTGCAAATAGGGTTGCAAGGTTCAGCTCTACGGGCCTTTCGGTTACGGGAACAGTTGCGGGTAGTAATCTATCCGGCAGTAACACCGGTGACCAGACAAAGATTCAAAATTTGATTGGTGGTAACAACACAACTCAACTTGGTTCAATCCCATATCAATCCAATACTGACACGACCACACTATTAACCCCAAACACCACCATACAAAAGAAATTCCTGCGTCAAACCGGAACAGGTTCAAATGGTGCTGCACCAGCTTGGGACACGATTGTGGTCGGGGATATCCCAAACATGACGGCAACAGCTACTGGTATGCCACCAACCACACCGAACGACACGGCAAAGTTCCTGCGTGGCGATGGCACCTGGGCAGCACCGGCTGCATCCGGATTGAATCAACAACAAATAATGGCAATTAGTTCAATGAGAGTTTAATAGGATACAATAGGATTAGATATGATAATACTAAAAGCAACTACTGAAACACTTAGGATTACCACGGGAGCCGTAAGTAATATTGACTATTCAATATCATATGCCGATATAACGACTACTACCTTCGCGCCTTCGACCGCTGAGGGAAAGGTCATTACAAATACTACGGTGCAAATTCTAGGGCCTCCAGCGGCTTCAACCCAGCGACAAGTAAAACTTATAACCATTTCAAACATCAATGCATCTACCGCATGTTCAGTCATGGTGGACAAATACGACACGGGCTCTACTACAAGTTGGAGGTTAAGTGCCACGACCACACTACTTGCTGGCGAGACGCTACAATATGTCGACAGCCAGGGTTGGACGTACTATTCAGCAACAGGGGCAATTAAAGGTGACCAAAAGGCTGGGGGTTCTGCTAATCAAGTACAGTATAATGCTGCTGGTGTTATTGCCGGCGAGGCAGATTTTACATATGATCCGTCAACTAATGACCTTACGCTGAGTGGTGCCGATACCAACGTAATACTAACCGGCATTACAAACGAACCGGCCGCACCGTCTGCTGGTGCTCTGGTCCTTTATTCAAAATCTGTCGCTGGTAGGATGTTGCCGAAGTGGAAGGCTCCGAGTGGAGTTGATACTTCATTCCAAGCGAATTTAGGGTTTAATACTGTATATTTATGGACACCTGCAACCGGCGCAACAGCAATAGGTACAGGATTCGGCTGTACTTGGCCTTCTTGTACGACAACGATAACACACCCGACAGTTGCTACTGGCATGGGCAACCAAATGAAAGTTATGCAATGTGCCAATACAGCAGTGGCCAACCAGATTGAGGGGTTGGTTGCCTCAACGGCAACCCTAGCCAACGTATGGCGAGGTAACGCCGCGGGGCAGGGCGGATTCTTTTTCCAATGCAGGTTTAGAATAATGGCATGGGCAGGTACGAGCAGTAGGATATTTGTTGGCTTGGCTTCACTGACGACGGGGCTAGTAGCATCTGATATATATTCGGGTGATTTGTGTGGATTCGATCATATTACAACGGATACTAATACTACAATGTCATTTGCGACCATGGACAATGTAACCAGAAACCGCGCAACATTTGTTGTACCAGCACTGGCAGCAGGTAATTCGTATGATGCAACAATCTATTCGCCACCAGGCGGCTCGACAATTTATTATCGTCTGGTTGATTTACTGACGGGCAGTAATATTGTTGATTCCAGTACTACAACTAATTTACCAAGGTCAACAATATTTATGGGTCCACAGGCAACGATGAGCGGTGCGGCTAATGTTGGCGTAGGCACAACGGCAATTGGAATTAACAAGGTTTACGTAGAATGCGATATGTAGGTCGCAGATAATATGGCAGATTTAGTATGATTTTGTTAAAAAATACAGGCGCGACTGAAACCCTGACACTGACTACGACTACGGCCGCCAATCTCGACTATTCGGTTTCGTATGCTGATTTAACCGGAACGACATTCGCACCGTCAACTAATGAGGGCACGGTGACATCAGGCGTAGCAACGATGCTGACTAATCCAAGTGCCGGTGTTGTGCGCCAAGTGAAACTAATTACTATTTCAAATCGTCATGCTACAAACCCGAATACGGTTTTAATTAAAAAACTCATTACAGCCACCGATTATCAATTAGCACCTGTAGCGACATTATTAGCGGGCGAGGTGATGGAATATGTCGACGGTCGCGGTTGGGTTTGCTATACGGCGACAGGAACAACCAAAGCCACCATAACCGCAGGTGGGGCAAATAACCAGATACAATATAATTCCGGCGGCATGCTGACCGGTGATTCGCGCCTAGTCTATGACCCGACCACGAATGATGTTACATTTAGCGGTACTGATCCAAATATAATAGTCAACTCTATTACAAATGAGCCGACACCACCACCCACCGGACAATTAACGCTTTATACTAAAACGATTTCTGGTAGGGTAATGCCAAAATGGAGAGCCCCAAGTGGTGTTGACACATCATTCCAGTCAATTCTGGCGTTTAATACAGTTTATTCATGGGCACCAGCAACTGGTGCCGGTGCTGTCGGAAGTGGGTTTGGCTGTACCTGGCCAGCATGCACAGGTACTATCACACACCCGACCGTAACAGCAGCTACAGGCGGCCAGATGAAGGTCATGCATTGTACTAATGTTGTGACCACGGCAGACCAGCCACTAGGATTGACCGCCTCGACTGCAACCCTTGCTAATGTTTGGCGAGGCAATGCAGCTGGACAAGGCGGGTTCTTTTTCCAATGCAGATTCAAGATAATGTTGATACCTAATAATGCCATCAGGCTGTTCGTGGGGTTGACTTCTCTCACTACTGCGATGGTAGTCAGCGATGCTCCTACTGGTGATTTTTGCGGGTTCGATCATATCACAACTGACAGTATTACAACCTTGTCGTTTACGACCAGGAATAACGCAGCAACAACCCGAGCTACCTTTGCAGTACCCACTCTAGTGGCGGGGAACGCGTATGATGCAACTATCTACTCGCCACCAAACGGCTCATTCATTTATTACAGGCTAGTTGATTTAATGACTGGTCTTAACCTGGTGGATACTAACACGAACGTGACACTTCCGAGGAATACAATTTTTATGGGGCCGCAGGCACAGATGAGTAATGCCGCTAACGCGGTAGTCACAACAACTGCTATTGGAATCAACAAGATATACCTTGAATGCGATATGTAAATAATATATCCTATGGAAATTTAAGATTCGCTAAATTATTTTTGACGATTTTAATTATCGCTATTTCATTTTTAATAACAGGTCAGCCGGCGTCGGCTGCAACCGTCTCGAAACAAAAGGGTTTGACTCTTTCGCCACTTAGGACTGAAATGAATATTGCGCCGGGAACGGCCCAAAATGGTGAATTAAAAGTCACAAACAACTCAACTAAACCGATGGTGGTTACTATGAGCTCCGAAGCATTTAGTGTTATTAACCAGCAATACGACTACGCATTTACCGCTGAATCGAACGAGGTAAACTGGGTGAGTTTTAATCATCCCGAAGTTGATTTGGGGCCCGAAGAAAGCGAAATCGTAACCTATACAGTGGGCGTGCCACTATCTGCCGAACCTGGTGGGCGGTATTTGAGTGTATTTGCCAGCACTGATAGCGGATTGATTAGTAATGGCGTCGAATCCCGACAGCGAGTCGCGTCATTATTTTACATTACAGTACTGGGGGATGTATCGCGCGTAGGTCATCTGGTGTCATTATCGTCACCATGGTTCATTACAGGTGACAGTACTTGGAATACATCTTTGCAAAATACCGGTTCAACGCATTATCGCAGTCGCTATAGCTTGCAAATCAAAGATTTAATAATTGATAGAACAGTCGCCAGTATGTCTGGTGAGTCACTGGTCTTACCGGATACAATCAGGTTAATTCCAAACAAATTGCCGGCACCTTTTTGGCCGGGGGTATATAAAGCTGTATATAATATAGGGC
Source organism: Candidatus Saccharimonadota bacterium (assembly GCA_026395405.1). Taxonomy (GTDB): domain Bacteria; phylum Patescibacteriota; class Saccharimonadia; order Saccharimonadales; family Saccharimonadaceae; genus UBA1547. Next base: position 159,464 of record JAPLYU010000001.1, read on the forward strand.
TTGGTGACAATCCTGCAGTGACAAAAACGCAGTTAATATTATATATGCCGGTTTGGGCAACGATAATAGTTGTTATCGCCGTTACAATTATTGCTTCCTGGTTAATAAATAAATACAAAAAAACTTAATCGGTTTGCGGGACAGCAGTGTAAACAACCGAGGCTACAAAATTACCAGCCGGTTTAGCCAGGTCTATTTTTATACCAAAAGTTACATTCGTTGACTCGCTGGATATCGGTCCGGTTTTGGAATGGATTAAAACGTCGGCCAAGCTGATACCGGTGAAATTATTTGAAGCGTCAATATTATACCCCCAAGTATTAACCGCCAATGGAGCAGGTGAGGCATTGGCCGATGTCGGCAGTGGCGTTCCCAGATTGTCCATATCCGTACTGTTTAATGCGCGAATGTATAATTTATATCCCATAACATCAGTTGATGATACGGTAACTTGGCTGGAACCGCTGGCCGATACGCCGCCGGTAGTGGGTGTAACGGGTATATTCACGTTGCCGTCTGTCGAGATTGATAATGATGTTTGGTTGCCGTAGGGAACGTTCGCGCCATATACGCCTTTACCGTAAGGCTGTGCATAACTGACCGACGCAAAGGTGATGGCTACAAAAATTGCTGAAAATAATGAAATAAATAGTATTGTTTTTTTCACGCTTATGTTATTATATCACCAAGGAAACATGTAGGGTAGAGGTTTCGGGGTTTAAAAATAGTGAAAAATACGAAAATAAAACAATTATCTCAGCAGATTATTTGCGGCATTATCGCGATTATTATGGTATTCGCATTTTTCCCAAATGTGACATCAGCTTCGCAAATTACATCCAGGAAGGTTGCAATCGGTTCATCGGTAGCAAGCGCTTCGACAACGTATAATTTTAACTTTACATTGCCAACGTCAACAACCGTACAATCCATCAAGTTTCAGGCTTGTGATACTGCCAATGGATCCTGTACTCAATCCGGTGCAGCCAGTGGGTTTTCGTCATCAGCCGGACCGGCAACTCTAAACGGTGCTCCAACTGGATTGGGTGGCGCCGGATCGTGGACTATTAATACGGCTGACGCAACGTCGCTTCGTATATTGAATGCCTCTAACTCGGGCTCACCAGGGGCTGCAACTGTTAATTTCAACTCAGTTCGCAATCCTAGTGCCGTTAACTCAACATTTTTCATTCGCATCACATCGTATTCCGATTCAGCCTGGACGAACGCTATTGATACCGGCAATGTTGCTTCTTCGACAGCCGGACAGATTACAGTCACGGCATCAGTTGATGAAACGCTAACATTTACACTGGCATCCGCAACTGTCGCATTGGGAACACTTACAACCAGCAGTACCGGCACGGGTGTATCATCAATGACAATTGGGACTAATGGCAATACCGGCTATTCTGTCAGATATGACGGGGCAACCTTGACTTCCGGATCAAATACGATTACAGCTATGTCATCACTTACGGGTTCATCCCAAAACAGCAAACAATTTGGGATTAATCTGGTCTCAAATACTACACCGGCAATCGGGTCCAATAAATCCGGCGGTGGTTCGGGTGTTCCGACAGCAGGTGAATACGATACGACTAATCAGTTTAAATTTAATACAGCTGGTGAAATCGTTGCTGCGGCAACCGCCCCGACAATCACCAATACATTTACAACCAGTTATATCGCCAATATCGACGCAGTCACGGCTGCCGGTGCTTATTCGACAGTCCTGACATACACAGCGACAGCTAATTTCTAAAAAATAAACTATGAAATAAAAGTATTGAAATTTTAAAGCTTATGGTATTATATTAATCAAGGTAACTTAAAAGTAATATAAATAGGATAATTAGGTATATGAAGAAAATAAAAAATCAACTGCTCGTAAAACAGATTATTTATGGATTTATTGCAGCAATATTAATGTTCGCGTACATTCCAAATATCGTTTCAGCCCAAGAAGTAGTCAGCAGAAAAGTAGTACTTGGCAGTTCACTTGCTGGTACATATACGACATATGATTTTACGTTTACGGCTGCGCAATCCACGACTATAAAATCTGTCGGTATTGCTGCTTGTACGACTCAGGTCGGTGCATGTACACCGGCACCTGGCTTTGACTCAAGCACTTCAACACTTGCATCGTCATCCAATTTGGGATCTGGTGGAAGTTGGACAGTAAGTACCGCTACGCCTACGGAACTGAGGATGTTGAATGCTAGTAACACTGGTGCACCAAGTGCCGGTATAACAGCAAACTTTACTAATGTTAAAAACCCAAGCGCTGCTAATGCCACATTCTATCTGCGGATTACAACATATTCCGACTCAGCTTGGGCTACGGCAGTTGACACAGGTACAATTGCAGCATCGACCGCTGGACAAATCACAACAACCGCAGTAGTTGATGAGTCATTGAATTTTATTATCGCAGCTGCAACAGTTGATTTGGGGACATTGACCAAGACATCAACTGGTGTTGGTACATCTACCATGACAGTCGGTACTAACGGTTCAACCGGGTACACAGTCAGCTACAAAGGAAATACGCTAACTTCAGGGACGGATGTTATTACGGCTATGTCATCTGTGGGTGCATCAGCCCAAAACAGTAAACAATTTGGTATTAACCTCAAGGCGAACACAGTTCCTACCATTGGTACAGACGCAACAGGTACCGGTTCGGGTGCGGCTACGGCAGGGTACAATACAACCAACCAGTTTAAATTCAATCCTGCTGGGGACATTGTTGCATCAGCTGCAGCAACAACTAACGACAACGTGTTCACAACCAGCTATATCGCTAACATAGATTCTGCAACTGCAGCAGGTCACTACTTTACGGTACTAACCTATACGGCGACTGCAAACTTTTAAAACACTATATAACAAACAACGGCGCATGATTTTTATCACAAACACAGAAAGAGGGACAGAGATGGCAAACACAAAAATCAAAATGATATCTAGGCAGATTGTCTACGGTGTCATTGCGATTGTCATGGTGTTTGCATATTTCCCCAGCCTTGCATCCGCAGCGCCTATTACTTCTAAAAAGGTAGCAATCGGCAGTTCTGTGGCAAGTGCTTCGACTTCGTATGATTTTACTTTCACACTACCAACGTCAACTACAGTCCAATCGGTAAAGTTCCAAGCTTGTGACAGCGCCAGCGGTGCTTGCACGCAATCCGGTGCCGCCAGCGGCTTTTCGTCATCGGCCGGTCCGGCAACACTAAACGGTGCTCCAACCGGATTGGGATCTGCAGGCAGCTGGACTATTAACACTGCCGACTCGACATCGCTTCGTATAGTGAACGCTTCTAACTCGGGCGCACCGGGCGCAGCAACAGTCAATTTTAATGCCGTCCGCAATCCTAGTGCTGTTAACTCGACGTTTTTTATGCATATTACTACTTATTCTGATTCAACCTGGACAACACCAATTGATACCGGTACAGTTGCTACCTCGACTGCAGGTGAGGTAACCGTGACTGTCGGCATCGATGAAATCTTGGCCTTTTCACTAGGAACCACTAACGTTACGTTAACTACTCCTTCTGTTGTCAGCACCGGTACAGGCACATCGTCTATGACAGTTTCAACCAATGCAGTAACAGGGTATTCGGTAAGCTACAGCGGCGCAACCCTGACTTCGGGCGCTAACAACATAACAGCCATGGCCGCCCAAGGGGCTTCAGTTGTCAATAGCAAGCAATTCGGTATTAACCTTATGTCAAATTCTACTCCTGCGATCGGCTCGGCCGTCAGTGGTACTGGTTCGGGAACACCAAAAACGGGTTACGATACGGCTAATCAATTCAAATTCAATACCTCTGGAGACGTAATTGCTGGGGCATCACTGCCCACCAATACTAACACCTTTACAACTAGTTATATTGCCAACATGGACGGCTCGACAGCAGCCGGATCATATTCGACATTTATAATATATACAGCAACGGGGAATTTTTAAAAACGGCTATGAAATAAAAGTATTGGAAATTAAAAGCTTATGGTATTATATAAATCAAGGTATAAAGAAAACAACAATAACAACACGGGGTATAAGATGACAAAGACAAATATAAAAATTCGATTAAAACAAGCTTTATACGGGTTAATAGCAGTGGTTTTGACACTTGCATATTTCCCCAGCATTGCTTCAGCGTCTGCCATTGCTCCACGTAAAGTAACTATTGGCAGTTCAGTAGCTAGCGCCAGCACAACCTATTCATTTGTTTTTACTGTGCCACAGGCAACAGTCATTAAATCAGCATCATTCACGGCATGTACGACAGCTAGCGGCTCTTGTACGCCGGCTCCTGGATTCTCTGCCAGCTCGTCGACCCTAACCGCACAACCTACAAACCTAGGTGATGCAGCAGGATGGACAGTTGACACTGGAACAGCTAACTCACTCCGTCTAAAGAAAACTGGAAATGTCGCTGCCCCAACCGGCAGTCAAACAGTCGGTTTTTCGGCCGTTACAAACCCAAATGCTACTAACTCGACATTCTTTATGCGTATCGCAACCTTTTCGGACGATGCATGGACGACAGGTATTGATTCCGGTGTAGCTGCTGCTTCAACTGCAGGACAGATTACCGTCACAGCAGCCGTCGATGAAACACTGACCTTTACACTTGCAACCGCAACGGTTGCATTGGGAACACTTACAACCAGCAGCACTGGTACAGGGACATCATCTATGACCGTTGGTACCAACGGTGCAACTGGCTACTCGGTTGCTTATAATGGAAATACATTAACATCCGGGACAAACACGATTACAGGTATGACAGTTCTTGCGGGTTCAACCCAAAACAGCAAACAGTTTGGTATAAACCTGGTTGCTAATACAACACCTACAATCGGTTCTAACAAATCCGGTGGTGGCACGGGCGTACCAACCGCGGGTGTATATGATACGACAAACCAGTTCAAGTTTAATCCTGCTGGTGAAGTTGTCGCTGCTGCGACCGTTCCAACCAACACCAACACATTCACAACCAGTTACATCGCTAACATCGACGCAGTCACCGCTGCCGGTGCTTATTCAACAGTACTAACATACACCGCAACAGCAAACTTCTAGGAGGAAGTAATGAAAAAGAAAACACAAACAAAACACCAAATTTTTACAATAACAAGGGCTATCATTTTGGCGATTACTGTCGGTGTTTTCCCTTTCATGAACATGGTTCAGGCCAACGCCTCACCAATAACGGGTCGCACAATTGCACTATCTAGTTCAGCTGCTGATGCCTCGGGAATTACGTATACATTTACATCATCGGCGCTACCGACAGCCACTGCCGTAAAGTCAGTAGAAATCAAGATGTGTGATTCATTGCCACCAGCAGGTTGTGTTACGCCTACCAACTTTTCTGCATCGTCTTCGACTTTGGCATCGCAGCCAACAGGTTTGGGTGCAGCTTCTGGTTGGACCGTAGATGCTACTACGGCTGGTTCACTACGAGTAATCAACGGGGCCAACGCGACAGCCCCATCAGGTGCCGTTCAAATAGTTTGGAATACCGTTCATAATCCACAGGCAACGAATACGACATATTATGCCCTAGTAACTACATATTCCGGCGTAGGCTTTACTGGCGCACTCGATACGGGTTCTGCTGCTTACAGTACATCAACACCGGTTCAAGTAAGTTTGACCGTCAACGAAGCTTTGACGTTTTGTACGGGTACATCAATTACTGGTCAAAACTGTGGTACCGCCGCTGGAAGCCAAGTTAACCTTGGTGTTGGCTCTACAACAACTACAGCAACGGGTACATCAATAATCTCTGCATCGACAAACGGCAACACCGGTTATTCAGTAGCCGTTACGGGTACAACGCTAACTTCTGGTTCAAACACGATTACAGCCCTTACCGCTGGTGGGGCCTCATCACAGGGTTCCAAGCAGTTCGGCTTTAACATGGCTGATACCAACACGACACCGGCAGTAGGTGCTGCAAAGTCAGGGACGGGTACCGCTGCGGCAAGTGGGGGATACGGGACAAATAACTCATTCAAATTCAATTCAGGCGATACGATTATATCTGTCAATGCACCAACAAACTCCAATACATTCACCGTTGGTTACATTGCCAACATCGATGGAATTACACCGGCCGGTATTTATACCTCAAATTTGACATATACCGCAACGGCTAACTTTTAAATGTTGCATATGAAGTTTAAACAAATCGTAATTGGATTTATCACAACTACGCTGCTATTGGCTGGTGCTTTGGCGGCCCACGTGGGCGCCCAGGCTGCAAATGCTAATGCTGCCCAAGGTGTGCAAATTAGCCCGACACTAGTAGAATTAAACGCCAGCAAGGGTAAAACCTACAGTATTAATCTGGGGGTTACCAATGTTACGGGCACGGATTTAGTGTATAAAACATCGGTTAGTGATTTTGGTGCCGCGGGTGAAACCGGATCACCACATATATTTATCGATACGAAATTAACACCTGCATCCTCCGTAATAACATGGGTTGATACTGCTCCGCAGTTTTCTTTGGATGCGCATCAGTCAAGGACAGTAACGGCTCAGATTAACGTTCCGGCAAATGCTGAACCAGGCGGCCACTATGGCGTTATACGCTTTTCAGGGACCGCTCCTAAACTGGATCGTACTGGTGTCGGTTTGTCAGCCAGTGCCGGTGTTTTGCTGTTAGTACGTGTTGACGGACTGATTACTGAAAAGGCTGATTTGGCTTCATTTTACACTTCTGGGTCTCAAAGCGGCAAGGAAACCTCATTTTTCGAAAACGGACCGGCGTATTTCGTAGTTCGTATTCAAAATGTTGGTAATATACACGTCAAGCCAGTCGGCAATATCGAAGTAAAGGATATGTTCGGCGGGGTTGTTACAAACATTCCGATAAACAAGGATAAATCTAATGTTTTGCCAAAAACTATTCGCAGATTTGACGATGCAAAAGTGAACAAAGATTGGATGATAGGGCGATATACGGCCAACTTAACGTTGGGCTACGGGTCAAAAGGACAGGCCATAACCGGTACCATTAGTTTCTGGGTTATCCCTTACAAGATTATCCTAATAGTCCTAGTAATCTTAGCAACCGTAATTTATATTCTCAGACGCATCATTAAAGTGTATAATAAGCGTATAATCGAAAAAGCTAAAAATGAAAACAAAAATAGTAAAAAAACCAAGGGTAAAAAGTAAAAAACGATCTGCTTTAGTATCTTCCAAAAAAGTAGCCCCTATTAAAGCTTATTTACCAGGTTTGCACCAATTCAGATTGGTTGCTCATAAACATACCGGCAAGCTTATTCACCATCGGCATACCTCACACTTAGCACTTTTTGTGATCTTATTAGTCGTCGGTTTTTTTATTTACGCTAGCAGCGGTTTTGCGCTTGCGACCCCTGATCCATCATCTGGCTCGGTGACAGTCGGCGCGGTTGTCCAAGTTCCACCTCCGACAAAGGGAGCGACGATTACCAGCCCCACTAATGGTTATAAAGTTAAGGACCAAATAATTATAGATGTGTCAGGTACGTGCCTGGAAGAAATGTTTGTTGTCGTCCAAGATAACGGCATTACAGTTGGGTCAGCTGTTTGTACGAATGCCGGTATTTTTAGTATGCAAATACAGCTGGGATTTGGCGAAAACGTACTAACAGCCTTGAATTACGATAACCTGAATCAACCAGGTCCTGCGACACCGTCTGTCACTATAACGGTGGACCAGACGGTTTTCGATAATACGCCAATCTCGATTACAACCACAGATACGATAGAAACAGTCGCCGCTGCAATCCCCGATAACCCTTCGATTATTCCGGGCGCCCCGTCCACGGCCAGCTATTCCAGCTGTGATGATTATATACCTGGCAATTTACCAACCGGAGGTCCATTGCATGTGTCGATTGTTTGCGTACCACGTTTGTTTATGCCAGAACTTAAACAAACCATGGGAGTGTTGGTATGGGGCGGTACACCTCCATATGCCTTGTATGTAAATTTTGGAGATGCATCAAACAACGAGCCGACCCTTATCAGCCTGACGGGACCAGGGTATAAAACAATTCAGTTCAGCTATGCCGTACCAAACACCTATAGGATTAAGTTTAGGTTAACCGACCAGACAAACCAAACTGCCGTAGTCCAAACTGCTGTCCAGGTTAACGGCGAAACCGAGCCATCATCCGCTTCAACAGCACTCAAAAACTTCACTAATCAAATATTTGGCGGTAAACCGTGGTATGAATCACCAGTTCCATTTTATTTACTTGCCATAGCAATTACTCTTGGTTTTTGGGGCGGTGATATCTTTGACCGCAAATACGGCGCAAGGACTCAGCACCGTCGTAAAAAAGCCAGGGTTTGATTTATTTACTAGCTAGTTCAAACAAGGCGTCAATTATAAGGTCGGTTATTTCATTTCGCGGTCCCTTACCGTCGATTTCCAGTAGTAGCCCAAGCTTACGGTAATAATTCAAAACTGGCATGGTTTTTTCTTGGAATTCGTTGAATCTGATACTCAAAGTCTCCTCCGTGTCATCAATTCGCTCCAAACGGTCATTATTAATTTCTCGGGCCAGCCAACGATCGTGAACTTCGTTAATAGATATATCCAAGTATATGACCGCTTTTAAGGGGTGGCCTGATTTATCCAGGGCGGACATAACTTCTTGTTCTTCGCCATGCCAGCGACCAATTGAGCTTAAAAACAACGGGCTATCATCAAGTTCTGACCGGTTTAAATAAGGCAGGACAACATCATAAAAATCTTTGGTCGGAGTAAGTTTACCCTCCCTGGTTGTCATTTCGGCTTTGCTGTTACGGAGAATCTCGCCGCTACTGACCATATTCCCGCCAAAGAATGCAATCAGTTGTCGTCCTTGAAAATCTTTGCCAGCAAAAGGACGACCGAATATATTAATTGCGCCCGAACCTAACCACTTCTTGATTGTCTCGATTTTTTCAGTGTCATTCATTACTCTAAAGTATAATCAAACAGGGCACTAACAGCAAGTTTGGCACTCGTTGACATGGAGTGCTAAAACACGATATAATAACACTATGACAGAGCGTCAAATCCAGATACTTTCGGCGATTATTGAACAGCATGCCGAGATTGCTGCTCCTATTGGCAGTGTCATGCTAGCTAAACTATTTGGCGTATCAAGTGCGACAATCCGCAGTGAAATGGTCCGCTTAGAAGAAATGGGCTTAATAATGCAGCCTCATACCAGTGCCGGGCGCATTCCAACCGATGCTGGCTATCGATTTTATGTAAATATGCTGACTGAAACGCCAAACACAAATATATTGCCAGGATTCGATCGTAGTGCGAGAGCGATTGAGGCAAGGGTAAACACCCACACCGATCATGCCGATAGGGCAATCCGAAGCGCCGTTGATAGTCTGGTAGATTTGACCCATAACCTAGGTATTGCAACGATTGGCGACGAGCTTTATATGAACGGAATCGGGAACCTGTTTTCTCAACCGGAATTTGCCAGTGCCAACCATGCGCAATCCGTTGCCAGGTTATTGGATAATCTGGAACCCTGGCTTCGTGAAGCTGCACCAAATGAACCGTTGAACGTCTATATTGGCGCTGAAAACCCTATTGGTAAAAATACCGGAGTAAGTCTGATAATCAGTCGATACCGTTCACCGTACAGTGACAGAAGCTACATAGGTGTTTTAGGCTCGACCAGGCAAAGTTATGACAAGGTGATGCGCCTTGTACGTCAAACCGGCGCAATGTTAGAGGAAATATTATAAATAGTAGGTAGTATATGGTAGATAAGAAAAAGAATATGAAAAATGTAGAGTTCGAGCAAAAACTTGGAGAGCTGACCGGTGATTTACAGCGAACCCGGGCAGATTTTGAAAATTACATGAAACGCAGTGAAATTGAGAAAATATCAGCTCGACAGGCAGGACAATCCAGTGCAATCTTGAAATTATTACCAGTTATCGACAATATCGAAAGGGCAATTACCTGCACTCCAGAAGAATTGAAAGATAATACTTGGGTTCAAGGTGTGACCAGCTTGGTAAAAAACCTTGAGAAATCATTAGATGAACTAAATCTAAAACGAATTGATGCCAAACCCGGTACGATTTTTAATCCTGACCTACACGAAGCTATTTTGTTTGATGAAGACAGCGAAGGCGAGCACGAAGTAATCGCCGAAGAAATGCAACCAGGCTATACACTTAACGGCCGCCCAATACGTCATTCTATGGTTAAAGTTACTCGAAAATAATTTGTTTTCTACCGTCCACTATCACTTACATTTATTCCAACAGCACACTCTACGTGTGTCACTTTGTGACAGCACGTGGCGTTCGGCTGCCTACCGGCACAGTCTGTTGGCAATAAAGTAAGTAATATCGGACGTGATGCACACAACTATAAAATTATTGGCTGTAAAGTAAGTTACGGGTGACGTTCGGTGGGGCCCCCAATATTGTTTTGTCGTAATCGGCAAAAAATATTAGGGGTAAACCGGACGACAGGACCCGCAAAAAGTGAAAAACCAGATTAAAAACCACAAGCGTCATGGTATTATTAGATTAGCATCATGGCAGAATCTATTATTTTCATCGTTAATCCGGGCAGCGCCAGTCGCAAATATGCCCTTTATATTAATGGCGTTAAAAAAGCCAATCTTCACTTTGAAATTGTCGATGAAAAAGTTGTCGGCGAACTAGAATATGACGGCAATAAATACTCTGAAAAATACGACGATGCGAATTTGGCGAACGCACCGCATCGGACACTACCACTACTTCATAAATACAAAATACTAAATGAGTCCGACAAGATATCGGCTATTGGTATCAGAATTGTAGCCCCCAGTAAGCGTTTTATGCAAGACGAATTGGTCACTGACGAAGTTGTTTCGGTTTTAGAAGATTTAAGTCGGGAATCACCATTACATATCAAAACTGCACTTCTGGAGATAAAACAACTTCGAATTCGTTTTCCTGAGACTCCGATTATTGCAGTTTCAGACAGTGCTTTTCATGCGACTAAACCGGCTCATGCTAGGTATTATGCCATTGATACAAAACTTGCCGACAAACTGGAAATCGAAAAATACGGGTTTCATGGTGTATCAATCAGGTCAATCGTCAATAAATTAGAAAAAGGTGACATTCTGCTACCAAAAACAGTAATTTGTCATTTAGGAAGCGGCTGTAGCGTCACAGCGGTAGAAAACGGCAAAAGCGTCGAAACAACCATGGGGTATTCGCCCCTAGAAGGTGTTGTGATGGCAACTCGTAGTGGTAGTATTGATGTTTCAGCGGCTTTGGCTATAAAGCGAGATCTGGGATTTTCACCAGGTGAATTAGAAGAATTTCTTTTTAGAAAAAGCGGGCTTTTAGGACTTAGCGGCAGCTCAGACGATATCCGTCAATTGATTGCCAGTGAAGCCAAGGGTGATGCACGGGCCAAACTGGCACTGGATATATTTGTTTACCGTATCCAACAGGCCATCGGCCAGATGGCTGCCAGTATGAACGGAGTCAGTTGTTTAGTATTCACTGGCACAGTAGGCGAGCGTTCGATAACAATCAGAGGGCGCATACTGGAAAGGTTAGGCTATTTAGGTTTTGAAATCAGTCCGAAGGCTAATGAAAAGGCATTCGAGCCGGTGGAAATTGCAAACATTGCAAATTTGTCTAGCAAACCGGTACTGGTAGTTTTAACAGATGAAGCAGCCGAACTGGCACACCGAACCGAAAAATACATCAAAAATAAATAATTTGACTTTGGTATATAATTAAGGCATAAGAAAGGAAAAAATATGGCTGAAGACAAAAGACCACGACATCACAGAGAATACGAGGGTACGGACGACATGACCGAGTTCGAGAAGTACATGGCAATGAAGTGGGGAACACCAAAGGGGATTGCGACACTGCTAGGTTCACTGGCTATGTTTTTGTTGGCAATAGGAGTGTTTTTATGGTTGCTACATCTGGCTAACATCATAAAATAGTCTGTTAAAGTATATATAAAAGGGGCTGTATACCAGTCCCCTTTTTATATAAATTAGCACTCTTGACATACGAGTGCCAACTGACCTATAATTAAGATATTGGCAATCTAACACCTAGAGTGCTAAAATTATAACAAGTATATAAAAAAATTAATATTATAGGAGATATAAATAATATGGGTAAAATTATTGGAATCGACCTGGGCACAACCAACAGCGCTGTTGCGTATATGACCGGTGGTAAATCGGATGTTATCGCAAGTACTGAAGGCAATCGAACTACGCCAAGCGTCGTTGCAATCAACAAAAAAGGCGAACGATTGGTTGGCCAGATTGCACAGCGTCAACGTGTAACGAATGCAAAAAACACTATTTACGGCGTGAAGCGCTTAATTGGACGTAAATTCAGTGATAAAGAAGTCCAAAAAGATCATGACATCATGCCATACGAAATCGTCAAAAAAGGCGATGGTGTAGCAGTAAAGATGGGTGACAAAGACTATTCCCCAGAGGAAGTCTCGGCTATGATTCTGTCTAAACTAAAAGCCGATGCCGAAGCTTTTTTCGGCGAAAAGGTAACTGAAGCTGTTATTACGACTCCGGCATACTTTAATGATGCTCAGCGACAGGCGACCAAAGATGCAGGCAAAATTGCCGGACTAGAAGTAAAACGAATTATCAACGAACCGACCGCCGCTGCACTTGCCTATGGCCTAGACAGCAAAAAAGAAGAGAAAATCGTTGTTTTCGACCTTGGTGGTGGAACCTTTGATGTTTCGATCCTAGAACTTGGCGATGGTGTGTTCGAAGTAAAATCAACCAACGGTGATACTCATCTTGGTGGTGAAGACTTTGATAACCGAATCGTCAATCATTTCCTAGATGTATTCAAGAATAACGAAGGAATCGACCTAAAAGGCGACAAAGCAGCCATGCAGCGCCTAAAAGACGAAGCTGAAAAAGCTAAAAAAGAACTTTCAACTACTAATGAAACCGAGATTAATCTGCCGTTCCTGACAGCTGATGCCGACGGACCAAAACACTTCGAATACAAATTGACTCGTTCAAAACTTGAAGAGTTAATTTCAGATTTAATTGATCGCTTGGAAGATCCAGTCAACAAAGCCTTCAAGGATGCTGGCCTAAAACCAAAAGACATCGACGAGATTGTCCTGGTTGGTGGTATGACCCGAATGCCTATTGTCGTTAAAAAAGTTAAAGAGATTTTTGGTAAAGATCCGCTAAAGGGTGTTAATCCTGACGAAGTTGTTGCCATGGGCGCAGCTATTCAGGGTGGCGTTTTGGCCGGTGATGTCAAAGACATATTGCTACTTGACGTTACTCCACTATCACTTGGAATCGAAACTATGGGCGGTGTCGCTACTAAATTAATTGAACGCAACACAACGGTTCCAACTTCTAAATCAGAGATTTTCAGCACAGCTGCCGATGGGCAGTCGCAAGTTGAAATTCATGTAACTCAAGGTGAACGTGAAATGGCTGCTGACAATAAATCACTTGGTCGTTTTGGCCTAGATGGTATTGCTCCAGCACCACGCGGCGTTCCTCAAATTGAAGTGACTTTCAACATTGATGCCAACGGTATTTTGAATGTCACAGCCAAAGATAAGGGGACTGGCAAAGAACAAAGCATCACGATTTCAAATAGCGGTAACTTGTCTAAAGACGACATAGAAAAAGCTCAAAAAGAAGCCGAAACTCACGCCGAAGAAGACAAGAAAAAACGCGATGTAATTGATGCACGAAACAGTCTGGAAAGCTCAATCTATTCAGCTGAAAAAATGCCAGATGAATTCAAGGACAAAATCAGTGATGAAGATAAAAAGGCCATCACCGATGCCGTTGAAGAGGCTAAAAAACATCAAACTAGCGAAGACAAGGACGAACTGGAATCAGCCGTCAAGGCGCTAAACGATGCGATTATGCCAATCGGTGCCAAGATGTACCAGCAAAAAGCCGAAGAAAAAGAAGCCGAAAATAAAACTGACGACAAATCCGCCGACGGCGGAGAGCCCGTTGAAGGGGAAGTTGTCGACGAAGACAAAAAGAAAAAGTAAATATTACTTAAGAAACAAATTGAGCCCCAAGAAAGGGGCTCTATTTGTTTAACTAGCCAAACTTGAATAATTATGGTTTTATATGTATAATATACCATTAATGCTAACCTTGCTTTTGTGAGGTGGTGTTGAACCTCACTACAATTGATTACTCACCTAAACAAGGGAGAACGGTATGATCTCGCTCGAAAGCGTCAAGAACGTCTGGGCGGGACCATCTGTCCAGGAGTTCGTCCAGGAGTTCAAGAAGAGTTGGGCTTTGCCGCCCAACATCATCACCTACTTTCGACTGGTGGGGATGGTGTTTCCTGGCCTATTCTTTCTGAGTGGGCACATGTGGGACTGGAACATCTGGTTCCTGAACACGCCATCCCGGTGGCTGTGGGCTGCACCCGCTTTCTATGCGCTGGTCATGTTGACCGATGTGCTGGACGGCTGGATGGCGCGCAAGTTCCACTGGGAGTCCGAGCTGGGCGCCATGTTGGATCCAATCGCCGACAAGGGGCTCGTCATCTTGACGCTGATAATGGTCTGCGTCCTCAAGCTGTGGATCTATCTTCCGCTGATACTCATCGTTCTGCGGGAGGTAGAAGTCACCAGGCTGAGGATCAAGGCCAAGAAGCGCCTTGGTGTCACTGTGGCTGCAAACCGTGGCGGCAAGAACAAAGCGGTGGCTCAAAATGTTGCCGTCCTGGCGCTGCTGATGCCAATCGGCGGCTGGCAGTGGTTTGCCGTCAGTCTCACCCTTCTGACTATCGCTGTCGCACTTTCGATTCACTCGTGGATCAAGTACGACGAGCAGGTCAACGAACGGCTCCGGTCAGCCTGACGAAGTAGTATGTAGTGAGGACGCGGCTGTGGGTAACTCCCGGCCGCATCTTCCTTGGATTATCCATTAGCACTCTTGCAATAAGAGTGCTAATTTTATACAATAGTAACAGATGAATAAACGTGATTATTATGAGATTTTAGGTATCAGTAAAAATGCCTCGGACGACGAGATTAAAAAAGCTTATCGCAAGGCGGCTGTTAAGTATCACCCGGATAAAGACGGTGGTGATGAAGCTAAATTCAAAGAGGCCGGTGAAGCCTACGAAGTGCTAAAAGACAGTCAAAAACGTCAACGCTACGACCAGTTCGGACACGCTGGTGTCGGTGGAAATAACGGTGGCGGGGCCTCTGCTGGCAACCCATTCGGTGGTGGTTTCGGCGGATTTAATGGCCAAAATATTAATTTCGATTTTGGCGATGGCGGACTGGGTGACATATTCGGTCAATTCTTTGGTGGCGGCGGTAGAAATCAAGCACCCAGACGTGGCCAAGACGTAGAAGTATCGTTGCAACTGACTTTCGAAGAAGCAGTTTTTGGAGTTGAAGAAAAAATTCAACTGGAAATGGATGACGAATGTTCGCATTGTCATGGAACAACTGTAGAGCCTGGTTATGACATGAAAACCTGCCCAACCTGTAAAGGCGCTGGTCAAGTTAACCGTGCAATGAATACGATTTTTGGACCGATTCAACAAACGGTAACCTGTGAAACCTGTGGAGGACGCGGAAAAGTCCCTGAAAAAACCTGTACAGTTTGTCGAGGTAAAGGTGTCGAACGTCGTAAACGCACAATTAATTTGAAAATACCTGCTGGTATAGACGATGGAGCAACGATTCGTCTAAGTGGCCACGGCGAAGCTATTGGTAATGGTGAAAAAGGTGATTTGTATGTTCATATTCGCGTCAAGGCACACAAACAGTTCACCCGCGAAGGTGATATTATCCTATCAGAACAGCATATTGGCATGGTCGACGCAACTTTGGGAACTGAAGTCGATGTAGACACTGTTGATGGCAAGGTTCGCATGAAAGTCCCAGCCGGAACTCAATCCGGGACTGACTTCAAATTATCAAATCATGGAGTCCCACATATAAAAAGCGAAAAACGCGGCCCACACATAGTAAGTGTCGTTGTTGACATTCCTACGAAACTATCAAAAAAACAACGTGAACTGCTGGCAGAATTTGAATCAGACAAAAAACGAAGCTTTTTCTAGCCATTTAGTTTATACTTAAAACAAACAGGAGGGTACATGGGCAACATCTTTTGGGGGATATTGTTTGTAATATTTTTAATTTGGCTATCCGCAAGATCAAAAAAACATCCAAATCAATCAAATCAACCAGACAACATCAACATTGATTTTACCAGCAAAGACTATGCGCAAGGTTACTGGGATGGCTATAGGGCTCATCAAAAAGAATCCGGTATCGAGACCAGTCACCCTACTTATACTGCAACCGAACCGCATAAAGTTGTTGAACAACAAAAACCATCACTTGAACCACACCCAGAACCTCATCCAAAGCCCGTTTATACTATGGGCGTAACAGTCAATAATGACGAAGCAGTAATTAGCTCAGCAAAATTAAAAGAAAAACACGACCTTCAAAATATCAACATTACCCTTTATGTCGCCAGTTTCTTATTAGTTGCTGCCGTTGGATTGTTTGTTGCTACGACCTTGCCGGAATCGATTCGCTTTATTGGTGTCTGGGTTGTTACAATTGCGTTTTATGCTGCTGGATTGCTACTGCATGATACCGTCAAAAAATTACGTCCCGCCGCCGTTGCTTTTGTAGGTACGGGCCTAGCGATATTGCCATTTACTGGGATTGCCATGTACAGTTTTATACTGCATGATGCAGCGGTTTGTTGGTTTATTACGTCGGTGATTGGGCTATTTGCATTTGCATTTGCCTCAATTCGCCTGCAAAACCAAATCGTCTCGTACTTAACAATTGCATTCGCGACTAGCATGGCAATTTCAAGTGTTGCAGTACTGCACGCAGCATTAATTTGGTATTTTGTCGTTATGATTGTATTTGGGACAGTCATGACATTCATTGCTAAAACCAAAAAAAAATGGGTTCCGGCTTGTTTTGTAAAACCAATCTACGACTCTAGCAGTTGGATTGTCCCACTAACGATTATCGCCAGCCTACTATCATTTAATAACATGACAGTCAGAGATTATTGGATTGTTTCACTTGTAAGCGCTTTGTACTACGGGGCTGTTGCGGTTTCTTCAGTCCAGGGGAGAGACATTTCAATATTTGTATCCAGACTACTGGCAAGCCTAGGCTTGGTGCTGATGACATACGATTTTACTAATTCCTGGACAGCAGTTGGACTGGCACTGTCAGCTGTTAGCATTGTCCAGTTGGCAATATCAGTTGTATTTCTTCCAAAAAAAGTTCAGGGCGATTCGAACAACGAAACCTGGCTTTGGCTGGGCCTAGTTTTCCAATTGATAGCAATCTTGTTTATTTTACAGGATGCTTCATGGGCTTCAATAGTATCAGGACAACTGGCAGCACTATTGGTTATAAGTTTTGGCTTGGCATATTGGTTGAGAAGGGCAATAATATCAGTCTTTGGGACCGTTTCTTTGGCTATTTTACCTATTATTGTCGGCTATAATGTTTTCAAACCAGCACTCGAAGTTCAGTGGATTTCGATTACCTTCCTATCTTTGGCTGCGGTTACACTTGGGATTCGATTTGCAAAGAAACTGATTGCCACGCACCCGTCTATTTATCAATATTTGCTGGTAAATATTACATTGTTCCTAGTCGAATCTCTCATATTTACGACAAATGTCAGTCATATCTGGGGTCTAGTAATCTGGTCTATCGCAGCGCTGCTGGTCTATGGTCTGATGTTTATCGAGCGTCGCCCATGGATTAGCGTTGTGTCGAATGGGATGATTCTATTCGCTGTCTATAGTTTCGTATACCCTGACATCAAATCGCATTGGGTTTCGTTGATATTCCTAGTGATGGCGGCAATTTCGCTGGGAGTTCGCTATTACAAGAAACTAGTTAACGAATATCCTTCTATTTTGCCGTTTTTGGTCATAAACTTTGTGCTATTTCTAGCAGAGTCATTGGTGTTTACGTTCAATGTCGAACGCTATTGGGGGCTGGCGATTTGGACGGTCGCCACACTGTTGGTTTATGGTTTGATGTATATTGAGCGTCGTCCGTGGGTTAGTATCGTGTCGAACTTAATGATTTTATTTACTGTTGCAAATTATATCGGTCCTTATGTTAAGTCTTATTGGGTTGCTATGATATTCCTTGGTCTTGCCGCTATTGCGTTGACGGTCTGTGCGCTAAAGAATGAACTAAAAATTCATGCCCTAGCCCGGCCGTTCTGGGTTGCTAACTTCTCGTTATTTTTGGTAGAGTCTTTGGCTTATACGTTGAACATTAGTTTTGGATGGGGTTTTGCAATCTGGCTGGTTGCTTCAGCAATGTTATATTTGCTGACTTACATCGAACGCCAGCCGTTTTTCGCAATCTTTGCAAATGCAGTTTTCCTGGGTGCTAGTTTCTGGTTCGTCGAGCTGATGAAATACGACACGGTATGGAGAGGCGCTATCATTTCTTGGATTGCTTTCATCTCTTTCTACGGCGCCTATTGGGGATTACAGACAATATCCAAAAAACAATATTCTTTGTATTTTTGGTGGTATGCAGTTGTTGTAGGCGGAGTAATCAGTTTAATGAATTTGCTGTCGACGGACAAACCGTTTGTAATTACTGCTGGTATTGGGCTAGTCGTCGTCACAGGTGCAATTGCTTATGAGGGTTGGCGTAAACGTCAATTTGAATATATTGATGTTGCTGCAATTTTGGCGACTATCGGCCTACAGCGAATTTTGTACATACTGGCTCCTGATACTAATTTGCTAGCCTATACCCACTGGTGGTCTGCTGTATTTGCGGGCTTGGGTTATATGTATTATGCCGCTGGAAAACGACAAGATGCCAAGGCCCTTATTTATTTCGCCCTGGCAATCATGACATTCTTCACCGGGATTTCGGCTCTTGGGATGCTGGGCGAGGGGACATTGGCGGTTTCATATCAGACGATATTTATAATTGAACATCTTTTGCTGCTGACTGCCGGCCTGGTTCTATCACGGAAAATTTTGACAATTTGGGGGGCTGTCGCTGTTATTCTAGCGGTTTTGTGGATGATTAAAGATTACGGATATTTGCTATTGGCAGTCGCCGCCATGGTGCTAATCGGCTTTGCAATTTTTGCACTTGTCAGGCAATCAAAGAACGCTAAATGATATCATATTAAATCCGCGCAAGCGCAACTCTGTTATGGTTGCATTAACACTGTAAATATGGTATAGTGTAGGTAGGATAACATATGTCAAACACAAAAAACATCGAAGGCTATAATGGTATTTATCTTGAACGAAGTGGTAAGGACAGCCTTGCGATGGTTGAAACTTTAATGAATCCTCCTGAATTTCCACTCGTCGAATCTGAAAAAGACGAGATTCAATCGTTTGAAACATTCATTTTCAACCATGACGTTTTAGACGGCATAACCGTTGGGGAACTTCCCTCTATCATTAAAAGCGAGACTACAACGGCCCCTCAATTTTTTGCTGAGGCTTTTTTGAAAGGAAAAATCACCCTACCGGAGCTTGATGGTGTTAACCCGACTTTTGATTCATCTGCAGATGTCTATAAGTGGTTAGCGAGTCAAGTTCATAATTCAACCGTCGACGAAGAGACTATGAGAAAAATGGCTAAAGAAAGTTCAAAGTATTATGTACGCCTAGCGTCAGAAAAATTACTTGATGGAGGCCAGCCCGATTCTTCCACGCTTGACTACATGTCAATCGTCTTAAACCCGGACGAAATAATTCGCGGTTCAGAGTCTGCAGTCCAAGCCCGGCAATTCCTAAAAAGTTTGCGACATGACTACAAAGAAGGTGGTAACCGTTTGGATGGAGCAAAGCGTGCGCTTATTGATGTATATCTAGCCAAAATTAACAGGCAAGTAGTGGGTAATATGACAACCCTTGATTACCTGGTTGATCAATCAAAGCTGATTGGCGATGAAGATACAGCATCGGTTGCAGCCGGAGTAATTCCTCCTGCGATTTTTAATGCTCTTGAAAAAAGAGACTCAAGCGCACTGAAGGTTCTTGATTACTTAAGAAATGGCAAAGGTTTTGACGAGGACGGTAACGCAACGGCAGTAGACGAAGAGGTTATCGGATACGATGCACCCGATTCGCCCGAATCCGTGGCTAGACAGCCCCTATTCACTATTGAGCAACGAGAAAAACTAAAAGACTTCAAATTAAAACCTCAGGAAATGATAGGTTTGTACAGCAGAATTCTTCGTAGTGGCGGACTTCTAAGTTCTGAAGACTCCAGTACTTGGTCGCCGACGCGCACAACTCGGGCAGCCGATGGTAAATGGCAAGTTGTTATAAATCCTGGCCGGGGTATTTTTGAGGTCGATGGATATAACGGGTCTTTCAAAGTACCGTCCGAAGAACGATCAATTTTCGACTGCATAATAACTGGCGGGTTCCACGAATTAGAACACGTAAATCAAAACGAAATTAACCACTCACTCAGCAAGAATCTCAAAATTATCGGACTAAAAGGAAAACGAGCTGGTATGTTATTTGAAGGCGGCGCCAACTTTAAACAAAGACAAGCTGAAGCGGCGCTATTTGGAAAAAGCAAACCAATATCTTTGGCATATGCCCGTGCTTTGCAAGTTATTGAAAACGGAGGCAGTATTTTTGATGCGGCACGGGCTTCATATAAGGAAAAACTGCGGACTTTACCGGATTCTGACCCTGCAGAGCTGGCGACCGTGGCAGCTAGAAGCGTACTGCGACTGAAAGCTCATGGTGGTATGGATTCACAGCCTATGGCTTATGCCGAAGAAGTGATTATGGGACAAGAATTAAAGAATTCACCGGTTGAGGTAAAAGCTAGGGCAGTTGCCGTGACGAGTTTAGATTTTGTCGATCAGGTTCGTTTGTACAGATATGGACTACTCGAATTGCCGGAGTCTGCCGGGCAAGATTGGACTGAATTTATTATGAAGGAAGCCGAGCCATACATTAAAGCGGCGCTTTCCGTCGCGTAGTCAACTGGCAAATCGGGCAGTAACCACAAGAGTATATTGACAAATTGACGTTTATTACGATATAATTAGCTAATAAAGTCAAACATTTAGCTTGAAAGGCTAGGTATGAAAACAGTTGGATTTATTGAAGAAGTTGTTTTTAAAGATTTTACAAAAAACCCCGTTAGGGCAAAAATTGATACCGGTGCGTACTCGGGTGCTATGCATGCCGAGGATATTAAAATTATTCAAAAAGATGATGGTCAGTACGTACTATCATTTAGACCATTTGGGTTAAAAAAACCGGTAGAAAAAAAATGCTTTCGTTCAATTGAGGTCAGAAGTTCTGATGGATTAAACCAACAACGCTTTAGCATACTTACCAAAATAACGATTTCAGGCAACGATTATACAATGCGGATATCCCTGACTGACAGGTCCAACATGAGTTACGAGGTGATTATTGGCCGTCGGTTTTTAAAGAATAAGTTTTTGGTAGACCCGAAATGATTAAGTCAAACTACCCGATAATCACCGTAACCGGCACAAAAGGAAAAACAAGTGTTGCTAGGATGCTTGATTTCGCGCTTGGGAAAAATTTTGAACAGGTTTTGCGAGTTGATACCGACGGTGCATATATTAACGGCTCATTGATATTTAGTGACGATGAAAGTCGGGATCGCTGGGGGTATACTCCAACAAATTGTCCAGGTCGTTTTTTGGCTCTTATTTCTGACAAATCAAACATCTCGATTTTGGAGTCGACAGTATTTTCATCAAAAACTGGATTGGGTTATAAAGCCCATGATATTGGAATATTTACGAATGTTTTTGAAGATCACCTTGGCGGGACTAAAATGCTGAAAACTGTCGAAGACATCGCTAAACATAAAAGTTTCGTCTTAAAATCAATTAAAAAAGGTGGAACGGCGATATATAACGGTGATGATGATTTGGTAGTCTCTCAACTTTCTGTAATTAAACCCGGCGTAAATCGGATTGCTGTTACCAAAAAACGTACACAAAACTCTGACGGAGCCGTTTGTTATATATCAGAAAAGAATCTAGAGATTATTGTGTCCGGGAAAACAGTTTTAAAACTTGTATTAAATGATTTTCATTGGTTGCAAATTAATCACGGGCCATCTCTATATAACTTTGCCTTTGTTGTTTCAGCGCTTTTCTCTCTTTTGTCAAAAGAAAAGTTTAATTCATCGATTAATTTGTTGAGTGATTACACATATGACCCAGCTGGAGGACGTATGGTACAACTAAAAATTGCAGACGGTCCACGGGTAATTCTGGATTTTGCACACGAGAAGCAATCATTAATCGAAATCGCAAAATACGCCAGAAGCCTGGTCGGGAATGATAATTCGGTTGTTGGAGTTGTGAGGTTGGCGCCCAGTCGGACTGCTGAACTAATCGACGATACGGCGAAAAGTATAGTTCCAAGCTTTGATAAATTTATAGTTTACGATATGGTAGATGGTTTTTTGAGGAAGGCCGGTGTAGTGAAGGGCTTTGCTAATAAAAAAGAAGAGGTAGGGTATATATCCAAACTTTTTTATGGATTTTTGCATAAGTATGGTGCAAAGTCAGTAAAGCGTATAATTAGGGAGGACGAGGCGATTGCTGCGGCGATATCAGACGCAAAGCAAAATGATGTCGTTATTTACATAGTGAGTGGTGATAGCAGACGTTCATTTGAATTTCTAAAAGCAGCAGCAGATGGAAAGAAGGTAATAATATTATGAAAATAGCGATTTTATCCAATGGACCAGGAAACTATTCCACAAAGCGACTCAAGGAAGAGGCCATAAAACGTGGTCATGATGTATCCATTATTAAATATAAAGAATGTTATGCATCGATTGAACAAAACAACCCGAAGGTTAGTTATAGGGGTGAAGATTTAGGAAATTTTGATGCTGTTATCCCTAGAATCGCGTCGTATATGACTATGTATGGAACGGCAATTGTTCGCCAATTAGAGATGCAGGGGATTTATACTGTATCCAGCTCGATTGCGATAAGTCGTTCGCGTGATAAAATGCGTAGTTTACAACTACTAGCCAAATATGGCGTAGGGATTCCAAAGACTGTGGTATCGCGAAATACTACCGATATTGACGATTTGCTTGAAAGAGTTGGCGGAACGCCAGTGATAATTAAACTTGCACGCGGGACTCATGGTAACGGCGTTGTTTTAGCTGAAACCAAAAAAGCCGCCAAATCAGTATTGCAAGCGTTCTATCTGACAAATGACGACGGAACAAATATTCTGTTGCAAGAATTTGTTAAAGAATCAGAAGGAACCGATATTCGTGCGTTTGTAGTGGGCAGCCGGGTTGTCGCCAGTATGAAACGTCAAAGTTTGGATGATGACTTTCGTTCTAATCTGCACAAAGGCGGTGAAGGAACTTCAGTCAAGCTTTCCGAGGAAGAAAAGAAAGTCGCTGTCAAAGCCGCAAAAGCTATGGGGCTTAATATCGCCGGCGTTGATTTACTTAGGAGTGCCAGGGGACCGTTAGTGTTAGAGGTGAATGCCAGTCCGGGGTTTGATATTGAAAAAGTAACCGGTCGTGATGTTGCCGGACCGTTCATCGAATATATCGAGCAAAACGCAAAACGCCGAAACAAAAAAGATAAAGTCGGCGCCTAAGGCAGTAGTACTGCTATAATATGCTTATGATATTTCGTAGGCAGTCGATGTCTGGAAACCTTAGCACGACTTTGATTATTTCCGGCGTGATTTTGGTCGTCGGCATTACTTTTTTGTTGGTTTTTCTACCGATGTTATTACGGCCCGAAACGAAATTATGGATAGGCGATGGAATTTTCCGAATTGATGTTGCCTCAACCCAAATTGAACGGAAAAATGGTTTATCTGGCAAATCAGAACTTGCCGCGGACCAGGCGTTACTAATGGTTTTCCCGGGTGAAGATAAATATGGGATTTGGATGAAAGACATGAACTTCCCAATCGATATCGTATGGTTGAACAAACAAAAAGAAGTTGTATATATAGTAAAAAATGCGCCATTTGATGATCAAACTACTATTTATAAACCAAATACTTCTGCCCAATATGTTGTCGAGTTTCCCGCGGGTACAACTGATTCAAAATCGATTGTGATTGGAAAGTCGGCGATATTTCAATATGACAATAAGGTGGTAAATTAATATGAATGCTACGATTGTTCTTTTTTCCTTTGCGGTGGTGATATTTGTGGCGGCATTCATCACCAAAAGGCGATTTGGTTTATTGGGTCTGGGTCTGGCGGCCGGTTCGATTCTAAGTGTGATTTGGGCGTATGATATTGGTTTGGAAGCCAGTTTATTTGGCGCTCCGTCTGGTCCGATAACGAAAGCTATTGTTTCGTGTTTGCTTATATTATTCCCGGCAGTTATTTTACTTTTCCATGGTGATAAGTATAAATCCATGGCCGGAAGGGTTATTGGTGCCATCTTATTTACACTATTGGCGGTCGGTTTTTTGATAGAACCTTTGTCCCATGCGGTTTCATCGCAAGGATTTGGATCCGAAGTCTTTAACTGGATACTTGATAACAGGAACACGATTATAGGGGCGGGATTGACTATTGCGATTATTGACTTGATATTAACCAAGCCAGCCCATTTCCCAAGCAAGCATCACAAGAAGCACTAACTCACACTACGCACAACTAGCCCAAACCTGACTTATTATCAATGTCCAGAATAAATTTCTCTGCCGTCAACGTATCAATAGATATGCTTCCGTCAGAGAAAATATTATTCTGAAACAATGCTAATTAACCCAGATGTTGAGCTAATTGTACGTAGTGCGAGTTGACAAACCACCTCTATTAATGGTACATTTTTATGAGTGACGCGAAGGCTATGGGACCATAGCCCCGCCTGTCTGTTCGACAGAACGGTCAGGTCAGCTGCCCAGGCGCTTGCGCCGGTAAAATTAAGTAGCTGCTCTAACCAATTGAAATGATTGTTTAGTTGATAAGCTAGCGTTACGAGACATTTACAATTTGGGACCATAGCTCAGCTGGTTAGAGCACCTGCCTTTTAAGCAGGGTGTCGTGAGTTCAAGTCTCACTGGTCCCTCCAAATTAAATATACCAACCGAAAGGCTGGTATATTTAATTTGGAAAGCCCGCTGGGCTTTGAACTCACGACGTAGATTTTGCCCCCAGCAAAATATACTAGTCGTGAGGTCGCGTAGTGAATGACGTGAAAAAGTGTTTACATTTTTTCGCAAATGAACGGAGGAGCAAGCAAAGCGAGTGATAGTCTCACTGGTCCCCGTATTTTCGCTAACGCTTGCAATATTAATTTTAATAAGCCAAGCTAGTATAAGTTATAAGGTAAAGGAGGTGATATGGAGGGAGAGGATTTAGCTGGTAGGCTTACGTTCCCAGAACATCTGCCAGACGCGGCAGTAATAAGCGAACAGGCATTGATTAGACGATTTGAGCGTACAGTGGTACATAGTAATGGTGATGTTTTAATGATGTCGACCGATGATGCTAGAAGAGTCTATGAAATACTGGTTAATCAGGTCGAAGCAGACAACACAGCGGCAGATGAGTTAACGGCACTTGAGGGGAAGATGAGAGACGAGATTGATAGAATCGCAGCCGTATTGCCGGACGATTCCAAAGTACCAGAAGAGATCGTAGACGATAAATCGTCCCCTCAAACCCTCATGGTGGTATTGTCTAGCTATGTTGATGCGTTGGCGTCGCACTACGAAGAAACAAAAATCACAAATATTTCCGTAGAACAGGAAAGAGATATCGTTAGGACAGAGGCACAACCATTAGTAGAAGCAATCGGAAGATCTGCAGCAGGACACATGGTTACTCTATCGGTGAAAAAGGAACCAAAAAAAGCGTAATCCTAATAAAAAAACCAGTTGTTTTTAAGCATTTGTTATACTTAATTAATGAATTGGTGGGCTCTAAAGCGCAAAATGCATATTTCGTGGCTGATATCTATTGGATGTATCGGAATTTTTATAGGTATTTACTGTGCAAAATATTTTACAAACTCACATATTTCTTTAACGTATTATTTATTATTGTCTTGCATCCTATTTTCAATTGTATTTTGGCGTAAAAATATTTACATAATCCCGTTATTGATATTTGGCGCGTTATTATTTGGGCTATGGAGAGGCTCTATATCCCAAAATGAACTTTCCCAATATAAGTCTTTATACAAAACGCTAATATCCGTAGGTGGGACCGTCAAAGACGATGTTGACGCTGGAACCTCTAACCAAATAATTGTTAGACTTAATACTCTTACTATAAATAGCAAAAAAATGCCTGGGACTTTATATATTACCACTAGTGGCGACGACATTAAGCGAGGGGACAAGTTGATATTGCACGGTAAATTGGCCGAGGGTTTTGGTAATTTTCCAGGTGTCATGTATAGAGCAACTATTGATAAGATAATTCATCCGAAGCCTGGCGACGCTGCCCGAGTTGTGCGCGATTGGTTCGCAGACGCAATAAGACGGTCTATTCCCGAACCTGAATCAAGTTTGGGCATTGGGTATCTAGTGGGTCAACGTCGATCGTTGCCAGTTGATTTATCCGAAGCTCTAAAATTAGCCGGACTTACTCATGTGATTGTGGCAAGTGGATACAACCTGACGATACTCGTGCGTCTGGCTAGGCGATTATTTATAAGAGTTTCGAAATATGCGTCTGCTTTGGCCGCAGTTGTTATGATTTTAGTGTTTATGGCTATAGCCGGTGCCAGCCCAAGTATGTCCAGAGCTGGTTTAATTGCGTGTCTTAGTTTGGCGGCGTGGTATTATGGGCGCAAATTTCATCCGATTGTCTTGTTGTCAGTTGCAATTGCCGTGACCGTGTTAATCGAACCAAGTTATGCGTGGGGCGATTTGGGATGGCAACTATCATTTGCGGCATTTGCCGGCGTTATGATTTTGGCTCCACTATCCCAGCGATTCTTTTTTGGTGATAAAAAACCGGGTACCGTTGCCCAAATTCTGGGGGAAACTGTTTCGGCACAAATTGTCACTGCGCCAATTATTATCGCTTCTTTTGGCCAACTTTCAAATGTTGCAATCGTGTCAAACTTGCTTGTTTTGCCGTTAGTCCCACTAGCCATGTTGTTTACATTTATTGCAGGATTAGGCAGTTTATTAGTACCGGCAATAGCTACATTTATAGCAATGCCTGCAACTTGGTTGCTTCGCTATAGTGTCGGTGTTACCGAGTATCTTGCGGGTTTACCATGGGTCACTAGCGTCGTAAATCTTGCTTGGTGGGGTGTAGGACTTTGTTATTTAGTAATAATTAGTATTTGTATATACATGTGGCGAGTCACAAAATATAATTTACGCGAATCTAATCTTGTCGAGTAATCTGTTATAATGGTTCTAAATACAAGGAATATTGAGTTACGGAGGCTTGCCATATGTCTGGACATAGCAAATGGTCAACTATTAAACGCGAAAAAGGTGCCAAGGATGCAAAGCGTGGTGCTGTCTTTACTAAAATCGGAAACATGATTGCAATCGCCGCGCGTGCGGGCACAGACCCGAATATGAACTCCAACTTGGCAATGGCGATTGAAAAAGCTAAACAGGCAAATATGCCAGCTGCAAATATCCAACGAGCAGTTGACCGGGCTGCCGATAAAAACGCTGCGGTTTTAGAAGAAATTACATATGAAGGAATA
Source organism: Candidatus Saccharimonadota bacterium (assembly GCA_026395405.1). Lineage (GTDB taxonomy): Bacteria > Patescibacteriota > Saccharimonadia > Saccharimonadales > Saccharimonadaceae > UBA1547. Next base: position 187,229 of record JAPLYU010000001.1, read on the forward strand.
GGCCCAGGCGGTGTCGGTATTATTATTGAAACAGCAACTGACAATAAAAATCGGACATTTCCAGAAATCAGGAATGTACTTACGAAAAACGGTGGACGGATTGCCGATGCTGGTAGTGTCATGTTTCAATTTACCCGAAAAGGAGTAATTCGAGTTGCACAAACGAACGAAGATGCACTACTTGCAGTTTTAGACGCAGGGGCTGAAGACGCGGTTGAGGAAGAGGGTGAATTAACTGTTTTTACAGAGCTAAAAAACTTAGCTAAAGTCAGAACAGAAATTATCAAAGCGGGATTAACTGTGACCACAGCCGAACTGCAATATGTTCCGAATATTATGGTCGAGGTCAGCGACACCGAGATTGCCAATAAAGTCATTAAACAGCTGGACGCACTAGATGATTTGGACGATGTTGTTAACATACACAGCAATGCCGATATCACCGCAAATTTGTTATAATAATAAAATAAACTTGTAATTAGCTTAGAAATTACCTAATATAGGGCAATGCATAAGCTATATGTTGTTGGGCTGTTATTTTTTTCCCTCTTACTAACGCTTGTTTTAATGCAACCGGCCCATGCGATTAGTCCCAATATTGTTATTAGCCAATTGCAACTTGGTAGTGTCGCCTCGGCAAGTAACGAGTTTATTGAATTATATAATAATAGTACCTCAGATTCAGAGGTAACTAATTGGTGTTTGTATTATGCTAGTGCAGGTTCCACGCAAATCGGCAACAAGATGACATGTTTTACGCCGGACAACGAAAATACTCATTTGTACATACCTGGTCGCACGTTTTCATTTGCAATTTCGAACCAGCTTTCTATTTATCAAACTAGTTTGGGCAGTGACTTTAAATTTTCAGCAGCACTCTCCGGTACAGCCGGACATGTTCGATTGATTGATAGTGGGGGATTAGAAGTTGATAAAATTGGTTGGGGGTCTACGGCAGTTTCTGCCGAAGGACTAAAACCGGCTGTCGTTCCAGCGACTGGGAAAGTTTTGAGTCGAAAAATTATTGCAGGTAATTTGCTACAAGATACTGATATAAATAGTGATGATATAGAGGCGATTTTTCCGAAAACGTCTTATTCATACGGATCAATATATGAAGTTCAAGATGTTTGTATTAATATTAGCGGTATCCAAACGTCAATACCGATTGGATATACGGTGGACGCGACAGATAACTGTATCCCACCCCCTGTGGACATTTGCCCAAATCTTGACGGATTGCAAACGGCCGTTCCGGATCAGTATTGGCAGGACGTGAAAGGGAATTGTCAAAAAGACTCCTGTCTGAATATCACTGGTGTCCAACAAAAACTGCCCGACGGAATGAAGTATAGTGACGACGGACTCTTGTGTATTCTTGATTTATTGCCATTACAAATTACTGAATTGTTACCAAATCCGATTGGCAGTGACGAAGGAAATGAGTTTATTGAAATTTATAATCCAAACTCATCAAGCGTTAATTTATCGGAGTACAAGCTCATGGTTGGCGTTAGTGCTGAAAAATATAATTTTCCAGCAGGTTCGATAATAAACCCTAATCAATATATGTCATTTAGCAATGACGATATAAAATTTACACTAGTAAATACAACTAGTAGTGTAAAACTGGTATCTTCAGATGACCAGCAGGTTTATGAATCATCAACGTACTTCAGTCCCGAAGATGGATCTGCATGGTCATTAATCGACGGGTCGTGGCAATACACTAATCAACCTACACCAAATGAGGTAAACCGGGTATCGTTGATTGAGCCCGGTAGCGGTGCTATCGAGCCAGATGGTTTGATGCCATGCGCGGCTAATCAATATCGAAGTCCAGAAACGAATAGATGTAGATTGTTTGTGACGTCAGTGTCAACGCTTGCGGCCTGCAAGGACGGACAATATCGAAGTGAAGAAACGAATCGTTGTCGCAGTATAGCATCTGATGTCGGTCAACTAATGCCGTGCGCTGAGGGTCAAGAGCGCAACCCAGCCACAAATCGATGCCGTTCAGTATCGGCGGTTTTAGGAGCGAATAATTTGACGCCATGCAAAGCCGGCCAAGAACGAAATGCGGAAACAAATCGCTGTCGAAACATCGTGGGCACAATTCCCTCTGCCGGTTATGCCCCCGAACAAGCAAACGAGTCTTCAAATAATTCCATATTGATGTGGTCGTTAATTTCTGTCGGGGCAATAGCGATTTGTTATGGTATTTGGGAATGGCGCCAGGAAATCGTTAACGCGTTAAAAAAGGTCAAATTCGGATTCAATAATAAATAAGTCAAGCGTTCAGTTATAATGTATTTATGAGAATAATCGGAATTGATCCGGGAACCGGAATATTGGGATTTGGTGTGATTGATGTCATTAAAGGCAAGATGACACTAGTTGATGCCGGTGTGGTTAAAACTCCGGCTCATACACCGCTAGACGAGCGCCTGGAAGACATCTTTGATTCCCTTACCGAAATCATTGCAGAGACAAAACCGGACTGCATGTCGATTGAAAAACTATTCTTTGCCCAAAACGTGACGACCGCTATGAGTGTTTCGCACGCCAGGGGGGTTGCCATGCTAGCTGGCCGGAAGGCTGGTTTACCGATTGCCGAATATACCCCTCTTCAAATAAAACAAACAGTTACTGGATACGGCAAGGCCGATAAGAAACAAGTCCAAGAAATGGTTCGTATTCAATTAGGACTAACAAAAATCCCCGAACCTGATGACTGCGCTGACGCGTTGGCAGCAGCAATTACTCATTATCTGATGACTCGGGTATAATATACACATGATTGCACACGTTTCTGGGGTAATAGTAGAGAAATTCGGATCCTCTGTCATCGTTGATGTCCACGGAATTGGCTATGAAGTGCAGCTTGCGACTGGTGATTTTGACAACACAGAAGTTGAATCCAGCGCGAAGTTTTATACATACCATCACATCCGCGAACAGTCTCAGGA
>JAPLYU010000001.1:190256-210457 GCA_026395405.1 Candidatus Saccharimonadota bacterium
ACCGTTCAGGGCGTAGGTCCAAAAGCCGCGTTGGCAATCTTGTCATTAGGCAGCACCGAATCTGTGCGTAATGCAATCGCCAACAGCGACGCGGTATACATTACACGGGCTTCTGGAATTGGCAAAAAGACTGCAGAGCGAGTTGTCGTAGATTTGTCTGACAAAGTCGGGCATGCGATTCGTTCGGATGTTGATTTCATTGGTATTTCAGGTTATATACCTGGCAATGACGAGGCGCTAGAGGCACTAATGGCACTGGGTTACAACCTGAGCGACGCCACCAAGGCACTGGAGGGTATATCGACCGAGATTTCGACCTCGGACCGTGTAACTCAGGCACTTAGGGGTAGGGCGTAATGGCAATAGAAAGAATAACCGACGCCAGCGTACATGCTGACGATATTGACGAGCAAAAAATCGAAGTTACGCTTCGGCCAAAATCATTCAAAGAATATGTCGGCCAAGACAGGCTGAAGAGTAACCTGAAATTATCAATTGACGCAGCTAAAAAACGCAAAGAACCAATTGATCACGTTTTACTATACGGCCCTCCGGGATTGGGCAAAACCACAATGGCAACAGTAATCGCTAACGAAATGGGCGCAAACATTCGTGTTACTGCCGGTTCTGCGATTGAAAGAGCCGGTGATTTGGCGAGTATTTTAACGAACTTATCGGATGGCGATGTGTTATTTATCGATGAAATTCACAGATTGGGCAGGGCAGTTGAAGAAGTGTTGTATAGCGCAATGGAAGATTACAAATTGGACATCATGATAGGTAAGGGTCCTGGAGCTCGTAGCGTCAGATTGGATTTGCCTAAATTCACTGTTATCGGGGCAACCACAAGAACTGGCGCATTAACGGCACCCTTGCGCGACCGTTTCGGAATTATTCACAGACTTGAATTTTATTCTACGGATGAAATTTCCAAGATTATTGAACGTGCTGCCAAGATTCTGGAAAGTAAAATTAGTCCCGATGCTGCTAAATTACTATCACTTCGGGCTCGGTTGACGCCGCGTATCGCCAACCGTTTACTTAAACGTGTTCGGGATTATGCTGATGTTAATGGCGATGGAATTATTGACGTCAGCACCGCTGAAAAGGCACTGAACCTTTTAGAGGTTGATGATTTAGGACTGGATCCAGGCGATAGGAATTTACTTATCAGTATTATCGATAATTATGGCAGTAATCCGGTCGGGCTAAATACAATTTCAGCACTGACTGGTGACGAAGCTACGACAATTGAAGATTTCTATGAGCCGTATTTGTTGCAAATTGGATTTATCGAACGAACTCCGCGTGGGCGTCGAGTAACAGCAAAAGCCTTCAAGCATGTAGGCAAGAACCACGAAACAAACACGGGTCAACAAAAACTGGTCTAGCTATTTATTTCGGCTATTTTTTGCGTAATCTGCTTCATTCGTAAGCGTGGCTTTTAGGGTGTAGCTTTTGCATTTGCTGTCCGAGCAATTAGTCGGTGAATATGTATAAGCGCTACCAGCTGTTCCCAGCTTTACACCGCTTGGGTCCTTAAATAGTGCCGGGTCGACAGACGATAAATTATCGCTATTGATAGTTTGTGGGTAATATTTATTTGTCGGATAAAACACTTCTTCTAAACTGTAATACATTGCATTAATAGCGGTTTTTTCTGCGTTATCCCGAGCAATGACCTCAATATTATTTTTTTGGACAAAAAATATAATACTGGCCACTCCCAGCACGACTATAATGAGTATCAATTCAATAACGGTGAATCCACCAGACCTTTTTTTCATTCTGGTTATATTATAGCAAATTAATAGCAAATTTTCGTCTGCCACAGTATAATAAAAGATAGATAAAAGAGAGGGAGTATATGACAGCAAAAAAGGCCGAAAAGTCAGAGTTGGGCGTTAAACCCACGGCAGTTGAAGGAAAATTAAAAGCCCTAGGCTTAGCACAGGATCAAATCAACAAACAGTTCGGTGACGGTGCAATTCGCCGACTAGGTGATACAAAAACTGTTGATGTTGAATTATTTGGCAGCGGTTCGTTGTCTCTTGATTTAGCTCTTGGCGGCGGCTATCCAAAAGGACGAATTCTTGAGATTTATGGACCGGAATCATCCGGTAAAACAACCTTGGCTCTTCATGCTATTGCTGAAGTTCAGAAAAAAGGCGGCACGGCGGCATTTATTGACGCCGAACATGCACTTGACCCAGCCTATGCACGTAAACTAGGTGTAGATACCGATAATTTGTTGGTTTCACAGCCAGATAACGGTGAACAAGCGCTTGAAATTGCCGAAACCCTGGTTCGTTCAAACGCGGTTGATATTGTTGTAGTTGACTCGGTCGCAGCGCTTGTCCCGCAGGCTGAAATTGACGGCGACATGGGCGACAGCCATATGGGTCTTCAGGCCAGATTAATGAGTCAGGCTTTGCGTAAATTGACAGGAATCATCAGTAAAAGCCGAACAACCGTATTGTTCATCAACCAGATTCGTATGAAAATCGGTGTCATGTTTGGAAATCCGGAAACCACAACCGGTGGTAATGCTCTAAAATTCTATACTTCGGTTAGGCTTGATATCCGTCGTACGGGGCAAATTAAATCAGGCGAAGAGATCGTAGGGAATAGGACAAAAGTTAAAGTTGTCAAAAACAAGATTGCTCCGCCGTTTCGAATTGCAGAATTCGATATCATGTATAACGAAGGTATCAGCAGAGAAGGCGATGTGCTTGACCTAGCGGCTTTACATGAAATAGTTGGTAAATCCGGCGCCTGGTTTGACTACAAAGATTCTAAAATCGGTCAAGGACGTGAAGCAACAAAACAATACTTGAGGGAAAATCCAAAAGTTCTAGCTGAAATCGAAGCTAAGGTTCGTGCAAAGGTTGCCAGCGAAGCTCCGTAACCAAGAACTAGGATAAATAATGAAGATTACTTCAATAAGTGTTCAAAGGCGCGATAATAATCGGGTTAATGTTTCGGTTGATGGAAAATATCGTTTCAGTTTGGATTCGTATCAATTAATTGAACTTGGCGTCAAGGTTGGGCGTGAATATGATGAAGAAGAATTGGTTGCCCTAGAACAGGAAAGCCAGTTTGGGAAAATATATGGCCGTGCCTTGGAATACTGTTTAATGCGTCCACACAGTGTCCGCGAGGTACAACAATATCTATATAAAAAAACCAGACCGAAACGTGATAAAACCGGGGAACTAAGGCCGGGCATAGCACCTGAAATAACAGCTCGAGTGTTCGAACGTTTAATCGAAAAAGGGTATGTCGATGATAATAAATTTGCTCGTTTTTGGGTTGAAAACAGATTTGTCGGCAAGGGAATTAGCAAACGAAAACTCCGCTCAGAACTAATAACCAAAGGGATTAACAGCGCCATCATCAGCCAGATACTAAGCGAAACTGAGAGAAACGACACCGATGAGATGAAAAAAATTATTATTAAAAAAAGATTGCATTACCCCGATGACAAAAAACTTACAGCCTACCTAGCTCGCCAAGGGTTTGACTACGATGAAATCAAGCGGGCAATTAACGATATTAATTAGTTTACGTTAGGCGTGTCAGCATTGCTATTATCTGGTTGTGGCGCAGGTTGTCGGAATGGGTTCATGTATGATAGTTTTTTAGCGTCAGCTATTGGCTCAAGTTTTTCAGCAATAGATTTTACTATGACATTTTCGTTATTGATTTCGACAATTTGAGTTCGATGGATTAACCGTTCAGTTTCAGAAAGACTCTTTATTATTCCGCGACTGACACTCAATTGTTCGATAATAAAACTACCAACCTCTAAACTGTAGTCACTAACTTTTCCCAATTTATTTTTGGATTCGTCAATAACATTTAGTCCCAATAATCTAAAGCCAATCTTGTATATATTTTCAATTGCAATAACATCGTGTAAACCAACAAATTCGTCATTACTGTCAATTATCATGCCAACGTCACTTAGCTCCCGAATATCGGCAATCCGTATAAATGAAGGCTTTTCTGTTAGAAGCGTACCGTCAACTTCATAGGCAATAATCCGCAGATTATTCGGGTCTATTACTGGAGTTTTCGCAACAGCCAATTGGGTACCTGTCTGGAGGCCCATGATTGGGGTGCCGATTAAACGAGATCCAAGTAATAGCATGACTCTAGTATATGCGTTTTTTGTCCCACAGCCAACTATTCTGAAAAAGGATTTGCTCTACCTGTCGGTGCTGTTTTGTAAGAGGAGTTTTTTGCACTTGGTTGAAGTGTATCTAAACGACTCATTGTCGATGAGTCAAATATTGTCGAACTATCACCAGTTTTTGAACCATTTGAATATGGCCTATTTAAAATATCTGAAAGAAATAATACCGACGCCATCAGTCCAGTTGACACTAAAACTACAAATATTACAAAATTATATCTAATAACTAAATCTACAAATAATTTTAGGGGGTTGTTTAATGAATTGTTCTTCATAATTTACTCCGTATAAACCTCAATAATCATTGGCTTTACCGATACTAACCCATTTTGCCCTGAAGCGCTATCCATACTTATGCCCGTTATCTTCATTTTTGGAGTGTTGGATTCTATTCCTCGGATAAATTCGTAGAACTTCGCAAATGGTATTGAACCGCCAAGCGAGATAGTGATATATTGTGATTCTACGCCAGTAACCGGAGCGTCTGTTGTCATGAACGAAGGTTTTTGGCTAATCGCAAAGTTTGTAATTGAAATTCCCGTATCGGCAGCATATTTATTTAGATCTTGGCGCATAATTTTTTCAAAATTCTTGTCAGACCCAATCAGGGCAATAGCCTTAATCGAGGATGACCTATGGCTATTGATGTCATTTTGTAAGTTATTAATTTCACTGTTGCTAAGATTTCCAGAAACTGTCGTGTAACTTTTTGTTTTTGTATCAGTTGCACTATTAGATATCCAATTGCTGGCAAAAATGAACCCCCCAACAATCACTATAATTAGTAAAATTACACAAACTAATAGAAGTGAGCGTAAGGTTAGTGCGTTAAATTTATTTTTTTTCATTAGGCAGCGACCTTATTTATCGTAAGGCTGATATTAATGGTAAATGGATATTTGGATGTTGGATCTTGGCTTGATTTTGTTGATTCAATTTTAAAGTTCGAAAAATATTGAGGATTGCTAAAACCTGATTTTAATGCCGATGAAAGGTCGGCCTTAGTTGCTAGAACTGACAGGTTAGTAGTCGTGCCAAACGACCCATCGTTAATCGATAATGTATTTAGTTTTGTGCCGGCTGGCAAGGCATTTGCGATAGCTGAAAGAACCTTACTGTATGAAACTTGCTGGTCGAGAATACTTTTGGCGGTTGCAAGATTTGTTTTAACAGCTGCAGAATCACTTTGGACTTTACTGGAAGACGTATTTTGTTGTGTTGCGTTTGAGAATGAAAATGGGTTATTGATAAAAAGATAAGCAGTCAAACAAGCTAGGGCTAAAAATGCCGCTGCAATTCCTAGAAAGATAATATATCGAAACAGTATTACATTAATTCTAGCCGCTTGAATCTGTCGTTTTGTTTCATAAGGCAATAAATTTATCATCCCCAAATACTCCTTGGGTTTATACTGGATAGCCCGGCTACTGTGATGTACCTGGGCCGAAATTGTCTAGCAGGCTCTGGTAGTTTTCCAAAATCAAGTTTTTGCCAGGGACTAGCAACACGTGCCGGCATTATTAGTTCGTTTGTAAAATACTCTCCAATCCCAGGCATATTGCTACCGCTACCAACAACCAGCAGTTGTTCTAGTTTGCGGTCATCCCTAATACGTTCGTTGTAATACCGCATTACTTTTCGTGTTTCAACAACCATCCGTTTTAGACTGGGTTCGATTGCATTTTTAATCTTTTCCTGACGAGGTCCTGCACTTAGGCCGTTTAAAACTTTGAGTTGATGAGCGTTTTCTAGGGTAACGGCAAGTTTTTTGGCAATATCGAGTGTAAGAGTATTACCACCGATTGTAACGCCTCCGGTAACACGGATTTTCCCACTATCGAGAACGGCTATATCGGTGGTAGCGGGTCCAACGTCAACAATGACGCTGGGGAGTTGTCCGTCTTCGGTTTGGGTCAGTAATCTGGCTACAGCACTCATTCCAGGCTCGACGATACTGACCATCAACCCGGCGCTTTCTGCAGCGGCTATGCATTTATCAACAATTATCCTTGGAACAGCGCTCATTAGGACGGTTATTTCTTTTTTATTACGTTCTATTACCTGGTAATCTATATAAAGCATATTGGCTGGGACGGGGACGTATTGGTCCACCTCTAGGTCAACGGCGTCTTTGAGTTTTTTGGCGACACTGATTGGCAAGCTGAATGTTCTAGTATAAGTTCGGTCTGTGGGGACGCTGATAGCAGCATGGTTACTGGGTAGCGAGCCAACTATTTTTTCTTTGACAAGTGACTGAATATTGTCTGCTAAATAAGTGCTATTTCCTTCAAAAGACTCTTTGACCTTGTTCGGTTCCAAATCGATTGATCCATACCCTAATACCAACCATCGCTTAATATCCACGGCCATAACTTTTACACCAGTATTACTGATATCGAGGCCAATAATTGGTTTGTCTGTGTAAAATAGTTTTGTCATATGCCCACTAGTGAATTCTACAGACAATTATAGCATGAGGGTTTTAGGGTGTATATGTTTATATGTACACTTATTTGATGTTTTGAGAAAGGCTGGCGATAGGTAACATGACGCTTATCGCGATTAAGCCCACCATAGAGCCCATGATGATAATCATCAACGGTTCAATGATTGAGCTGATACTGGCAATCGCAGTATCGACCTCTTCTTCAAAAAAGTCAGCTACCTTGACGAGAACCCTGTCGGTTTGTCCAGTTTCTTCACCGACCAAAAGCATCTGGGAAATAATTGATGGGAACAGGGGATTAGCCTCAATAACAGATGATAAGGTCTTTCCGTTTTTTACCTGGATTTCCGCCTCGATCAAAGCCTCTTCGTAAACAGCATTACCAACAGCTCTAGATGTTACGGTTAATGCCTCTAAAACTGCGACTCCGGCTTCGATTAATGCCGAGAAAGTTCGAGCGAAATGGGCAACGGCAATTTTTGAAACAATTTTTTTAAGGATGGGGGTTCTTAATTTCAAGTAGTCAAATCGATATTTGCCTTTTTTTGTTTTTATATATCTGAGGAATAAAACAGATCCAACTATGATAACGGCGATGATTATTATCAAATGCCAAGGAACCATAAGAAAACTACTGATATTAAGCATGACCTGAGTAATAGCCGGTAGCTTGGCGTTCGCTCCACCAAGGTCTTTTAGGACTTTACCAATCTCGGGGATAATAAATATCATAAGTCCAAAAAAAGCCAACACCGTAATACTTACAAGTACTAGTGGGTAGGCCATTGCGCCCTTGATTTTTTTGCGCATAGACATGCTTTTTTCTTGCTGCGTTGCAAGGCGCTGCAAAATCTCGTCCAAAATACCGGCAGCCTCACCGGCACGAACCATGTTGACGTATATGTCGTCAAAGTTGTCTGGGTATTTAGCCAAGGCATCGCCAAAAGTAGAGCCTGCTTCAACGTTTTTGATTACACCTAGTAATATTTCTCGAAGTAATGGGCTATCAGAGAGATGATCAGACAAAGCTGTAAGTGCACGCAAAAGTGGGACGCCGGCGCTAATCATAGCGCTAAGTTGGCGGGTAAACATTACTAACTGATCCGACTTAACCTTTTTTCTGGCGAAGAGTTGTTTTTTTGCAACACCTACGGTTTTTACTTTTGTCTCGGTAATACTTACGGGCCTTAGTCCTTGTTTAGTCAAAGCATTGATGGCACTGGCGCGGTCTATTTGGTCAACGTTACCGTTAATCGTTGCGCCGGCATCATTAACTGCAATGTAGGAAAAAATTGTCATACTAGTTCTTTGGTTACCCTTATTATTTCATCGATAGTGGTTTCGCCACGCAAGGCTTTAATCAGCCCGTCGATTTGCATTGTCAGCATACCTTCCGAAATTGCCTGCTCGCGAAGTTGGTTGCTGGTTGCGTTGGATACGATTAATTTTTGTTCAGCGACAGAGTTAGTCAGCACTTCATAAATACCAACTCGACCCCTAAAACCCCCTTGAGCGCCGTCAGCGTTGTCATCTGGGTTAGCTCGCCATAAATTAATAATACCATGCTCGTCTGTTCCAAGAGGTGTATCACCACCAACACCCTCAGATGCAGCTTTTTTCTCAAGTTCATGGATAAAACTGAAATCTTGCCCGGGTTTTAAGTTGAACATTTTTACAATCAATGCAGCTTCGGCTTCGGTTGGTTTATAAGACTGTCTGGTCTCGTGACGGATTCGACGGACCAGCCTTTGACCAACGACGACCCTGACGGTGCTGGCAATTAGGAAAGGTTCGATTCCCATATCCAACAGACGAGGCAAACAGGTTGCAGCGTCGTTAGTGTGTAGCGTGGTAAACACTAAGTGTCCGGTTAGGGCAGCCTGAACGCCTAAATCGGCAGTTTCGCTATCGCGAATTTCACCAATCATAATAATATTTGGGTCTTGACGTAAAAGTGATCGTAGGCCGTTTGCGAATGTCATACCCGCCTTATCGTTGGTCTGAGTTTGGTTAACGCCTGGTATTTTATACTCAACCGGGTCTTCAACCGTAGAAATATTTACCATAGGAGTATTTAGAATTGTTAAAATACTAAACAAACTGGTAGATTTACCACTTCCGGTCGGTCCGGTAATCAATATCATTCCGTTTGCCTCGGTTAGGGCAGAATTTATAGATTTAAGCGGTTGTCCCCAATAACCCAGCGACTCTAGCGAAACCGCTTGGTTAGATTCGTCCAAGATACGCATTACAATCTTTTCGCCGTCTGAAACTGGCAACGAACTAACACGCAAGGCATACTGTTTGCCACCAACTTTGATTTTGAAGCGACCATCCTGGGGTACGCGTCTTTCATCGATTTTTAGATTGCTTAGAATTTTAATACGGCTAATGAGGGCCATCTGCACATTGTGAGGCAAGCGGTTTACCTCTTTTAGGACACCGTCAATCCTATAGCGAATCTGGACGAATCCTTCGCGAGGTTCGATGTGGACATCGCTGGCGTGGGATCGTATAGCTGATTCAAGTAGCAGATTGATTGTTTGGGCGATAGGTGAGTCTTCGGCGATGTCTTGTTCGGCCACTGTTTCATTTTCAGTTTCGTCAGCCCTTTGAATGTCGATGACCTCTTCTAATTCCTGGCTAACGTCTCCACGGTACAATTCCAGCATGGAAAGGATGTTGCTGTGAGGGGCTATATAGATTTTAGTATTAGCACCTATTTCCTTTTCAATAAAATTGACTGCCTGGACATCATCGGGGTCGTCCATTGCTAAGTGATTAGTGCCATCTTCGTCAACCTTGAAAAGCACGGCGTTATATTGGCGGGCAATCCTTTCGGGTATTTTATTTAATACGTCAAAAGATATGTCGTTTGACACGAGTTCTATATACGGAATCTGGGCGTAGTCAGAAAATGCCTTGGCAAGAGTTTTATCATCAATAATTTCATTTTGGGTTGCTACGTCTTGTAACGAACGCTTTGAACGAGACCCTTCTTCGATTAGGGCATTGACTTGCTCCTCAGTAGCCACACCACTGCGTACGAGCAATTTTTTCATTGTGACGTCTGGAATACGCATACTGCTTGTGCCTATTGTAATCGACAGATTGAAAAAACGCCAGTATCAGATGGTATAATGTTAATAATGATTATAGAGGTAAAAAACGAGGACGAAACAAAAACCCTTGGTTTTTCAATTGGGATGGCACTAAAAGGCGGCGAAGTCATTGAAATGCTTGGCGATGTTGGTACAGGCAAAACAACTCTCGTAAAGGGGATTGCCGTTGGTTTGGGAATAGACGAATATATTCAAAGTCCTAGCTTTACGATAAACCGAGTATACGTTGGGCGAGATGATATTAAACTGTCACATTACGATTTCTATCGCTTAGATGACGCAGGAATAATGGCTGATGAACTTGGCGAGGAGGTTTCTGACCCGAAAGTAGTCACTGTTATTGAATGGGCCGGGGTTGTTGAAGGTGTTTTACCGACAGATCGACTGTCAATTCTAATTACTTCCCCCTCAGAGACCGCCAGAAAGTTTGAAATCACTTCAGGCGGTGAAACTAGCCGGAAATTGGAAGGAAAAATCAACCAGTGATTATTTTATTGGATTCAAGCACCGCTGTATGCAAGATAACTCTAGTTGATGGTGATTGGCGCCAAGAATACAGTTGGGAATCGGACAGAACTTTGGCAAAGTGGCTGCTGGGCTATTTGGATAAAATCCTAAAAGAGCACAATAAAGCTTGGACTGACATTTCTGCCATAGGTGTGTTTGAAGGACCAGGTAGTTTTACTGGCATACGTATTGGATTAACGGTCATGAACACGATCGCAGACAGTCAAAGAATTCCTATCGTTGGGGCACGGGGTGACAACTGGCAAGATGAGGTTTTGGCTAAAATTAATTCAGGCAAAAACGAACAAATTGTTCTGCCATTTTACGATCGTGGTGCGAATATTACAAAACCACGAAAATAACTTGCGCATATTGTATAAAAAAGGCTACTATGTATACAGTCCATTTGGGACATCTGAATATTTTTTGAAACCGACGCCACTGGCTGATTGACTGTTAACTACAAGCATTTCTTATACATGTATTGAACATCATGGGCCCACGGCGAGGAAAGGAACTACTATGTTAGAGGTAATTATTGCCGTAATCGCGGTACTTGCTGGCGTTGGCGGCACAGTCGCTTACGAAAAAAACCGTCAAGCTGGTGCAAAGAACAATATTGACAAAGATTTGGCAGCTGCCAAAGCTAAAGCAGCGGACATTCTACTGAAGGCCAAAGACGAAGCGCTGTCTTTGGAAAACGAACGACGCAAGGACTTCAAAAAGACCGAAGAGCGATTGTCTGAACGCGAAGCTTCAATTGTAAAAAAGATTGACGAATTGGATAAACGATCAGAAAAACTGCGCGCCGAAGAACGAGGCGTCGAAGACTTGAAAGACGAGATTCGCGAAATCCGTACGAAACAACAGGAAAAACTGGAAAAAGTTGCTAAACTTACCAAAGCAGACGCTGCTGAAAAATTGATGACAATGACCGAGCGCGACATCAAACAAGACATGGTTGGTTTGATTAATAAACTTCAAAACGATGCCAAGGAAGAGGCCGAGGAAGTCGCTCAGACAATCCTGGTAACTGCTATGGAACGGATGTCATCTGAGGTTACGGCTGAACGTACTGTCACGGCAATCAAACTGCCAGACGAAGAAATGAAGGGACGGATTATCGGCAAAGAAGGCCGAAATATTCAAGCTTTTCAGCGTGCAACTGGTGTCGATATTCTAGTTGACGACACGCCAGGAATGATTATTCTAAGTTCGTTTGACCCGGTCCGACGTCAAGTTGCTAGGATGAGCCTGGAACTATTGATGAAAGACGGCCGCATTCATCCGGGACGCATCGAAGAAGTCGTTGCCAAAGCCGAAACCGAAATTAATAAAGAGGTTAATCGTGCGGGTGAAGACGCTGCTAGGGAAGTTGGCGTTGTCGGTATTCCCAAAGAAATGCTGCGACTATTGGGCGAACTTAAATTCCGTACCAGTTATGGTCAAAACGTACTCCTTCACAGCGTTGAAATGGCACAGCTATCTGGCCTTATTGCCGAAGAAATCGGTGCTGACGTTCGTATTACGAAAACGGCGACATTGTTGCATGACACCGGAAAAGCCATTACGCACAAGATGGAGGGTAAACACCACCATCTGGCAGCCGAACTAGCACGTAAATATGGTATGAGCGAAGAGATTGCGCACGCAATCGAAGCCCACCATGATGATGTTGAAGCTACAACACCCGAAGCATTGATTGTCCGTGTTTGTGACTCGCTATCAACAGCTAGGCCTGGCGCCCGTAACGTCAGCAGTGAAAACTTTGCTGAACGTATGCGCGACTTAGAAAACATCGCGCTTGGATTCAAGGGAATTGACAAGGCTTATGCAATCAGCGCCGGTCGTGAAGTTCGAATAATCGTCAGTCCCAAAGATGTCGATGATTTAAGTGCAATCAAACTTGCCCGTGACATCGCGGTAAAGATTGAAAGCACCATGCAATACCCTGGCACAATCAAGGTTAATGTCATACGCGAAACCCGTGCCATCGAATTCGCCAAATAACGAAATGCGCTTATGGCCTTTGTTTGTTATAATCTAGACATCAGTTAAAAACTATAAACAAAGGCAAAATTGATGTTTCAGAACAGATTTAAAATAGACGTCGCAGCCGCACTTTCAGCACTAGCAATTATGATAGGAATTGGCACCGTCGCCTATCATTTCATGGAGGGCTGGTCATGGATTACATCGTTATATTTCGTTGTTGCAACTCTTGCGACAGTAGGTTATGGAGATGTTCATCCAACGAATGACGCGACTAGGCTTTTTACGGTAATCTATATTTTAATTGGTGTGACCATAGCCGTTTCTTCATTGGGAGTTATTGGTAGTCATTACCTGGCTAAGCGTCAAATGAAACTTATGAACAGATCACCTAAAAATAAGGAAACAAATGGCTAGGTCTGAAATACGCAAAGATTATTTCAAAGGCGAATATGTCATCATAGCTCCTAACCGTGCCAAACGCCCACATAGGACGGGTAATATTGTAGAGGCTGACAGTCAATGTCATTTCTGCCCTCAGAACTTTAAGAATGAAGTTATTACGTACCAGGACAACAACTATAATGGCGATTGGGAAATAGTCGCGGTTGTTAATAAGTTTGCTGCGTTAACTGTCGAAAACCCAGACGCCTACGGACAAACCGAAGTCATTATTGAAACACGCCGACACGGTTTGGATATCAACGATTTTTCTGTTGACCATATAGTCCGCATCTTTAACGCTTATACCGACAGGTTTAATTACCTTCGTAATTTGGATGGAATCAAACACGTAATTATCTTTAAAAACGAAGGCGGCAAAGCTGGCGCGTCAATTGCTCATACCCATTCGCAAGTAATTGCTATGCCGTTTTTACCACCAAAGACCGAAAAAGAGGCAAGTGACTACAATAAATACCGACTCGAGCATGCTACTTGTCCGTATTGTGACATTATCAAAAAGGAAACCGACAAACCACGGGTTATTTGGGAAGACGAAAACCTGTTTGTTTTGTCGCCGTATGCTAGCGAAGACCCCTATGGTGTTTGGCTGTTGCCAAAACGTCATATGCGCACAGTTGCAGATTTGAACCGGGCTGAAAAAGAATCGATTGCAATTGCTTTGAAAATGGTTTTGGGTAAACTGGATGAGTTTGGTATTTCGTACAATTACTTTATTGAGAATGCAGTTAACGCCGAAGATTATCATATGCATATAAAAATAAAACCCCGACCGAATATTTGGGCTGGATTAGAGTTGGGAACCGGGGTGGTTATTAACCCTATTGCACCAGAATACGCTGCCAAAATTTATCGAGGCGAAGTCAAGATTGAAGCCGATCCGAAGTTCTAGATACGTTGTTTGATAGAATCGTAAAAAGGCGTTTGGTTATTTGCGTAGGCCCATTCGCGTTCGCCATATGACCAATGCCACCACTCGCAAGGGAAATTTAAAAATCCAGCGCTTGTCATGGCATTAATTAATATCTGCCTATTTGAGCTGGCAATAGGTGATATCGTATTTGAATCCGTATATGTACCCAAATTGAATACGCCCATATTTGTGCCCATATCAATTTTTTCACCATCGTCTTTGATTATAGAAATATCAATAGCGCCACCCGTGCAGTGTGGACCGACTTCCGGTGGGTCGGTGCGTTTTTCTATCTCGATATCCAGTTTTGCTTTACTCCAAGTTGGGTTTTCTGTCTTTAAATCTTCGTAATCCCGCCTGTATTGCCTGGCTTGGACGTCAGGTTTTCGATAACCGCATCTGTGCAATAATTTATATCCGCTAGGCAATAGTAACTGAGCTTTATTAATCATTTCAGCGACAGACTCTCGAACAAAGTATGCATCCTCAGCTTCCGTAGGATGTTCACCGTCCTGGTTCAGGTAATCAGCAATCTCATATTCAATATCTGGGCATTTAATTCTTAAATCGACAAGTTTTTCATTGTTTTCGTATACTTTTATTTTTTTGCGGACACTGCTGGGTAATATTTTTATTTCTTGCATAGTATCCACCTATCCTACATAGCATGCGATAATAGCGCAATATTTTTTAAAAGGACGGACCTTCTAAATGAGTTTTTTATGTCGTGGTATGCTTTTTAGGATGGAAAAGGAAAGGACTTAGTCACAGATATTTTCCTTCAGAAAATTCTGCGACCCCGCCTCAGTCGGTGACGTTCGTCATCCGGCTTCCGGCCTTGCGAACTGCCATTCTGGGCAGTTCTCACCTTCGACCTCGAGGTCGAAGAATTAAGTCCGTTCAACTGCAGGAATATAAAAAGACCCCAGGCCATAAATGGTCTCGGATCTTTTTATGGTCGGGGCAAACAGAACATCCTCGAACTTAGTAATTACATTTTTTCGAATGTTGAATACTTCAATATAGCGATACGACAAATGAAAAACCTGAAAATGGCAGAGGATGGTCAACTGCTCCGAGTCAAGTTATAATTGTAGTATTAAGGAGTAACATGACCGACATATCTGATGCAGTTGAGATATTAAAACGTGCACGGGAGCAACAGCATTTGCAAGCGACCCCGAATCGTGAAGTAGTCACATCGATTACTCCAAGTAAAAATCCACCAGTCTATTCGCTAGTTGCCAAAAGCGGCAAGGTTGTTGCAATGATGGATGATTCTAAGAATAAAGATGGCAAAGTTGTCATAGCCGAAATCCACTCGAACCGACCATCTAAAGAAGGCACATCAAAATAATTATAGGGTAGATGCAACCTCAGCGATTGCTTTTGTAAATATGTCATCCTGCTGCTTCGTGCTATCCGACAGTTCGTCAAATGGGACAAGTGAACTGTTCTGTGGGTCAAACTTAGTTGCCCAAGCAGACCATGCATCGTGCACATCTTCGTTGTTAACGTCTACACCTTTTGCTAGTGCTAAAACTGCATAACTGTCAAAAAGTTCATCTAACCCTTGACTAGGTAATTTAGATGGGTCAATCTTCGAACGAATCTTTGAACCCAGTTCTCTAATGTAACTTTCGCTATTCATTATTTAATTATAACCTTGAACGCAGAGCCAATAAAAATAAATAAGTAAATTAACCCAAACAAGATTGGCACGACAGCCTCGATATTAGTCAGGTCTGTATATATGTCTTTGAACTTAAGCCACCACCTGCGGACATTTATTACATCACCATCATCCTTGGTGGTTCGTTTCAGCTGGTCCCACTCATCTGTAAAGTTCTGATATGGCAAGTCTTTTTCCATCTTGTTTATCACTTGAAACTTAGCTTTATTTAGCCTTTTGTATGACCTAATTGCAAAAAACCATGTTGAGGATAATAGAATACCAGTCATTGACATTACTAGCAGGACTGCACGTTTATCGTCTGCTAGTTCACTGTACATAAAACCGAGTAGGCCAACGAGTGTAGTGTTTATCGTCAAAAAGAAGCCATTGGCAGCCATCCTTCTGGCGGATACTCGGTCTGCCAATTCTGCGGCCATTTTATATATTTCAAGTTTATTATTCATAACCTACAGGGAGTCAATAAAGTCGCTTACATTAGCCCATGTCCATAATTTACATGGTGAACTGCCCATTTCGGCTGGTTTTGTTCGGTAATCACCAAGCCATATACCAAGCAATGGTTTTCCCTCGGCTACTGCTGTTTCAATTTCCCAAAGCTCGCCTGTGGCTTTTGGTGTGTCGGAAGATATTAATGCAATAACACCGTCACTACGGCGGATGCGTGTTGTTACTTTTTCTTTCCAATCGGATTCATACGCTTCTTTAACCGACATATCGATAAACTCGAACGGCGTGTCTGGGTGAACGCTTTGCCCAGTGAACATATTTCTTGCATTTTCGTTTTCTTTCGCAAAAGCGATAAAAACAACTTTTTTATCTGCCATGATTCGCCTCCTTTGTTGATATGTTAATTATACTCTCAGCCAACACCCAGGTCTAGGGAGTAGTATCGCCCATATAATCTGTCACTCGGACTACTAACTAGAAATCAGTTAGCTCACTTATCTTAACTTTCAGGGCTTTTGCCAGCTTGCCGATGTTTTTTATTGCAGGATTGCGAATGCCACGTTCGATTCCTGATATATATGTTCTGTCTAGACCTGTCAGTTCACCAAGTTTTTCTTGGGTTAATACAGCGTCTAATCGGAACTGCTTTACTTTCTTACCTAGCTTTTGTTGGGCGTTCGTTCTAGCCATAATACTAGTAGGATGACGAATTGATGACTATAGGTCTACGGACTATAAGTCACAAATATACTTTAATTAATCAGTTATTAGTGTAATAATTATTGTATGAATAAAACCTTTGCAGTCAGTTACATTAGTGGAAGTGATAACATACCTGGCCCCATGCCTCGTAATCTACGGATAACAGGCAAAGGAGTTACGGTATTCGGTTTACTATCTAAATATAAAGAGGCGTTGCCGTGGGATGTGATTCAGCGTGCTGATATTAAACACTTTGCTATCGATGATACCAATTCAACTGCAATGGCCCTTCTGGTAGGCTTACCAGGCGTAAAAAGAACTGGCAGTAGCATACTGATAACCTATAAAAAGCCCAGTGGTGAAATTAAGGTATTGGTCATAGAAACAAACTTTATTCACACCGTAGACAACATAAAAAGAACAATCGACAAGCAGTTGTTAAAAAGATTTGGCACAGTTGAAAGAGTTCCACTAGCTAGCACAGTAGAAAAGCCGAGCAACCCAGTGGACAAGATTGCCTCACTTGAAAAATTATCAGCACTTCGCAAAGACGGAACGCTTACGGAAGCAGAGTTTCAGGAACAAAAAACATCCCTGTTGAATTAGTAATCCCACAGCCTCGTCACATGCCCCACACCGCATGAACTAGCGTTGGCTAAATAACTATCCATTTTGACAATTAAGCATCACACAAAGCCTCTAAAAACATAAGAACTAACAGAGGTGAAAACCCTTGACAATATGCATGGCTAGTTCATAGTTAATAGTATGACCTACCAAATACCAAACTTGGGCCAATACAATTATTTCGAAACTATCTCTGCCCTTCGAAAGGAAATTAAACTCGGACGAACCGAGGAAGCAATCTATTGGCTAAACGTACTACTTACATACAGCGAATCAGGTGCTAAAACCGCAGCAAAGCAGTTGTGGATTATGTCTGCCGAGGATATTTTTGACCAATCAGTAGTAATGCGAGCATTTGCTGTGTATCAAATGATTGGAAAAGTGACAGAAACTGACAACCTTTACTTCCTAGTTGCTCAAATGTGTTCTGCTACCAAATGGTGGGAAAAATCCGAGGGAGTCATGGTCGACTACTTATGGGCTAAAGCGATTGGCGACTTAAAGAAAAACCCAAAACCAATTCCGTCATATTGCCTAGACGAGCACACCGCTAAAGGTGCACGTGCCAAAAAACAGGGTAAAACAATTGACAATCGCTTTTCTGGCCACGATTACGGCAGACAGCAAACCAGATACCTGTATGAACGAGACGGCAAACTCGACCCCGACAACCATCCAGACCAAGAGTTTTTCACCCAGTGGGAACTGTTCAAGGATTTATTGGGTGGCATTGACGAAGAACCAGTACAACAAACCCTGATAGCGGAGGGCAGTTGATGAACCACAGTCTAGCAGTGAACAATATCAAAAGAATTAAACCAGATATTGAACGGTTTAACTCGTCAATAATTGACGGCGAGGTAGTCGAAAAGGCTTTCATGAAGTTTTTTAGCAGGTTAGATGTTAGTTTTGAAACCCAGTTGGATTATCAGTCACGGCTTACAGAGTTCTACATGCTGATTCAATACAATGGGATACATGACGATTCTCTGTTGGAATATAAAAAATTACTTGAATCAGATAAAACTACTAAAATATCGACCAAAAATAAGCGACTAACAGTTGCTCGCTTATTCCTGAAAGAGCTGTGCCGAAGCGGTGTCATATCACGAGATATTACTGTTGGCGTAAAAAACTTCAAACAGAGTGGTCTGCACAAAACTTCAGGTTTGGACAATTCAGACATAAAAAAGATTCGTGACTGGATGCATACCGACAGGACAGTCACAAGCCAAGACATTCGCACCTTTTCAATACTAATGTTGCTCGCATATCATGGTTTGCGACAAATTGAGATGTGCAGGTTGAAATATGACGACATCGACTTCACTAAAGGATTTGCCATGGTACAGGGAAAAGGTCAGGACGACAAGGAAAGAGTTCACTTGCACAAGGCAGTTCTGGAGATGTTGCAGGCTTATTGCAACACATTTGGCATCCAAAGTGGCCCATTGTTCTTTAGCATCAGTAACAGTTCGTACGGCGAACCTCTAACGACCAGGGGTTTAAGGAGTATTGTTAAAACAGTGCTTGAAAGACTAGAAATTGATAAAACGGTGCATGGGTTTCGTCATTATTACGTAACGACACTAGTAAAAGCCTATCGTGGCGACCTATTCAGAGTGATGCGGTTCACAAGACATAAAACTTTGGGCATGCTACAAACATACAACGATGAGATACTGCACGAAGACCAGTACCCAATACACGACAAAATCTTTGCTGGTGTATTGTGAATCGTGTCCTGCACACCTCCCAACTTTTGCCAACCATTTATCAGGAAAAAACGGCTGAAAGTTGAACTCTGGAAACAGCACTCATCTGTTACTCATGGCACGGTGTACACTGGATTCTGTCGATTAATTTTACTTCCGCTTTTTAGGCAACAAAATAGTCCAAAATAGGCTGTACAACCGATAACTAATATTACAAGAACCAACATTTTTCGATTAATTAATACATAAAAAATATATTTACGCGGAATTTGCCGCGTTTTACTGTATAGTAAATATAAGCACAATAAATACAATGGAGGAGTAGACGCTTCAATGGCAAAAAATAATAAATTAACTGTAGTATCACTATTTTCTGGCTGTGGAGGACTTGACCTTGGGTTAGAGGGTGGATTTGAATACCTCGGCAAGAAATATGCCAAAAACCCATTTCACATAATCTGGGCAAATGATATTAATGCCAAAGCCTGTAAAACGATGGAACTAAACTTTCCAGACACAGAAGTGGTGTGCGACGATATAACAAAAGTGTTGGCTCACAAATTGAAAATCCCAAAGGCAGACGTTGTTGTGGGTGGGTTTCCTTGTCAGGATTTCAGCTTAGCTGGCAAAAGACAGGGGCTTACGGTACAAAGAGGACAATTATATCTGAGTATGATTGAGGTAATTAAGCAAGTACAGCCTAAGGTTTTTATGGCAGAAAATGTTAAAGGTTTACTATCGTGGGAAAACGGCTTAGGCATAAGAACTATGATAAGTGACTTTGAAAAGCTAGGTTATCATGTTGAATACAAACTGCACCATACCGCAAACTATGGCGTTCCTCAGACACGTGAGCGTGTTATTATCGTGGGCGTTCGCAAAGACCTAGGCAATGAAATAAAATGGGCAGAACCAACGCATAGTTCGGATAGCGACTCGCCATTAAAGCCGTGGGTAACATTAAAAGATGCTATCGGTGACCTGGAGGATGACAAAAAACATTTTTGCCTGCCCAACTCTGGTTATTCAAAAGCAAAGTTATTTCCAGGCACTCAGGGTAATTCGGTTACGAAAGCGGATAAGCCAGGGCCGACTATGAGAGCGGAGCACCACGGCAATATAGAGTTTCATTATAATAATAATAGGCGTCTATCGGCACGTGAGGCTGCACGCATACAGTCATTCCCAGATGACTTTGTATTCTTATCTTCGACAACTGACGCTTATAGGCAAGTTGGGAATGCAGTTGCACCAGTTTTTGGTTGGTATTTAGCAAAAACACTTAAGTCAACTATAGATGGGCTAAACAGCAAGGCTAATAAATCAAAATAGTCGAATGAGTAACCTATTTAATGTAGTTGTGTAAATGTAGTT
>JAPLYU010000001.1:210492-316663 GCA_026395405.1 Candidatus Saccharimonadota bacterium
ATGTAGTTTCAGCACTTCAAGTTATGCATTATTCGTATAAGTTTGTATAATGCATTTATATGAATGCCTATAATACAATTTTCACAGAATTATTCAAAGACGAAAAACTTGTAAAACAAATAAAACAGAAATTACCAGAATTATTCCTGCTGGCTGAAATTGAAAACTCACGCAATGGTAAATTGGGAATGGAAATAGGCTCTGCGAGAGAGCGAATTATCATTGCTTTGCTGATGCATAAATATGGTGTAGCTGCAGTTGATGCCGATTTACCTATTACCTTAGCTGAGGTTGATGTTGTCGTTAAGGGTGAACCACTTTCAATTAAAACGGCGACTGGTCTAAAGATACCAGGGGTTAAATTAATATGGTCAGTAGATGCCCAAAAAGCACTGGAGTTTAAGGATAGATACGAACCTGTTTGTGACTTGATGTTAGTACAGTTAAATTGGAACGGTGTTGGCTATATGCATCTATTCCCTAAACAGACACAAATTGATGTACTGAATAAACTTGGCAGGGATGTTTATATTAAATTACCCAAGCAGGGTACAAATGCTAGAGGTGTCGAACTGAGCGGACTAGCTATTACTGAGCTTATAAAATCATCAACTTCGTTAAAAATATCTATTGATTTTGTACGTGGTGATGTCGATTATAGGGCATCCTACCATCGTTGGTTGGAATACTGGGCAAATGACTAGCACGTTGTTATTGTGATTCTAACGCCTCGATAGAATCGTGCCTTACTATCAATGTCCTTGTTTTCAGATTATAATACGGATATAACCCAGTGAGGCGAATCCATGGATAATGACAGTAATCTACAATTAAAACAACTTGTTGAAAGTTATATTAACGATGAGTCTAGTGATGAATTAGACCCAAAGTTATTGCATTATGCTATGTACGTCAGAAAATCGACTGAGAGTGCCGAGAGGCAAGCACGTTCAATCCCTGACCAAATCCAAGATTGTTTCGAAAGTGTTGTTATCCCATTGAAATTACCAGATTTCCAACAAAAGGATATATTCAAGGAAGAACGCTCGGCCAAAGAGGCTGGCACTAGACCAGTATTTCGAAAACTCATACAAGCTGTTGAAAGTGGTCAATATGACGGTATTATCAGCTGGCATCCAGACCGACTGTCTCGCAATATGAAAGATGCTGGTGAAATAATCGACCTTATTGACCGCAATGTGATAAAAGATATGCGATTTGCACGTGCTCATTTTGAAAATACACCGAACGGTAAGATGACGCTCGGAATCAGCTTTGTACTGTCAAAACACTACTCCGAGCATCTGAGTGAGTCAGTGAATCGTGGTAATCGAAGAATCACCGAGAAAGGTGGCGTTCTGCATAAGTTCAAACACGGCTACAGGATTATGCAGGACAATAGTTTGGTTGCCGATGATGATAACTATCTGTTAATTCAACAGGCTTTTGATATGAGAAAAAATGGTTCAACGCAAAGGGAGATTGCCGATTTTCTAAATAACAGCAGTTATCAAGTGTACAAACGTGGCCATGGCCATAAGCAGTATAGATTCGATGAGGATGCTATCTCGAAGATGTTACGTGACCCAATATACGCTGGTGTAATAAGATATGGTCGTAGAGTAGGACTAGTTTCTGATTATGACCCATTATTTACGCCAATGCTGACTGATGAGGAGTTTCTTGCATTGCACGGTGAGAAAAACTTTATGTCGAAATCATTTCGAGCTACTAGTGAAACTGTGAAGGCTGATAATTCCAACTTTTTGCGTAGGTGTGTTATTTGTAGCCATTGTGGGCGATATATGACCACATCTACTGCGGCCAGTGGCAGTGCAAAAAAGACAGTCTATTTTTACTATCGGTGTGAGAATAAAGGTGGGTGCATATATGCTAACAGCGGCCCAAGGGGTGCAGTTATACTTGACTATGTTTTGGACTTCCTTGATACACACAGATTTACTACTAGGGATAATTACGAACAGTATAAAAAGGATGTCGAGGAAAAGTTACGTTTTGACACCGAGGAAAACGCACGAGTCATTGCTCAGGCAACTGTGCTGATTGGAAAAAAGAAAAAAGAGTTTGAAAATGCCAAAGCTGCGGCTGCGGACAAGGACAACCCAATCCATGTTTATTACACCCCTGCAGAACTGAAAAAGCTGGAAACTGAAGTCAAAGATATTGATAGGGAACTGAAGAAAGCTCGTGAGAAAAAAGGTCGTCAGGACGAGTCAATGATGACTTATGAAGATTTCCTCGAACTTTTTGATAATACTGTTGAAATACTTCGGTCAACAACCCACATGTCGACTGCAGATGAGATAATTCGCATTTTCTTCTCGAACTTTACAGTTTCGGCAATTCCGAAGGGTAAAAATGGCAAACAAAAACAGTGGTCAGTAACTAACCACTGTCTTGCTAAACCTTACGACCAATTTGTTAAAAATGGTCAATTCTCTAATGGTCGGGGTGAAAGGACTTAAACCTTCGACCTCTCGGTCCCAAACCGAGCGCGCTATCAACTGCGCCACACCCCGGCGTCAGAGTTCGCCTCGGTGCTTGAAAACAAACGAGTTTGTTTCCTTCGCTTTATCGGCGACTCTTCCTTTCAAACTTTCAAACGGCAAGCCTGGTTTGAAAGTTTGGTAAAACAGCAGGGCGCTGTAGAACAGTAGGAATTATAGCGTATTTCAGACTCTTTTTCCAGTGTTATATGGTAAAATTAAGATAATTAATTATGTTTGGCAATATCTTTAAATCGAAACGACGAATTCTTGGCATGGAAGTCAATGATTGGTGGATTGTTGCCGCCGGGTTGATTGTTTTTGCCGCGCTTTCACTAGTGACTATTACTCACTCGTCATTCTGGTTTGACGAAGCCTTTGGCGCCTATATGATTCACTATAATTTTCTGGATATTGCGCGCTATACTGCAACCGATGTTCATCCACCAATGTTTTATTGGTTGTTAAAGATTTGGAGTATGGTGTTCGGAAATACCGAATTGGGACTGCGCAGTATGAGCGTCTTTTTCGGTGGAATCGCAATTGTATTCGGCTATCTTTTAACAAACAAACTGTTTAATAAAACCGCTGCTCGAATTAGCTTGATTTTTATGGTATTGGCGCCGATGTTTATCCGTTACAGCCAAGAAGCCAGAATGTATATGCTGGTTGCAGCGATTGCGCTGGCGGCAACCTATACACTGACAATTGCTATGGAATCCAAGAAAAAACTGCCGTGGGTCATATATGGAATCCTAATTTCTCTGGGAATGTGGGTGCATTATTACGCTGCCATTATTTGGATTGCACATCTGATTTGGCATGCAGATAACGTTCGACGAACAGCCAAAAAAGGCGAGTTCATGCGAAAATTCTTTGCGAAAGAGTGGAAAACGGCATATATAGTTGCAATAATTTTGTACATACCATGGATACCGGTTTTCATCGGACAATCACTAGTCGTACAAATTGCCGGTTTTTGGATTCCACCAGTAACGCCCGGTACGCCGCTGAACTTTTTAACAAACACAGTTTATTACCGCGACCTGGGAGATGCGACTGGTTGGCTGGCGCTTGCGCTAATCGTTGCGGCTATATTTTTGACAGCCCTGGCTTTTAAAGTGTATAAGCGCTTTGGCAAAGATGACAAACAGTCATACCGATTAATAATGACGCTGGCGTTTATTCCAATGATTATTTTGTTTTTGATTTCGGTACCTATTCGTTCAACATTCATTGACAGATATTTGATTACATCGGTAATCGGGATAGCACTATTTATTGGTGTAACGCTAGCTTATGGGTATAGATATCTGCGAATTCGCTGGCGCTATGCCAGTACTATTCTTATCGCCTTGTTGATGATAGTTGGCATAGCCAATGTTTATTATTTGGGTAACTATAACAAAAATACCAGTAATTCGAATCAGACCAGGCAAATAACTCAAATTGCTATAAATCATGGCCAAGACGGCCAGCCGATAATTGCTGCGACGCCATGGTTTTTCTATGAAGTCGTGTTTTATCAAACTAGTAGCCATCCGGTTTATTATTTGGCTCCGGACAGATATATATTTGGATCGTTGGATATGTTGAAGTACAGTAACGATCATAGAATCAGCGACATAGATACGTTTACAAAACAACATCCAATTTGGTGGTATGTCGGTTGGGTCGGACAGGGGGACTTAAAAGCTCCTTATTCGAATTGGCAAGAAATTAAAAGTATTCAAATTAATGACCCAATCAACGGCAAACCTGAGTACAAAGCAATTCAGTATAAAATAGCCAAATAAATAGCAGTTTAGCTAATAATAAAGTGTAATTTTTATGATTATGCATTAAAATGTAGCTAACCGAATTTTTAAACCAAGCTTGCTGTTTGAAAATTCGAGAGGAGGAACCGCCAATAAAGTGAAGTTAACAAACTTGTTTGTTAGCGAACGAAAAGGCGAGTTTCGACGACGGAGTATGGCGCAGCTCGGTAGCGCGCACCGTTCGGGACGGTGAGGTCGGCGGTTCAAATCCGCCTACTCCGACCAGTTATTATCTTGGTCGTTTGGCGGCGATTTTACGAGCCATTTCGGCGTAGGTATTATCTAGGCCCTTAACTATATAATCATTGTATTTTCGTTTGACCGCTTGTTCAATTAAATAATCTGCAACAGCGGGGTTTTTAGGTAGTAACGAGCCATGCATATAGCTACCGATAACATTTTTATAGCGGGCGCCTTCGCTGATATCCGATGTGTTATTGCCGGCACCGATTCGAACGCGTCCAAAGACTTGGACTTTGTGCCCCAAATAGGTTTGTCCGCTGTGATTTTCGTAACCGATAATGTCGCCGAACTGTTCGCTGTGTGTGACTATGTTGCCAATTAATCGTTCGGATTTGCCGAAAGTTTCAATGTCCAATAAACCAATACCTTCAATAATTTCGCCGTCGGAAGTTTTGAAAAACTTGCCAAATAGCTGGTATAAACCGCAAATCATTAGTATCGAAACACCGTCGTCGGCCAGTTTTTTTAACTTTGGACCAATTTTAATAAGGTCTGCTTTGATTTTTTCCTGCCCGCTGTCCTGGCCACCACCGCCGATAATTATATCAACATCCATAGGGAATTTATCGCCCTGATTATATTCGATAACACGTGGTTCATAACCAGACCACTGCAGGCGCCTTTTGATACATAATACATTGCCACTGTCACCATAAATATTCATATCATTGGAATATAAATTCAAAATCGTGATAGTTTTACTGTTCATTTTATTACCTCGACCTTTGCGATTTTTGATAGATTTTTGCGAATTGCCAGCATGGCAGTATAAGTACAATAAATACGCATAGGTTGTTTGCTGTACCGAGCAACAAATTTATTTAGAGCTGATTTTAAATCGGTATCGACGTCACGAATTTTAACTTCATCATATTGCAACCGCAGTGCCATGTCATAGGCTCGAACACCGGAAACTTGTTCGACACCATCATCGACTAAACTGGAAAAATCTACATCCCACAACCACGACATGTCGCGACCGTCGGCATAGTTATCATTAATCGCAATCATTGTTGCATACCCGGCTGAATCAAATGATTTTAGTCCAAGCCGGAAACCCGATGGGTTTTTTACCAACACTAATTCTAGCGGCTGACCGTTTACTTTTATCATTTCCCCGCGACCAAACGCTGGCGTTACTTTGGATAATGCAACGATTAGTTTTGATTGGTCGATTTTTTCGCCGATGATTGCACGAACTAGTGATAGCGCCGCTGCAGCATTAAAGACGTTATAAACGCCAGTTAATTTTAGTTTGGTCGACACGGATTTGCCGTCGATTATAAAAGTGGCCGAACTGTCTGAAAATTTAGATAAAATAACATCTGCAGTTTGAGTTGCTTTTTTGTGATTGCCATTGCCATGTAAATCGTCGTCACTCGGGAATAGCGGCAATAAACTTTCATCCAATCCGTAAAAACGGACTTTGTCGTCATCCAAAGATTTAGCAATGCTAGCAATCCGTTTGTCTTCGCGGTTTAGTACGACCGTTTCGGTCGTGGCGTCAGCAACACAGCGGAGCAGATTGGTCGTGTGGTCTATTTCACCGAACCTGTCCAATTGATCTCGCATCACATTTAACAGCAGGCTAAAGCGGGGTATTATCTTTTTAACGAAATGAACAGCATGAGCTTCGTCGAGTTCCAACACGGCAATGTCGGCATGAAGTTCGCCTTTGATATTAATTTCGCCCAAAAGCGCAGCTGCGATACCGCGTGTAAAATTACTGCCCGTGCGGTTGGTAAATACTTTCAATCCTTGGCTTTCCAGTAATTCGACTACCATTTTTGTAGTTGTTGTTTTGCCATTAGTACCACTAATTACAACTACACCCAGCGGCAAATCGGCTAAGGTGTGTGAAATAAAGTTCGGGTCGATATGTTCGACAACTAATCCCGGCAAGGCAGAACCGCCACCACGAAGACCGGCAGCTTTTTTTACAGCTTTACCTAAAATAGTGACAAGGGGTTTTGGCATATAGACTATTATAGCGTATTACTCGTCTTGCTAATGCTATAATAGTGACATGTTTTTAGTGGGTATATTGTCTTGGTGGTATAAAAACGGCTGGGCCGACCAAATTCAGACTATGAAAGACCGCCTGGAGTCTTCGGCTGACTTTTTTTCGGTTGGTCAATTGGCTTCAACGATTTTTGCACCTTTTAGACAGATATCAGCCAGTAAGGTATCTGGGTCAATCGGTGACAAACTACGAGCATTTCTAGATAGAACGATATCGCGTTTTGTTGGTGCGGCTGTGCGTATATTTATGATTATTTTTGGTTTGACCGCGATGTTCATTCAAATTGTTTTTGGTGTAATCGTCATTATTATTTGGCCGATTATCCCATTTTTTGTAGTTATTGGGTTGATTATGATGATAATCGGATGGGTACCGCGATGGACGATTTAAAATTTAATTATTCCAGCGTCCGCAGTGGAAAAGCTCGTATTAGCATAATTTTCAATAAAAACTGGATAATGATTTTATCGATTTCAGTTATATTATTATCGTGGTTGGGAATAATGATGTTGGCTTTGAAATCGCCGCTTGGCTGGGCTTTTATTGGCTTGGCGTCTGTACCGGCAATGATTGTGCAGTGGTATAACGGCGAATTAAAACACATCCCAATCGCTTCGAGCTCAAAAACAATCGATGATGTTTTGTCGGGTGAGGTCTTGGGTAGACTATCTAAAAAACCATCTCCTCAAGAAGTCGCAACAATTATCAGCAAACTTCCGGGCGGGTATTTCTTTTCAGTTAGGTTTGGTATCGGATCGAAATTCCTGCAAGAATTAGCATCGGCCGACAGCAACGACATGCAAAAAGTTTGGGGTCTGGCGTGGGATTTACAAAAACAGACCGGCAGTAAAAATATATCTGCAGCTATTCTGATTGTTGCGATTCTTCGCAGTACTCCAAATTACCAAACGCTAATCAGCCACTTGCAACTAGATGACAGCGATCTACTGCGGGGAATCGAATGGTACAATCATTTGCGCGAAATTATTGAAAAACACAGGCAACCTAAACGTACCGGTGGGGTTGCAAGGGATTGGTCTTTTGGGTGGACTCCAATGCTAAATCGCTTTGGGTTACAAATGGGTGGTGATTCGGTTTTCCAATTGGTTGCACACGAAGAATCACTGGAACAACTGATGGGAATATTTAGCAAAAGAGGACGACAAAACGTCGTGCTAGTTGGGCAATCGGGTTCTGGAAAAACTGAAATAGTCGAGGCTTTTGCATCGAGATTATTGGATGCCAGAGCAAAAGTGCCTAAAAATCTGCGGTTCAGGCAAGTATACAATCTGGACGCCGCCTCGCTTATTGCAGCTGCTCCAGACAGGGGCGGATTAGAGCAATTAATCCCGCGAGTTTTGGGCGAAGCATACAGCTCGAAGAATATTATTATTTGTTTGGATAATGCGCAACTATTTTTTGAAGATGGTATTGGATCGGTCGATATAACAAACGTACTGCTGCCAATTCTAAAGGCTGGTAATTTGCGAATGATTTTAACTGTTGATGAACAACGTTTCTTGCAAATTGGCAAACGTAACCCCGAATTGGTTAATGCACTGAACCGGATTGTCGTTCCGCCAGCTAATCGTGACGAATCGATAAAGATTATGCAAGACCAAACAATTATGGTTGAATTCCAAAATGATGTGACGTTTATGTATCAAGCACTCGTTGAAGCTTATCGACTGGGCGACCGTTACGTTCATGACCAAGCTATGCCTGGTAAGGCTATAAAAATAATGGAGTCGGCGGCAAATTATGGTGACAGGGGGTTAGTATCTGCCGAATCAGTGCGACAAGCTATCGAAAAAACTATGGATATAAAGGTCAGTGTCGCAACTGACACGAATGAGCGTGAAAAACTGCTGAACTTAGAGGAATTAATCCACGGACGAATGATTAACCAAGTAAGAGCGGTTAACGTCGTCAGCGACGCCCTACGACGCGCCAGGGCTGGTGTTCGTAACCTGAACAGACCAATTGGCACATTCTTGTTTTTAGGTCCTACGGGCGTTGGAAAAACCGAACTTGCAAAATCCTTGGCTGAAATCTACTTCAAGGGCGAAGATCATATTATCCGAGTCGATATGAACGAATATGTTGGGGCTGATGACGTAAACCGATTAATTGCCGATGGCGCTGATAACGCTAATAGTTTGACGGCGCGAGTGATGAAGCAGCCGTTTAGTGTAGTACTGCTGGACGAAATTGAAAAAGCTCATACCAATGTGATGTCAACGCTTCTGCAGATGTTAGATGAGGGTATTTTGCGCGATATCAAAAACCGCGAAGTTAGTTTTCGAGATGCAATAATCGTGGCAACCAGTAATGCGGGTGCCGACAGGATTCGCGAGTATATAGATAGGGGATACGACATTCAGCAATTCGAGGATAAATTTGTCGATGAACTTATCAGTAGCAACCAATTTCGCCCCGAATTTTTGAACCGTTTCGATGAAATCGTCATGTTCAGACCGCTAAACAAGTCGGAACTGCTGAAGGTTGTTGATTTGATGATTAACAGCGTTAATAAAACATTGGCGTTGCAAAAAGTCAGCGTCAAGGTTGCAGACGACGCCAAAGAATATCTGGTTGAAGCTGGTTATGATCCGCGGCTGGGTGCACGTCCAATGCGACGGGTTGTCCAGCGGGCTGTCGAAAACACCGTTGCCAAGCAAATGCTATCTGGAACGGTTGAACCCGGAAGTGTCATTGAGATATCGTTGGACCAGGTCAAACAAATAATTGACTCCAAAGTTGCTGCAGATAAAATTGTCGAAGAAGAAAAAGTTAGTTAGTTTTGTCTTTAAACACATGTTTGGCGGAGGTGTCTGAGATTAATTCGCGCACCTGATGGATGAATGGAAATTCAGGGAACATTTTTTGAAGTTTTTCAGCCCTTGCTGCGTGGCCAGCACGTAGTTCCTCGATTGTTTTTACGCCATGGTCCTGGACAAAAGTATTGGCGTCACCGGCCATAATATTGATAATCGCAGGTGTCAGCTTGTCGACGAAACGAACGAACCTAGCTTCGGGTTCAACCTGTTCTTCATATCGCTTTAATAATTGGGCAGTATGTGGTGGTAATTCATGCAATAGCCATTCAGCCGCTTCTTTTTCTGCCTTTTCTTTTTTTGCTCGGTCTTTGTCGCTTATACCAAAGGTCCAAGTATCGCCAACGTATGATTCGGGCAAGTCATGAACAATGCTGTACTGAGCGACCAAACCGACATCTAACTCTGGATAGTAATCAGCGGCCATTTCGGTGGCGAGCAGCGCCAAGTGAAAACTGTGTTCGACATCGTTTTCGCGATCTCCACTTGGGTATCTGGGGGCTCGTTCGACTTTGGCAAATCTGACGGTCAGTCTGCTGAGGTCCAACAGGTAATCGTGGGCCTGTTTCGCATCTTCATTTGAGTAATTATCAGACATAATCTAATACTAGCATAAATATAAGTTGGTACGGAATATTGACAGACTATGCTACTACGTGGTACTATGTAGTAGTAATAAGTGATACTATATACAAGACAATAAATGAAAGGAGAAACGACTTGGAAAACATCACAGAAATGTTAAAAGGTGCGTTGGAAGGTTGTGTGTTGGAAATCATTGGCCGTGATACAACCTACGGCTATGAAATAACCCAGCAACTGCGCAAACTAGGCTTCACAGAAGTTGTAGAGGGCACGGTTTACACCATTTTGGTTCGGCTTGAAAGTAATAAACTAGTTAGCATCGAGAAAAAGCCGTCCGATATGGGACCGCCGCGCAAATTTTATACACTCACAAAAGATGGTCGTGAAGAACTACGACGCTTTTGGGCAAAATGGGACTTCGTGACATCGAAAATTAATGGACTAAAGGAGAAGTAAATGAGTAAAATTATAGATACAATTATTGGAAGCGTCGAAGATAAAAAAGAGTGGAGAGCGATAGAAAAGCGTGCAAAAGCTTTGCCGCATGACTATCGCGTTGCGTATGAAGAAATCAAGCACTATTTATGGAGAAGCTCGGGGATTACTACAATTGACGCTTTTAGGGTTTTGATAGACCTTTTTGAGGAAAGTGCAGCAAATGGCAGGCAAGTGTTGGAAATCACAGGCAATGATGTGGCAGCATTTTGCGATGAACTTGTGAAAGGTGAAAAAACCTACTTTGAAAATCTGCGCAAGAAACTGAACAGCAATATTGCGAAAAAAATCGGAAAATAGTCGATTTGGTATAGCGTTATGGCTGAAATTAGAACTATTCTTGTAGTTTAAGTTGTTCTTGAAGGTATTCTTCGTAAAGTCTTGTGCAGTCACCTTTGACTTTAACCGTTGGTAGAAATGTTTCCGCATCTTCCCAGACAAGTTGAGTGTAATCATCCGAACATATATGCGGTTCGCCGACCTTCACTTTTACTAAATAATCATGCATAAATAATTTGAAATCATCGCGTTCACCATAGCCTTCATTTAGCAGGCAGATTGGCTCTAAGTCCACGCCTAATTTATATGTCCCGATACGCTTAATCGTATCGGTATACGTTTCACCCGGTTCCATAAAATGGGATGGCAAGCTCCATACTAGCGGAAATTCTTTTTTTTTCGGCGATCGAAGTGCAAATAGTGTTTTATTGTCTTTTTTTATAACAACAGAAACGGCATGTTTAGTAGGTTTTTCCATAGAGTAATAATATCATAGGCTGCAATTTGAATAATTTCCATGGGCTGTCAGGCGGTCGCTTCGCTTCCTATTTCCGCTCAATCAACGAAAAAATGTAAACACTTTTTCGCTTCAATCGCTTCACGAACCGCGACTATTTTTGCTTTGCAAAAAGTCGCTGATTCAATACGATCCAAGCATCAAAATAAATAAACCAACCGATGGCTGGTTTATTTATTTTGGTACCCTGGGCTGGAATCGAACCAGCGACCTTAGGCTTAGAAGTCCTCTGCTCTATCCACTGAGCTACCAGGGCATGTATGGATATAAATTGGTACATTTATTCTGGTAAAGAAATTCTCAGTGGATAGAGCTTGCTAATTATCTATCTTGGCGCTTCGCTTGGCACTGAGCTACCAGGGCGTACCTCTAGACATTATAGCAAATTAAAGAGAAATATTAGTAGACTGTAGTTAAGTGTTGTAAAGAGGTAGACTATTCTAATCGGTAACTGTTATAATATAGCGGCACGCGGGCGTCGTATAATGGCTAATATACCTGCCTTCCAAGCAGGTGATGCGAGTTCGATTCTCGCCGCCCGCACCACGCGCATGGCGGATGTAGCTCAGTTGGTTAGAGCATCGGGTTGTGGTTCCGAGGGTCGTGGGTTCGATTCCCATCATTCGCCCCAAATTATATAAGGAAGTGTTTTACTTCCTTATTTAATTTGGGATGTTCGGGTGATTGAACCCACGACATCGTGGGTGAGAACTGCCAGTCGGCAGTTCGCAAGGCCGGAAGCCGGATGACGAATGTCACCGACTGAGGCGGGGTCGCGGAATTTTCTGAAAGAAAATATCTGTGACCGATTCCCATAATTTAGTTATTTTGTTGTATAATATAACCACAACCTAAATCAAGAAAATGGATTTAAACAAACACATCGTTACAAACAGCACCAGTAAACCATTTCACAGTAGCGGATTTGCCGAGGCTGCCAATGGAAATCATTTTGGAGCTGTATCAAAAACTTCATTCGAACAGCGACGTCAAATTGATAGAACTAGGCAAGCGATACAAAATTACCAGCGGTCAGCTGTAGGCAATGCCTATGGAGCACTGCGAGCGAAACCAGTTCCGGTTGTTAGGCACATTGTAATAGGCCGAAGCGCACCTCGGGTGGCACCCGTACCACCTACTCGTCGTTATAATCCTTTTCCTTAGATTTCGCGTATTGTTTCGATATCAGCGCCAATGCTGTTAAGGCGATTGGCAAAATCTTCATAGCCACGGTTAATTGAATAAACATCGCGCAAAGTCGATTGTCCAGGTGCTGCCAACATGGCCAAGAAAATAACAACAGATGGGCGAAGGGCGGGTGGTGATACTACATCTGCGGGTTTCCATTTAGTCGGTCCATTTATGTAAACACGATGTGGGTCGACTAGTTCAATCTGGGCGCCTAATTTACTTAGTTCGGTAAAATAGATTGCTCGATTTTCATATGACCAGTCATGCACCAGGGTTCGTCCTTTTGCAACTGTCGCGACTAGACCCATTAACGGCAAGTTATCCATATTTATAGCTGGGAATGGCATACTGTGAAGCTTATCTTTTGGTGCGTGTAATTGAGATTGCTTGATGGTAATATCGGCCAGCCTGGTTCGCCCATTCCTGGCGGGGTACTCTTCACTTAGTTCGTAATTCAGGCCCATTCCTGCCATAGTTGCCATTTCTATTTCAAGATATTCGATAGGTGCCCGTTTAATAGTTATTTCGGAGTTTGTAACTATGCCAGCGGCAATTAAGCTCATAGCTTCGATTGGGTCCTCGGAAGGAGAATATTCAACATTTTTATTAATATTTCTAACACCTCGAATTTCAAGAGTCGTAGTGCCAATGCCTTCGATATGTACGCCCAATTTTTGGACGAACAGGCAGATGTCTTGGACCATATAATCCATACTGGCATTCCGTATTATTGTCGTTCCGTCGTACAATGCGGCGGCCATAACTATATTTTCGGTTACGGTATTACCTCGTTCAGTCAAAATTATTGCATGGTCGAGCTTTTTTTTGCTGACGCTTACATTGTAGCGGTCACTAGTGGATTCGATATTTAATCCATACGGAGCCAAACCAGACATGTGGGGTTCGACGGTACGGGTGCCCAAATCGCAGCCGCCAGCGAACGGCAAGCTGAATTCTTTATATTGGTTCAAAAGTGGACCTAAAAACATGATTACGCTGCGAGTACGTTTGGCGGCATCAATATTCATTTCTGTCAGTTTTAACCTGGCTGGCGTAATAATTTCTAGGTCGTTTTTGTCATTCAGCCAACGAACTTTGACGCCAATACTTTGAAGTACCTCAATAATTCGGTAAACTTCTTCGATTCTGGCGACTCGTCGAAGGGTCGTTTTCCCATGGTTTAACAGACTGGCACATAGCAGACCAACGGCCGCATTTTTGCTGGTTTTTACTTCGATTTCACCAGATAGTTTTTTCCCGCCATTGACGCGGAAATTGATTTTTCCAGACTGATTTAGGCTGACTAATTCGCTTGAGAGAACCTCGCTGATACGGGCCAACATCTCAAGGCTGATATTTTGACCACCTTTTTCAATACGATTAATAGCACTTTGACTGGTCCCAAGGGCCTCAGACAGCTGAGTTTGAGTTAAACCTCTGGACAGTCTGGTCTCTTGGATCAGTTTACCAATTTTGGTTTTATAGGCATTCGCAGGCATTTAATCCATGATATATCACCCATGATATAGAGTCAAGAGTGATATAATTGAACGATTAGGAGGTGAAATTCATGAAAGACAAGCAGATAGAGGCACTTATTGCTGGTGAAGAGGCTAGACAGCGCGACGGACTAGAACTTATCCCAAGTGAGAATTACGTTAGTCAGGATGTGTTAACGGCACTAGGAAGCGTTTTTACGAACAAGTACTCCGAAGGTTACCCCGGAAAGCGATATTATGGTGGACAAGAGTATACCGATCAGGTTGAACAGCTGGCAATTGATAGGGCTAAAAAACTGTTTGGTGCAGACCACGCCAACGTTCAATCTCACTCTGGAGCACCCGCCAACGAAGCTGTTTATTGTGCCTGGTTGGATCCCGGTGACACAGTGCTAGCTATGGATTTGAGCCACGGGGGCCATTTGACACACGGTGCGCCGATAACACGTAGCGCTAAATTATATAATTTCATTCGTTACAAGATGAAAAATATCGAAACCGGCGAAATTGATTATGAAGAACTTCGACAACTGGCCTTAAAACATAAACCAAAGATTATCTTGGCTGGTTTTAGCGCTTATCCGCGCGAACTGGATTATGCGAAATTTGCAGCAATCGGCAACGAAGTCGGTGCTTTATTAATGGCTGATATGGCGCATATTGCCGGGCTAATTGTTGCTGGTGTTGCTAAAAACCCATTCGACTACGGATTCCACGTTATCACGACTACAACCCATAAAACCCTGCGAGGACCGCGCGGAGGACTGATTTTATCGAAGGGGACCGTTAGTAGTCCACTTACAGCACCCGAAAAGACACTTGATAACATACCAACTCTTATCGATAGGGCAGTTTTCCCCGGTATGCAAGGCGGCCCCCATATGCATTCAATCGCCGCAAAGGCCGTGGCTTTTTATGAAGCGCTGCAACCGGAATTTAAAGAATATGCCAAGCAAATAATTAAAAACACCTCGGTACTGGCTGATGAAATGCAAAAAAGAGGCTTTAAACTGGTCACGGGGGGGACTAGCAATCACCTGATACTAACTGACGTCCAAAAAAGCTTTGGAATCGACGGCAAGGTCGTCCAGACGGCCCTAGACGCCATTGGGCTTAATGTGAACGCAAATACGACTCCGGATGATACAGCGACCATGTACAGGCCCAGTGGCGTCAGGTTGGGTACGGCGGCTATTACTACGCGTGGTTTTGTTACCAAGGATATGGAACAAATTGCTGATTGGATGAAGCAGGCGATTGAAAACCGGGATAATCCTAAAGTACTGGCCAAACTTAAAAAAGAAGTGGTAAAAGTTGCCCGAGCGCACCCAATGCCCGGCGACAAATAGAATAACTATTATGATACAAATACTTGATTTTACATGCAAGTATTTAAATTAACAATATACTTTTTTCAAGCACCTGCAGGGAAACAACCTATGTTTTGAGATCCTACATTTACAGAAACATTGCCGTTAATAGTCGGGGAAGTAGATATTTGAGTATTAGCCCAATCAAATGCATATATTTTACTGCCTGTTATATTAGTAATGTCGGCTGCAGCTGCAGGTGCAGCATTGTTGCCAAGCGTTCTAACACCGCAAATTACGTATAAGACAGAAGATTTTGAGGCCGGAGCAGATCCCGTAATTGGAAGTACTGTACTGGTTGTTGTTCCCATTGCATCATATGTGACGCCGTTTAAATTATAAGTTGCAGCGGGAACGAATAGGGTTGCTAGCGTGACGGGGTATTTGCCTGTGGTTGATGCTTCGGACGCGTATACGTTTATTTTTTTATTGACTGAATTTACAGCATGTTGGCTGGACGCGGTATTTGCCTTAGCCGTTATGCCGGTATAAGAGACGACGGATATTGCTGCTAATAAGCCAATTACAACGATAACAACTAATAGCTCGACTATAGTGAAGCCTCTTTTATTATGTTTAGTTTTGACAAATTCCTTAATCATTGACTACCTCTTGTTATTGGTTATGCTATTAATATACTATGCCAAATACATTTGTACAAGTGAGTTTGCAATAATTTTACATATTATATTTATGAGAATGATCTTTGTTTATAAAATCATAACACTCACAGTAGTGAGTGTTATGGATTAAACAAAGCTTAAATAGTTAGTTAGTCGCAGGTTGGGCTAGCTATATTCATATTGCCAGCTGTTGCGGTACCTAGGTACTTATAGCCTACCGAACCAGAAAAGTCCCAATAAGCTACACACGCACCCGTAAGAGGGGCAGAGGTATCAGCTTGATATAGGATAGTAGTTGCACCGGTGGCATTAGTCAAAGCATTCAAACTACCAGCCGCTACGGTTACTCCCGTAGGTACCTTTGCCAGACCATTGTACGCTGCAAGTGTTGCTGCATTGTTTGGGTAACCAGTCTTCGTGTCATCAGCTGCGTATGTATTTGCAACACTTGCTACAGAATCAGCGTTTGCCTTTGCTGTCGAAGTGTTTGCCTTTGCTGTTATGCCAGAATAAGAGGCTACTGTTATTGCGGCCAATATTCCGATTACTACGATAACGACCAAAAGTTCAACAATCGTGAAACCGCTGTCTTTTTGTCTAGTTTTGATATTGTTTAGAATCATTATTGATGCCCCCTATTATTGGTTATGGTATTAATATACTACGTAGATGATATTAGCACAAGTGTTTTATTTAAAACAATTTTATTACTTATAAAAGCATGAAAGTGGCACCGTTTTGGTGCCACTTTTTGTTTCGTTAAATTAATTTAAGCTGCATGGACTACGTACAAGCAGCTGTGCCCGCATTATAAGCTACTGCAGCTCCTAAAAATATCTTTCCAGGTAGCCCCGTCCCCGTGTCCCAGTAAGAAATACAAGCCCCCGTCGTTCCTAAAGGTGCGTAGTAGATAGGACTAACCCCGTTAACCAGATCACCAACGACTGGGTGACCGGCGGTCGCCAGCACTGGTACGACACCATTTGGTAAGGCCGTAGAAGTATATCCGGTGATAGCTGCAATAGTAGTAGGGAAAGCACCGTTTCCACCACCATTTGCTACTGAATCAGCCGTCTGAGCGGCGACAACTTGCATTACTGAGTTTGCATTTGCTTGTGTCTGGGATGCTTTTGCCCTTGTAGTGAAGCCAGTATAAGAAACAATTGTAATTGCTGCCAATATACCGATAACTACGATAACGACCAAAAGTTCAACAATAGTGAAACCACGGTCCTTTCGATTAGATTTGATTTTATTTAGGATCATATTTTTCTGTGCCCCCTATTATTGGTTATGGTATTAATATACTACGACGTTTATATTAGCACAAGTGTTTTGTTTTTATAATACAATTTTGTGATTTATTAAGTGCCAGTTTGCAAGGCTGAAGTGACAATCGAGATATTTGGATCAGTTAATGCGGATGAGTAATTAGTTATGCGTTGAATTGGCCCACAAAAATAATTTCCGAAAGAACTACCAATAATTGCGGTAGCATTCATACCTGTACCGGCAACTGAGTAGTTATCTGTCATTGTGCCGGGTACGCCATCAAAAAAACTTCGAACAGTACTGCCAACGCTCCAGCGCCCTAAGCGTGCATGATAGCCAGGGTTTGAATTTCCCACGGCATCAAACTTTGTTCCGACACCGTTAGTCCAGGTCGTCATATATTGCGAAGAAGAGTAGCCGCTATATCCAGTCAGATAGCCTGTGGCCCCACTCCATTGCCAGGTTCCACCATATGCAGCCGGATTTGCTCGGTATGATGAGTCGCCAGCCTCGATTGCCATCGTTCCAGTACTTACATTCCAGTTTGTCGTCGGTACGGTTACGCTGTCAGCGGCTCGAGTTGCGGACGAGGTTGTTGTGGGTATATATGAAGTGGCAAAAGGTCCTTTTTCAAGTTGAGCGGCCGACATTGAAATATCGTATGAATCCCCAGTACTTATGTTACCTGCAACTACAGCTATCCAGGCAGAAACAGTGCCTGCGGGGAATGCTGTCGATGTAAGGGAGAATCTTTGCCAGGTGTTATTTAATTGTGGTCCAACATCTGGGCCGTAGTATCCAGTAAAAGTAGAGCCGTCAACTTGGTATGCTCTAATTTCAAGAGTCACAGAAACACCGGATGCGAATCCTTTTAAATATACACTTTCGGTAGCAGTGTCGCCTGGGGCAAACCCTGGATATTGGGGGGTGTATAAATAAGATGCTGTACCGGCATCGCTAGTAGCCGTATATGCCTCGCGTTGATAATTTGAACCGTAAACGCCACCTGCAGGTCTGGAAAAAGTTGGGGTACCGATTGTGTTTTTCCAATTATACCAATTATCTGATGTACCGTCGCTGTCGGTGTCCGCACTGTATGAAGAATTTAGCAAATAGTTTGTTCTGGCTTCCTCAATTACGGCCTCATTGCCAGTCTTACCGTCGCTTCTGGGCC
Organism: Candidatus Saccharimonadota bacterium; assembly: GCA_026395405.1. Taxonomy (GTDB): domain Bacteria; phylum Patescibacteriota; class Saccharimonadia; order Saccharimonadales; family Saccharimonadaceae; genus UBA1547. Next base: position 228,925 of record JAPLYU010000001.1, read on the forward strand.
TAACCCCCAAGTAATTTGCTGGAACGTCATATATTTTTTGAGTTGCCGGGTCGTATATCGTCGATGGTGTTACGCGACTGACCGTAGCCCAATTGTGTGTTACTAAATCATAGAAATTGCCAACGTGATCACCCTGTGGTGTAGCTAGCCAATCTGCTACTGGCGATTGTGGTGCTTGGTTTTTGTATGTTGAATTCAAGTTGATTGACCGAATCGAACCGGCTCGGCTGATGTCGCGTCCAGCCATTGTGGCGCCTGCAGTAATTTGAACGTTCACGGTATTAGTAGGATCCATTGCGGCCTGCCTCATTGTATCAGTCTGAGTGGCGTCACTTGCCAGAACATTTGCAGTAGTAGAGCCGGAGACGAAGTAGCTGACATTAAAGCCGCTAGGTTGTACTCCGTCAACTAACTCCTCGTCCTTGGCTGTACAAAAAGCATCCGTAATAATAGGGGAGCAGCTTGGTTTTTGCCAAGGCACACCGCATTTGGCAGAGGCATAGTCAGATGGAGCAACTGTACGTCGCCAAAGTGAACTAACGCCATTAACATTTTTTACGAAATATATGATATTTATAGTTATTTTTGTATTTTGATTTACTAACGTGCTGGCGCAGGCGTATGGTTTGTCAATTGCGTAAACATAGTTCCGTGTTGAGGAAATCGGGTTCGAGGTTGTGGCGTAAGTGTTAAGAATTAACATCGCGCCATTTGTGGCATCGGCATTCTTGAAATTTGCCGATTGGTTGTCAAAACCCTGTGGGGATCTGATTGCTACATTATTCACCGCCAGGTAACCACTACTAGCAGCCACGTCTTGGTCTATTTGACTGAGGGCTTGCTGCACATTAAACGCCAGCGCATTCGATCCCCTGGAAGCAATAACAGCACCAACCATATTGATAATTGCTAGTATAAAGCCGCCTAATACTATAATGACAATCGGGGCAATAATCACCATTTCGACAAGTGTAAATCCTCGACGTTTGACGACTGTGTTTGGGTATTTGATTAATTTCTTTTTATACATTTTTTATACGACCTATGACTGGTACCTGCTTTTAATCGCATTATAGTCTTGATTAATTTCTGATGGGGTTAATGCCCTATTATATGCCAATATAACAGACATACTACCTTGCCAATAGTTTCCCGTATACCCAGTTGCAATAGATATATTAGCTGAAGTAGCAGGTATTATGCCGAAAGGATTTCCGGTAGTCGAGCTCTGTACGCCGTTAATATACCACGCTTGAGTTGTCGAACTCCTTGTCGAAGCCATAAAATTCCAAACATTCCTAGGTGTTGCGGCGCTAGCTGCCCCAACGTACGAGCCCCCGTCAGCTCCATTACTTCCGTAATATTGATTAATACCATTCCCAGTTTCATGAGTCCAAGTACCAGCGCCACCATATGCCTGGTTCCATGGATTTCGCCTTAGGGTTGTGGCTGAATGTTTCATTACCATTATTAAAGTTTGTCCGTTGGTGAAATATAGCGAAGAATTATTCGTAATTGTTCCATATTGATTTGTGCCATTAAAGACGATTGCTCCTCCGCCGTCAGTCGTAAACCCTGGGCCGTTAGTGAGGGTTGCGTTGTTTCCGCTGGTACTTAAATCTGTCCATGTTACTCCGGAGCCAGGATAGGATGCAGTATTACCAGCATCTAAATCAAGGACAAGGCCAGATGTTACAATGCCAGAATTTTGGTTTGATACAAACGTCGCATTTCTGACGGTTTGTTGGGGGGTGCCGTATTTTATTGTTGCAACGACTTCCGATACGGTTTGTGGTGTGGATTCTGCAGCGTATGAACCAGAGCTGTATGGGCACATTATGGCGACAGTTACGTTCACATTCGATAACCCGGATACAGTTATTGGTGAATTTGTCAGCGGTGTTTGTGCAGTGCAAGGATTGGTTGCCGTTGACTTGTAGCGCTGGATATAATCCGTAACAACGCTGCTGGCACTGGCCATCATTCGTGCCTCACCGCCGTTCTTGATTATGGCTGTATACAGTTCAAAACCAGAGAGCAAAAAAACAGCCGCGATAAATAAAGTAATTAATAACTCTACTGCTGAAAAGCCTGACTGATTAGATTTATATCTCATTGGTTTAAACTTGTCACCATAATTACATTATTATCAACCTCTTGCCTATAAAACAGATTGAATTTGCGGCACTCCACGGCATCATTACATAACGTCCCGTCACTATGCAAAGGTTGATAGACGTATTGATTGATATTTGGCTGTGGAGTTACTCCCGCGGTCGTTTGAACGCAGGCTCCAGAACAGCTAGCAGGTATAAATGTTTGAGTTGGAGTCATTGGGTCGGTTAAACCTGGGGCCGTCAGCGAATCGGTGTCGACATCACGTAGAGCCGTTGTCATGGCATTCTGAGTTGCTGTAATCGAGGTCGAGGGATATCCGCCAACATCCGTGCTGTTGTCTGTGCCGGACGTGTAATATGCTTCTAGTTGCTGAGCGATTGATTCCACGTCGGTTTTTCGTTCAGTGTCACGTCCATTAGCCTGAGAACTTCGCAAATTCACAACGCCCAAGGCTATTAAAGCGGCCATTACTGTAATAACAATAACCAACTCAATGATAGTAAACCCACGACGTCGCATATGTATAATCATAAACGTCTTAGGGTCAAATCGCAAGCGGTTTTCAAGCGGTCTAAATCTCTAGTGGCTCTTGTTGTATCTGGACGCGGAATTTGTCACGTATTTTGCCAATAATCTCATCTCTTGCAGCAGCGAGGTCGCTGTACGATTTTGCGGATTCGTTAACTAAAACCAGGGCATTTCTGTCGAATATCCTAATTCCATGGGATATAGTACCTTTTAATCCGGCTTTTTCAATTAACCAGCCCGTTGGGATTTTATATTTATCGTCACCCAAATCAAAAATCGGGATATCAAGATATTGATTGCTTAAATCGTCAACTTGCCATTTCTCGACAATTGCGTTTTTAAAGAATGACCCGCTATTTGGCACGGTATCAGGGTCGGGTAGTCTGTTTTTACGTATTTCTATGACCGCATCTCTGATTACGTCAGTAGTATATATTTTAATCTGGTGTTCGTCCAAATATTTTTGAAGCGAGTCATAAAACGGTGGGGCAGGCTGGTTTTTTGATAATTTTATTGTAATAGAAGTTATGACATATCGGCCTTTTGCTTTACCGCGGAAAATGCTATCTCGGTAAGCAAAGCCGCAATCATCGCGTCTTAATGTTACAAAAGCGTCAGTTTCGCTGTCATATGCTTCTAGGCTTTGCAGGGTGTCGGCAATTTCCTGATTGTATGCTCCAACATTTTGTACAGGTGCTGCGCCGGCTGTCCCGGGAATTGCAGACATGGTTTCAATTCCGGAAAGTCTCATGTCGACCGTTCTTTTGACAACTGAATCCCACTCTTCGCCGGCACCGATTTTTATAATCGCGTTATTAATATCATCAGCAATCACTTCAAAACCTGGTATGCGCATTCGAATAACGATACCATTAAAGCCTTCATCTTTGGCAATAACGTTGCTTCCGCCACCTAGAATAAATATCGGTAAATTTTGAGATTTGGCGTTTCTATACACTTTTTGGATATCGTCCGGTGTGCGAGCTTCGGTCATGAAACGGGCATTGCCACCGATTTTCATCGTGGTGTAATTTTTTAGTGGTATATTTGTGTGAATTTCCATATGCATAATTATTATAGCTCAAGACAGCCATGCATGGTATAATTACCTCTGGTACGCACCCGTAGCTCAGTGGATTAGAGCATCTGTCTTCGGAACAGAGGGTCGGCGGTTCGAATCCGTCCGGGTGTACCAAAATAAAGACCCCATCACCGATGGGATTTTTATTTTGGTAATCTGAAGATATCGAATCGCCGATTAGGTTTTGTTTGCAAAACCTAAGGTCGGCGGTTCGGTGTAGCGCAGCGAAATTCTGAAAAAGTTTACTTTTGTCAGAATAAGCAAGCGGAAGAGACAGCTTGCTGGCGATATCCGTCCTGCTGTTTGGGCTTTAGCCGCTATCCGTCCGGGTGTGCATATTCGTCCGAGGGTTTAGAAGGACGGACCTTCTAAAGAGAACAATTGTTTTATAATATAGTTTATTTTTTATGCTAAACTAAAATCAATAATGAACGCAATAACCAACATATTATTAAACAAAATAAGGCTCAGCTACTACTTTATAATTCTATTTGTACTTTTCGCGGTAATCGAAATGTTCATTCCTCATTACAAGTTTGATGGCGGGGCATTAACACTATTCTCGGTCAACTCGTTTTTATACGGGTTTTACATTTCACCGATTTTAGGGGCACAAAAGGCCAGAATAGAAGATTTGCATAAAATTGTTCGGGCAGAATCAAATGCGATTTTCGGCATGATAATCGGAGTTGCAAAGCTACCCGTCAAACAACGCGAGCACATTAAACAAATGTTCTTGGATTACGTTGATCACGTTATGCGGCATCGCAAACCAGCCGGAGGCGAAGAAAAATACGAAATCTTGATTGGCTACTGCCTAGATTACAAAGGCGAACACCAAGAAGAAATCGACAAATTATTAAACGGATTGATTGCGAATCAAGCGAACCGCACTAATTACGCGATGCAGCTGAGTAACCGCGTTTACAGCAACGAATGGATGATTATGATTATTCTGTTTTCTATCACCTTGTCGTTCATCTTATTGCTGGACGTTGGAGAATTGTATATTTATAAACTTCTGGCGGCACTGCTGTGCACAGGCCTCACGATGTTGATAATAATTCTAATCAAGATGTCGACCTTGACCCATAAAAAAGCCAAACAAATTTGGACACCTTATAAAAAACTTGCTGAAACTCGCTTTTACCGAATAGATTAACTTTTAGAAGGACGGACCTTCTAAAAGATACTTTTGTTGTATAATATATATTTTCATATATTGCACCAACAGGGGTAATAGTGTACAATCTAATTTTGTCGTGGGCCAGTAGCTCAGCTGGTTAGAGCGTCTGCCTCTTAAGCAGAATGTCGTGGGTTCAAGTCCCACCTGGCCCTCCAAATGAATGAGACCTATCTACGGTAGGTCTCATTCATTTGGGATGGTTTTGTTGGCTTGAAACCACGACTGTCGTGGGTGAGACCCGCAAGTCTGCGGGTCGCAAGGAAACAAACTCTTGAAAACTGGTTTTCAAAGAAGTTTTTTCGGGGTCGCGGAACGTGACCAAGTCCCACCTGGCCCTCCAAATGAATGAGACCTATCTACGGTAGGTCTCATTCATTTGGGATGTCTTGATGACGGTTATGCTAAGTAAGAATTTATTACCTCTGTTTTTTTGATATACTATTATTATGGCTAGACTCACACAGAAAGAAAGAATACGTGGTTTTGGTATTTCAAGACTAGAGGCTTTTAGTGATGGCGTATTCGCAATTGCTATCACAATATTAGTCTTAGAAATTGGCGTACCAAAAGGGGCAGAAGAGGATTTGCTTAAAGCGTTACTTGGCCAATGGCCTGCTTATCTTGCCTATTTCGTTAGTTTCGCGACTATCGGTGCGGCGTGGTTTGCACATTCTGCAATTACCGAACATCTAGAGCGTTCAGACAGAGGCTTGGCAAGAATAAACTTGCTAATACTAATGTTTGTATCTTTTTTACCATTCCCGTCAAAACTACTCGCTGAATTTATTGGCAATCCAAGCCAGGAACGCGTAGCGGCCACTCTATATGGGACAGTTTTATTTCTAATTACAATACTCCTATCATTCCTCTGGAAATATGCTCAAAAAAATAAACTTGTAAAAGCAGAATCTGGGCAAGAAGATATTGACGTTATATCGGCCCGTTTTACGCCAAGTCTGTATGGGTATGCAGTAATAATTATAGTTGGCCTATTCATACCTGGTATTGCTGTCTTTGGATATTTAGCAATTGCCGTTTTCATACTTTTCCCGACAGAAACATTACGCAAGATTCTGCACAAGTAATATTACAGCTCCTCTTTTTTAATATTCGCCCTTAATCACAAAAAACGAACCACGAATCGTTCCCGCCAGCCTAGACTTTTGTCTTGCAAACTTGAATTTCTCTTCTAGCTCTGCTGGTACGTCCATACCATCGGAAAGTTTGAACCCGACGGCTCGTTTTTTGGGATTATCAACTGTATACATGACATTGACTTCAAGGCCATCTTCATAAAAAACGTAAGCCCATTTTATATTTTCTACCTGGAAACTCGATGTTTCCAGTGGTTTTGCGGCAAACTCAATATCGCGCTCTTCTTTTAAAATTCGGCTTACATAATCAAGTGTTTGCCGGCTTTCGCTAACAGGTGTAACCGCAAATTGGTGGTTATATTTGTTAAAAAAGTAACGAGCTTCATTAGCGCGTAAACCAGCAAGAGCTTTTGCCACTGGCGAAGACTCTAGGCCAACCGTAGATACATTATTAAAATCAACTATATTGGACATTTTTACCTCCTTTTAAAGTTAATTAATTTTACTCATAAGATTATAACTAATAACGCTTAATTTAGGCTGAATTTACTGTTCAAAAATAGCCCCACGTACGATTTTTGCTATACTAAATCAGATGAGACGAATGAAACTATCAGATTATGACGCAATTGCTTTTGATGTCGAAGGAACGCTTGCTGACACAATACCAACACATCACGCCGCCAGGTTGCAAGCTTTTTCTGAACTTGGATATGGGAATATAACCGCACAGCAGCATGAGCTGGGTAAAACATACGGATCGTCTTCATCTGACATTATCGGTGGGGTTTTGCACGAGGCCGGGGTAATAAAGGAAAATGGTCCGTATAATGAAAATCCAGTAGTTCAAGAGGCTTTAGATTTAAAGATGAGGCTATACGAGCAGGCAGCAGAAGCTGGTTTCAATGCTATGCCAGGAGCCGTCGAATTCGTCGAATCAGTCGCAAGTCGATATATTGGTAGAATGGCTTTGGTTACAACTTCACAAGAAAGGTTTGTCACATCATTTTTAGAAAAATATGATTTGCTGAAATATTTTGCAAGGGATTTGATTATTGGTGAAGATACTATAAAAAGTGAAGGCATAAATGGTAAACCCGCTCCGGATTCATATAATCTAGCTAAAAAAAGGCTTCACGCCGATAGTCTATTGGTATTTGAAGACACGGCGCCAGGGACAATTGCTGCTAAAAAAGCCGGAGCAACGGTTGTTGCTGTTGCGTTTGAACCAAATAACACCAAATTGTTCGAGTCGGGCACGCTCGAATACCCACCAGACTTACTGGTAAAAGATTATGGCGAAGCCCGACGAATATTAGGAATATAGTATCTATTACTTAGAAAAGAACTCGATTAGTACTGGTGCCAAAATCTTCGAGTTGATGTCGTGGCCTTGACCTTCAATGGTACGACGCGTTGCATTCGGAATCACCTTTGCGAGTTTTTCAGCCGAGGTACCCATAAACGGCATTGTTTCTCGACTTGCGCCACCGTCCATCACGAGTGTTTTAGCCTTTACTTTAGCTGCCTGTTCAACAGGAATTGATCGGTCTTTGCCCATCTCCGCTGCATCGTACAGCAATGTCGGCGCCACTGCTTCCAAACCCGGCCACATCTGCGACTTTTTCATCCCGACTATCATTTCATCCGGTACGCCAACTAATTTCATAAATAGTTCCACCGCCTTGCCCCTATGGTCTGCTACGATTGCCTTGTCCAACTTTAATCTGTATTGTCTCCATTCATATGCAGCAGTCTTGCTCTCGCTATACGGCGCCTCATATAGGGCTAGTCTTTTAACTTTATCGCCAAGCTGGGCAGCTGCCAGCATTGCAAGGCACGCACCAGATGAGATGCCATATATATATCCTGAGTCGCCGGACTCATCGATAAGAGCTTCTAGATCCTCAATCTCTCTTTCTACCGCAAACGGTTTGGTGTCAGTACTATCACCACGGCCCCGACGGTCATAGTTATACACGGTAAAACGATATGCCAAAAGTTTTGCGAGACCAGCGCCAGACGTACTCGTGGAAGTGGCTCCGCCTACTAAAATAACTGACAACCCTTTTCCTATTTTGTCGTAAGCAATTTTTGTTCCGTCTTTTGAGATAACTTCTGGCATAAAACCTCCTCTTAATTGGCTACACATGCAATTATAATTGAGAGTCCAATTTGATAATGTGAGAATTTGTACTTGTAAAATTCCTAACAGTTTGTAATGAAAAAAATTGCTAAGATTATTTTGTGAGAAAAATTGTTGTTCTATTGTTTGTTTCGATTGATGGAGTTATACAGTCACCCGGCGGGCCGGACGAAGACGTGTCCGGTGGGTTTAAGTACGGTGGGTGGACCGTTCCTTATTCTGATGATTATATTGGGGAGGTCATGTTTAAACAGATGGACATGCCTTTCGATTTGCTACTAGGGCGAAAGACGTATCAGATATTCGCTTCTTATTGGCCACATCAGGATGAATCAACTAGCCTTGCGGCGGCACATATGAATAAGGCAAAAAAATATGTTGTATCAAATAACAACGTAAATCTGGAATGGGCCAATTCTGTTCTGATAAATAAAGATGTTGTCAGCGAAATTAGAAAATTGAAAGAGCAAGACGGACCATTATTTCAAGTCTATGGCAGTAGTAATCTGGTTCAAACACTTCTGAAGAATGATTTAGTTGATGAGCTGTGGTTAAAAATATATCCGATTACTCTTGGTAGCGGCAAGCGGCTTTTTGGCGAAGGTACAATCCCCGCAGGTTTCAAAGTAATTCAGTCTCACACGTCGCCTAGTGGCGTAGTCGTTGTGTCGTATAGAAAATCAGGAAAAGTTAAAACCGGATCATTTGAATAAAGAAATTATCAAGCCCAAATACTATGCTGCCATATTGTTACTTGGTTCAAATGAATAACCGTATCCCAAAATTTATTTAACCACTTCTTTTTGAAGGTTGTTCCTAATACCGACGAATGAGATTATTCCGCCGGCAAACATCAATATTGCGGTGATAATGATTGCTTTTTGAAAACCTATTAAATCAATTTTACTGCCGACAATTACTCCAACAATGGCAATAGTTATCAGACCGGCAATCCTGGCGACGGCGTTATTTACAGCAGACGCGATGCCGGAATGTCTAGTGTCGATATCACCCAGTACGGCCGAAGTTAGTGGTGCAACTGTCATCGACAACCCCAAAGCAAACAGCAGTATTCCTGGGAGTAATTCAGTCAAATAATTTACATGGGTATTCATACTTAACATCAATAGGAACCCGACACCTGCAACTATTGGCCCAAACGTCATAAACAACCTTGGTCCATATTTGCCAGCTAGTTTTCCAAACTGAGATGACAAAAAGAACATAACCAATGTTACGGGCATTAATGCCAGCCCGGCGTTAAGGGCCGAAAAACCACCAACTTGTTGCAAGAAAATTACTATCAAAAAAGTGGCAATAGAAAGTCCGCCATAAATCGATATTGTTGCAATATTTCCTGCCGAGAAATTACGGACTTTAAATAGCGATAACGGCAACATAGCGTTGGAAATTTTGCTTTCATAAAAAACAAAGGCTACTAGCGCAATCAGTCCCAGTATTAAGGGTGCCAAGATAACCACACTTGACCAGCCAAAATACGGCTGCTCAATCAACGCGAAAACGACTCCGAAAAGCCCAAGACTACATAAAACTGCACCACCAGTATCTAGTTTGGTTTTGGAAATTTTATCTTTCAGTTCCAGGCGTGATATTAAATACAAACATACGGCAATCGGTATGATATTTATTGCGAATATATACCTCCAGGAAAGTGTATCTACCAAAAAGCCACCCAAAAGGGGACCGATGATAAAGGAAATTCCCGTCCAAGCTGTCCATTGTCCGATTGCTTTGCCTTGGGCTTTGCCGGAAAACGAAGAAATAATTATTGCTAGCGAACTAGGTACCAACAATGCGCCAGCCAAGCCCTGTAGCCCACGGGCCACAATCAAAAAAGTACTTGATGGAGATATAGCGCAAAGTATTGAAGCCGCACCAAATCCGATTAGTCCGTACGTAAGAACTCGTTTTCTTCCGAAAATATCAGATAAAGAACCAGCCAGCAAAATTAATGAGCCGAGTGTAATCAAATACGCATCGACAACCCATTGTTGTACCGCCAGACCGCCACCCAAATTGCTAGCGATTGCTGGTAATGCCACATTTACTACAGAACCATCCAAAAAGGCGACAAAAGATGCCATAATACTGACGATTAAAACTAGTCTCAACTGGCGTTTCATTCTGTATTAATTTTAGCACTTGTTAATTCTGATGGCTTCTGCGACCTTCACTGACATAGTGCGCGACTTCAATTTCATCCCAGACTGCGAGTACGAATACAACTATCGCTGAAATCAACATATTCCAAACAGCAGACACCCCAAGACTCATTGGGGCGATAGCCAAAAGGAAAAGCAAAACCGATGCGGCGCCACTTATCCAACTTGGTAAAGTATTTTCCCAAAGTAGTTGGACAACACCGGCCACGGCAATTATAGCGCCCAAGACGATTACACTGTACAGTGCAAATCCTGACACTGAAATGACAAACGGAGAAAGCGCAATCCAAAGGCCAGCTATTATCGTAAGTACGCTAGCTGTTCTTGATTGATCAATATCTTCCATAATTAACCTCCTTTCTATATCAATTATCGACCAATCATGCGCCTTGGTCTGTTAATTTTTTTACAGGTTTAAGTGGTATATAATAAAATTCATGGAAAAGATTGATTACAAAAAACAACTATCAGAATTTTATGGGGCCAAAGTCGGTAAATATGAAACCGTCAAAATGCCAAAAATGAATTATTTGATGATTGACGGGCATGGCGACCCAAATAACTCGCAGGAATATATGGACGCAATTCAGACATTGTATCCGGTTGCGTACACTTTAAAATTTATGAGCAAAAAAGAACTTGGCAAAGATTTCAGCGTTATGCCACTAGAGGGCTTGTGGTGGACGGAAAAAATGGCTGATTTTAGCGAAAAAGACAAAGGTAATTGGTTGTGGACCGCCATGATTATGCAGCCAGATGTCATCACTAAACAAATGTTTGAAACTGCCGTAAAGCAAGTTGCTGACAAGAAAAAACCAGCATCAATTGATAAAATCCATTTCGAATCCTATGTCGAAGGCCGTTCAGCCCAAGTGATGTACGTGGGTCCATATTCTGACGAAGGCCCGACGATTATGGAACTACACGAATATATCAAAAACCAAGGTGGTAAATTGGACGAAACTAACAAACATCATCACGAAATCTATTTTAGCGATCCGCGACGAACCGACCCATCGAAACTAAAAACAATTATCCGACAGCCTTATTAATATGATTAGGCCGATAAAATATTTATTAAATATTCTAAGACCAATACCGGTGCTTCACGTTGCCTACGATGTTGGTGATAAACATAAACAGACAATCGTTTTACTGCATGGGATAGCTGCAACGTCAACAACTTGGGAAATATTAATCAATCAGCTGGGACCTGACAAATATCGTATCGTAGCACTTGATTTATTAGGGTTCGGGCAATCGCCCAAGCCGAAGAGTATGGATTATACTGTCGATGATCACATCAAATCAGTTCACAAGACACTTGAAAACTTAAGAATCAAAAAACCGTTTATAATAATCGGGCACTCAATGGGCGCAATAGTTGCCGTTCATTACTACACAATTTATCCAAAAGGAATAAAACATATGTACCTGCTGAGCCCACCTATTTATATCGCAGATGACGACTCGCAAACAATATTTTCTCGTACCAGGACGGATTTGTATTTGGATGCCTATAAATTTATATCTGAACAAAAGAAATTTACAATTAACAATTCACAACTACTTCGAAAGTTACTATCAATCAAAGATGGTATAGATGTAAACGAGGATAATTGGGAAAGTTTTCGGTTGTCACTGATGAATACAACAGTAAAACAAGACACGTATGACGAAATTTCGAAGGCGAAAATACCAGTAAGTATCATATACGGCTCGATAGATGAGTTTTTGATTCCAGAAAGCGTTGATAAATTGGCAGAATATCGACACGTAACAGTGAAAAAACTTCTGGCCGTCGATCATATCGTTGGGAAGCGATTCGCCAAAGAAGTCGCCCGATTGATTACGAAAACCTAAGCAAAAAGTCAGCTGAAAAGCTTAGAATATGATTAGGAAACTTAATCAGGAGGTAAAATATGGGAAATAATATCGTTCATTTTGAAATATACGTTGACGATTTGGAACGTGCACAGAAATTTTATACAGAGGTCCTTGGATGGGCCTTTGACTATAGGAAGGACTATGACTACACCTTAGTCTATCCGGGAGGAAAGGTGACAGAGGGCCCAGCAACCGTAGGTGTTAATGGTGGCATGATGAAAAGGAATGCGCCAGCACCATCGGACGACAAAGCATCACCGAACGCATTTGTCTGCACAATTTCAGTCGATGATGTTGATGCAACACTCGAAAAAGTGACCGCAAACGGTGGGCGAATTGATGTCCCGGCCATGGAAGTACCTGGCGTCGGGCGTCTAGCCTATGTCCGAGATTCAGAAATGAATTTGATTGGACTATTAAAACCCGACATGTCATCAATGGGCATGTAATGACAGTTGTTGACGACTATATAATAAGTGCGGGTGAACCTGCGGGGTCCGCACTAGAAGTTATCAGGGAAGTTGTTAAACAGATAGAACCTTCGGTCGTAGAGGCGATGGTTTACGGTGTACCCGGATTCAAATACAAAGGTAAGTTTTTTGTCGGATTTGCCGCCCACGAACATTTTCTTAGTTTATATCCTGGCGGGACAGCCGTCGGGGTATTAAAAAACAAGTTAAAAAAATTTGAAATTTCCAAAGGTGCAATCAGATTCACAATTGATAACCAAATCCCGGAATCCCTACTCCGGGAGATAATAAAAGTCAGGCAAGACGAGATTAACGCAAAACTGTAACACCTTATATATCAGACCATACCCATTGAATAAACGTCTGTAACAGTCTAAACTATATAAAGTTATTATGGACAAAAAATTAAATGCAAATGGTCTGCAACTAAGCCGCCAATTAGCGGAGGCCAAAGCTGCCGACGCTGTTGAATATAATGGTAGGACAATTAATGTTGCCGGAGTAGGTGGGGTGGTATCGGCCGCATATGAACAATTGCGTAATGCCGCCGAATACGCTCAGGAACATCTGTTAATTCAAAACGCAATTCGTCGGTTTTTTGTTCGTAGTGTTTCTTTTCATAACCATTCATTGTCGGCTAAGTCTGTCGCCGAAGAATTAATTATCGAACTGACTCAATCGGGCTATTTGAAAAATAATACACTTCCAACCGAGACCATTGATACATTGGGCGATGCTATTAATAAGCATTACAACAATTATTGGCGCTTGAAAACAGCCGGAATTGACGAACACGTTGCTCGTACTTGGACATTGGATTTACTGTCAATTGGCAGTGAAGATATTTTGGTTAAAAATCTGATTCAACCTATATATATCCAATTTGCGTATCACCACTATAACTCTATTTTGAATAAAAAATCCTTCAAATCCAGCAATCCAATAGATGACAATTTTGAGGTTAGCCTTTATATTGCCATTCATCGAGCATTATTCAAATCTGATTTAGCAGCAGTACGATACGACATGCAGAAACTTTACAACACGTCCGATAAAAACATCAATGCGTACGCTCATTTTCATCAAAGCATAGACGATCTATTTTCTTCCGAAGTTACAAACAAAATCACCCTGTATGTCAATAAATACGGTGCACCGCTGCGAATTTTTCGCAATATGATTCAGGACAACAACAAAATTGATGAACTGCTGACCGACAGCGTACGTTTCGACAGAGCATATGCCGACCAAATCAAGAAAGAATACAAAAAAGCCAAACAAAAATTAAACAAGGGTTTGGTAAAAAGTATTGTATTTTTGATTATTACTAAAACCCTAATTGGTGTTGCAATCGAAGTACCATACGACCTGATTACCACGGGCGCCTTAATTGTTACGCCATTTGTAGTTAATTTGTTGTCGCCAATTTTATATTTGGCAATTTTACGACTTGGTTTTAAACTTCCGGGAACTACAAACGCCAAGGCAATAAGGGCATATGCCGATGATATGCTGTATAGCGCAAAGGCAAATCCTAGTTTGTATCCAGCGTTCAAAACAAAAAAATATCCAATTGGTTTTTCAATTGCCTACACTTTGATGTTTTTGATTATTTTTGCAATGGTCGCAAATTTACTGTATGTACTTGGGTTCAACATAGTTAACGGACTAATATTCTTTATTTTCATTGCCGCAGCTAGTTTCTTGGGATTTCGGTTATCACGAATTGTGCGAGAATTGGAACTGGTCGCGGTAAAACAAGGCGTAATATCGACTACACGTGAATTAATCTTTGCGCCTTTTACATTCCTAGGTAAATGGATATCTGATAAATATCAAAAAGTTAATGTAGTTGCACTGGCGATGGATACTTTTATTGAACTGCCGTTAAAAACAATACTGCGTCTAATCAGACAGTGGACCAAATTTATTGACGAAAAAACCGATCAGTTTTAATCAATAACTAAAACTCCAAGTAGTGCCCCCGGTTTGTTATCCGGGTTTTTAAATAAATAACCATCTCGGGCTTTAACATTATAATATCCGTGGTTGTATTCAACATTTTCTAATTGGTCAGCGTCGTAAACCATCCAAACATCAGCCCGTAGTTGTGGTCGCTCTAATGACATTGGCTTCCATTTATGAAAACCTTCTAAAACCGTCAATGACATAGGACCGCTTACCTTGCACGCAAAACCGAACAAATCAATAGGTCGGTCCGCCACATTTACCTGATTTTTGTTATCTAAATCGCTTCTGTCGATACCTATATCTAAGATAAGTTCAATAAGTTGCGCCTTCGTTAAATCATGTTTTTCTGACTGAATTCCGCGCAAAACAATTTTTTGATTCTCAAACCCATCAATTAGTGCACTATCAATACATTGTCCAACCTTAACTAAGTCCAAATTCTTAAAACGGTAATCTGGACAAGAAATGTGTTTGACGATCGCACTCATCTAAGCATCGATTACTGAATCAGCCATTTTTGCGATGTCAGGAGCAATACCTTCACCGTTCCACGTCCACGAGTTAATCTCGGTCATGTCGGCACCGTGGATTTTTGCGTATTCCGTATTTTCAGTAATCTTTTTCTGATATTTTATGATTATGTCTTGGGCTTTTTCTTTCGGTATATGTCCGCCTGCAGCCAGTTTTTCAAAAATGGCAATCAGCAGGTGATAACGACTAGTCAAATTACGAACCTGCATGTCAAACGGCGTTGTAGTACTGCCGTGTTCGATATAGCCGCGAACGTCGAAACGTGTTGTGTCGACATTGTAATTGAAAAAGATTGATTTAATCGTTTCAGGATAACCGTGGAAAGTTATGATTACCGGTTTATCGGTCGTAAAGTTACGATCAAATTCTTTTTCCGCTACATATTCACCACGACGTCCGATACCGTGACTATGTCTGCCACTTGTCAGCGAGCTGACGTTGACGAAACGTAGGCGGGCTTCTGGGTATTCCTTTTTTGCTAGACTAATTGCAGCCAGCGCTTCCTTGGTAGGATAATCGCCGATTCCAACCAACACTACGTCGGGGTTAGGATCGCTGGCGAATTCCCAGGTCATTATACATTCATCAAACTGTTTTTTTGCAAGTTCGGTCGTCAGCCATCGTGGCTCCAACGTTTTCCCGGCAACCATGACGTTGATATTTCTAGTAGAACTTAGCATCTTTTCCAAAACAACCAACGTCGTATTGCCATCAGCTGGGAAATACACATTGCCATAATCGCCTTGACGACGCAATGTGTCATCGATAAATCCGGGGTTTTGATGACTGAATCCATTATGGTCTTGGCGCCAGCCGGAACTGGTCAAGATGTAGTTAAGCGATGGGAAATCGCCATGCCAATCATATTCATTCATATGTTTTAGGAATTTGCCGTACTGATCAACCATAGAACTGACAATAGTCAGAAAAGCTTCGTAACTGGCAAACATGCTATGGCGTCCGGTCAAAGCGTAGCCCTGGACCAAGCCCTGCATATTGTGTTCACTTAACATTTCCATAACACGCCCATCGGTAGTCATATCTTTGTCCCAATCTTTGTGAGGCCAAACCCAAGCGCGACTAGCGGCTTTGAAAATCTCGTCTAGTTTATTGGAATATGTTTCGTCTGGTGACATAAAACGGAAATTTCGACTGTCTTTGTTAAGTTCAAAAACCTCTTTCAAGTAAAGTCCAACCCGTCGCATACTGGACGAACCGATTGTGCCCGGTTTTGATGCATCCTCAGCAAATTGTTCTGCTGACGGCAAAATCAATGGTTTATAAACTGCTTCACCGCCCCTGGCATGTTTATTCATACCCATACGTTGGTCAGCCGGAGGCAATACTTTTTCGACAAAGTCGCCAAAACCTTTTTCGCGATTGAATAACTCTTCAAATTTATATGATTTTAGCCAATCTTCTAACATCTGTAGCTGTTTCGGATCGGATTTGGCATTTGTTAAAACTAATTGGTGTGAAAGGCAATTGCCTTCGATTTTGTCGCCATTAAGCTCCTTGACACCAGTCCAACCCTTTAAGGAGCGCATTATAATCATCGGCATTCGAGGCGAAACAATTTCATCTGATGATTCTTTGATGCTCCAAATTAATTTGTGAGCCCAATCGAGCGCTTCTTCTAGCTGTTCATCCAGATTATCTCCAGAAACTAATCGTGGTTCATAACCGTAACCCCAAAATAGCGATTTCAGTTCGTCATCGGACATACGTCCAAAAACGGTCGGAGCGGATATTTTATAGCCATTAAGATGCAAAATAGGTAATACTGTGCCGTTTGTCTTTGGGTCAATCAGTTTATTCAAATGCCAAGCACCGGCAGCCGGACCAGTTTCGGCCTCGCCGTCACCAACCAGACAGGCAACAATTAAATTCCGATTATCAAGGACGGCACCATAAGACGTCGATAGGGAATAACCCAATTCGCCACCCTCTAAAATAACACCTGGTGTGCCAGGGTTGCTGTGACTGGGGAAACCATATGGCCAGCTGAAATTCTTGCAAATATAGGCGATGCCATCGGCTGTATGGGTTGCTTTCGGATAGAACTTTTCCAGACTGCCCTCTAAAAACAGATTGGCTTGTAATGCGGGAAAGGCGTGTCCCGGCCCCAATACGAACATCATTTCTTGACCGGTTTTTTGAATTAATTTATTTAAATGAGCATAAATCAAATTAACGCCTGGCCCCGAGCCCCAGTGACCGAGCAGACGCGGCTTAACATCTTCAAATGTTAGGGGTCGTTCTAGCAAAAAGTTATCTTGTAAAAATATTTGCGCAGCATTTAAATAATTCGTTGCCCGCCTAAAGCGCTCAAAATCTAACATTTGCCCATCCTTTTCGTTCATACTTATGTTTATTGTATAGTAGTGGCTATCTTTTACGCAAGTACAATATCAATGAGGCCTAGGAGTGTTTTTTCAGTTTTCCGATTCCAAGCGAACCGTCGCCAACACCAAAAGTCATATAATCAAGTCCGCCGTTATAACCGCCGCCGGTAAACACAACATCATGAAGGTCTACATCTTCGTTGTTCTTTACTTTACCCTTAGGGAAATCACCGGCCGTAGCTAAAATTCCTAAATCAACAACTCTTTTTTTGTGGACGTCATATCCAAAAAGTACCGGTTCATAGTGAACGCTGTGTTCACCGGTTCGCCAGGCGCGGTGGCAGGCTAGAATGTATCTGTCCCGACCAACTTGTACAGCATCATTTACACCACCCCAAACGCCTTTAATCGTTGGGAACATCCTTTCATCAACATACGGTGCATCTAAAATGGCCTTGGCGTTCAGATTTTCGAGACCATCGACAATTGTATGGGTTATATTACCGTTAGCTTCACTTAATCTGGGTCGCCCAAAGACATGAAGTTCGGTTGATTCAGGAGCACCTTGAACAACTCGGATATCCTTCATTCCCTCGGGCCCATCCGCGACGTGTTCTAATGCATCTAAACTTTTGCCGGCATAAAACCGCGTATGTAAATCTCTTAATTCGTTCGGCTTAAAAGGGTATGGTTGAGCGTCAACCACACTTAACAACCAGATATTTTCGATTGCACCGTTTGCAAGTCGTCTGTTGATGCGAGTTAGTGCCGGGTCTTCGCCCCGTATCTCTTGGGCGTCATAGTATGGTTCTAGTGGTTTACGAAAATCTCCGACATCAACAATATAGGGTATAGCTAGAGATTTACCAAGGTGTGATTCTTTTGAGTTAGCGGTGTCAGGTTCGACCCTGACGTACATAATGTCATGGGGTTTTCCGACTTTATCTTCGACAGTCCAAATGGCGGAAGGGTTATAGGCAATATGATCATCTGGAATATCCGTTGGTTTTGCCAACAGGGTAGCTTCAGTTATTTTGTATTTTTCGAATGACATTTTTACATTTACCTTATTTTCATTCTAACATAAATTACAGCTTGTGTCAATTATCCCAAAAATGTTAGACTAGATTCAATGACTAAAATTTTGAATGGCTCAGAACTTGCGGGTTTTATTAAAGAGCGCCAAGCAAAACAAGTGCGCGCACTGCGTCAGACATGGAAAGTTTTTCCACATTTAACAATTGTTCAGATGGGCGAGCATTCGGTAATCAATAAATATGCAGAGTTGAAGTCTGCCTATGGCGAAGATATTTTGATTGATGTTGATATTTTAGACACAACAGCTGATGATATTTTAGAACAAATTGAAAAGCTAAATCGTAACGATAATGTCCATGGGATAATTGTTCAATTACCTCTTGCCGACGCTACTTTAACAAGCGATGCCCTGAATGCTGTTGAACCAGCCAAAGACGTTGACGGGTTAGGTGATAAATCTGCATACATTCCGGCAACTGCAACGGCCGTTGATTGGTTGCTGAACGGCTACAATATTGATTTAAATGATAAAAAAATTGCTATCGTTGGCAAGGGCAAACTTATTGGTGCGCCGCTAGCGAGACTATGGATAAATGCTGGATATAACGTTTCGATTTGCGATACTAAAACACCCGATTTAACGAAAGCTCTAATAGGAATGGATATCATTGTAACCGCTGCCGGTGTCCCAGGTTTAATAAAAAGTGAAATGATTCGGTCAGGCGCAGTTGTAGTTGACGCTGGTACTGCATCTCAAGATGGAAAAATAGTGGGGGATATAGCTGATGGTGTGCGACAGCGTTCAAATCTAACAATTACGCCGATTTTTGGCGGCGTTGGCCCACTAACTGTTGCGGCTTTATTTGACAGTGTTATCATAGCAGCCCAAAAAGTGGCTAATAAAAAAGGCAAACAAGATATTTAGGCATTATGGAATTCCCATTAGAAGAGTTCAAAATCAAAAAAGACAGTTATTTAAAATCTCGAGACGGTAATTCGAAATTCTTATACATTACATGCGCTAATTGCAACGAACCTATTATGATATATCAAAAAGACGGTAAGGGCGGGCTGTTACGTTGTTATGCAGACAGAATCGTTTGGCCGACAAAACTTGCCGATAGAACGGCTGGGATAACGTCATCCAATTTAAAGCAAGCAGATTTATTAATCTGTCCAAAATGCGATAACGTCATAGCAAATCCAATGGTATATATCCCCGAAAAAAGATTTGCCTACAGATTAATACCTGGGACCATACATACCGATAGAAGTTTGAAACGTTCAAAAAACAGATTGGCCTAAGTTATTTCACTTCAGGATTATCCGGCATATGACCGTCGACTTTGTCGTCAAGCGGGTCAATTGGTAATGTCGCAATTTTAGGCTCAACTTTTTTTACCGAGGCATTTTGTTTTGATACGAAGAAAAATGTCAGTGGGATTACCAGAAAGGCGGCGATTGCAATCGGATATGCCCATCTTGGGACGATGTTTGTTACGGGCTTGGAATAGTTTAATCCTAACGGTTTATATTTTTTGGCACTTGGGTTTCCAAGCCCCAGCGTAAGTGATGCGTCTGTTGAATAGTCAAATGTGTTTATGTATGTCATAAAGTATTTTCTGGCAGTAAAGTTTAGATTGGAAAAATTTGATTCGCTGGTTTTAGTGATAGTCTGGCCTAATGTATTAGCGGAGAATTCTTCATTTACGATTTCTGCATTATAGTCAGATATTATCGACGGATCTGTTATTTTCCCATCTGTTAATAGGTAAAGTTTCAACGATTTGTCTTTTTGGTTGTCCCGGCTGTCTTTGACCTCCATCAGGGGATAGAAAATGGTTTTAGTTGAAAAAGTGAATTTTAATGGGTTAATATCGCTGGTATTTGCATCTTTTTTAAGTTTGATTACGTTCAAAACAAAACCATTTTCAATATAGGTTCTGACCGGGTTTTCTGCTTCGGCCTCCAGATAAAAACCATTACTTTTGGTCCAATCAAACAAGTCTTTGTACGAGTTTGTTTTCAAAACGGCGATTTCAAAATTACCAACGGTTTTTCGTTCTAGTACTTGGACCGAATTGTCTGATGCGCTTCCCTGTATACTATTCGACATGACCGGTCCTTCTGTCGGTCCAACCAATTCAGCTAAATCATCAAAAACCACTTGTTTAATTTGGCTAATATCTGGCTTTACGGGAGTAGGTACAACTAGCGCTGTGCTGGAGCTGGTCCCATCGAATTGGAAATCAATTGCCATTTGCTCACTATGTTTTAAACCATCAAAAACAACAACACCCTGTTCGCCTGACATTGCAATTTGTTGATTTGCTTCGGGTACTAACATCCCACAGGCGCAGGCCCGAGTTGTTGTCGGTACGATTACAACAAAGGTTAGCGCGGCCACGAATAATATCAAGATAAGCTTTATCTGGAATGATTTACCCATAAATCTCCTTAATTTTTATTTTATATCTAATGCTTCTTGAACGCGTTTTAAGACTTGATTTGGTGTCAGATTAGCTTTGACGATGTAACTATGGATACCAAGTTCGCGAAGTTTTTTAGGAGATTCCTCCTCGCCCATATTGGTTAGGATAATAACTGGAATGTTTTTGCCCCATTCGTTTTTGCGAATAATTTCCAGTGCTTCGGCACCGCCCATTTCCGGCATTTGCAAATCCAGTAGGATTAAATCAGGTTGAAAGGCTTTAACCATTTCGACGCCACGCTTGCCGTTATTAGCCAACTGGACTTCAAACTCCGAGGCTTCGAATTTGAATCGATACATCTGGCTTATTACTGGATCGTCTTCGATAATAGCTATTTTTGTCATACTTTGATGGTATAATAAACTACGAATAATTACCATAGAAGCCGAACTCTTGGTCCGCTTCCTTAAAATAATGAGGCATAAATGCAGAACACCACATTAAAAGAAAAATTGATTGAAATTAGTAATGCAGTCGAACCGGTAATAAAACAAATCCTAACAGAAAATGTTGATGATAGTACGTCTGAAATGGTCTTTTATCAGTGTAGTTTGGGCGGCAAGCGCATTCGACCAGCATTAGTGATTCTTTCTGGCCAAGTTTTTGGTGGAGATGTAAATGGGTTACTTTATCCGGCCGCATCCGTTGAGGTTTTGCATAACTCGACGTTGGTTATTGATGATATTATCGATCATTCTGAGGTTCGTCGCGACCAACCGACGGTTTGGAAAAAATACGGAAAATCTATGGCTGAATGTGTCGCAATTGATTATCAGGCTTCGATTTTTTCAAGTCTGAACAATGTCAATAACAGTAAAAAACTAATTGAACTTTATGCTAAAACTCTAAAGATTATTGTCGATGGCGAGATCAAGGATATTTTATTTGAACGTTCCGGACGCACCGACGAGGATTACGTTGTAAATAACAGATACAAAGT
The DNA here is from genome assembly GCA_026395405.1 of Candidatus Saccharimonadota bacterium. Taxonomy (GTDB): domain Bacteria; phylum Patescibacteriota; class Saccharimonadia; order Saccharimonadales; family Saccharimonadaceae; genus UBA1547. Next base: position 250,935 of record JAPLYU010000001.1, read on the forward strand.
AATATCAAAAGATGACTATTTCAAGATGATTAGTCAAAAAACCGCGATCCTTTTGCAAGCCAGCTGTAAAGCTGGGGCGATTTATGCTAATGCAACTGATGAACAGGTCGCATTAATGGGTGAATTCGGCTTCAATATCGGCATTGCTTTCCAGATTCGCGATGATATGTTGGATATATTTGCTGACGAAAAAGAGTTTGGTAAAAAAGTCGGCAAAGATATTATTGAAAAAAAGATGGGCAATTACATTATCTTGTTGGCTCTGGAAAAACTAGACGACGAGGGCAAAAATTTCATCACAAGCCTATTAGAGGGTTCAAACGAAGTTACAGACCAGGACGTTGCAAAAGTGACTGAACTGGTTGAAAAAACCAATGCAAAATCTGACGCTGAAAAAACGGCTGAATATTTTATTAATAAAGCCATGGATGCACTTGGAAAGTTACCACAAAATGAAGCAACTGGCTATTTGGGTGAACTTGCAAACTTTATAGTTAAAAGGAGTAAATAAATGATAAACGTAGTTTTGGTTGACGAAAACGACAATCAAGTTGGCGTAGAAGAAAAGGTTGCTGCGCATTTAGGCGAAGGCAAATTACATCGGGCTTTTTCGATTTTAGTGTTTAATGAAAATGGCGAAACACTAGTTACTCAACGGAGTGCTGGTAAAATGTTGTGGCCGCTTGTTTGGGATAGTGCTTGTGCCAGTCATCCGTTTGAAAACGAAGGCCAAGAAGCTGCCGGTGAACGCAGACTTACCGAAGAACTTGGATTTACTTGCAAACTTGAAAATGCTGATACTTTTCAATACCACGAAAAATATCAGGATATTGGTGCGGAAAACGAAATTTGCGCAATTTTAGTCGGGGATTATAACGGCCACGTGCATCCAAACCCAGAAGAAGTCGCGGACTATAAATGGATGGCCATCAAAGACATCCAGGATGACATGGCCGCAAATCCGGATAAATATACTATTTGGTTCAAGATTGAACTTGACCGATTGATTGCAAAAGGACGAATTAAGGTCCAGAATTAAAAAATGATTATAAAACACAAAACTTTGAACTATAAAACAAAAGAACGACTGGATTTCTTGGATATTACTGATAAAGTTCATGAATTTGTGGCCGAATCGGGTGTCAAAGACGGCATCGTCAATATCCAAACCCTGCATACAACTACGTCAATAATCGTTAACGAAGACGAACCGTTATTAATCGAAGACATGAAAAAACACTTCCGTGAACTTGCGCGCGAAGACGCCTATTATGGGCACAATGATTTTGATATCAGAATTGCTCATATGCACGGGCTGGATGAATATAAAAATGGCCATTCGCATTGTTTGGCGGCCTATTTACCGACGAATGTCACGTTGAATGTGGTTGGTGGCAAAGTTACTTTTGGTGATTGGCAACGGATTTTCTTTATTGAACTAGACCATTCCCGTGACCGTAAAGTCCAAATGCAAATAATGGGCGAATAGGTAGGAAATATTGGTGGATATTATTAATTCATTAGTAAAATATCTGCAAGATTTTGCGGCGACGTCCGAGGCTACTTACCATGTGAATCCATGGATATTTTTAATTTTGTTTTTTGGCAGCGCCGTACCGCTGTATTTTGGCTATTTCTTAATCGCAAAATCGGCGCTGAAATATGAAAATCATAAATTGAAACGCAAGAAAATAGATAGAAATCAACTCCGAATTGGCATAATAGTTTCGATAGCTGCTTGGTGGATTCCGTATGTATATGTCATGATTTTTGGCAGACTCCCTTTTGGAATGTTTGCATTTTTCATAGCTTTTATCTTGGCAACAGGGTTCTTTTTTATAAAAACACTGCACAGCAAAATTACCAAAGCTGAAAAAAGCTAACGCTTTCGAATATCTGTCGGTAGTGATAAGATTAGTACATGCCGGTTAAGGTTGCGAAAAATAAATATCTTGACATTAGAAAAGCCTCAATTTCAGTCTGGGATGAGTTTGTTTATGGCGGGCACTTTTTGGCGCTGGGCGATGCGGTTGCGCTGTATGTTATGGCTGTTGTTTTAAACATTTCTGTTACTTGGGATTTTTTGGTTGTGATTTACCTGTGTGTTTTCGCGGCTAATTTGTTTAATCGATCCGATGAATCCGGACATGATGCGCTGACAAATCCAGTCAGGGTTAAAGTTATGGACAAATATGTTAGATATTTTTATCCAATAACTGCCATTTGTTTAGCTATTTCGGTTTTACTGATATTATCTTATTCAAATTATGCAGCACTGCTTTTCGCCGTTTTAATTTTTGTAATCGCGACCCTTTACACGTTACTCTTCAAAAAAATGACGAAATATGTGATTGGGTTCAAAAGTTTTGTCGCTGCGTTTTTTTATGCGTTGATGGTCTTTTTCCTAACTATTTATTATTCTGTGCCAGTAGGTGCCGCAGCGATTCTAATGTTTGCGTTTTATTTTATTAGGATTTTTATCAGCAACGCCGCCTGTGATGTCAAAGATATAGAAGGTGATAAAAAACGCGAGCTTAAAACCTTTGCAATCAGAATGGGCGAAAACGGAGCTATGCGATTTTTAAACATCTTGAATATTGCCTCGGGATTGTTAATTATTTGGGGGGTTTACGCAAACGTTTTGCCGGTATTTTCATTGGCACTGTTGCTGACCGTACCGTATGCAATTTATTACTTGTATTTAAATTCCAAAATGAACAGCAAAGAAATGTATACAAACGCAATTGTCGACGGTGAATTTTTGTTATGGTTGCCGTTTTTACTGATAGGGAAGGTTTTATTTTAACTACTATGAGCGAAGACGTAAAAGAAGACACGAAAAAGTATTACGATACAACTCAGATTTCGTACAATCTGCTGTGGATGAACAAAAAAAATCTGGCAATGCATTACGGGTTTTGGGGTAAAGGTATAAAAACACTTCACGAAGCATTGTTAAATCAAAACAAAGAAACAGCCGAAGCGCTAGAAATTAAAAAAGACGATAGAGTGCTTGATGCAGGGTGCGGTGTAGGCGGTTCTGCTATTTGGGTAGCGGAAAATTACGGTGCAAAGGTGACCGGGATTACTATTGTTGAAAAACAGATAAAACAGGCTACTAAAAATGCAAAAAAAAGGGACGTGGACCACCTTGTCGATTTCAAGTTAATGGACTATTGCAACACAGATTTCCCAAATGATTCATTTGATAAAATTTACGCTATGGAAAGTATGTGTTATGCAAAAAGTAAGGCAGTTTTCGTAAAAGAAATGTACAGAATATTAAAACCAGGCGGCTGCTTGACAATATCAGACGCCTTTCTGGATGACAAAACCATTCAAAAATCAGACGAGTTAATGCTGAATGATTGGATGGTTGGCTGGGCTGTGCCGAACGTATCAAAAATTGAAAATTTTCACGATGATTTATGCCGGGCTGGGTTTAAGGGGATAAATGATAAAAATGTTAATGACCAGATTATTCCCTCTGCAAAGCGTATAAACAAGATTGGGCGAGTGTTCTATCCATTTGATTGGACCTGCAATATGCTCGGAATTGTCTCGAACACTACATTTAAAAGCACAATAGCAACTGTTGTTCAACTTCATTTGTTTTCTGAAATGATTATGCAGTATCATTTAATTAAAGCTAGAAAACCGGAGTAACATGAAAAAAATCTTTGCATTTATGGTGGGGTTATGCAAAACATAGATTTATTAAAATCATTCTTTGTAATCCCATTCACACTGATTTTAGTAGGCCTTTCTTTCTGGGTGCTTTTGTCGGACAAAAAATCAAAAGCGAATAAACTATTGTTTGTTGAAATTAATCTCTTGATTTTTTCAATGTTGGCAGATTATCTATCGGGGTTTTTTAACGACTTGACATCAACCTATCTGGTCAGGCTCTCGTATATGTTTTTAATTTTGGCTTTGGTGATGTTTTACTTTTTCGTTCAACATTTTCCATTTGAAAGCACAATAAGCAAAAGGCATAGATTGTTTAACATGTTTTTAATCATTTTAATGTCGGTTTTCAGCATTGTTATTATTTTTACTCCCATGATTGTTTCGTCGACTTCGGATTGGAGTAATCAAGTTACTTCGGGTGACTTTGCGTGGGTATACTATTCTCTTATAGTCATACTTATTTTAGTATCGTTCTATAATATGATGAAGAAATACCAGCTTTCATCTAAATCTGATAGAGAAAAAATCAGATTCATGCTTGTCGGGGTTGCGATATATGCGATGCTTCAGGTCACATTTAACCTAATTCTACCAATACTCGGCACACAAAAGTTCTATTATCTAGGTGATTACTCGATAATAATTTTCGTTGCATTTACTACTTACGCGATAGTAAGACACCACTTGTTTGACGTAAAACTTGCGATTGTCAGAAGCGTAACCTATTCGCTTGTTCTGGTCACTTTAGCTGGAATATATCTAGTTATAGCGTTTGTTATTTCGGCGGTATTTAATATCGGACAATCAAACACTGGTCAAATTGTTAGTGGAGTTGTAATCAGTTTGGTTCTGGCGTTTGCGTTCCAGCCATTGAAGCGCTTTTTCGACAAGATTACCAACAGGGTTTTTTACAAAGACAACTATAATACAGACGATTTCTTTGCAAAGCTGAACAAGACCCTGTCAATTACGACCGATTTACGTGAATTATTAGAACGAGTTGCATATGAAATAGGGACTACATTAAAAGCTGAACAAGCGTTTTTCTTTATCTTTACAAAACCGGACGGACATTATGTTTCGGCTGGGACAAGGGGGCATAAGCAATTGCCTAGGCACGATGCGGTTTTGTTTGAACAGAAATCGCAAGGTAAAAGGGCTGTCTTTGAGGCGTCAATGTTTGACGATGATGACCCGGTAAAAAGAATGATGATAAGTCATCGGATTGAATTAGTTTTGCCATTAATTCAGGATGACGCGGTTATCGGATATTTATGTTTGGGTGAACACAAGACTTCAGGTTATACTCATCGCGATATCAAGGCACTGAATACAATCAGCGACGAACTGGTTATTGCAGTTCAAAACGCACTGTCAATTCACGAAATTCGCGAACTTAATGCCTCATTGCAACAAAAAATCGCCAACGCTACCAAAGAACTCCGGTCCAGCAACGCTGTTCTACGCCGACTTGACGAGATAAAGGACGAATTCATTAGTATGGCATCACACCAGCTGAGAACGCCCCTTACGAGTGTCAAGGGCTATATAAGCATGGTAATCGAGGGTGATGCGGGCAAGATTTCGCCTTCACAAAAGCAATTATTGGATCAGGCGTTTATGAGTAGTGAAAATATGGTTCATTTGATTAATGACTTCCTAAACGTTTCCAGAATTCAATCAGGTAAATTCGTTATTGATAAAAAATCGGTTGATTTTTCGGTCCTTGTTGATGAAGAAATGAACGGACTGCGACCAAACGCCACCGCCAGGGGTATGAAACTGGTTTATAAAAAACCAAATAAATTCCCAGTCGTGGAAGTTGACGAGGGCAAATTCCGTCAGGTCGTCATGAATTTCGCTGACAATGCGATTTATTATTCGCATGAGGATTCGTCAATAATAATCAGCCTGGGTGTTGAAGGCAATGAAATTGTATTTACGGTTAAAGATACCGGAATTGGAGTACCCAAGGCCGAACAGGACAAGTTATTTGCTAAATTCTATCGGGCTGCGAACGCCAAGGTCCAGCGCCCAGATGGCACAGGTGTAGGCATTTATCTGGCTAAACGGGTGATTGACGCCCACGGCGGAAAAATCATCTTTGAATCAACCGAAGGTAAAGGCAGTACATTCGGTTTCCGCTTACCGATAAAATAAACTAAAACCCTGCTATTAGTCTGATAATTTCAATTATAATAACAATTACAAAAATAGCCACTCCCGCTATTAACAAGATTGGCTTGGCGATTTTTTTATGATCAAACCACCACTGAGAGGGTTTGTTACGGTTAACGGCTGAAATTTTGGTGATTACCGGTTTAGTCATAGCGGCATCAACGCCGGTATAAACTTTGTTTCGCTTTTTTTTATTCTTTCCCATGATATGTACGATTATACCAGATTACAAAATACCCCCGCATTGTAGCGGGGGCAATTGTTTGTCTGAATCGCTTCAGAAGTTTGAGCGGTCAGACTCGGGCCAGGGGATTAAATTATCCTCGGCGTCGACTTGCTCGGTAGTAACCGGCACTCGCAACCAATGATCCAAGTCCGAAGAAGGCAGAAATATCTGCACCGGCACCTGTGGTTGGAAGTTCTGATGGTGTAACTGGAGTTACTGGTGTTACAGGAGTAACTGGAGTTTCCACGCATCGACTATCACCTTCAGGGATACCTGGTTTACATTCTTTTGGAGTTTCACACCGGACATCACCCTCTGGGATTCCGGGTTTACACTCTTTTGGAGGTTGGTTAACTTTGATTTTTACTTTACAAGCTTCGCTGGTAACGGTTTTTTCAGTTCCGTCAATATTGAAGGTAACGTGCAAAATCGCAGTATACTCAGCATCTTTTGTTGCATAAGTGTGTGTAACCGTTGGGTTAGTAACGGTTGTATTCGAATTGTCGCCAAAGTCAAATTTATAGTTTTTGACAGTTGCGCCGTTTTCGGCTGTTGCTTTAGCTTTAAATTCATACTTGTTTTCGTCGATCAGTTTTGCTGTCAATGAATCACAAGTGAATACAGGTTCCTTTGGTTTTTCACACTCTTTTTTAACGACGACGTTGGCAGTATCCGTAATCGAATATCCAGCAACGTTTACATTAGCCTTGTTGACAAGGGTGTTGTCGCCACAATTTGGTAATTTGTCATTATCAGTAACTTTGGCACTAAAGATTACCCATGCGTTTGCACCGACACCGTATGAACCGATGTTGACACCTGTTCCGTTAGCGATATTATCACTAATAGTTTTCCCGCTTGGGAAGTTAGAGTTACCAACGACGGTCGAACCGTTTACATAGGTTTCACCGGCTGGTAGGGTATCACGAACTGTGACGCCGTCTTCTTGCATGTTTCCAGTGTTTTTGTACTGAATCAAGTAGTCAACAGTTTCACCAGGTTTAGCTGTATAGCTTTTAGCCCAGGTGTTTGCACCGTGTTTGCTGACCATTTTACTCATCGTAAATGAGGAATTTGGGGCAAATTGTGGTTTAACAGTAAAGCTGACATAGCCAGCAAACTGCAGACATCCAGGGATTTGACCATTCATGCTGGTGTATCCAAGTTTCGCACCAGTGCTGGTGAAAATACTTTCAGGAAGAGTAAAGGTTTTTACGTTGTTTTCAAAGATTAGGCTGTTTTTTACATACGCCAGATTAAAATCTGTGCTGCTGGTAAATTTAGCGCTATCGTAAACTTCTTTTGGAGAAGCGTTGGTTGAATCAATAAAACCATCAACTGTGATTGATTTTCCAGTAGTTGTTGGCAAATTGACTGTTGCTTTTACATTTTCGGCGACAAGTTTCAGGTTGGCTGCTGCGTTATTGTGAACGTACATGCGAACCGTATATTCTTTGCCGCTTTGAACGGTCATATCATCCGTAAATTTGTTTGTTGTGCCTTTTTCGCGGATTCCCACGAAATTGCGTTCGTCACCGATGTTTGGATTATCGGTAATTGAGTCGAACGTAACGTGATCGGCAGGATGTGCCATCGTGTATGTTGGACGGGTTGGTCCCCATGCGAACAGGGTTGCAGGAATGATAAGAGCGGCTGCAATTATCGCAAACACTGCACTCGTACGCTTGGGAGCGCGATTTAAAATTGACATTAGTTTACCCATTACTAGGTACTCCTTTTCTTTGATTCGCCTCGCAGACAGAATCAATGTTATGAACATAAATTAATTAACTAAAGATATGATGATGTGAATGCCGAATTGTTAAAGGCGCAACAAATCAGATTGTTACAACGTGCATGTCGATCCACTAAGGTGAATCACAAGTAGTCGACTCGACTGCGAACGCTAGGCGTTCAAGCAGGAATTGATTCCTTGGAGATGTTGTAAGTGTTGTATAGATTAGTTCCCCGTTGAGCGGGAGTGTGGCGTGGGGTGCCACACTCCCGCTCTTCTTGCGTCACGAAGTCGGTTGTACCATGGGCACAATCCGTTCGAGTCACTAACCCCGATCATAGGGGCCGTAACGGGCGTTAATGACGGCGCAATGGGCTGGGGAATGCCCAATCACTGGCTTGACGCCAGCGATTTTCGAGAAATCACATCCCCGGAGGGGGTGCTGTACCGGTTGCTACCGGAGTCGGGAGATCCGGTGTCGGCGTCGGCTGAGGATCAGGCGTCGCGGCTCCGGTAGGCTTGGGCGCCGGTGTCGTCGGGTTGGGCCGAGGCGTCTTGCCAGGCTTATTCGGCGTCTTGGTGTACTGCCCAGGACCCTTTGTTGCGTTCTGACCACCGCCGACAGGGGCATTGCCCTGAGCGTAGGGGTCCTGGCTGGCAATCTTCCTGGCGAGGTTGTCGGTCGGAACGACCGGCAATTTACCCTTACCAGGGAACGCCAAGTTACCGCACCTTCTGAGAGCGACAAACTTGCTGCCGTCCTTGAAGGTGACGATAAGGGCTGTACGATTGCCGGAGATTCCAGCATGTGCAGCACGACCGAACTTGCCACCAGAGTACCCACTGTTGTACCAGCTAGCCGGCGCGTTGCCGACTTTGCTGGTTGTTCCCTTGGCTGTGAGAGCTCCCTTAACGGAAGCCCAAAGCAGCATTCCTCGTGTGGACAGGTATGTCCCATCGGGGCTCAAGAGACCGGTTAAGCGGTGAACTCAGGCGCAGTGTTGCCAGGGAGTCCTGTCCCGATGACCCTGTTCAGGTCACCGAGGCCGACGTCCTGCTGGACAAACCTCTGATCGAGGTTCGCTGTCGCAGAAGCCGACGGGGTTGTCGTAGGACTAGCCGTCGGACTTGCGGTCGGACTTGCCGCGGGCGATGCTTTCGTATCAGCGACCGCGACGGTCTTGTCACCGTTCGACACGATGACGACGATGGCTGCGGCGCATACCACCAGCAGAACCAACGCCATTGCGAGCCCAGCGATCAGAATCGTCTGGGTCTTGCTCTTGCGAGGCGCCGGGGGCTGAGCTTCAGCAGTCTCCGACTTGTAGTACGTCACCTTTTCGGTGACGTCCTGCTCGTCAGTGACCTTCTTGTCAGTCTTCGTCTTGTCCGGCTGAGGCACTTCGGCCACAGGCGGCTTCGATGAGGGCTCTGCAGCCCCCGTGGGGGGCGTCGTGCCCTTGTCTTCAGTCTCCATGTTGACCTCGGTCTCGTTGTCGTCGTTGTCATCGTCATGAAAGACGATGTAACTCCAGAACTTGTTCCAGCCTCTGCGGATCCAGAACCAGAACCGCCTCATGCGGTTCTTGGGGTAGTCATCGTGAGACTGTGGGATGAGACCGCATTTGATTGCGAATCCGTACCACCAGTCCCAGAAGGGCTCCTTGACGTGGTACTTCCACAAAATGTGGAGGTGAACACGCCTTGACAGCTTTTCCATTACAAATTCCTCCTCGTCTCCCCTTAGGCAGGATTTGTGGCAAAGCCACGGTTGCTGTCCAGGGGGTCGGGAGCAGCGCGGCAACCAATCATTTAGATTAATTGGCGCGCCGCTCTCGACTGAGAAAGAAATTATAAAAATCTATACAAAATACTTGTCTTATTCAGACATGCACTGTAATAATCTGATTTGTTAACGATCGTCCGCCATCTGTGAAAGTTCCACCTCACACCTTGATAACTGATGCCACTAATGTATCACAAAAAGGCTAAATTGTCAATGTATTAACATAACATTTATGAATAAACACAAGCAGTTTAAATTCAGTCAGATATCAATACTGGTCAAAACCATCTATTTTTGCTACAATCATCTGGCGATTAACGTATCGGTCTCATCGTCTAACGGTTAGGACACCAGGTTTTCATCCTGGCAACCCGGGTTCGATTCCCGGTGAGATCACCAAAGTAAAATACCCATCCATGCGATGGGTATTTTACTTTGGTATTTCTTCGAAATTGAAACCGGGTTGCCCAACCCGGGTGAGAACTGCCAGTCGGCAGTTCGCAAGGCCGGAAGCCGGATGACGAACGTCACCGACTGAGGCGGGGTCGCGGAATTTTCTGAAAGAAAATATCTGTGACCGATTCCTACTTATAACATCTAGGCGTTGGCCCGGTGAGATTTTCTGGTTTTCTTAGTGTGTCAACAACCAAATTAAAGCTTCACAGTCGACAATCTCGTTCTGGGCAGCGTCACGTGTTGCCTGATCATCTGAATGGTCGACCACGTACTGGTATTGTTTTTCAGCAGTTTCTAGCATTTGTATCGCTTGTTTGGGTTTGGTCTGCATCTCGTCAATACCTTTTTGCTTCAGTTTATCTGCTGCGGGTTTATCAGATACAGCAACCGTTTGACTGTTATTCGATATTGTGACAAATCGTGCAATTGAGACCACGCTTATCAACGCAATCAAGAATAGCGCCCCTAAGAGGATTGCATAAATTAGCTTCTTATTATTTTCTATTTTTTTCTTTTTTACCATATCTTTTCTCCTTAATGTTTATTTCGCTTATGCTATATAAATTATAGTACTTAACACTGTAAAAACAAGTGTTGGCGCTAATCCGGTCTTTATATTCTTAAACATTAACCGTATATGATTGGCTTGGGGTTTGGTTTCTAAGGATGCTAATAAAATAAATTTGCGCCTCACAATCAATTATCATATTTTGGGCGTAATCACGGACAGATTGGTCGGGGCTGGTTGCAAGAATGTGCTGGTATAATTTTTCAGCCACATGGTACAACAGATTTGCCTCAATGTATCTTTTGTTGGTGTAGGCAACAAGTGCTTGGGCTTTAGTCGCATCTGCCAACGATTGCTCGGAACATGCTACCGTTTTATTGGTATTGGCTTGATTGATACGATAAACTAAAACACCTGACCCGGTTGCAATAACTGCGACCATAACCACCGATGCGATAATGTACTTAAATTTTATATTTTTTAACATCACGTTTCCTCCGATTTTCTTAATACGCTTATGTCTACAAGAATTATGATACTTACTTTTTTAGACCGACGCAAATCAGAAAGTTTATTATAAGCAAAGAAAAAGGACAGACTTTTTTGTGTTAAATAATAATTTCAAGGATTAGGGGAGAGGCGGGCATTTGCCGCACCTCTCCCTATTTAATAGGATAGTAGTGTTGACTGCCGCCGCGGTCCAGGCGATCGAACTCAAGGGTCCAAACACCGACTAGTTTGGGGTTGGGGCCACTCGAGAAACACAGTACCTGGAACGAATAGCTGGCGCTTCGGGAAACGCCATCTAGGCCAGAGGCTCCACTGGTGCCACTGCCGATGAGATTTACCGTTCCTTCGGTCTTGTGGCCGACCTTGTGGTCGTGGCCATAGACTACGGTCAGGTTACGCTTGTCAGCCCTGGCCAGTTCGATGGCCTCTTTAGCCTGGGCCAACTCGTGTACGACGATGACATCGGGGGGTTCTGGGTAGTTGTACCAAGACCCAGCCAGGGATTCGGAGCTGTTTTCTAACTGCGCCGGTGTTGCCACCAAGCCTGAATCGTAGGCGGTTGGGTCGCTTTGGCCGATAGCCGTCACTCCATTGATGTTTACCTCTTGGCTACCGAGCAGTTTATAGCCCATTTGCCCAAAGGTCCGCATAGCTCCGGCGTTCTCGTGGTTGCCCCCGTCGAAATAGATGGGTCTTTTGCCGATGTTTAGCGAACCATCGAAAAAGTGGGCTTCCCACGAATATCCCGCGTTGGTGATGTCGCCGGCCAGTATCAGCGCCGAGATATCGCCAAAGCGCTTCTTCGGGTCGTTGATGATTTGGCTGGCAATTTGCATGCCCACCGTACTGTCATGGATGTCACCGGCAGCCAAGATGAACGTGCCTGAAGTCGGGATACCCTGACTGCCATCGGTCACGTTATTCATCTGGTCGTTCAGCGACACGGCCCCGTCTATCAGGTTATTTAGCAGATTCTCCTGCAGTTGATAGCCCTTGGCTATCTTTAGTACGTAGGGAGCTGCTTTTGCCAGGTCCTGAGCTAAGGGCCCGGTATAGCTGATATCCGGTGTCCTGTTGAACGTAAGGTACGATATTCCTATCAATACCAAAGCCGGCAGGACAAAGCAGATAACGCCCCAGATCGCGAACTTCCTCTTGAACCAGTGTTCGCCGCCGTTGCTGAGGGATATTCCTACTGCGAGTCCTATCAGTGCGATGATAATGACTCGGGTTACCAGGAACGCAGCCACTGCGTTGACGGCGTCGTACCCGAACTTCTTGCCGACAGTTTTTGCTGTATTCGGCAGGTCTTGACCGGTCGTAATGTGGTCGTTTAGGACCAAGTTCATCTTGAGGTTGATTGGAATGGGGTGTGTGCGGAAATTCATGGATCCCAGAGGACCCAGCGAAAACTGCACGTAACCGCCACTCCTCGAACCTAAGGCCAGCTGATACGACAAATCGCCCTGACGCACCAGGAAATGTTGAGGTGTGATTAGCACCATTCCCAGTACGAGCATGGACAAAATGACGAAAAGCCGGAAGCAGAACTTGGACAAGGCCTTTTTGTTGGTCTTGATTCTGGTTAGTGTGTTTGACGGCCAAGCAAGGGCCGCCCTGACTTTGCGCTTAGCAAAACACAGCATGCCCTCACCACCTTTGATGTGAAAGAACGTTTTCCTTACTACTATCGAGTATCTATTGAATAGGTACGCAACATATTAGTCAAGCATGCAAATTGCTATTTAAGAATATAAAACCACCAATAACCAGTCCGATTTAAGTTGTGCACAGCGGCTTACTGGACGCTTGAATACAAATAGGGTAAACTTGAATTGATAAACATAAACGATTTATAACAGATGGCGAGCGACAAAAAACTCATTATAGCTAATTGGAAGATGAACCTCGATATGCACGAGGCGAGTTTGTATCTGCATAAATTATCAAAAATGGTAAAAGTCCACAGGGATACCGAGGTTGTACTAGCTCCTACATCTTTGACACTGCAGTCGCTAAGTTTGCAGGTTAATTTAAAGCAATTCAAACTGGCGGCACAAAATTTTTATTGGCGTGATTCAGGTACATATACCGGTGAAATTTCCGCTACTCAACTACGTGGCGTAGTGCAATATGCCTTAGTCGGTCACTCTGAACGGCGCCATATCTTTAATGAAAGCGACAAAGACGTTCGTAACAAAGTCGCAGCAGCAATCCGCAACAATATTCGACCGGTGTTATGCATCGGCGAAACTGCTTGGGAACATGCAAATAACGAGACCAAAGACGTTATCCACGACCAACTTGCAGGCGGGTTGGCCAATATTACAGGTGAAGAACTTGAAAAAGTTGTCATCGCGTATGAACCCGTCTGGGCAATTAGCGCTGGGCTAGGGTCTACGCCAGTTAGTGTTTCACTCGATGATGTCAAATTGGCATTTAACGCAGTTCGCAACCAAATCAAACACCTGTACGGGCAAAAGGCGTCAGAATCTATCCAAGTACTTTATGGCGGTAGCGTAACAGGGGATAGTGTGGCAGATTATTTATCACTTCCGGGTGTAAATGGACTACTTGTGGGTTGGGCTAGTTTGAACGCCAATACGTTTAATGAAATACTTGAAAAAGCACATAAAAGTGCCTTAGCGGATAAAAAGGAATAGGGGTGGAATAAATGAAAGACATTGATTTTGATGAAATAGACCGAGCAGTAAACTCAGTCAGTTCGGACAATCCTGTCACAAACGATAATATCGCAAGCACCACAACCCAACCTGATACATCCGAACCATCAAAACCAGCAATTCAAACGCCACCAGCTTTGGCGGGACGACGAAGTTCAGGACAGTTTATGGACGTCGTTCATCCCAGCTCGAATATGCGTCGAGCACCAATCAATATGCCGGATCGTCCATTGAATCAAAATACTACACCAGATACACCAACGTCTCCTTCTGTTTCAGAACCGCAACCAACTGAAACCGAATTGCCGACACCAACCGTCCCAAACAGTGGCTGGGCTGAATTAAAAGACGAGAACGAAGACGCGGATATCGATAAAATCAACGATGACATCGTAAACGAACTTGACCACAAATCAGACGAATTACCAGACACTCCGTTTATATCGGGGACCAAGGTTGAAAAACGACCACTTGGGGCATTTTCTACCGAATCAACAGCTCCCGAAGTTGAACCTGAATCAGAAAATCCAATCTCGGATGATAAAAAGGATGACTCGCTTCCCGATGAGTTGCAAGACAATCTGTTATCAATCGAATCAAAAGAAAGTACGCCTAGTCCAGAGATTCAAAAAGAGGAAGCAGAGCCTATTGAAAAACCCGAGGTTGTCGAAAAGCCTGAAGTCACTAAAAAACCCGAAGCGTCGATAGTCGAAAGCAAGCCTGCTGTAGCTACTTCTATAACCCAGCAATACGAAGAAAAACCAAGTACTGGCGATAAGGATAGCGGGCCGATTTACGACACAAATGCCTACCACAAACCCCTTGCGTCACCAGTAAAAAAGAAATCGAGCTGGAAAATAATCATATGGATACTAGGTATACTTATCATTGGTGTTGGCGCTGGCATTCTGGTGTATTATTTTGTCCGACCGATACTGTAATCTTATCTTTTAGGCTATAATAGATATTAATGGACTTACTTGAAGGGCTAAATACGGCGCAAGTTAAAGCGGTGCAGATAACATCTGGACCGCTTCTTATTCTGGCTGGCGCCGGCAGTGGCAAGACAAAAACGCTGACACACCGGATTGCATATCTGATTGCAAACGAAAATATTTCGCCTAACGAAATTTTGGCGGTGACCTTTACGAACAAAGCTGCCAAAGAAATGCGCGAAAGACTGGGTGTTTTATTGGGGCAAAACAGTGCAAATCGTGGTTTTATGCCCTATATGGGCACTTTTCATGGAATCTGCGTGCGCATGCTAAGTATTGATGGTGAATTAATCGGAATTCCAAAGAACTTCGTAATCTATGACGAAGATGATAGGCGAGGGCTGATTAAACAAGTTATGAAACGTTTGTCCATCAGTGACAATGAAATGAAATCGCGCTCAGTCAGCTCGGCCATTTCTAATGCAAAAAACGAGATGACGGATCCGGAAATGTATTTGGCTGCAGCCCAAGTCCCCTACCAAAAAAATGTTGCAAAAATCTATAAAAAGTACGAGGAACTCCGCAAAAAAGCCGGGGCACTCGATTTTGACGATTTGTTGCTGGAAGTAGTCCATTTGCTTCGGGACAATTCTGATGTTCGTAAAAAATGGCAAGATAAATTCAAACACATTTTAATCGACGAATACCAGGATACGAATGCGGCCCAGTACAACATTATTAAACTATTAGTCAACGAAAAACGAAATATTTGCGTAGTGGGTGACGACTGGCAATCGATTTATAGCTGGCGTGGTGCCGATTTTACAAATATTCTGAATTTTGAGCGTGATTTTAAGGGTACGGCCGTAATCAAGCTGGAACAAAACTATCGTAGTACCGGCAATATTTTGGATGCCGCCAGTAACGTTATCGCTAAAAACGTCAAACGAACCGACAAAAAACTTTGGACTAAAGCTGGGGCGGGCGCGCCTGTCCAAGTACATGAACTTTACGACGAAGCCGAAGAGGCGAATTTGGTCGGCGAAAGAATTTCATCACATGTAACAATCGGTGCCAGAAAATACGGTGATTTTGCCGTTTTATACCGTACAAATGCCCAAAGCTACACCTTGGAACGCGCATTTTTGCGTTTTCGTGTCCCCTACCAGATTATTGGTGGAGTCAGGTTTTATGATCGCAAGGAGATTAAAGATGTTATTGCATATCTGCGGTTAATTTATCAACCACAGGACAGGATGAGTTTCAGCCGGATTGCGAATGTTCCGGTCCGTAGTGTTGGCGCAATGAGTTTGGAAAAGTTTTTGCAGTGGCAGTCGGGAAGTGACATGGATATTATTACCGCACTTGAAAATGTTGAGCAAACCAGTACGATTACAGCCAAAGCTAAATCTTCACTTTCTATCCTCGGCCAAAAACTTAGGTTATTGCAGGCTGATATGCAGACCGCAACACCAAAGGAGCTGATTGAGCGAATGTTAGGCCTGGTGGGGTATCGCGAATATATAGCCGATGGCAGTCCGGCCGCCGAAGAACGCGAAGCCAATATCGGTGCACTTTTGTCAGATGCTCAAAGCTTTGTTACTTTACCCGACTTTTTAGAAGAAGTAGCCCTAATGTCCAGTGCTGATACCAGCAGCCACGGACAAAAAGTAACACTTATGACACTTCATGCCGCAAAGGGTTTGGAGTTTCCGGTCGTTTTCATTGTTGGGATGGAAGAGGGAATCTTGCCACATGCCAGAGTTTATGAAGCCGGACCAGACGAACTAGAAGAAGAACGTCGCTTGGCCTACGTTGGAATGACCAGGGCACGCGAAGAACTTCATCTAACCTATGCCGGAAGTCGCATGCAGTTCGGGCAGCGTGGCTACAACCCAATGTCACGTTTTATATCAGACATGGGCGATCAAGTGAATCTGTCTGCTCCAGTTGCACCAAAATTCGTTGTCGAGCAGGAATTTTACAGTGACGAGGTATTTACAGTCGGCGAAAACGTTCGCTCGGCAACGTTCGGGTGTGGACAAATTGTCGAAGTTGATGGTTTGGCAATGACTATAAAATTTGACGATGGCCGAACTAAAAAACTCAACGCCGAATATGCTAGATTAGAGAAAATTTAACCAAATTTACATATTATAAAATAAAACCTTCTTTTAGAAGGTCCGTCCTTCTAAAAGTTAGTCGATAAAGTTGATTTTTGGTATAATTGACTAATACCGGTTGAGGTATATTAAGAATTTATGAATATTCTGAAAAAAAAGACTGTAACACTTGTCGCCGCGCTAATAACTGCGCTTATTTTTTTGATATTTGCCGCACTTTTTACTGTTTCTGGCATAACCCACGCCCAAGATAGCGGTTCGCAAAGTTCTCGTCTGATTACAATTCATGACCGCGGTGTTACCAAGGTGGTGCTAACAAAAGCTACGACAATTGGTAATGCTATCGCAGATGCCGGAATACCAATTGATAAAAAAGACATGGTTGAACCAGACGTAAACCAAAAACTAATCGCCACTCACTATCAAGTCAATATCTATCGTGCCAGGCCGGTGCTAGTCATTGATGGGAATATTCGACAAAAAATCATTACGCCCTACCAAACCCCCCTACAAATAGCGGCTGGTGCCGGTATTGTGGTTTATCCCGAGGATATTACGACGATTGATCGCGTTGACGACTTGGTTAGCGGAGCTGGTTTACAGATGACAATAAAACGGGCAATACCGTTCGAATTCACGCTATATGGGAAAACCTCAACCGTTCGAACTCAGGCATCAACGGTTGGCGGAATGTTGTCTGAAAAAGGGATAAAACTTACAAAAGACGACCGAGTATCACCGGGTGCAAATTCCAAAATTGTTTTTGGCTTGCCCGTAAGGGTTTGGCGAGAAGGCAAACAGACAATCACTTTCGAAGAGGTAGTTAATTTTGACATAGAGAAAATTCAAGATGCCGACAGGCCAGTTGGGTATCTGAACATCACAACCCCCGGCGTAACCGGTACTCGAAATGTTACTTATGAAATTGTTGTTCAAGACGGCCAAGAAATTTCTAGAAAAGAGATTGCCAGCCTAACAACAAGACCTCCGGTAAAGCAGGTCGAGGTCGTCGGGGCAAAATTGGCATTTAGCGGTGATTTTGCAGCCGCCTTGGCGAAACTACGCAGTTGTGAGGGTGGATATAATAGTTGGAATGCATCAGGTCCATATTACGGGGCATATCAATTTGACAGACAAACATGGGGGACCGTAGCTAATCCGGCGGATTATGGATCAGCATCGCCAGCCGAACAAGACAACGCCGCATATCAGCTTTATCTGCGTCGCGGATGGCACCCGTGGCCAGTATGTGGGGCAGCTGTTCTGCCGGATATTTATAGATAATGACAGCTCAAAATAAACACTTAGGCCAAAATTGGCTTCATAGTAGGGAAGTGCTTGCAAAAATAGCAGATTACGCCGAGATTTCAAAAAACGAAACCGTTCTGGAAATTGGTCCCGGATTAGGAACGCTTACAAGCGAACTTTTAAAGAGGGCAAGGGCGGTAGTAGCCGTTGAATTTGATGACGAATTGGCGCGCAAATTACCAGCTCAGTTTCCGGGCAAAAATCTGGAGGTAATATCGGAGGATATTTTAAAGTTTGATTTATCAGATATGTCGCCCGGCTATAAAGTTGTGGCTAATATCCCCTACTACATTACCAATAAAATTATACAAATCTTGATGACTGCCAAAAATAAGCCCAAAACGACCGTACTATTGGTTCAAAAAGAGGTTGCACAGCGACTAGCTGCCAAACCTGGTAAAATGAGCATTTTGTCAATAAGTGCGCAGGTTTTCGCGGAAGTAACGCTTGGCGATATAGTTCCGGCAGAATTATTTACACCCGTGCCAAAAGTTGACAGTCAAATAGTTATTCTTAGAACCAGAAAAACTCCGCTAGTAACTAATGCCGATGAACCCAACTTTTTCAAAGTTGTAAAAGCCGGTTTTTCCTCAAAACGCAAAAAACTGCGCAGCAGCCTTTCAGGTGGTTTAAAACTTCCCAAAGATGAAGTCGAGATACTTATGGGCAAGGCGAATATCGATCCTAATGAACGCGCCGAAGCACTGAGCCTGCCGGATTGGGTCCGATTGACTCATATTGTTGCCAAATAACGCTAATGCTATACTTACCATATGCGACAGCGTACACGTAGTTCTACATCTACCAACCATCATCTAACACCTACCAGCATCGGTTTTACTCTTATTGAGCTGGTAATCGTCATCGCCGTTATAGCTATCGTTGCCGTGTTAGGTATGGCAGGTTATAACGCAGAAATTAACAGCACAATCAGTTCCTCTATTCAATCAAGCCTAAAGAACACCTCAAAACAATTAAACGTTGATCAGGCTCGCAGTATTACTGGTATTTTTCCAGCTACTCTTGCTGATGCTAATAACGGTACGGGTATTAGTTTTAACACAGACACAACGGTGGTATACAAAGTTGATAATGCCGATACCCCTAAAACGTTCTGTCTATCAGCGACTCAAAGAGGTCAAAGTTACTTTATCACCCAAGAAGGCACCATATTTGCAGGACCCTGCCCGGTTCTATACCTCGATGCAGGTATTTCCACGTCATACCCAGGTACAGGCGCTATCTGGTATGATTTGAGCGGGAATGGAAATAATGGCACGTTGGCAAATGGACCGAATTATAGTAGCTCAAATGGAGGGTCATTGGGTTTTAATTATGATATACCAAACTATGTTACAGTTGCTCTAGCAAATTCATTTAATAAAACCGAAGGGACAATTAACCTTTGGGTTAACCCAACAAGATATAATGGTGGAAATGGATATTTTGTAAATCGTGAAGACGCTACTCCAAATGCTACTGATTGGTTTTGGATTGGCCCATACAGTGATACATTTTATTTTAGAATTGGGAATGGAGCGGATTGTTGCAGCAATGACCTTTCTTTTGGTAGCGTTTCTACAGTTATTCCTATTAATACCTGGACTAATATGAGCTTTACTTGGAAAATTAATGGAAGATCTGTAATTTATAAAAATGGAAATCCATTAACATCAAGAACCATTGGAAATATACCTAATACTAACCCAGCAACTAATGGAACATTTGGACTTGGGCATACAAATGGACCAAGTTATTTTGATGGTAAAATGTCAGTCATTCAATCCTACAACAGAGCTCTTAGTACAAACGAAATTCAACAAAACTACAACATACTTAAGGGTCGATTCGGCCTATAGTTTTAAATAATACCTTCGAAGACTATTATTTAATCTGTTACAATATTACTAGAACTATGGAAAAAAAATTATACATTACAACCGCAATTCCTTATGTAAACGCGCCGCCTCACATCGGCAACGCCCTTGACTATTTGCTAGCCGATATTTGGACACGTTATCAAAAACAAAACGGGAACGAAGTGCGTTTTCAGGTTGGCACAGACGAACATGGAAATAAAATTGCCGCCAAGGCAGCCGAATCTGGAATTGATCCCAAAACCTACGTCGATAAAATGTATGTAAATTTCGAAGCATTGATGAAAAAAGTCGGCGCCAGCTATACTGATTTTATTCGTACAACCGACCCGAAACACATAGAAGCCGTTCAAATTATCTGGCAAAAACTACAGCAATATATTTACAAGGGGACGTATGAGGGTTGGTATTGTGTCGGTTGCGAATCATTTGTTTCCGACAAGGAAGCCACCGAAAACGGCGGGGTTTGCCCAGATCACAATCAACCATATCAGCGCCTAAGCGAAGAAAACTATTATTTCAAAGCCAGCGCTTTTTCTGATGCGGTCCGTGAAGCAATTAAAAGCGGCGAAATGCAAATCGTTCCGGAATTTCGTAAAAAAGAATTTCTAGAACTTATGAAAGACGGTCTGCAGGATGTCAGCATTTCCAGGCCGCGCAAAAACCTCAGTTGGGGTGTTCCAGTGCCAGGTGACCCCGATAATATTATGTATGTTTGGATGGATGCACTGTCGAACTATATCACCGTATTGGGCTATCCAAATAATCCGACTTGGCAAGAATTTTGGCCAGCAGATGTAGAAGTTTTAGGCAAAGATATCATGCGTTTTCACGCTGGTCTTTGGCCGGCAATGTTATTGGGGCTGGGACTGCCTTTGCCGAAAAAACTATTAGTCCACGGATTTGTTAACGTTGGTGGCGCCAAAATGAGTAAAAGCGTCGGAAACATCGTTGACCCTAACCAGATTATCGATGAATATGGTGTTGATGCTTTTCGCTATTTCTTTTCACGGCACATCCCGACACTAGATGACGGTGACTTCACTTGGGAGAAGTTCGAAACTGCTTATAATACAGAACTGGCCAACGATCTAGGTAACCTAGTTTCGCGAATCGCCAGCATGGTTACTCGTTACGAGGCTGGTGTTATTGGCGTTGTCAATCATGGCGAACATGACATGAACGTTTATCACGAAACGATGGACTCATTGGAATTTAATAAGTCCATGGACGAGACTTGGTCAAAGGTCCGCAGTCTGAACCAATATATTGAAAGCGTCAAACCGTGGGTAATTGCCAAACAAATAGAAAAAAACCCAGAAGCCGCACCACATTTATCAGAGGTGTTAACTTACTCGGTTGGCTCAATCATGCAAATTGCGGATTTACTAGTTCCATTTTTGCCCGACACTGCCAGTAAAATTCATAAAGTATTTGAAACTGGAAAAATCGTAGCGCTTGACGGCGTGTTATTCCCAAAAATCTATATTCACACCGAAAGCCCGAATCCTGTCAAGAAATAGACCATGTTAATTGATACGCATTGCCATATTCACGAATTTGATTACCCATTTGAAGCGGGTGAAGTTATTAGCCGCGCCCATGCAGCTGGTGTTGAAAAAATAATTTGTGTCGGAACGAATCTGACTGATTCCAAATTGGCACTTGATTTAGCCACGAAACACGATGGAGTGTTTGCGTCGGTTGGCGTGCATCCTCATTACGCCAAGGAGGATATTGGTGATCTGGCCCGTCTAGTTGACTCCGTTCATTCGGGAAATAAATTGGTTGCTATCGGTGAAATCGGCTTGGACTATCACTATTCGGACGGCACATCACATGATGCACAGAAAAAAATTCTAAAACAACAGATTGAACTGGCGCTGGACCATGATTTGCCAATTATCTTTCATGTTCATGATGCCTATGATGAGTTTTGGGAAGTTTTGGATGGGTTTAAAGACGACGGCAGGCAAATCCGGGGAGTATTGCATTGTTTTACGGATACAATCGAAAACTCCAAAGAAGGGCTGAAACGCGGTTTTTATATCAGCCTAAACGGCATTTGTACATTTACTCACGATAAATTGCAAAAAGAAATGTTTGATTCAATCCCATTGGATAAAATATTACTGGAAACAGATGCACCATGGTTGACACCTTACCCCTTACGTGGTAAAATAAAAGAAAACGAGCCAGCGTTCGTGAGGGAGGTCGCCGAATATATCGGCCAGACCCGTAATGTTCCGATTGAACAAATCGCAGACATAACAACTCGGAATGCTAGCAAACTGTTTAAATATATAAACCACTAAGAGGTGAAGAATAAATGTATCAGGAATCGCAGGATCTGCAAATCCACAGCCATGTCCCAGATGAGCCTAATAAAGACGAGCTCGATGCTATTGATGCAATATACCGTGATATGCCGGTGGATGCTTCGGATGTTGTTTTCTTTCGACCCGAACAAGTAGCTAACCCGTATTCAAGAAAACTGTACGCAGTAAGTGATGAACTTAATAGAGCGCGTTCCCGTTGTTTAGATAGCCAATTTTTTATTGAGGATGCTGCCTAATGAAAAGCTTCGGTAATTCGGTTACAAAAGTAATATTCGGCAAAGTGTTGCCATTTAAGCGCCTTGAGCCATTAACAGAAGACATTCTTCGGGCAAAGGAAAGCGAAATCGGCGCAACAATATTTGGCGCAATGGCACCAAATGAAATTCAAAGAGAATTCTGGTACGATCGACGAATTGCCGATAGAGACAGTTGGCTCTTTCATCAAAAAATCGTAGAAGATACAGGCGTAAAAGATGTAACTATTCATTACGAAGTTCATCCAAATGGGGTACTAAGAATTAGCAGTCATCCAAATACAAAAAATGAATTTATTGAAGGTCAAGAATTAGAAAACTTTATGACAGCGACCGAATTATATCGGGATATGGTCATAGAAAAGATTTACGAATCAAACTGGTATTTGAGTAAAATAGCTGCTTAGCCGTTATAATTAAAGTTAGTAATGAAATGCGAGATAATTTATCTGGATCATGCAGCTGCTACGCCTATGGACGCGCGAGTTTTGACGGCAATGCAGCCGTATTTTATTGATAATTTTTATAATCCATCCAGCCCATACCTGCCAGCTGTATCCGTAAAGCGTGACTATGAAAATGCCAAACACGTAATTGCACAGCAAATCGGCGGTAAAATCGGCGAAATTATTATTACAGCCGGTGCAACCGAATCTATAAACCTAGCTTTTAGCGGTGTTTCTGGTCACGTTATTACTTCGAACGTCGAACACGACTCGGTGTTGGCATGTGCTAAACATCACGAAAATACTGTAGTGGCAGCTGATAATCATGGCCTAGTGACCGTCGATGTAATAAAATCGGCGATAAAGCCAGATACGCAACTTGTCAGCATTGCGCTAGCTAATAACGAACTGGGAACAATTCAGCCGATTCGGGACATTGCTGAAGTTATTAAAACAGAACGAAATAACAGATTGCAACTGGGTGACAAAACGCCGATTTATTTACACTGCGATGCTTCGCAAGGTGCCTGCCAATTAGATATAAATGTTGCCAGGCTAGGCTTCGACATGTTGACCCTAAATGCCGGCAAGATTTATGGGCCCAAGCAAGTTGGGCTATTATGGGCAGCTAGCCACGTCCATTTGCAGCCGCAAATCGTTGGCGGTGGTCAAGAAAACGGAATACGCAGCGGTACAGAAAACGTTGCAGGTACGATTGGGTTCGCTCGTGCCCTAGAACTTGTCGGCGAACATCGAAAATACGAATCTAAAAGACTGGCAAAACTGCGCGACATCTTGCAAACAACGCTTTCGGATGCGTTTGAGTATGCTATTGTATCTGGGCACAAGAAACATCGTCTGGCTGGTCATTTACATATTTCTTTTCCCGGTTTGGACGGCGAAAGGCTGATTTTCCTACTGGAAAAACGTGGGGTGCTGGTAGCAACCGGCAGTGCTTGTGCTGCAAATAAAGGGACAAGGTCGCATGTTTTAACGGCTATCGGGCTAGGTCCTGAAGCGGCTGATGGTAGTATTAGGATTTCTCTGGGACATTTGTCGACGCCTGAAAATACCGAAACTGCCGGTAAAATAATGATTGAAGAGATAAAAAACGAATACAAACGAGTGGGCCAATGAAAAAAATATTAATCTGGCTAATCACAATTATAATTCTTATTGTTATTTTTATCGTTGGAATTAGCCTTTATTTGCAACCAAACAATTTAAGTGATTGCGCGCATCCGATAGGTGATAGGTATTGGTTTTCCAGAGAGTGCTTCTTCATGGGCTTCTTGACGAATCCGATCGCGATCATCAGGATGGAAAAAAAGTGAAAATATTTACATTGATGAATATGCCGCTACAACAGGTCAGAATGCCAAGGATACTCAGACAATTTTTGCCCAGCACAATATTAAACGCGTGATTCTGGTAACCTCTGCTTATCATCAGCGCAGAGCCAGTCTAGAGTTTAATAAACGGGCTAAAGGTGTCGTCATATTAGACAGTCCGGCTGGAAACGACAAAGACTGGTCATTCTGGTGGTTTTTAACATTTCGGGGTTGGTGGCTAGTCGGTGGTGAAACAGTAAAAATAATGATTTTCTATTTGACGGGCTTATGGTCGTAGATAAAAAAATAAAAGTTTATGTCGGAATGAGTGGCGGCGTAGATTCGTCGCTGGCAGCGGCTTTGCTGGTTGAACAGGGATACGAAGTTACCGGTGTTTATATGAAGAATTGGACGGCCGATTTACCGGGTATGAAGTGTCCTTGGGCCGATGATTTAGCCGATGCCAAGCGAGTTGCAGTGCAGTTGGGGATTGATTTTAAGGTATTTGATTTTGAAAACGAGTATAAACACAAAGTCGTCGATTATATGATTGCCGAATACAAAAATGGCCATACGCCGAACCCGGATATTATGTGCAATCAAGAGGTAAAATTCAAATTATTCTTAGATGCTGCGCTAGAAGATGGCGCCGATATGATTGCAACAGGTCACTACGCAAGAGTAGAACATAGCGATGGCGATTCGCCCATTACTTCATCGTCACTGCTTCATGCCGGGTTGAATCAGGGCCCCGGCGCCTTATTAAACTTGGATTCCAGGGTTTCCGATGAAATAACGAGCAAATCGCCGTTGCAAACTGGAGTTCTGAAACAAGCCGTAGATAAAAACAAAGATCAAACTTACTTTTTGTATAGGGTTACGGGTGAGGCTATGTCGAAAACATTATTCCCAGTTGGTGAACTTACCAAACCTCAGGTGCGAAAAATGGCGGATGAACGCGGCCTAACAACCGCTGTTAAAAAAGATTCCCAGGGGATTTGCTTTATAGGTCAAATCGGCATCCGTGATTTTCTAAGTTTATATGTTGACGCAAAACCCGGCGAAATTATCGATAAAAAATCAGGGAAAGTTTTGGGTCGTCATGATGGAGCGATTTTTTATACTTTCGGCCAACGTCACGGTATGGATTTGGGTGGAGGTATGCCGTATTACGTTGTCGGCAAAGATATGGACAAGAACGAAGTTTACGTCACGACCGACCTGAATGACGATACTTTATGGAAGAAAACAATAAGTTTAACCGATTTGCACTGGATTAACCAGGCTCCGGTTGATGGAAAGTACGAAATACGAGTCCGACACCGCGCACCCCTCGTGTGGGCCGTAGTGAGCTCAGGCGACAATAACACGCTAAAATTATCTCTGAATAACCCAGAACGAGCCATCGCCCCCGGTCAATCCGTCGTCATTTACGACGGCGACACCTGCCTCGGCGGTGGAATCATTATCTAACGAAAAAAACCTTCCCCCCTGTGGATAAAAAGGATAAAAAGGACGGACCTTTTTCCCCGCCTGTCTGAATACAGTTCGGGCAGGACACCTTAGGGCGATGACAAATATACAACAGACAGAAAGTCTAGACTTTTTGTTGTTCTAGGTAAATTTACTGGTGGCCGATAATTGAAAAGAATGGTAAAATTAACAGATATGAAACCACAGCAAATACGAAGCGAATATTTGAAATTTTTTGAGCAGCGCAACCACGCGATTATTAATCCGGCCAAACTAGTCCCGGATAATGACCCGACAACATTATTTACCGGAAGTGGTATGCAATCCTTGTTACCATATCTACTAGGCGAAAAACACCCGGAAGGTGTTCGTTTGGCGGATAGCCAGCCATGTTTCAGGGCTCAGGATATCGACGCCGTTGGCGACAATCGACATACGACATTTTTTGAAATGTTGGGCAACTGGAGTTTGGGCGACTATTTCAAAGAACAGCAAATTCACTGGTTTTTTGAGTTTTTGACCGAAGTTATCGGGCTCGATGCAAACAGACTTTATGTCAGCGCGTTTATCGGCGATGAAAAAAATGGGATACCACGCGATGACGAAGTTGCCGATATCTGGAAAAAAGTATTTGAAGAAAAGGGGATAAAGGCTGAAATTGTTGAAATCGGCACCCAGGAAGATGGCAATAAACGCGGAATTCATGATGACGAGCGTATCTTCTTTTATGACGACAAGGAAAACTGGTGGTCCCGTGGTGGCAGCCTAGGTAAGACCCCAATCGGCGATCCTTGCGGGCCAGACAGCGAAGTATTTTATGATTACGGCCCGCAAAACCACAACGAAGGATACGGACTTGCGCACCCTGCCAGTGATAGCGGACGATTTGTTGAAATTGGCAACCAAGTATTTATGCAATACCGCAGGCTAGAAGATGGCAGTTTTGAACCACTAGCCAGTAAAAACGTCGATTTCGGCGGAGGCCTAGAGCGAATCTCGGCAGCATCGATTGACAGTCCGGATATGTTCAAAACCGCTCTGTTTTGGCCTATTATCGAAAAACTTCAAAAGCTTAGCAAAAAAGGCTACGAAAACCATCGCGAAAGCATGCAAATCATCGCCGACCATTTACGTGGTGCTACATTTTTGGCTGTTGACGGTGTCGCACCCAGCAACAAAGAACAAGGATATGTCATGCGCAGGTTCCTGCGCCGGGCTATTCGTTTTGCGTTTGAACTGGGTATCGAACAGAACTTTTTATCCGAAGTTGTGCCGGTAATAGCTGATTTATACGCCGATGATTATCCGGAAGTCAAAGCAAAACGAGAAGAGGTCATAACATTACTCGTGAGAGAGGAAAAGGTCTTTAGGCATACCCTGAGGAAAGGACTCCAGGTCTTCGAAAAGATAATGATGAGTCCGATATCATCTGGTATTGTTGATAATTCAGAACTTTACGACCATAAAGATCGATTCAAAGTCGAGTACAAGAAAACAATGGATGCTGAAGATATGTTCAGGCTGTATGATACTTTTGGATTTCCTGTTGAACTTATTAAGGAAGAGGCGTTCATGAAGGGTATTGCTATTACGGATGATACACAGCGCGGGTTTGATGATTTGATGGAAGAACAACGCGAGCGCTCAAGGACTGCGGCAAAGGGAACGTTTAAGGGCGGGTTATCCGGCGACAGCCTGATGCATAAAAAATACCACTCGGCAGCACATCTGATGGGGCAGGCACTTCGCGATGTATTGGGCGAGGGTGTTGCGCAAAAAGGCGCCAATATTACAGACGAACGACTACGTTTTGACTTTTCTTGGCCAGAAAAAGTAAATCCTGAACAAATTAAACAAGTCGAAGATATAGTAAACGAACAAATCGCCAAGGATTTACCGGTGACATTTGCAGAATATCCACTAGCCGAAGCTCGCGCTATAGGCGCATTCGGCGAATTTGGTGATAAATATGGTGAAAAAGTCAAAGTTTATCGAATGGGTGCCGAAAACGAAAAACCATATAGCTTGGAAATTTGTGGCGGTCCTCACGTTGACCATACCGGACAACTTGGCGAGGGTGGCAAAAAATTCAAAATTACCAAAGAAGAATCCTCATCCGCAGGTGTTCGTCGAATAAAAGCTATTCTGATTTAGAATTAAATATTACGACTGCTAATGTTATACTAAGCTTAACAATTTGTTAAGGACCTGGTTTCCCATGGCATATAAAAAATCAAAACAATCCGCTTTTACTATCGTCGAACTTCTAGTCGTCATAGTAGTTATCGGCATCTTAGCTGCCATTACAATCGTGACTTACGCAAATATATCCCAAAAAGCCACCGTTGCATCAATCCAGTCAGATTTATCCAACGCCCAAACCCAATTAAAACTGTTTCAAACCGATAACACGGCATTTCCAAACTCCGTTACTGACTGTCCAGTTCCATCAACCGGTAGTTTATGTCTTAAAGTAAGTTCTGGCAACACTATTTCCAGTTATTCAGCTAATAACTCAGCTAACCCGCAAACCTACAGTTTATCTGTTATGCACGGTAGCACCATATACACCGTTACTAGCACTACCGTTCCAACTACCCTTGCTTCGGCTCCACTTTCCCCGGTAGCTGACTGGTTGGCAATGGCCCAGGGTGATCATTATGGTAATGTGTATGATTTGATAGGTAAACAGTGGGCTACCGTAGCTAGGGTTGGTCCAAAAACTATCTACGACCCGGGGACAAACCACGTATATGACGTACCCGATAATTATTTGGGGATAAACCCGCGTAGCGATGGTAAGTCGGGTTCCGAGGCAGAATTCGAAAATACGGGGACTAATTATATAACCAACTCGTACTTCAATACCGACTCAAACAGTGACGGCTTAGCAGATAGTTGGGGTGAGACCAATAAGGCAACCTCGGGCGCGACCACTTACACATTATCAAACAGCAGCATATATGGAAAAGCCCAGAGAGCTCAATACACGGGTCAGGCCGGTGATTCTAACAGCGGTTTTGACCTTCGTTCGTTCAGTAGCGCATCTTTTGTTGCAACCGACCCGGTCACGGAGTCGATATTTATAAAAGGTGCTTGCACCGGATGCACTGTAAAATTATGGGCTGTCAGTTATCCTGATTATGCGACCGTTGTAATGTCCAGCGCGATAGCCTTGACCAATCAATGGCAAAGAGTGTCCGTAAGTGGGGTAGTCCCTGCCGGTGATACTAATATGTATTTGTATATTCAAGTCAGAGCGGTTGATACGGCAGACGTATTAGATATTAGCTTGTCGGCCGCCCAAGTGGAAAAAGCGGCGTATACAACTTCTTATATCCCGACAACTGCCGCTATTGCTACGAGGAACGCCGATTCAACTACAATACCAACCACAAATTGGAATGCCGATACAGGAGCTTCTGTTGTAGTGGCGGGCGATAACCCGTGCCGAGCGTCGGGTGGCTGTGCGGGTGGCTATTGGCGTGTAAGTTCGGGTAGTAATAACCTCCGGACGTATGCTGGATACACATCATCATATTTAACAGAGGACTATAACGCATCGACTTATTATGACTCTCGTGGGATAACGGCGGGATATCATACTCGGGCTGGTCGATGGGACAACGGAAATACCATTCGAAGCTATGTTGATGGCGTTGCTGGAGCTAGAACTGACGTATATACCACATTATCACCGTTTGCTGGGACTGCGATGTTGGGTGCGTATAACAGCTCAAACTATTTTAATTCCAATATCCAACGGTTCACCTTTTACTCGTCAGCACTATCAGACGCAGACATCATGACCGCTAGCAACGCTGTCAAAGATGGCCCATAGTTAAATGTTGTTTTATATATCCAAGTTCTATATCTATTTCATCAGCCGAATCCAGCACACTTTCTATTATGATTGGTAAATCAACGTTTGGTACAGCACTTATTATCATGTCTTGTTTTGTTTTGAATAGCGGCTCATGAAATGTCCCAAAACCGCTAATATGCAACTCTTTAATTTTAGGTTTAAATGCCTTTACTAAATCATCTGACAGCTCCATTGTCGGGTCATTCGTGAAGGAATGATTAATATCGAAAACCATCGGGACGTCGAAAATAGTAAAAACCTTCTGTAAATCCTCGACATTTTTGCAGCTTTCCCTGCGACTATCCATATTCTCGACGGCAAAGGGCAAACCTATATCCTTTAAAAAGCTAAAATCATCAAACATATCTGGGTGCAATACGACTGCATCAAAAGGTACCTCACGGTGCATTTTTTCAATTGCCTTCATTGCTTTTATATATTCACTTTTTTTGCCTTCTCGATAAATTGGGGCATGAACGGACGTATATTTAAAACCTTTAATATCCGAGGCCTTAAGTTTAATAAACCTTTCGATATCTGGGAGTCTATGAATCATTATCTCTATTGCGTTACAGCCACCTCTTCTAAAGAGGTCAATCGTTGCCGGGTCAAGAGAGTCGTGGGTGTTATACAGGCACCCCGTTGAAAATCCAATTATCATGGTTCAATTTTAACATTATCTTTTAGCCTATGTGAGCACAAGCGCCATTAGTATATAATGGTATGTAACTATGGTATTCAAAAAACTGCGAAACATGCGAAAAGAGAACGCGTCGGATGATTATATCGTGGCGCTGGATATTGGAACCGAATACGTCAAAGCTTTGGTTGCTAGGCTAGATGGTGAAGAGTTAAATATCGTCGGTGTTGGACGTACCCACCAGCAAATTAGCGACATGCATTCCGGTGCCATTGCTGATATTTCCGGAGTTGTTCGAAACTGTGAAGACGCACTGGCTGACGCCGAAGACCAGTCCGGAATTCAGGCGAAAAACGTAGTTATTGGAATTGCCGGCGAATTAGTTAAAGGGGTGACTAATACTATTCGTTATCGTCGACCACAGCCTGACAGGCCACTGGATACGTCCGAAATGGAATTTATTATCGAAAAAGTCCAGGAACGTGCACAGAACAAGGCGCAAAAACAGATTGCATTGGAAACCGGTAACGAAGATGTCGAAATCAAACTAGTTAACAGCGCGCTAGTCAGTATTCACATTGATGGTTATAAAGTAAGTAATCCAATCGGTTTTCAGGGCCATGATGTGGCTGTCCAGATTTATACGGCTTTTGCACCGATGGTTCATATAGGTGCACTAGAGCGAGTTGCCGATGAATTATCACTTGAACTTCTGGCAGTTGCAGCCGAACCTTTTGCTGTCAGTCGCAGTGTGCTGGGGAACGATGCAAACAGTAATTTTACGGCAATCTTGGCCGATGTTGGTGGCGGAACAACCGATATTGCTGTTGTTGACGATGGCGGTGTCGAAGGTACAAAGATGTTTGGTATTGGAGGCCGAAGTTTTACTCGTACAATCGCCAGTGAAATGAATATAGCATACGACGACGCCGAAAAACTAAAGGTAAATATTGAAAGTGACAAAATAAAACCCGCCGTAGTCACAGACGTTAATAAGGCCATCGATAAATCATTAGAGGTCTGGGTTTCCGGTGTTGAACTGGCATTAAGTGAATTTGATTCAGCCGACCACTTGCCGAATAGGATTCTATTATGTGGCGGTGGTTCCAGCCTAACCAGATTAGTTGAAGCTTTGCAGAAACAGGAATGGCACAAAGACCTGCCGTTTACGAAAAAGCCGACGGTTCATCATATTCATCCTTCAGATGTCGCCGGAATTAACGATTTGACCGAACTTGCGAACGACCACACATACATTACGGCCATGGGTTTGCTGCGGGTTGGCTATGATACAATTGTTGGCGGTGGCGAAGGCAGCACAATGAAGGAAAAGTTAAACAAGATTCTGCGAATCTAACATGAATAAAGATATAATTTACATCGATACCGAAGATGACATCACGGCAATAATTGGCAAAATCAAAAAAGCCAATGAAAAGATTGTTGCGCTGGTTCCCCCAAAGCGAACCGGGGTTTTACAAAGTGCAGTGAACCTGCGGCTACTTTCACGCATGGCCAAAAAAGAAGGCAAGGAATTAGTGTTGATTTCAGCTAACAAAGCATTGATTGCACTTTCGGCTGCTGCTAAAATCCCTGTCGCGAAAAACTTGCAAAGTAAACCAGAAATTGCCGAAATTGCAGCTTTGGAAGTTGATGACGGAGAAGATATAATCGATGGTTCAAATCTACCCGTAGGCGATTTAGTTAAGATTTCTGAGAAAAAACCGGGTGATGACATTGCCAAAGACCTTGGCTCGATTGACATTGATGATGAAGCGGTAGGATATGTGCCCCCATCTGCAGCAGGTTCTGATGATAAAAAACCAGCTAAAATTGCTAAACCAAAAAATGGAGTTAAAGTACCCAATTTCGGCAAATTCAGGAAAAAATTATTCATGGGAATCGCTGCCGGAATTTTATTCATTATCTTTTTGATTTGGGCGATTTGGTTTGCGCCATCGGCTAAAGTGATAATTACCGCCAAAACCCAAGCAGCCCCAGTTAGTATGACGTTGAACTTGGGCGGAACTGCACCAACAAATATAAGTACCAACACAGTTCAAACTGTAACCAAACAGATTAAAAAAGATTTAAGTGTTGATTTTACGGCGACAGGCTCCAAGACGGTTGGTACAAGCGCTAAGGGGAATGTGATATTCAAAAACTGCGAGACACTTTCACCTCAAACAATCGCATCAGGGACCACCATCACCTCAAATGGACTGAGCTATACTACTCAATCCTCGGTTACCGTACCAGCTGGCACTGGCGGTTTCGGTGGATGTACCGCCGCTGGGGTATCAACTCCGGTTGCCGTCATGGCCTCAGATATTGGAAGCAACTATAATACTGCAAATGGAACAACCTTTTCTGTTGCAAACCATTCCAATAGTTCCGGAGTGTACCTGAGGGCAGTTGCAACTACTGAAATTACCGGAGGAGAAAGTCATCAAGCGACAGTCGTTACAGCCATTGATGTCCAAAAGGCTAAACAGGCGTTGGTCGACCAAAATAATAGTGATGTAAAAAAACAATTAACACGACAATTTACGAATGGTGAAACGGTTGTAACCGACAGCTTTAAGGCCGATTATTCAGACGCAACGTCTGTACCGGCGATTGATGCAGAGGCGACTGGTGGTAAGGCAAAATTAACTTCTCCAACCACCTTTTCAATGACTGCTATCGCAAAATCTGAGCTAGTGGCGTTCCTGCGTGATGCAATCACTAAACAAATGGACGCATCTAAAAACCAACGAATTTATGATGATGGTTACAGTAAGGTTGTCCTGTCGGGATATCAAAGCGGCGACAATGGGGCAGCTACTGTTAACGTAGCAACA
This sequence comes from Candidatus Saccharimonadota bacterium, assembly GCA_026395405.1. Classification (GTDB taxonomy): domain Bacteria; phylum Patescibacteriota; class Saccharimonadia; order Saccharimonadales; family Saccharimonadaceae; genus UBA1547. Next base: position 284,142 of record JAPLYU010000001.1, read on the forward strand.
ACTGGTCAATTCGGCCCCAATATCGACAAAGAGGCTATAAAAAACCAGGTAAAGGGAAAGAATTTCGGTGATGCTCAAGCCCTACTCAGCAGTATAAATAACGTCAGTAACGTCGATATAAAATTCCCTTATTTCTGGGTGACTACTATCCCAAATGATACTAACAAGATAACCGTACAATTCCAGATTTCAAATGCCTAGGTCTATCACAGCAATTTGTTTGGATATTGGAGAAAAGCGCATCGGCGTGGCTGTCGGTGATAGTGATGTTCGTATTGCCGTACCTTTTGACACAATTGACGTTGATGGGACCGAGATTGAAACTATCGCCGAGGTTTTATTAAAAGAAAAAGCCGACGTTTTAGTAATCGGTTATCCTCGTAATCAATCTGGCGAATCTACGGCTCAGTCAAAGTTCGTCGAACAGTTTGCCGCAAAACTAGCAGACGTTGCTCCAAATATTGTTTTTCAAGACGAATCATTGACAAGTGTTATCGCAGAACAGCAGTTGGCTGCATACGGCCGGCCATATAAAAAAGCCGACATCGACGCCCAAGCGGCAGCAATTATTTTACAAGATTATCTGGAGGCGAATTATGCCTGAATCTAAACCGGTTATTAAACATAAACAACAGCCGATTAATGGTCAGCCGAGCGGGCTTAAAATACCTAAAAATTCACCAATACACAAAAACTGGGGCCTAATAATCAGCCTTGCGGTAGTTGCTTTGATTATAATTTCAATCATTTGCGGATACATTTGGTTCCAATTCCAACTTTCGCCAGCAGGCAGCGATAAACACCAATACATTAAAATCAAGGTAGCAGAAAATAGTACTTCCAGTCAGATAAGTCAGCAGCTGCAAGACAAGAAAATTATTCGAAGCGCATTGGTTTTCGATCTTTACGTCAGACTTTCCGATAAGGGCGGCAAGCTCCAAGCCGGTACATATCGCTTGTCTCCTGCCGATTCTACCTCTGAGATTATCAACCACTTTACTAAAGGTTCCGTCGATAAGTATGAGATAACATTTTATCCAGGCGCAACACTGGTAGATAATTCAAATAAGACCGTGAAACAAGACGTAACTAGCGTGCTTAAAAAAGCCGGCTATACGCAGGCAGAAATAACCGAGGGGTTAAATGATACATACGACACCGCTAGTGACAAGATTTTATTTACCGGTAAGCCTGCGGAAACAGACCTAGAGGGCTATATATTCGGTGATACCTATTCAATCAACGACGGAGCTTCGGTACATGAAATTTTGCAACGAACAATGGATAAATTTTATAAAGTAGTTGTCGATAATAATTTGATAACCAGCTACAAGAGTCACAACCTGAGCCTATATCAAGGTATAACGCTAGCTTCAGTTGTTCAGCGTGAGGCAAACAAAGTCGAGGACCAAAACCAGGTCGCCCAGGTCTTTTATTCCAGATTGGCCAAAGGGATGACACTGGGGTCGGACGTAACTTACCAATATATTGCCGATAAAACAGGTGTTGCGCGTGATCCTAATCTAGATTCGCCATATAATACCCGTAGATTTACAGGACTACCCCCTGGACCAATTGCTTCACCGGGCATATTTGCACTACAAGCAGTCGCAAATCCTGCCAGTGGTGACTATCTGTTCTTCCTAGCAGGAGATGATGGTGTGATGTACTATGCTCGCACCAGTGCCGAACATGATGCCAATATCACCAAGTACTGTAAAATTAGTTGTAGTACGCCATAAATTGACATAAATAGCAAGGGTTGGTATACTAGGTGACAGCACATTTGTGGTTTAGTCTACTGGTGCAGTTTATTTTTATAACTGCGGGTGGGTAACACGAATCATAAATGAGCCTACCAATAAATGTCGTACGGGCGCAACAATCTAGAACTAATATTATTTAATATAAAGGTCGAAGGTGCCCCGTTCTTGCGAGAAGATAAGACAAAGTAGGGTAGACGCCACTGTAGCAATGCAGTTCGGCGGGAGATTGAAAATTCGTAACCCGATCAAATTGAGATTACCTCAAAAATCTGTTAACGCCAATAAACAGCAAACCCAGGCAAAAACTCGTCGTAGGACGAAGAGCTTGCTGAAACCATCCGTACTTGCTGTCTATGTTGGTATTTTTGTTGTTATTATTGCTTTTGTTTTTATCGGTTATCATGAACCGAAAGATACTTCAACGGTGGCAAACGCCACCACTGTTACGTCTCCGACTAGTCAGATTGACCAAACCTCGGTTGATAATGTTGTTGCTACCAATGTTGCGGCAAGCGTTGCTAGTGCGGCTAATTTGCCTATCGCTACGTCTGTTTCCAATATGGCAGTATCAGCTCGGGCTAAAAGCCAATTCTTGCAGTCAGACAGTCAGGGCCAGGGAACAACTAAACCGCAACTTGTTGGTTCGGACACGTCAACTAAACGTGATGTCATCAGTTATACGGTTAAAGCTGGCGATACGGTCGGCGCAATTGCTGCGCAATTTGGCATAACAAGTCAAACTATCAAATGGGCGAACAATTTAACGTCAGATACGCCAACGGTTGGTTCACAACTGCGAATACTCCCTGTTGACGGTGTTCTTTATTCTGTTAAATCGGGCGATACGATTGATTCAATCGCTACGAAATATGCGGTCGACAAAGCGCGCTTGATTTTGTATAACGACCTTGACATGAGTGGTCTGCAACCTAACACCAGTATTATTTTGCCAAGTGCGGTACTACCTGGAAACGAGCGTCCCGGATATGTTGCACCAGTAATTGCGACTGCGAATAATGACTACAACGTATTTTACGGTGTTTCTGGAACTGGTTTTGGCGGATCAACCTGGAGGATTGGCGTAGGAACTCCTGACAACGGACTTTATGCTCACGGCAACTGTACACTTTACGCCTACAACCGCAGGAAAGCCCTTGGCTTGCCTGTTGGCGATCACTGGGGAAATGCCGGTACGTGGGCACCAATGGCTGCATCGGAAGGCTATGTTGTTAATCACTCCCCCGGTGTCGGAGCAATTATGGCTGACTACGGCCATGTTGCAATCGTTGAATCCTTGTTGCCAAACGGGGATATCAGTATCAGCGAGATGAACGCATATGTTTCTGGTGGCGGATATAATATCGTTTCAGGACGTATAGTTATCGCCGGAAACACTGGCCAATACTGGTACATTCACTAAAATATACAATCTAATTACAATAGTCGCCCCTGTTAAGTCAGGGGCGACTATGTTATATTGGTTACAATATGTTTGTCGATACCGCCAAAGTATTTATCAGCGCAGGAAAAGGCGGAGACGGAGCCGTCAATTTTCGGCATGAGATTTATGTCGAAAAGGGTGGCCCTGACGGTGGCGACGGAGGCAAGGGCGGAGATGTTATTTTTGTAGCAACCAGTGGTTTAAACACTCTGGTTGATTTTCGATATAAACCTGAATTAAAAGCAAAACCCGGGGGTAACGGCACTAAACGCGACCGGCATGGCGCAGACGGTGAAAATTTAGAGGTAAAAGTTCCAATCGGGACAATTGTCAGGAAGAAAGACGAAATTATTGCAGACTTGGTGTCAGATGGGCAAAAAGTTGTTATTGCCAAAGGGGGCGATGGCGGATTCGGCAACGCTCACTTTAAATCGTCAGTTCGTCAAACCCCTCGAATTGCTGAAAAAGGCGAAAACGGTGAAACATTCGAAGCTACTCTGGAATTGAAGCTTTTGGCCGATGTTGGACTGGTCGGTTTTCCAAATGTTGGCAAATCGACGTTTCTATCTGTTGTCAGTAATGCTAGGCCGGAAATCGCAGATTATGACTTTACAACCCTAACACCTAATTTAGGGGTTGCGGACGTTGATAACACCAGTATTTTGATTGCAGACATCCCAGGACTGATTGAGGGCGCCAGTGAGGGCAAAGGTTTGGGCGATGCGTTCTTGCGTCATGTTGAACGTACAGCTGTGCTGTTGCACCTGATAGACGCCTATACGGACGATATAGCTGGGGCGTACCAAACAATTCGTGCGGAACTGGCAAATTACAAGGTTGATTTGAAAGATAGGCCAGAAGTTGTTGCTTTGACAAAAATTGACGGTTTGGACGACGACATTGTCCAAATGCAGATTGATGCCGTTAAGGAGGTGGCAGGTGAAACTCCGGTTTTTGCTATCTCATCGATTGCCCACCAGGGGTTAACCGAGCTTTTACGCACTCTTCGTAAAAAAGTCTTGGAATCTAGGGAGACAGTCGAACTAACTGATGAACCTGACGAAGAAATTGAAACAATATCACTTAGTCAGACCAAAACAGCTGACGCTTGGGAAGTGCAACAGATTGAAGATGAAGATGATGGCGTCATTATTTACAAGGTTACCGGTGAAAAAGTCGAAAAATTCGCCAGACGAACCGATTTTGGGAATTTCGAGGGCGTAAACCGCCTGCGCGATATCTTGAAAAAACTTGGGGTTTCCCACGAACTACACCGTCAAGGAGCCGAAGGTGACAGTATTATCCAAATTGGCGACAATAAATTCACCTTTTTAGAACAATAAACCCTAAAGACATCTAATTTTACATATTATAAAATAAAAGTCCCTTTTAGAAGGTCCGTCCTTCTAAAAGTTGCGTTTTTCGTGCCATCAAGATTATACTAAAGCAATAAATAGGACTATTTTTGTAAAAAATGAAAAAATTAAACCTTCACCATAAAAATTCAAAACGGTCATCGGGTTTTACTATCCTAGAATTGATTATTGTAATAGTAATAATTGGTATTCTGGCGGCGGTGGTGATTGCTACATATATTGGTACCGTGCCGAGTGCACGCGATGTAGGCGTCCAGTCGGATGTCGACACTATGGATGGACTCCAAACAAATTTCGGTACGAAAAACAATGTTTCCGGCAAGGTGTATTACGGCAGTGGCTATGACGCCTCCTTGGACTTTCAACCAAGTAGTGGCAACATTATAGACGTGGTCATCAATTCAACTGACTATTGCATTCGTGGATATAACCCAGCCGGGACGAAAAATTCGATAACTAACTCATATATTAAAGAGTCGACGTCCGGTGTTTGCGGGATTCTTAGTCCTTCTGCAGCTGCTTACGCAGGCACACCGATTAAATTACCAGGCGATATCGCAGGATTAAAATTATGGTTGGATGCATCACAGATTACAGGAAAAAATAATAATGATACATTATCAACATGGTCTGATCTTAGCGGTAGTGGCAATAGTCTCACTCAAGGGACGGTAAGTAATTATCCAGTCTATAAGACGAATATCGTCAAAGGAAAGCCTGCGGTACATTTTGCCGCCGCAAGTGCGCAAACTATGACAGTTGCTACTAATTTCACAGCGCCAGTCACTGTAATTTACGTAGGTCGTCAATCGGGTGGCACTAACGGTCGTATGCTTTCTGGGATAAACAATAACTGGCTGTTGGGGTTTTGGGGTGCGTCAAGATCACAGGCGTATTTTGAGGGCTGGGTCTCACCGGTCGGTACACCCGGATCGGATACAAATTGGCATATGTACAGTGCTGTAATAACCGGGGCTGGGACTAACACGAAAGTATACGCAGACAGGACTCTAGTTGGTAGCAACCAGGGCGGTTTACAAGGTCCAAACGGATTAACTCTGATGGGTGAGTACGGTGAAAATTCGGACGGAGATATTACTGAAGTTATCATATACAATTCAGCCATATCTGATGTCAATAGATCTGCCATTGAAGATTATCTGTCCAATAAGTATTTCTAGTGTTTTTTTGTTATGCTTGAAGTATGACCGAGACTTTCTTTTTTTACGACCTTGAAACTAGCGGTTTGAGTGGGCGTGAAGATCGCATCATGCAATTTGCCGGTATACGGACCGATTTGGAATTAAAACAAATTGGCGAACCTGTTAATGAATTTATTAAGTTAAATGACGATACTTTGCCCAGTCCCGAAGCCGTGATGGTTACAGGGATTACACCTCAGCAAACTCAGGATGAAGGTTATCGTGAAGCTGAGTTTTCAAAGAAATTAGCCAACGAAATATTCACCCCCCATACAATTGCGGTTGGCTTTAATAATATTCGTTTTGATGACGAGTTTATCCGCCATCTGTTTTGGCGAAACTTTTACGATTCATACGAATGGTCATGGAAAGATGGTCGTTCGCGGTGGGATATGTTGGATGTCGTTCGAATGACCCGGGCGCTTCGACCTGATGGGATAAAATGGCCGGTTGATGACAAAGGCGTGGCCACTAACCGCCTAGAATCAATCGGCAAAATAAATGGGATTAATCATGTAAAAGCTCACGATGCCCTAAGTGACGTAGAGGCACTAATTGGGATAACCAAGCTTATTAAACAAAAGCAACCACAGCTTTTTGACTATTTATTTAAAATGCGTGACAAAAATGAAGTTAAAAAACTTGTTAATTTGGATAAAAAACAAACATTTGTCTATGTCAGCGGTCGTTATGATTCTGAGTTTAATAAAGCCACTGTCGCATTTCCACTTACGGCCGGAAAAAACGGCAATGTCATAGTGTACGATCTGCGATATGACCCGACACCCTTCATTAAGATGAATTCAAAAGAACTTGCCAAAAAAATGTTTGCAACTTGGGAGGAGCGTCAAGCTGACGATTTTGAAAAACTGCCAGTCAAAGAGCTGCAATACAATCGCGCTCCCGCAGTTGCACCAATCAGCGTTTTGGAGCAAGGGGATGGCTGGAAAAAAATAAGCCTTGAACTATCAGTAATCGATAAACATAAAAAAATATTATTGTCGGTACCGGGATTTGCCGAAAATATCCGTACGATTTTTGAAAATCGTGAAGAATACAAAAAATCAACAGACCCGGAATCGCAACTGTATGATGGATTCGTATCAGACGCTGACAAAATGCGCCTAGAGGCTGTCCGAAATGCTGGCGAAAATGATTTAGCTGATTTTCAACCGAATTTTGTTGACGAACGACTAAATCCGCTACTTTTACACTACAAAGCTCGTAATTTCCCAAAAAGCTTATCTGACGATGAAGCAACGCAGTGGGAAAAATGGCGTGCTGGACGGATTGCCAGCAAATTACCGGCTTATATGAACACTTTGCAAAAACTATCCACGTCAGAAACAGACGAAAATAAACTCTTTATTTTACAAGAATTACACCTGTGGGCTGAAAGTATAATGCCCATTGATGCGGATTAATTAAACCCGTTTTAGCTTTCTGGTTTTTGCTTTGCTTTGCTTGGCAATAAGCAAATTGATTTTGATAAGCAATTCTGGTTTGAATCGGATGACGACGATACCGGCTGCAATTACGTATAGTATTAACATTTCTTCGGGTGTAAGTTGCAAATTTGTTCCAGGAATAATTCCAGCGAAAAAGAACATCATTAAAGCATATCCAAAGTGAATCGAATCCAGGATGATTAACAAGCTGGAAATCAAGAAAAACACCGTCAAATACTTTCTCATATATATTTGAAAGCATAACTCCAAAAAGTTACTAATGCAACCATAAACGTAATATGTCAAACTATTTGGCGTCTAGCACTGGAAAAAAGTGCCAAAACGGCGTATAATGGTCGGGTTATGCCAGAGGTGATAAAAGTAACAGGCGCGCGCGAGCACAACCTGAAAAATATTAATGTTGATATTCCACGCGATAAATTCGTGGTTATTACTGGATTGTCCGGTTCGGGAAAATCTTCACTGGCATTTGATACTATTTATGCCGAAGGCCAACGTCGTTATGTCGAAAGTTTATCCAGTTATGCCCGTCAATTTTTGGGATTAATGGAAAAGCCCGATGTTGACCAAATTACAGGTCTAAGCCCGGCTATTAGTATTGATCAAAAATCAACCAGTCATAATCCCCGCAGTACAGTCGCAACAGTAACGGAAGTTTACGATTATTTGCGCTTATTATTCGCACGGATAGGCGTTCCACACTGTCCAATTTGCGGTAAACCGGTAACTCGTCGGACCAGCGAAACTATTATCGATGAAATTATGAAACTGCCTGACGGTGCGAAACTGATGATTTTGGCACCAATTGTTAAGGACAAAAAAGGCGAGTTTGCCCATATTCCCGAACAATTTAGTCGCCAAGGTTTTGCCCGAGCGCGGGTTGACGGCGTCGTTTATGCCCTGGATGAATTTCCGGTTTTGGATAAAAACTACAAACACAACATCGAAATTGTTGTCGATAGGGTTGCTATGTCACCTGATATGCTGGGACGTGTTACGCAATCTGTCGAGCAAACCTTGGATATAGCGGATGGATTAATTGAAGTAATAAACACAGACAACCAAACACTTACGGCGTATAGCCAGCGCTATGCTTGTCTGGACCACCCAAACGAAGATATCCCGGAACTTGAACCACGACTTTTTAGTTTTAATGCGCCTCAGGGGGCATGCCCTGTATGTACTGGGCTTGGCAACAGGCTAGAGGTTGATCCTGATTTAGTATTTAACCCAAACCTGACCATTTCCGAAGGTGCAATCCGTCCATATAACCGGGTTAACAGCGATGCTTGGTATATGAAACGCTTGGCAGAAGTTGCCAAAGCGCATGGATTCAGCGTAAAAACCCCAGTTGGGCAATTGTCCAAAGGGGATCTCGACAAGGTACTATATGGAACGGGCGACCAAACATATAGCGTGCAACTTGGCAACGGTCGGATGTACGATTCGACTTACGAAGGAGTAATCCCAAATCTGGAACGACGCCACAAAGAGACGGATAGTGATTTTATTCGACGTGATATTGAACGATTCATGCGTGAACGACAGTGTAATACCTGCCATGGTGCTCGCCTGAAACCTGTAGTTTTAGCGGTTACGATTCACGATATGAACATAATGGATATTTGTAATCTAGATACCGATAACGCCCTCGAATTGTTTAAAAGCGGATTAAAACTAAACGATCAGGAAAAATTCATTGCAACCCAGATTATCAAAGAAATTATCGCCAGACTAAGTTTTATGAATAACGTCGGGTTGAACTATCTGGAACTTGGGCGTGCAGCCAATACTCTGTCGGGCGGCGAAGCTCAGCGAATTCGATTAGCAACACAAATTGGTTCGGGGCTTCAGGGAGTTCTGTATGTTTTGGATGAACCTTCAATCGGATTGCACCAACGTGATAATCACAGATTAATCGGCACCTTAAAGCATCTTCGCGACCTGGGCAACACCGTAATAGTAGTTGAACACGATGACGATACGATTCGAAATGCCGATTATTTGTTGGATATTGGTCCAGGGGCTGGGGTTGCAGGTGGACATGTTGTGGCCGCAGGTACTCCGGACGAAGTCGCAAAAAACAAGGACAGCATCACAGGGCGATATCTGGCTAGACTAGAAAAAATCGATTCTCCAAAAAAGCGTCGAACTGTTATCAAAGATAAGGCATTAGTTATTCGTGGCGCCAAGGAAAATAACTTAAAAAATATCGACGTATCATTCCCACTGAATGTCTTAACGGTCGTGAGTGGCGTCAGTGGCAGTGGTAAATCGACCTTAGTAAACGACATTTTAGCCAAAGAACTATCAGCCAGACTGCACCGTTCGCATGTTGTTCCCGGGTCTCATGAAAACATTGAGGGAATAAATTTACTGGATAAAGTAATTGTCATCGACCAATCGGCAATTGGACGGACTCCACGTTCGAATCCAGCAACCTATACTGGAGTATTCACTGCAATTCGCGATTTATTTGCATCGACGCCTGAATCGAATATTCGCGGTTATAAATCTGGTCGGTTTAGTTTTAATGTCAAGGGCGGACGCTGTGAAAATTGTCATGGCGACGGTGTAATTAAAATCGAAATGCACTTTTTACCTGACGTTTATGTAACCTGCGATGTCTGCAAGGGCAAACGCTATAATCGCGAGGCGCTTGAAATAAAATACAAGGGGGCAACAATTAGTGACGTTCTGGATATGACCGTAGAACAATCTGCCAAGTTTTTCGAAAATATTCCGGCTATTGCCAGGAAACTAAATACTCTAGTCGAAGTGGGTCTGGGCTATATTCGGCTTGGCCAACCAGCCACGACATTTAGTGGTGGTGAAGCTCAGCGTATCAAACTTGCAACCGAATTATCGCGTCGTGCAACTGGAAAAACACTCTATATTTTGGACGAACCAACTACTGGACTGCATACCGACGACGTTAAACGATTGTTGGTAATTTTGCAAAAACTGGTTTCCAGTGGAAATAGTATGGTGATAATTGAGCATAATCTAGACGTTATCAAAACAGCTGATTACATCATAGACATGGGACCTGAAGGTGGCCAAGGCGGTGGAAATATTGTAGCTGCCGGAACCCCCGAGCAAGTCGCCAAAGTTAACGATTCGTTTACGGGTCAATATCTTAAAAAAATAGTTTAAATTTTATACCGTTTTAAATATACCGAATCAACGGCTATTATTATTGCCAAAATAATGAGTGCAAGTCCGACTGAAGCGATGATATCTGTTAACCAGTGATAACCCAAATAGAGCCTACTAAGTGCGACTAAGGATGTTCCAATTACGGCAGTGGCAATCCATGCCCAGAATCTTTGCAAACTGTAGTTTCGTGAATATATTAAATACCCAACGACCAGCAAAAATACGGCTATCCCAATCGTATGTCCGGACGGGAAGGAAAAGTCATATTCATACGTTGGAATCATATCGATTTGAGGTGGGCGACTGTCCATAAAGTGCAACTTCAACAGAGTCGAGGTTGCAGCAGCAACCGCAACTGCACAGGCTAGAATTACCGGACGCCAAATTTCACGCCGCAACCCCATCCAGGCAAAAACAACCACAGCAGTAATGGATGCGAAAAAATAAGGATTTGCAATTGATGTGATAATCTTTGCCGAAACCGTAATACCATCAGCCCGATGGTTAATCATCCATGTTAATATTGGTAGGTTTAAGGAACCAACCCCAACCGATTGCTTCATGCCAATATAAGCAACAATGAACACAATAATACCTAAAACAAGACAGGTTGTAGCAAGAACAGCCCGTCCTTTAAGTGAAAGTATTTTTTTTGAATTAGATGGTTCTGTCACGGATAATTCCAACCTATTTTTTTCGTTCAATAATTTTTCGCCACTCTTGTTTCGTTGCATTCCAAATAGCTTGTCGTTGACTTTTGTTTTTCAAAAGTTGGTAAATTGCAGGTGAAATCGATACTATTAAAATTAATGCGACAATTGGCAGAATAACCGTATCAACATCCAACCCCATGTTTTCCAGTAGTTTACCCAAATAAAATCCCAAATAAGTTATACCAGCGACCCAGATAAAGCCACCGATGATGTTGTATATCATAAAGGTTTTATATTTCATTTTTGCAACGCCTGCAATCAACGGTACGAATGTACGAACAACTGGGATAAATCTGGCTAGAATTATTGTTTTACCACCATGTTTATCGTAAAAGTCCTGGGCTTTTTGAACATTTTCTTGTTTGAACAACCGAGAATTTGGTCGTTTAAATAGTGTTGGACCAATTTTTCTACCAAACAAATAGCCAACATTGGCGCCCAAAACCGCAGCAACCCATAACAACAGGATTACAAGCTCAATATTTAAATCAAGTTTAAAATGCGACGTTCCCTGTATAAGTAAACCAAGTGTAAATAGAACACTGTCACCAGGGAAGAAAAAACCGATTAATAGTCCGTTTTCAGCAAAAATAATTGCCGCCACTACAATAAGTACAGCTATTGGTCCGGCTGTCTGAGCGAACTGAACCAGGTCAAATCCAGGAATCATACTTTAAACATTTTATCATGTCGCCACAGAATGTTATACTAGTAGACAGTAGTTATCATTTAATGACAGAGATAGGATAAAAGGTGAGTTACATTTCATTGAAATTAGAAGAACGAACGGCCGAAGGTAAGAAACTAGCTAAATTACGAAACAATGGTTTGATACCAAGTGTTATTTACGGTGGTCAAGATCAACCGATTATGACGCAATCCAAACAGGTTGAAACATCAAAAGTTGTTCATACAGCCGGGCGGCACACTCCAATCAGCTTGACTTTGGATGGCAAGAAAAAACTGGTCATAATCAAGAGTATTGATATGGATCCGGTAAAGCACGTACTGAGGCATATTGCGTTTCATACGATTAAACAATCAGACATAATTACAACCGAAGTTCCAATTGTCTTGATTGGACAAGGTGAAAGCGCCGCTGAACGTGCCGGACTAGTTATTTTGCAAGCAATCGAGCATGTTGAAATCAAAGCAAAACCAGCTGATTTGCCAGATTCATTAGAAATCTCGATTCATGACCTAGAAACAACCGAAGATAAAATATCCGTTGGTGATATTAAACTGCCCGAGGGTGTCGAATTTGCCGATGCCGACCAAGACTTGGAATTGATTATCGCCAACGTTTACGAACCGAGTGCACTGCAAGCTGCCAATGAAGCAGCCGGTGGCGAAGCCGAAGCCGAGGAAGAATCAGAAGTCCCTGTCGAAGGCGAGGTGGAATCCGCAGAATCCGACAAAACCGAAGCTGACAAATCCGAAGCTGACAAAAAATCTGACGAACACTCAAACTAAGTTAATCTTTGATATATCCACCGGTTTGGTGAGACCATAGTTTCGCGTATATTCCGCTGTCAATATTTTGCAGTTCATTGTGAGTACCCTGTTCGACAATATGTCCATTGTCTAGCACAATAATTCGGTCCAGTTTTGCGACTGTCGACAATCGATGGGCAATTACGATGCTTGTTCTGCCCTCCATCAATTTCGCCAATGCGTTTTGAATCAATTTTTCGTTTTCACTGTCTAGTGCTGATGTAGCTTCATCCAAAACCAAAATCGGAGCGTCTTTTAATATTGCCCTGGCAATGGCAATTCGTTGACGTTGACCACCGGAAAGTTTAACCCCTCGTTCGCCGACTAGAGTTTCAAAACCTTTCGGCAGCGTTTCGATGAAGTCAATTGCATTAGCTTGTTTTGCTGCCGTACGAATTTCCTTTTCGGTTGCATTTGGTTTGCCATAAGCAATGTTTTCGCGGATTGTACGATGGAAAAGTAGCGGTTCTTGCGGTACATAAGCAATTGCTTTATGCAAATCTGACTGAGTGACTGTGGTGACATCTTGGTCGTTTATCAATACTCGTCCCGCGTCTATATCGTTGAATCTTAGCAATAAATATGTCAAGCTGCTTTTTCCAGAACCGGAACTACCAACTAATCCAATTTTTTCACCGGACTTTATTTTCAGTGAGAATTCATCAAAAAGTTTATCGTCATTTTCGCTGTGCGTGAATATTATTTTTTCAAACTCAATATTACCAGCTTTGACATTAAGTTTTGCTGGGTGAATAGGGTCTTTCAATTCAACTTCTTCATCAAGCGTGCTTATCATCGGGGCGGCGTCACCAAGGACCCTAATATATGATCTGGTAGTACTTGAGACTGACCACAATTCTGAAACGACATTCAGTGTATAGCTGATAACCAAATAGGTTGTGCCGACGTTAGCGATGTGATGTTCGGTCGCAATTATCGCCGCCACGAAAGCACTGATGTTCATTATCGTCATCAAAGTACCGTATGAAGCAGTAATCTTTAGAACGCTTCGAAGTTCGCGAAAATTTGCTTCTCGCCAATGCCCAATTAATTTATTATAGTGTTTTTCTTCTGACTTTTCTCTGGAAAAAGCTTTGACGGCCGCAATGTTACTGACTACGTCGGCTAAATATGAGGTCATAGCACTGGACCTTTCAGCTACTTGTCGGCTGACTGGCGCGATGGCCGTCTGCGCCCTAACGATAATGAATATTATTATCACTGAAAGTACCGCCAAAACTACAGCGAATTGCCAAAGAATGAAACTAAGTGCTATACAAACAGAGATGAGAGTTGTTAATATCGGTGTAAAATTAAACACCAATGTATCCCAAAACCGTTCAATTGAGCCGTTCAGTTTATTTGTGTCCGATACGATTCCTCCGCTCATGCGATTTGAATGGTACCCTAGGCTTTTTGACATTAGGTGATTTAAAACTTTTGCGGATATGGTTGCCTGCATTTTTGTTTCAGCAATATATATCATTGCCATTGTGGCGCGAATTGCTATGACATCACCCAAGAAAAGTATTATTGCATAGCCCACCAATAAACCGACGCTACTATTCATAGTGGCGCTTCCGTTGGCAATATTCGTCAGAAGTCTAGATACAAAGATTGGAGCAATCGTCATCGTAAGAATCGCAAAAACAATCTGCGTGGCAACCATTGACCACGTCAAGACAGGTGAAATTCGCCAGAGTCCGAATAGGAATCCGATGATTCTTTTTTGTGATTTTTGATTGTTCATACGACCCCTTTCAAGAGTCAGTGTTAATAAAGTAGTAGAGGATCCCTGCGAGGATCATATTAGAACAAATTATACAGTATAATATAATCTGGTGTAAAGGGTTTTTATATGAAATTGAACGATAAATTAAAAACATTACCAATTTCGCCTGGAGTTTACTTTCATAAAGATAAAAAAGGCGAGATTATTTACGTTGGTAAAGCGGCAGTTTTAAAAAATCGAGTCAAACAGTATTTCCAAAAATCACGCAACATGGACATCAAAACCCGGGCGCTAGTAGCCGAAATCGCTGATACGGATTGGGTTGAAACCGAAAGTGAAATTGACGCACTATTTTTAGAGGCAGAAATGGTCAAACGATATATGCCTCGATACAACATTTTACTTCGTGATGACCGGTCATTGATCTATGTTCGAATCGATATGAAAAGTCAGTGGCCAACAGTTAGTTTTACACGTAATCCGGCAGACGATAAAGCAGAATATTTCGGGCCGTATTTTAACAGTTTTGCTGTTAAAAAAGCTTTGCGATATTTGCGTCGGGTATTTCCTTACTATACAAAAACCCCTAAAGATAACGATAAACCTGACTTGTATGCTCACCTAGGACTGGCGCCGGTCAATATGAATCCCGATGAATATAAAGCCAACCTACGCAAATTAGTCAGCTATATAAATGGCAACAGAAAAACCATAGCTGCTGATTTAGAGCGTGATATGAAATTAGCAGCAAAATCTCAGGATTTTGAAAAAGCGGCAAATATTCGAAATAAACTACGCAACCTGCGTGAATTGCAGCGCCGAATTATGTTCGGTGACAAAGAATTTTTAGATATATCTAAAGACGAAGCTCTTAGTGATTTGACCGATTTGCTGAATCTGGTAAAAGTACCGGTCCGTATCGAAGGTTACGACATATCGCATATGGGCGGAGTGAATGTTGTTGCCAGTATGGTGGTTTTTAAAAACGGCGTCAGTGACAGGGGACAATATCGAAAATTTAAAACCAAAATTGAACGTAATGACGACTTTGCTAATATGAACGAAGTAATAGCCAGACGCTTCAGTCAAAATAATATTAAAAATTGGGGCAAACCGGACTTGGTATTGATTGACGGTGGTAAGGGACAGCTTGATGCAGCACTTCGGGCGCGCGATAAATCAGAACATACCGAAATTCCGTTTATAGGATTAGCAAAGCGCGATGAGCAAATTGTTTTAAAAGATATCCGAATAAATAAACAAAAGCTGACAGAAGTCGATGGCACTACTGAGTTAACAGCAGATTTTACGCTAATCAATTTGCCAAAATCATCGGCGGTTGTAAAACTATTGCAACGTATACGCGATGAATCCCACCGTTTCGCAGTCAGTTACCACACGGTATTGAAACGCTCCAAGCAAACCGCTAGTTCTCTGGATGAAATACCTGGTATTGGTCCTAAAACCCGGGCTAAATTAATTCGAAAATTCGGCAGTATTCGTAATTTAACACTAGCGGATGAATCAGACATCACTTTATTAATTGGACCCAACAAGGCGGGGCTTGTCATTCTGTACCTAAGAGAGCTATAATTCTAGTAAAGCTTATGTTCAGTTGTGGGAATAAACCAAAAGATCAAAAGAAATTGCTGTTTAGTTCAGCCTTTACTTTAATTGAACTTATAGTGGTTGTCACAATCATAGCCATTTTAGCGACAATCGGTGTTGTCGGGTACAATAGTTGGCGGCAAGCCACCGCAACAGCACAGTTGAAAAGCGATTTAAATAGCGTCGCAACTGCAATGGAAGACAACCGTAACTTTAACAATAAATATCCCGCTACAATTCCGTCAACCTTTAACCCAACCACCGGCGTAACCCTTAGTGGTGGTAGTGATGATGGCGGTTTGACATTTTGTGTTAGCGCCGTAAATTCACAATTTCCAAGCCTTTCATTTCATATTGACTCAACAAATAACGGACCACAACCGGGTGTTTGTGCGACCCAAAAACTATTAGCGACCTACGCGGGCACTGGTGGAACAGTAAGCCCTGGTGGTACGTATGCTTCCAATTCGGTGCAAACAATAACGGCCACACCAAGTCAATATTATCGTGGTCTGGGTAACAATACGAATGTCTGGACCGGTGATAGTGGGTGTGCAGGTGGTGGTAATATTCTAAGCCATACAATTACAATGGATACCAAAAAAGATTGCACTGCTAATTTCGAACCGATTCCAATAGTATGCGTTCCCTCCGCACCGACGGTAACGCATGCAACAGTAGCCGGGACAACGACTTTTTCATGGACTCCTGGTGTATGCGGTGGCGCCTCAACTAGATATCAATATCGATATACGATTTCACCATCTGGCTTTGATTCCGGCTGGATATCCACCGCCTCGCCGTCTGCCGCCTTTACGACTACGACCGAAGGCCAAACCTACTCGTTGGATGTTCAAACGCAGTTCTATAACCCGGCTACAAGCACCGCCTGGGGCCCTACGGGAACAGATGGCTGGTTTTTTACACCAACCATCCCAGTAATTACCTGTACGACAGCCTCCAGTTCGTCGGTTAACTGCTCGTGGACTTCTAACCCATACGCCACTAACTATTCGATGGATCGTGCGACCAACTCTTCGTTTACCACCGGCTTAACCACAATAACCCAGGCTGGAACGACCTATACTTCAACCGGACTAGCGCAGGGAACAACCTATTATTTCCGGAGTAAGACTAACCTTGCCGGCAGTTCTAGTGCGTATTCGCCTTACGATACTGCGACGACGACTGTCGACATTTGTAACGTACCTGTTGATAATTATTCGACAGTTGGTGCAACTACAACTTGGACGTGGAGCGCACCAACCTGTCCTCCGGGAACATCTGCTCGTTATCGCTACGACTATACCATTGCTCCAATAGGTTTTGACTCAGGTTGGACGTCAACCGCCTCAACATCTGTCGCCTTTACGACCTCGACCGAAGGCCAGACTTATTGCGTAGCTTTGCAAGCACAGGCTTACACGGGGTCTGCATCAAGCGCTTGGACAGCATCTGACACAGACTGTTACTTAAGAGGGATTCCAACCCCAACGATTACTGCCACAACTGCTTCTAGCACCTCGGTCAATGTGTCGTGGACTTCAGATGCGTATGCTACCAGCTATACCATGGATCGTGCGACCAACTCTTCGTTTACCACCGGCTTAACCACAATAACCCAGGCTGGAACTACCTATACTTCAACCGGACTCAACGAGGGAGTAACTTATTATTTCCGTGTAAATTCTAACCTTCCAGCTGGTCCAAGCGCAGACTCACCTTATGGTACTGCTACAACGACAATAACTACTCCGACGCCAAACCCACCAACAACTACCGATAACACTGTTGGGGCGACTACGACGTGGACGTTCTCTGCCGAGACCTGTGCCGGCGGCACAACCTTAGAATATCGATATGACTACACTATCGTACCGCCACCACTCGGTTCTGGTGGATATGACTCTGGTTGGATGGCTACTTCTGCTTCGTCAGTGGCGTTTACAACTTCAACTGAAGGCAAGACATACAATGTAGTTGTTCAAGCAAGATGTTACACAGGCGCTACTACTAGTTCCTGGACATCATCCAGTGCAAATAACACATATTACCGCATCATTAACTACTATTTGACGTTAGCTGGATCGAACTGTACTTTTAGCCAGAGTCCGGGTATGGGTCCTTATCCTGAAGGCTCTGCTGCTACGATGACCTGCACTCCAACCGCAACAAACTATTTTGACCATTGGTCCGGTGATACCGGCTGTACAATAAATGGTGGTACGGATTACACCCATACAGCCAGTCACACAATAACGATGGACTCAAATAAGTCATGTGTCGCCCTGAGTTCTCATTGGATATACGCAGACGTCGGGGGTCAGATAGGTGGAAAATATGTATGGTACAAAGATCTGTCTGCCGAATATGCGTATAAGGTAAATAATAACGCCGATAATAATACCTGGACCGTTATGGGGGGTGATTCAAGCCATCCAAATCAAAGGGTATTGAGGGACCCAAATACTGCTCCGGGGAATACCCTTGACTGGGCCTCGTGGTATCCGTCTCAATATCGTTGTAATAGTAGCCTTGGTGGCCGCGTGCCAAACAATGGTGAATTGGCTGGTATTATTGCTAACAAAAGCTTGTTTAATCAAGATTACGGATTCGGTACCCTTGATGATTGGTATGGGTCATCAAATGAGGCAACTGATTATGACACAACAATCAGCCCAGTCAGAAACCGAATCACTGATGATTATGGAGATAGAGGTAAAACTGGAACCGCCGCTATCAGATGTATCGCTGATAACGTGTAGAACTAGGCCTATTTCCAACATATTTATTTGACGTCTATTTCATTTATTACATGAAACAGTTATAATTCTGGATAAGCATATGCGTGGTGATAAGGACAATAAAGACATCAAAAAAAAGAAAGCGCTGTTTAGCTCGGCTTTTACTCTTGTTGAACTTATAGTGGTTGTGACTATAATCGTAATCCTAGCAACAATCGGAGTTGTTGGGTATAACAGCTGGCGACAAGCCACTGCATCAGCACAACTGAAAAGTGATTTGAATACCGTTGCTACGGCTATGGAAAACTACCGTAACTTTAATAACGGATATCCAAATACAGTTCCATCATCCTTCAATCCAAGTAGTGGGGTAACTCTTAGCGGTGGTAGTGATGATGGTGGAGTGACATTTTGTATTACCGCGGTCAATTCTCAATTCCCGGGCCTTTCATACCACATAGACTCAACAAACAATGGGCCTCAATCTGGCGTATGTGTATCACAAAAATTATTGGCGACTTTTGCGGGCACTGGCGGTACAGTTAGTGCTGGTGGTTCATACGCAACTAACTCTGTCCAGACGATAACGGCTACGCCTAATACAAACTATTCATTTAGTAGTTGGACTGGTGATACTGGTTGTTCAGGTACTGCCAGCCACACAATCACAATGGACGCGAATAAAACTTGTACAGCGAATTTTGTAACCTGCACGTTAACGTTAATCGCAGGTAGTGGCGGGACCATTACTGGAGGTGGCAATAATGTTTGTGGTACGACCCCACCAATTACAAGCACCCCTAGTACATACTACTCATTTACTAGTTGGACCGGTAGTACCGGTTGCTCTGGCACTGCCACTCATAACATCACTATGGATACAAATAAAACATGTACCGCGAACTTCTCGCCAACGGCAATTGCCGCGCCATCGGCTCCAATCGTCACACCGGTAACTGTCACTGATACTACAACCTATTCATGGGGTGCAGCCTCGTGTCCGGGGAATACAGCCAGGTATCAATATGACTATACAATTTCACCTGCAGGTTACGATTCTGGCTGGACGGCAACTGCATCAACTTCCGTTGCCTTTACAACCACAACTGAAGGCCAAACTTACACTGTAGCCGTTCAAGCCCAATGTTATAACGCGGCGACAAGTAGTCCTTGGAGTTCATCGGGATCGGGCAGTTATTTACGTCCTATAACTTATCAAACTTTGACATTAACTCCTGGAACTGGCGGTACTGTCAGCGGTGGAGGATCGTTCGCTACTGGTTCGTCTCCAACAATGACATCTACTCCTAATGCGAACTATACATTTACCAGTTGGACCGGTAGTACCGGTTGTAGCGGTACACAAGTTCATACGATAACAATGGACGCAGCAAAGTCCTGTACGGCGAACTTTACGGCAACAGGTATCGCTACACCGGCAAATCCTATAGTAACGCATGCGACGGTTGGGGCTACAACAACGTTTTCATGGGGCGCAGCCTCGTGTCCGGGTAATTCAGCCAGATATCAATATGATTATACATATAACACCACGCCAACTCCTTTCGATTCCGGTTGGACAGCAACTGCATTGACATCGTTTGCACCTACAACTTCAACCGGACCACTAACATATAGTTTGGCGGTACAAGCTCAATGTTATAACGGCGGCAACCAAAGCGCTTGGAGTGGCAGCGGAACAGATAGCTATCTAAGGCCTGGTGGTACCGGAGGAACAATTACATATTCAGGTGGTAGAACAATACATACATTTACAAGTAGTGGATCACTCGTGATTACAGGCGGGCCATTGTCTGGTGGTACCGTACTTATTGTCGCTGGTGGTGTTGGTGGTGCAGGTGGTGTTCAGGGGGGGCCGGCTGGGTCCGGCGGTGCCGGCGGAAAAGTCACAGCCCTCAGCAGTCAAAGTTTTAATGGGACCACTACGGTCACTGTCGGCGCTGCCGGTGCCGCAAGTGTGTTTGGCGGTACGACATCTAGTGGCACCGGAGCAACCGGTGGTACACCGAATGGCGAGGGAGCCAATGGCCTCCCGGGCGCAGCAGGTACTTCGTCAAGTATTAGCGGTTCGTCGATTTATTACGGCGGCGGTGGTGGTTCTGGCGCTTTTGTTGGTTATCCCGTTCACAGTATACATTTTTACGGTGGGGCTGGTGGCTCCGGAGGCGGTGGCACCGGGGGAGATGCATATTATGACGCCGTTGGGGGATGGAGTTATGGCTTTGTGGGGGTTGATGGAGCGGCAAATACGGGCGGCGGCGGCGGTGGTGGTGGCACCGGTTATGACTCTCCTGAATCTGGCGGCAACGGCGGTAAGGGAATTGTGATAGTTTCATATCCAACGCCTTAAATCTTCAAAATCTAATTAACCATTCGTGTTATAATTATCAGAGTTGTATGAATAATAAATTCGTTATTTTTGTTGTCCGATGGTTGTTTAATTCGCTTGGTTTGTGGATAGCTGTGCGTTTATTTGGTACAGGATATGACAGTTCACAAGTAAGTATTAGTATTGTCGGGTTTTTACTGGCAGGACTAATTTTTTCAATGGTAAATGCTGTCCTAAAACCGTTCATAGTTATATTGGCATTACCCGCAATTTTAGTGACGCTAGGACTGTTTATTATTATCGTCAATGGATTAATGGTATGGATATCGCTTCGGTTTGTTCCAAGTATTGAAATGACGTTTTTTAACTCTATACTTACCGGAATCATCCTGAGTCTGGTAAACTATATAGTAAGCGCGTCGTTAGTTTTGCGCAAAAGTGAGGCGAATTAAGGAAAAAAATGAAGAATATAGATAGCATTCTGCAAATAATAACGATTATTTCGGCAGTACTTATGATTTTGGCGATTCTGTTGCAGCAACGTGGCGCATCCTTAGGTGCGGGCTTTGGGAGTTCCGGTGAATTGTTCACCACTCGTCGGGGAATCGACAAAAACCTGTTCGAGGTAACAATTATTCTGTCAGTTATTTTCGTATTGTCGATACTAGCTGGGCTAATCTTGCCCGCCATTAAATAGGTATATTTTATGCCAGATAAATTAGATTTGTGGGATAAGTTACCAAAACCCAGTTTTGATAAAAAGAAGCTTACCAGACGTATGCGAAAAGCCGAGGGCGCAACTATTAAGCATGCCAACAGATTTGTTTTCAAGCGCTGGGAGAACATTCACGAAGTCCAAAGGCACGTTATAATCTGGGTCTTGGCAATGGGTGTTTTGATTGCTGCAACTGGCCTGCAATTAATGTGGAACCAACAAAGTTACCAAACGAAAACCTCAGCTGAAAATGGCATATACGCCGAAGCTGCCCTTGGTCCCGTCGAGACTTTGAACCCTCTGTTTGCCAACTCAAGCGCCGAGAAATCGGCGAGTGACTTGATGTTTTCACGCCTGTTAAACTATGACCGTACCGGACATCTGAATTACGACCTTGCGACTAATGTTAGGATAAACAACACCAACACTGTCTATACAATTAACATCAGACCAGACGTAAAATGGCATGACGGAGTCAAACTAACCGCCAAAGATGTTGCTTTTACGGTTGGTTTAATGAAAGATCCTAATACTCGTACGGTTTTTTCAGGCTGGTCAGACATAGGCGTAAAAGCTATCGACAACACAACTATTGAGTTCACTTTAAAATCAGCTTTTGCTCCATTTCTACATGCACTAGTCTTCCCAATTATTCCCGAGCACGCCCTAAAAGGGGTGACGCCTCTAAATCTAAGAGAAAACAGCTTCAGCCAAAACCCAATAGGGAGTGGACCATTTAAATTCAATCTGATTCAATCAACCGATGCGACATCGGGACGAAAAGTGATTTACTTGACAAGAAACGATAATTACTACGGTGGAACGGCAAAGTTATCGAGGTTTCAGCTCCACACCTATAACACGGACTCGGAAATCTTGAGTGCTCTTTCAAAAAATGAAGTAAACGCAGCAACTGATTTATCAAGTACGGATATAGGAAGCATCAATAAATCCCATTATGACATTCTGACAAAGCCAATTCAAAATGGAGTATATGCACTATTAAATACCAGGAGTGCTCTGTTAAAAGACGCCCCGATAAGGCGGGCACTTCAGATGGCAACGGATGCTGCGGCTATTCGGAAAAAATTGCCAACAGCAATCCCGGCACTTTGGTTACCATTTACTAACGGTCAGCTGACTGGTAATATACCCGGTGCGCCGGTGTTTGACCTTGCATCCGCAAAAAAGTTGCTTGATGATAATGGTTGGAAATTAAACAAAGATAATATTAGGGAAAAAGCCGGCACGAAATTGAAACTGTCGGTCGTTACCACCAAAGACAATGAACTGGAAAGCGTTTTACAAACCCTGACAGACCAATGGAAAGAATTAGGGGTTACTACTGAAACAAAAATCATTAACCTGAATAATGCAACGCAAAGTGATGCCCAAAACATACTTCAACCACGTAACTTCGATGTATTATTATATCAACTTGATATTGGGGCTGATCCGGATGAATATGCATATTGGCACTCTTCCCAAGCTTCAACAACCGGTCTAAATTATTCAAATTACTCGAACCAGATAAGTGATGATGCCTTGATTTCGGGTCGAGCTCGGATTGAGCCAGCGCTTCGCAATGCGAAATATATTACCTTTGCTAACCAATGGCTGTCTGATGTTCCTGCAATAGGCCTATATCAGCCGACAACTGAATATGCCGTCAGCAAGGGCGCTCAGACGTTTGATAGTTCTAACAAACTGGTTTCATCTGTTGACCGATATGGCGACATCTTAAACTGGGCAGTTGGAAGCCGTACCGTTTACAAGACACCTTAACATCGGATATACTTACGCTGTACGAAAACTTATGCGCGCGTGCTGTAATTGGTAGCCAGGCCAGCTTGAGGTGCTGGTGTCCGCAAGGACGTGGAAGTTCAAGTCTTCTCGCGCGCACCACTTGCAAAACCACATCTGTATCTGTATAATTCTCGAAAGGTAAGGGCGCTTAGCTCAGTTGGCTAGAGCATCTCGTTTACACCGAGAGGGTCGGGGGTTCGAGCCCCTCAGCGCCCACCAAATAAAGAAACCAATCCTTGTGATTGGATTTTTTATTTGGTACGCCCCGAATGGACTCGAAACCCCGACGCCAAAGGTTGGGGGTGAGAACTGCCCAGAATGGCAGTTCGCAAGGCGACTTTCCGATGCAAACTATGTTTGCAATCGTGAAATCGCGGGGTCGCGGAACGTGACCGAGCCCCCGCCTGTCTGTTCGACGGAACGGGCAGGCCTCAGCGCCCACCAAGTACGTTATTTATCTGAACGATTTATTAGTGTTAGAATTGTAGTATGGATAAAACATCCGAGGAATCAATCCAGAAGCCAGAGTTGCCGGTTGTGGACCCCGAAAAAATACAACGACTATTGGCACGGGGCGCAATGATTCAAGAAGAGTTTCAAAAACTGCAACCATCACTAAGAAAATTAGACTTAGATGATACGGGTTTAATTTTTCGCGATTAGTTTATTAGAAAACTAGCCTCATTGACGAACTACTACAATCATCGTAGAATAACAACTAACTTGTTGAACTGAAACAGCTCCAAGGTACATTGACAAGCAGACAAATTCACAAGGTGGGGCCTCTGTGCTGAACATTCAACGTGGGGGCCTCATTTTGTGATATCTAATGGAGCGAAAGATATAGGCCGTATATACCTATTGTCGAACCAGGAGGTAATGTCGTGTGTGACATAAGCAAACTTAACTATCTGCGGGAGACCCGAGCACGGAAGCGCCAACCGGGAGTTTCATACCCAGGGTTGGTTGTCACTGACGATCATCTCATCGCCGCTCTTGAGGCAGTTTTGAAAGAGCGGGAGCTGTGCGGCATCTGCGAGCATTACAGAAGCGAGCATAGTTACTGCCATCTGGCTGGTGACTTGCCGCGGAGGAATCCGGATGAGGATCCGAACGACTACGGATGGCCGGCATGGGTACAGGACCCCAATGTTGTTGTGACCGTTCAGCTTCCACAAGCCTTCGTTCGCAACTGCGACCACTGTCACTTTGTGACGTCAGCGTGGGAGCCGTGCCGCTCGCCCGTATCTTCGACCTAGTCTAGCGCAAAGGTATAGGCAGTCCGGGTTGTATAACCGGCTGCCTTGAGGGTATGTGCCTCTGTCTGCTTGTCATATCGCTTTCATGAATGTGCATTCATGCTGATGAGTCCTAAAGGACGAAAAGCGATTATTCTGGATAGACGTATTCATGTAGTCGTGAATTCGAGGGGTCGCCAAAGATGACCGAGCCCCCGCCTGTCTGTTCGACGGAACGGGCAGGCCTCAGCGCCCCCTTAATTCCCCTAATGTTAATCAAATGCTATACTCAATTCATGAAAGTTGCTATTAGGAACAGATCATCAGGCTTTACCATCGTCGAACTCCTAGTGGTAATAGTCGTCATCGGTATCCTGGCAGCCATTACCATCGTCTCTTATGCTAATATCTCTCAAAAAGCCGTCGCCACTTCAATAACATCAGACTTAGACAGCGCCTCTAGACAATTAAAATTGTATCAAATTGACCACGGTACTTATCCAGCATTACCACTAACTGTCTCCGGAAATAAATACTGTCCATCTGATGATAATCGGTACTGCTTTAAGGCCAGCCCCGGTAATACTTTTACCTACACTAACGTCGCTCCATCAACCTTTAATCTAAGAAACGAAAATAGTAGTATCAGCTACTCAACCACCAATAACTCTCAGCCCACAATCTCTAATGTAACTAATTCCTCAAATACCTGTCCAACCGGCTTTATCCCGGTTCCTGGCAGCGGTACGTATGACACCAATGACTTTTGCGTCATGAAGTACGAAGCCAGTCAGGTCGGTGTCACAACTACGCCAATCAGTCAGTCCGGATCTCTTCCTTGGGTAAATATCTCTCAAACCACAGCCATCACCAATAGCGCCAACGTCGCCGGTTGCACCGGCTGTCATCTGATAACTGAGGCCGAATGGCTGACTCTTACTCAAAATGTTCTTAGTGTTGCTAGCAACTGGGATGATGGGTCTGGTGGCCATACCGTTGGTGTTGGATACATTTACTCCGGCCACAACGACAACGTCCCCGCCAATGCCCTAACAGCTGATCCGAGTGATGCTAATGGCTACGTCGGTACCGGTAATGTCGCCCCGTCAAGCCAGAAACGTACTCTAGCCTTATCTAACGGTGAAGTCATTTGGGATTTTGCTGGTAATGTCTATGAATGGACTACTGGTACCATTGGTAGTGGTCAACAACCAGGCCTAACTGGCGAAGTAGCCTACGCCTGGAAACAATGGAATAACGGTTCACTACTGCAAAATGGCTTTCCAGCTAGTGCTATGCCGGCTTATACTGGGATACCTGGTGCCAGTGGCTGGAGTTCGGCTCAAAGTATTGGCCAAATGTATACAAATTATGGTGATGCTTCGGTGCGGGGCTTCTTACGTAGTGGCCATTATAACAATCTTGGTAACGCTGGGGTTTTCGCTTTGAATTTGAACTATATCCCCAGTGGCACGAACACGTTTATCGGCTTTCGGGTTTCCCGGTGATATAACCACATCAACTTAATCTTCTTAAGCTTGATAATCTCCAGTTTTCTGCTATAATTCAAGATAAGGAACCCGCCTGGCGGGTATATTTTTATGAAAGACCCAAAATTTATTAGAAATGTCGCGATTATTGCCCATGTCGATCATGGCAAGACCACTATTGTTGATGGGCTTTTAAAACAAAGCAATACTTTCCGTTCCAATCAGGCCGAGATGGAACAAACCTTGATTATGGACAGTGGCGACCAAGAACATGAGCGTGGCATTACTATTACCGCCAAACAAACCTCGGTTTATTTTGGTGATTACAAGATAAATATTATCGACACCCCAGGACACGCGGATTTTTCAGGTGAAGTTGAACGAACCCTTAATATGGCAGACGGAGTACTGTTGGTAGTTGATGCCCAGGAAGGGCCAATGCCACAAACTAAATTCGTATTACAAAAAGCGTTGGAACTTGGACTGCAACCCGTAGTTATTATCAATAAAATCGACAAAGCCGCACGTCGGATAGACGAGGTTTTGGACGAAACCGCCGACCTATTCCTAGAGCTTGCAGTCGACGACAGCCAACTTTATTATCCGGTTTATTACTGTATCAGCCGTGAAGGTAAGGCCTGGAAAGAATTACCAGACAATCCATCTGAACACACCGACATGAGCCCCATTTTCAATGCAATTATTAATGATATACCGTCACCAACCGTTGATTCCAAAGGTAATCTTCAACTATTAGTTACTGCACTTCAATATGATTCATTTGTGGGCAAGTATGCAATCGGTCGTGTTAGCCGCGGAGTTGTTAAAAAAGGTTTGCCAGTTACATTAGTAAAACGCGACGGCAAACAAGTTAGCACGAGGATTGACAAGGTTTTTGGCTATCGCGGTCTGAATCGCGAAGAAGTCGACAGCGCAATTGCTGGAGACATCGTGGCACTTACTGGTGTAACGGACGCAAACATTGGCGAAACGATTGCCGACAAGGATAATCCCGAAGCCTTGCCGACTATCGACGTTGAAGCCCCAACAATCAGCATTTATTTAGGGCCCAACACCAGCCCGATGAAAGGCAAGGAGGGTCAGTTTAATACCTCCAGACAAATTGGCGCCAGGTTAAAACGTGAATTGGAAACAAATGTTAGTTTGCGTGTAGAAGAAGACGGCATTGGCTTTAAGGTCTGTGGTCGCGGTGAATTACATTTGTCGGTTTTAATCGAAACTCTGCGCCGTGAAGGCTATGAATTCGAAGTTGGCCGTCCGCAAGTTGTTGTCACAATTGAAGACGGTGTCAAAAAAGAACCAGTCGAAGAACTACTAATTGAAGTCGCGTCCGAATTTATGGGTGTAATTAGCCAAGAACTGGGAGCTAGGCGAGCGAATCTGGTTAAACAGGAACAAACCAGCAGTGGTACAACGCGGATGACCTATATTTTGCCAACGAGAGCTTTAATCGGGCTTCGCAATTTGTTACTGACGGATACAAAAGGCACCGTTATTATGAATTCATTGCCACATGGTTATCAAAAACTCGGACCAAAACTTCCAAAAATCAGAAACGGCGCAATTATCACGACAGATTCCGGCATAACAACCCCGTACGCCCTGGAAATGGGCGAATCCCGTGGCGAATTATTTATAGGACCTGGCGTTAACGTTTATCAAGGCATGATAGTTGGTTTGTATCAGCGCAATGATGATTTGGAAATGAATGTTTGCAAAGCAAAACACCTGACCAACATGCGCAGCTCATCTAGTGATGGCACGGTCCAATTAACGCCGTTTACTGACCTAAGTTTGGAACAATGTATTGACTTCATTGAAGATGACGAACTACTTGAAGTTACCCCAAAAAATCTGCGCCTTCGCAAACGATATCTAGACCCGAACCAGCGTAAACGTGCAGCAAAAAGCTAATTGACCGGATATTTAACGATTGTTTTTAATAAGTCGGACTTATCGATTAAAGCGGCAGCTATCACATCGTCGGCAGCCCCATAGTATAAATAATAGTTAGAAATTAGTTCGACAACAGATGTCCCGAAAACGACATTTGGCACAACTCCAGCTTCTTCGTATTTAAAACCGGGCGATAAAAGCGGGTACGGTAGTCGGTACAATACTTCGGTTGGAGCTTTTAGGTTTAGGATTGCAGCCCCCATTGAATATTTCATATCGTGACTAACGCCATGATAAAAGAATAGCCAGCCTATGGGTGTTTTTATTGGTGGAGAACCAGCGCCAATTTTAAGCGACTCCCAGTCGTTCTGTGTTGGTTTTAATACTGTAGAAAATTTTGTCCATTTTTTTAAATCAGTCGATGTGCTTAGTTGAATATTTGGTTCTAATCTGTGAAGCATGTAATATAGCCCGTTAATTTTTTCAGAGAATAGTACACCATCTTTGTCATTTTGTGGTTTTTGTTTTTCAAAACTGGGCGTTACGTGTTCGAATTTGTGAAAATCCGTCGTTTCAAGAATTCGAATCCTTGTTTGAACGGGCATTTCTTGTTTGGCATATGCCGTATAGGATATAAGATACCGGCCATCAATATGAACAATTCTTGGATCTTCGATACCGCTATATTCAAGCCCGGTATGATCAGGAATAACGCGTG
The DNA here is from genome assembly GCA_026395405.1 of Candidatus Saccharimonadota bacterium. GTDB lineage: Bacteria > Patescibacteriota > Saccharimonadia > Saccharimonadales > Saccharimonadaceae > UBA1547. The sequence goes on from JAPLYU010000001.1 coordinate 313,080, forward strand.
GTTTTTTGTCTTTATTCCAGTCGATACCATCGTCACTTTCGGCATATCCGATTCTGGATATCCCATCTTTACCAAAAGCGCGGTATAACATTTTCCATTTGCCGTTTTCGAGAACAACTGCCGGTGCAAATACACCTCCGGCCTCCCAATTAAGTTCCGGATCAGGTTCAATCAGTGGCTTGCCATTAATTCTAGTGAAGCATATCTGTTGGTCTTGTTGGTTTGAGGTATCATTTAGTGTCATCTTGTGCTATTATTATACAATAATGATGTAATAAGTGGGTAAAAAACTATTACTTCGCTTATACTTGTTTACGACGATAATCATTGAATTGATAGCATACTATGACAAAGAGAAAATTACGAGTTGGACTGATAAGTTCCTACGTACCCATGAAATGCGGTATCGCAACGCATAGCCGCGATTTATTAGAGGCAATGCTTGGTCATAGTAATTTTGATTGGCGACTTGTTGCCGCCGAAGACACCTTGGGGCCATATAATTTTAACGACAAAGAAATTGCCACATTAGATAAAAGCAATAAAAAATCATACGAAGCTGCCGCAGAGGCTATGAATAAATGGCAGCCGGACGTCGTACTATTGGCGCACGAATTCGGTTTGTATGGCGGAACAACCAAAGACATACAGCATAATGATAAAAACCTGCATGTTATCACGGGCGACTATATCCTTACTCTCATCGATAAACTAAAAGCTCCGATTATTACAACCCTTCATACAATTATCCCAGATCCCGATAAATTACGTCGTGAAGTGATGCGTGCAATCAGTAAACGGTCATCCAAACTTGTATCAATGACAGACGACGGTCGCAGTACCCTAGACTTTTTTTATGGGATAAAACCAGCCAAGGTGGCAGTTATACCGCACGGCGTTCCACAGCCGGTTCAGCGGGACAAAAAACTTGTATTAAAAGATCTTAAACTTGATACAAACAAATTCTACCTTTTAGTTACTGGATTAATCGGACCGAATAAGGGGATAGAATTAATCATCAAGGCCTTGCCCGATATTATTAAAAAACATTCCGAGGTTATGTTGTTGGTCGTTGGTCAAACGCACCCGGTAATTTTAGAAGAAGTTGGTGAGGTATATCGAGAAGGTTTGATAAAACTAGCGACAGAACTGGGAGTTTGTGACCATATACAATTTGTGAATGAATATTTGCCTACGGACAAGCTGGTTGATTATTTGACGATTGCCGATGTTTATTTGACGATTCACAGTGATCCTGAACAAGCTGCGTCTGGTACTTTGGCATACGCCTTGGGTTGCGGACTGGCTTCAATCTCTACTCCCTATCGTTATGCCAAGGAGGTTTTGGCCGATGGCCGAGGATTTCTAGTGCCATTTAACGATCCTTTGGCGATTGCGAAACAGGTTGATACATTGATTGAAAACAAGGCTCTTCTGAATGAAACTAGGGAAAAAGCCATGCTATTTGGATGTCCAATGAGCTGGGAGAAAGTCGGGGATGAGTATATGAAATTAGTTGAGGCAATTTTACAGGAGTAATATTGTGGGGAAGTTTCCCTCTACACCTTATTTTGATAATTTAATTGACGACTTCGGGATTTGGCAACACACCGACGAAAATTCTATTTTGCGTGGGGAAGGTTATGCGTTGGACGATGCTGCGCGCGGACTACTATTGACACTTGCGCTAGACAGACAGCAGCAATCGGAAGCATTATTTTCATATATATTAAAATCACAATCCAAAGACGGTTTTTATGGTTTTGCCAGGCAGGATAGAAATTTTATTCCAATGGTTGCATCAGATGACGCGACTGGTCAGGTAATGTGGGCTGCCGGATACGCTGTATCCAAGAATTTTCATAAGACCAAAGCCCGTCGACTAATAGCTAACACAATTGCATATATAGACAGAATGGGAAATATGAGGGGTTACGCCTATGCTTTGCTTGGCGCTGTATATATCAGCGAAGAAATGGCTAACCGTTACTATAAAAAATTAAGTAGTTTTTTCGAAAATACTGAAGATGATTGGCCATGGCCGGAAGTATCAATGACATACGGTAACGGCATAGCCCCGTATGCTTTTTTACGGTACGGTCTAGTATATAATGACGAATCGGCAGTTAAACTTGGGCGAAAACTGTTAGAATTTGTTGAAGAAAAATGCACTCACAACAGGCAACGCGGACCAATAGGGAATGACGGTTGGTTACCGCGTGAATCTGATAAAGTACCAACTTATTCACAGCAACCAATCGATGCGCCTTATATGGTGTGGGCTTGGATGGTAGCTTATCAAATATCCGGAAACGATGGTGACCTGAAACTCAGCCAGGCTTGGATGCAATGGTTCGAAGGTGAAAACGTTGCGGGTGAAAAAATGTATAACCCAGACGATATGCGTGCTTATGACGGTATAGACCCAACTTGCGTGCACCATAACAGCGGGGCTGAGTCGAATATTTGTTTGTTGCTAAGTAAATACGTATTGGCTGAAAAAATTACGGTTTAAAATATTTTCTGGTTTTTTAATTCTTCAGGCAAAAAACCGCTCTTGTGCTTGAAGCCGGCCTTCCATTCGTAATCTTTGCCATATCCGATATCTTTCATTAAATTAGTTGGAGCGTTGCGAAGCTGTAACGGCACAGGCGCATCAGGATATTTTTTTGCCAGCGCCGTGGCGCGTCCTAACGCATCAGTCGTTTGACGTGATTTTTCGCTTTTAGCTAGAGCCGAGGCGACATGTGACAATATCAAACCAGATTCTGGCATTCCGATTCGCTCCACCGCTTGAAAAGCAGCCAGCGCTAACCCCAGCGCTCCATTGCCAGCCAAGCCAATATCCTCTGACGCAAAGATAATCATGCGCCGAGCAATAAATTTCGGATCTTCGCCAGCATCAATCATACGTGCCAGATAATATAATGTTGCATCAACATCGCCACCTCGCATACTTTTTATAAATGCCGATATGACGTTATAGTGCATGTCGCCCTTTTTGTCATAGCCCGGTAATCGTTTCTGAGCTGCGGTCTTTACAACTTCAACCGTTACTTTATCAGCCATCCCTAACGCAAGTTCCAGATTTCCTAATGCAATTCTGGCATCACCGCCAGATAATTCCGCTAAATAATCAAGTGATTTTGGTGGGACATTTTTCGTTTTTTTGATGATTTTTAACGCTTTTTTCAAAATTGTAATAATTTCAGTTTTATTTAATGGCTCCAAAATCAACACCCGAGTTCGCGAAAGTAGTGGTGCGATGACTTCAAAACTAGGATTTTCAGTAGTTGCGCCAATCAATGTAATCAGGCCGGATTCAATATGCGGCAAAAACGCGTCTTGTTGAGCCTTGTTAAAACGATGAATTTCGTCGACAAATAATATCGTTCTAATCTGTAAATTCCAGTTTTGTTTAGCATGTTCTATGATATTCGTAATATCTTTTTTACCACTGGTGACGGCTGATATTTCTATGAATTCAGCCTGAACTTCACTAGCGATAATTCGCGCCAAAGTCGTTTTGCCAGTCCCCGGGGGTCCCCATAATATTAGGCTGACAGGCTCCTTTTTAGTAACGA
>JAPLYU010000001.1:316695-644981 GCA_026395405.1 Candidatus Saccharimonadota bacterium
AAAATTTCACCACTACCCAGCAGGTGTGTCTGCCCGACAACTTCATCCAAAGTCGTTGGTCTCATTCTCTCCGCAAGGGGTACTCGTTGCATACTTCTATTATACCTCGTATACTGGTTATATAAGATGCAGCGAACCACAGTAATGTTATTATTTGGGGGCGAATCATCAGAGCATGCAGTCTCTATCTCTTCAGCGCGTAATGTTTTTGCGGCGCTTGACGACACGAAATACGATGTTGTTTTGGGCTATATAGACCAGTCGGGCCAGTGGTGGTTACTGGATAATATAATGGACCAAATCGATGTTATTGGTTTGCCGCAACTGTTGCCAGTACTTGGATCGGGCAATTTTGTAACTATTCCAAGTAGTGAGGTAATTAAACCAAACGTTATTTTGCCAATACTTCATGGCGTAAACGGCGAAGACGGAACGATTCAGGGGTTGGCTAAATTAACACATATTCCAATTGTTGGCAGTGGCGTTGAAGCGTCGGCTGTAACTATGGATAAAGTAACGACAAAACAGCTATTAGAATTTAACGGCATTAAAACCGCTCCTTTTGAAGTTCATTTATCGGACGAACCTTATTCAAGTTTCCATCAATTATCAGAAAAACTTGGCAGTCCTTTGTTTGTAAAACCGGCACGCGAAGGCAGTTCAGTCGGCGTCAGTATGGCTAGCAACGACGAAGAACTAAGCGCTGCCTTTGCGACTGCGCATAAATACGACGGTAAAGTATTAATAGAAAAAGCAATCAAAGGCAGGGAACTCGAGATTGGGGTTTTGGGTAGCGGGTCCGACATCCGAGTGAGTGGGGTCGGCGAAATTGTTGCTGATAGGGAATTTTATGACTATGACTCAAAATACAGTGCCGCCAGCGAAACAAAGGTCATAATACCAGCAGATTTACCAATAAAAACTCGTGATAAAATGAGGGATATTGCGAAAAAGGCGTATTTAGTCTTGGGCTGTAAGGGTTTTGCCAGGGTAGACTTCTTTTTATCAAACGACAAAGATGTTTACATAATCGAAGCCAATACCCTGCCGGGATTTACGAATATCAGCATGTATCCTAAATTATGGCGACAAGAAGGTATGACTTACAGTGGTATAATCGATGCCTTAATCAGTGACGCGCTTGAAAAATAGGTTTTTTTCCCGTACAATTAACAAGTCTTTAGAGTTCAGTTTTTTAAACCAAGGAACCTTTGGGTGACTGTTTGAAAAACTGAGAGGAAGAAGCGATGATAGGTGAAAGCCAAACAAATTTCCATTTGTTTGCGAAAGCCGGTAATCGATTCTGACGAGGCTCTTTAGCTCAGCGGTAGAGCAGAGGCTTGAAGAGCCTTGTGTCCCCAGTTCGATCCTGGGAGGAGCCACCAAATTAAAAACCCCATCCTTCGTGATGGAGTTTTTAATTTGACGACCCCTCGGGGTCAAACTGGGGACTTTTAACGAAGGTAAAATAGTCCCCAGTTCGTGAAGCGCCGAGCAGTAAAAATGTGTTTACATATTTTTACAAACAAGCGGAAATAGGAAGCGAAGCGACCGCCTGCCGGGAGGACCGAGTGCAACGGAGCGCCCCGGGAGGAGCCGAAAGTGCTCATTTTTGCATCAATAATATTATTATGTTAAAATATTGACAGGACAGAAGGGAACCTTTACAAGCCGGAGGCCAAGAATGAGACTTTGATGCAAATGCGTCGGAGTTCTCAAACGCAACCAAAGGGGACGTAGTGTTCCGAAGCTTCAGAATTCTCGTAATGGTCGTTGTAGTGCTGCTGGCAGCAAGCTGTTTGTTTGCCGTGTCGGCGCTGATCTCGCACGACCAAGTTCTGGCGAATGGCGTATCAGCATCACCCAGTGCAAGTGCGTCGCCGTCGCCAGGCGGAGAAGTAACACAAACGCCTACGCCAACACCAACTACCACAAACACGGCGACGCCTACGCCAACACCCACGGCGACCCCAACAATTGACCCAGCGATAATTATCGACATCGCTACCTACAAGGCTGACGCTCTCGCGAAAGAGAAGCAAGCCAAAAAGGTCCGTGTCGAGCTGGTCAAGCGAGCTCATGCACTCGGGTTGCGGTCGCCAAAAAGACTGCTGCCTAGGTCATGCTTTGCCACGTGGGAATTGCGTTTGGGGTACTACAAAGAGCGCTTCAAGACGTTCCGCAAACTGAGTCACGACTACTGGCAACTCATCCGGTTCCCAACGGCAAAGTCCGGGGTGAACCGATGGATACCGCTGCTGAACTACTGCGGTATGCCGGGTGACCAGATGTGGCACGCGCTTTCGGTAATGGACCGAGAGTCGCATGGCAAGAACAAGAAGTCGACCGCAAGTGGGTTGTACCAGTTCCTGGCTGACTGGTGGCGCAACAAAAAGACCGGCCACAGAAAGTGGAATCCATTCAACCCATGGAAAAACATTCAGCACTTTGTGAATGCAATCCTGGGACCGTCTGGATGGAGTCCTTGGGCGCTGACAGCCTGAAACTATAAGCGCCTGAAAAATACCTGTTTGGCCTCGTTTTACCCTTCAAGTCCTGCACCACAGGCCTTGGCAGCTACACGCTGCCAAGGCCTTCTTTCATTTCAAAGCATTAATTCAGAAATTGACCAAACATCACGAATATAGTAGAATATGCATTAAGTCGTCGAGTATTTTTTAATTTAACTCCGAGGCACATTGACAATCAGATGCTAATTTCATGGGATGGGATTTTTGTATTCAAATTATATTTAATTCGAGAATCCTATCCTATGGGAAAATGAAACGATTAAGGGAGTTTACAGTGGAAGAGTATCGCTTTATCCTTGGTAAACCCGAGGTAATCGTTCTGGAAAATGGTCGACTTGTCATCAAAGACAGTCTGGCTGTGAGACAGGACTGCGAAGAGGTAATATGGCTGGCCAATAGGGACGGCATGGTCCTGATGTCGTTTCCCTTCTACAAGGGGGGGCATCAGCTGAAGCTGGTTGTCTCTCGAGGCGACAAGTTGGACATGCTTGTACAGCGCATTAATGAAGGACTGTACGAGTTCTCGCCCTTCCCGAACAGCTCACCGTACGCCATCAGGTAATCCCACAACTCCGTGAAAAGGAGAAAATCGTGGAACTCGGCAGTGAGGGTAGCTGGATGAGGCACGAACAAGATCTCCGCGACCCCATCACTCTTCCCACCTCAAAGTTGGTAAGGGAAGACAACCTCGACAGACTCCAGGACATGGGCTTCATCTTCGGCGACTTCGTCGAAGGAAGTGACGAGTACGTACAGTACTCAACATTCCCTAGGGGGTGGAGCAAAGTTCTGAGCGAAACGGGATACCCGCACAAGCTGTGGTCTCTGGTCGACCCGTCGGGGAACGAAAGAGTCCGTGCGTCCGGTGGAGATTTCTTTAAGCTTCACTGTGCTACTAGGTTCTACCTCCGAGAGGTGCTGACCCAAGGCGCTAACGCTGTTACGGTTTGGATCATCGACCAAATTACTGGTCAGCCGACCTACATGTCACAACTCTACCACTATCCACCCTGCTCAGACCGCAACGCCAAACAATGGGACAAGTACGGCGAAGTCGTTTTTACGCCGTACGGCTCAGCCTTGGGGTCAGCCTACGATGAGGCGAGGTCTTGGTTGGCAAGATTCCACCCGGAATACCTGAACCCCTGCTCGTACTGGACCTGACCCGGCACGGTTACAATATGAAGGGTAGCCGGTCGATTAGGACCGGCTACCATGTGGTTTTTTTCAAGCATCTGGTTGTCATTTCGCTTATTTGAATGCGTATTCAAACTGATGAGTCCAAAAGGATGAAAAGCGAACGGATTGACAAAACATCATATAAATATTACAATAATAATAACTCGTTGAGTGGTTTTTTGGATTAACTCCGAGGTACTTTGACAAGCAGACATTATTTTCATGGGGTGGGATTTTTTAATTTAACGAAAGTTTAGTTTTAAAATCCTATCCTATGGGAAGAGAAACAACATAAAAGGAGTCTATCGTAATGGAGTATCGACCCCCACTCAAAAAGCCTCTAATTAGACTGGTAAATGGTCGTCTCATCATTGATGACGGCTTTTCCATCGAGGAAGTCGCCAGGGATACCCTAGAGTGGACCAAGTACTGCGGCGGCAAGAACGACGTTGACGGTTTCGTAAGGCTCATCCTGCCGTACAAGACGAAGGAAGAGCACCATCTGAAGCTGGACGTATATCCGGGTGAAACTCTGGATTCGCTAATCCAGCGTATCCGTAAAGCACTGAAGGATGTTACGGGGGTCTACAGTGATGTAGTCCCTTTTCGACGTAAGACAAGCGACATGCATACATTCCCGTCACTGCTGTTTGGCAGCTGACAATTCACCCCACTAAAAGAAAAGAGGTGAGAATGCAGGTCCATATAAGTGACCTTGCCAGAGTGGCCGAGGTTCACATGGAGCCGTACGATCGTTTCGACGATCCGTCACTGTTCCCAGAGTTGCTCAAGTTGGCCAAGGTGGAAGCGGGCCAGCATCCGATGCGCGACAACAGTGTCGTCACTTTCACACTAGGTGGCATCGACGTCAGGGTGACCAGAAGGTCTCCGGTCTACACGATGGAGCGCGACTATAAGCGCTCCCTACAGGGGTTCACGTACCCCATCGTCGGTCCGACACCCAAGCAGAACCTGTCGAAGGCGGACTACAGGAACGACAGCCTCATCGAGGCTGCCAATCTCAGACTGGACGGCGCTCCTGACCTGCAGATTAGGGTCAGGAACACCTGGGAAGAGCCCTTTCTTATGGGCAAACCTTCAGTCTACGACCGGGCGATGCTGGCATTGTCAACACGCCTTGGGCGCACATTGCAAGACCGGATGGACAGGGGTGAGTTCGATCCGTCGGACGCCGACTCCGAGTCTGTCGCCCGGGTGGCGATCCAGACGGGAATGCCAATCATGGAGTTCGACGACGGTTGTCGGCTGTTCAAGTACGCGCTTGAACGGCTTATGGACGAGTGGGAGTACCGCAACGTCCTAAGGGGCCTGTTCGTCCGTGTCAAGCACTCCAAGCTAGCCCTCGCCGACGTCTACGCCCGGATTCAGTCCGGACCAGCCACAACCTGATTCTCCCAAGCGGTGACAGGCAGTCGTTCAGATGAATGACGCCCGCCCCGTCATTCTGTTTCTCTGCGCGTCTGCCTGTCTTTCGCTTTTTTGAATGCGTATTCAAACTGATGAGTCCAAAAGGACGAAAAGCGAACGCAACAGATACGTCTTATTGACAATTTATCGCGTATATGCTAAAATATAGATAAGCATCGTGTGAGGTTTTTTAAGCACTCCGCGACGCACCTGACAACTCGTTCAAGCACCCCGAAAGGAGCCTGCTATGCCCCCGAGGCCGAAGATACCGGTGGATTATGACATCACCGTGTATAACCGGGTCGAACCCAACCTCACCAAGGTCAGGGTCAAGTTCGACCAAAGGATCTGCACCGAGCTGAAGAGGTCGGGCTTTTACCCGGCGAACCTCACTAATGCCGAGCAGATCGACTCCTACGACAGGAAGACTCCTGAGTACAACGGAAAGTTCATGCCGGCCGCTATGGCTTTGGCTAATGGCCTTCCGGAAGACGGCACCAATGGTGTCCTGAGCGTGGATGCCATCTCGCCGATGATCCTCGAGATTCGCTGCAATTCAGACCTGGTCAATATCGGACGATTGGATGACCAGATCGGCAAACTCGTCTGGGAAGTCAACCAAACCGGTTGGCCACCGAGCGATCCGTACGCTTCGGTCTGAACGTCGCAAGATGGGGTAGGGGCTTTCAATCAGCCCTACCCCTTGCGGGGATGAACGAGTTGTCAAACTCAATGATTTATAAACTAGTGATTATCTTGCAATTTCACCCCTCTTTCCCTATAATTTTTAGAGAATGCGGGTGAGAATTGCCCAGAATGGCAGTTCGCAAGGCCGGAGCCCGGATGACGAACGTCACTGAGTGAGGCGGGGCTGCGAAAAATTCGGAAGGAATTTTATCGTAGCTAGCTCAGTTAACGTCTCATCCGCAGACAGGCGTCCTTTATTAACAATATTCACACATCTATGCGGGTGTAGCTCAGTTGTTAGAGCGCTTCCTTGCCAAGGAAGAGGTCAGGAGTTAGAGTCTCCTTACCCGCACCAAACCATTAGCATTATAGTACGTTAACGGAATATATTCGGAAATATGGGTAAGCGACTGAGAGTTGTTAGTGATCCTTCTAAGGACGTCGGCCACGAGGCAGGTGCGGTTATTGAGTTTATGCAACCTTCCGAAACTCAACTCGGCTCGGTGCTAACAAAACGGCAGATGCACTGGGAACATCACGCCGATGCAGTTACTCAGGCGTACAACAAACTGGACTATTTTCAAAACAAGATCTTGCTCACAAAACCAGACACAGGAAACTATCGTCACATAAGAGACGATCGTATATTGGGCAAAATCTATATCTCAGGCTCCGACCTGGTCAATCACACTTATCTTCTATATAGGCATCTTTCGCACTGGATTATTTCAACAGTACATGTATGGCCGGATAGCACCCAGGCAGATAAAGACGTGATGGCCCACTTTGAAAGTAGAACAATTGATTATGAATCACCACTAAATTATGTCGTAAAGGACATCCTAAAGAGAGAAGATTTATTCCAACACAAAGGCTACGCGTTTATTACTGGAGAGTGGAAGGAAATACGACACGCGCTTTATCATCCAACGCATCAGAATATATATAATTCCTCTCTTGATTTATGGGATAAAGTTCCAATCGCATGGTTCACGTCTGGGAAGTTCAGAGACCAATACAAAGAAATTGTAGCTTTTCACAATGAACTGATTGAGGGATGGTGTAGTTTACTGCCCAATTACAAGCGACCTGGCAATATTACAATTACCCATATTGGGGCTACGTCAGAATACCCTTCACAAATCAAGAAGGCTCGGGCCAAGAAGTAGTTACGTCTAAAAGTATTGCACTAAGAGCCGCTTGAGTGTATCGGGCGGATAGCGCAGCTGATATTTCAGTTGGGTTAGGTCGTCGTATGTAATCCCGGATTCGCCGTCCTGGTTCGAGACTCGTCCACTGTCTTGCACCACGAAATAAACTCACCTGATGGTGAGATTTTTTCGTGGTCTGATATTGGAATTTTCTAACTCCTGACCTCAGAGGGAAGGAGTGAGACCCGCAAGCCTGCGGGTCGCAAGGAAACCTTCCGATGGCAACTGGTTTGCCAGTCGTGAAGTTTCGGGCCCGCGGAACGTGGGAGAGTCTCCTTACCCGCACCAAACCATAAGCATTATAGTATGACAGTGCTAGTCTAGGTCCTCATCTATGAATAGACGGAGGGCTTTTCTGTTGCCTAACGAAGATGACTATATTGACGAATCACTATAATTATCGTACAATAACATCTAACTTGTTGAGCTGTAATAGTTCCAAGGTACTTTGACAAGCAGATATCAATTCACAAGGTGGGGCCCCCTTGCTGAACAGTCAGCACGGAGATCTCATCTTGTGTCTCTAACAGAGAGAACACAGCCAAGAGCTTGGCTCCGCTTGGGAGGCATTTGCCTATGAGAAAGAGAAGGCGGAGCACATGGTTGAAAGAAGTGGTAGCGACGAGAACAAAGACCCATTTGTGGTACGTTGGGGGACTTACTTCTACGGTGAAGCGTATCGGTCGGGGTTTGAAATAGACAATTCCGATCCACGGTCTGTCCAGAAGATACACGACGCAAATTACGCAATGCTAGCGTTTTCGTTGATCGTCTTCCCCGGCATACTGATTGCCTTCATCTTGTTCGTAGTCTTCGCTGGACGTTCACCATGGTGGGCTCTTTTGTGTATGGCGGCTATACCTGTGTGGTCGGGGCTTGCGATGCTCGTCGGGTGTGTGCTCGAGTGTGTCCACGAGCTTTGTAAACAGCGAAAGTAGGCGGGACTGCTTACGGCCATGTTTCATGGCATACAGCAAGCGGGCTAGTCGCAGATTAGCCCGCTTGCTCTCGCCTCTCTGTATTTGTAAATGTCTGCTTGTTATATCGCTTAAATGAATGCGTATTCATTCTGACGAGTCCCAAAGGACGAAAAGCGAATCAATCTAGGCCAAGAACCTCGAATAGTCTTTTAGCGTTTCGGTCGGGTAGCGCAGGCCGTGCTTTAGGCAAGTGAGTTCTTCAATCGAAACGCCCTCGGACTCTGTTTTGCGACTCCACTTGCGTACTAATATATTAGGAGCACTAGGGCGACGATTTGGACTTCTTCTGGTGTTCGAGAGTTGTCCCTTTCCGTGCACCAAATAAAACCCAGTTCAGTTGGGCTTTTTTATTTTGAAGATATTTAAATTGACAGATAACTATAATTATCGTAGAATAACACCTATCTTGTTGAGCTGTAATAGCTCCAAGTTCATTGACAAGCAGATATCAATTCACATGGTGGGACCTCTGGATTCAATAGCGAATTTTGGGGTCTCATCGTGTGATTTCTAACAGAGAGACCACAGCCAAGAGCTTAGCTCCGCTTGGGAGGCATTTGCCTATGAGAAAGAAAAGGCGGAGCACATGGGGTTCTATGTAGGCATTGTGAGCATGATAGCTATTCTAGTTGTAGGCTTCGCCATCTTCGTCGTAGAGGAGATAAGACGACCACGGTAGACTCCAAAGGAAGGTGAAGTGATGAGCAACGAGGAGGAGCGTACAAATGGAGGATCCTAAGGCGCCGGTCATCATCAACCTGACGACTTGCAACGAGGAATGTCCGGCGTGCGATTTGCCGACCGGTCATGCCAAGTCGACGAGCGTACGGTGGTGTCATGTCGAGAAGTGGCGCGCGCCTATCGGTCAACCCTGCCCTGTACTGCAGGCCCGAATGTCGCTGGTCTAATCGTCTCGACACCTTTTCGAAAGGCAGTCTGGTCACAATTCAGACCAGACTGCCTGGCGGCTCTGTGTCATTGATAATCTGCTTGTCAATTTTATTTAAAAATTATTTATAAAACTGTTTAATAAAGACTGAAGAAAAACTTATAATTAAATAATATTTTTCTATTTTTGCCAAATAGCTTGACTCTGGAAACATAAGGGTATTAAATATAGGCATTAGAGTTTTAAGATAAACATGGGGAAATTAACATGGCAATAAACCCGGTTGAACTAGAAGCACCAATTATCTATGATTTTGACCAGATGTGCAAACTAGTAGACAACCCGGCTCTTGCTGCAAAATGGGCCAAAAAAGACATATTGTTTCAGTTAAGTCGAATGGGATTGGTAAGTAATCCGAATGCCATATCTAAACCCTCTATCGCTGCAGCTGAAATTACAAAAGATATAGTAACACATGCCGATGAATCTGAACCAAGATTGGTTATTTTACAACCCGAGTTAGGCGGTGCTGCTCTACATTCTCTTAGTGTTGAGGGGGTTAATAAAGCAGGGGATGACGATGAGGTTGCGGACCCGTTTCTTGATGAGTTTATTCATAATGGCGAAAAACTTCTAGAAGGTATGTACAAAGCTGACTATAAGCTAGTGCGGGGTGACGACGGAGAGTTTGAACGGCATTTGTTTATTAGGGGTGATGTAGACGTAGAACTCCCTAGAATTCATCACGACAATTAATATAAATAATTAGGCAGTGCAATGACCAACGACCGACAAAGGGTCGTTTTTCATTTGCTTATGCTTGTGTTTTACATCTGTAATTAACTGCTAATATAAAAATATAAATATTATACATTGAGCGAAATGGTATAATTATTTCAGGGTAGCTAAATATGAAAACATTAATCGTCTGCGATTCGAATTTTGGAAATACCAAACTAATTGCGCTGGAAATTGCCAAAAGTATTGGTGAGGGTGCCAAAGTTATTTTAACCAAAGATTTCAAAGAATCTGATTTGAATGCAATTGATTTACTTATTTTTGGCAGTCCGATTAATGGATGGCGTCCATCAGAAAAAACTCTTGAAGTCCTGGTAAATCTAAAGGGTAAGCTAAAAAAAGACCTTAAATTCGCAACTTTTGACACTAGAGTTAAATTGTTCATTCATGGTGATGCCAAAGAAAAAATGGCCGAAATGTTGCGTGCTGCCGGCGGAAAACGCGTTTTTGAATCCCAAGCATTTTATGTAAAAGGCAAACAAGGCCCACTTTTTCCGGGTGAACTTGAAAAAGCCGCCAACTGGGCAAAACTGCTTAAATCAAAAATGTAATATAATAAACCTACATGCGAGTGTAGCTCAGTTGTTAGAGCGCTTGCTTCCCAAGCAAGAGGTCCAGGGTTAGAGTCCCTGTACTCGCACCAAATTAAACTGTACAATAATTACATGTCTTGGCTTGATGGTGCGGTTATTTATCAAATTTTTACAGACCGATTTGCAGGTTTTAATAACACCAGTGAATGGCGAAAACCAGTCTATGTTGGTGGAAATATTCGTGGAATAATAGACAAATTTTCGTATATAAGGAATCTTGGTGTTAATACCATTTGGATTACTCCTTTTAACACTGGCGTGTCCTATCATGGCTATCATATAACTGATTTTTTTGGTGTAGATAGTCGTTTCGGCGATGAAAAAGACATAGAGAACCTAATAAATATTGCGCACAGTCACAATATCAAAATAATTTGTGATTTTGTGCCGAACCACTGTTCAAATATGCATCCATTTTTTATAGACGCACAGAATAACAAGGATAGTGAATATCGCAAATGGTTTATTTTCGATAATTGGCCCGATAAATACAAATGTTTTAGAAGTTACAAGGAGTTACCAAAGTTGAATCTTGACAATGTCCACGTCAGGACACATTTAATAAACGCTGCTTTGAAATGGCTTGGTATGGGATTCGACGGTTTTCGGATTGATCATGTGGTGGGTGTTTCAAATGACAACCTTCGAAAAATACTAGAGCCTTTGCGTAAAGAATTTCCCGAAGCGGTATTTATAGGTGAAGCTTGGTTTAAGAACAACACACTAAAGGAACTAGCTTCTGTTAATGTTCCACACAAATATATTATTCATTTATTTAATTTAACCACTATGCTATATAAAAACTACGCATATATTTTGGATGGAATTTTAGACTTTAGTACGGCAACTTACTTTGAAAAGTATGCTCTATCAGGCGATAAAAAATATTGTAGGAAAATCACTAGCAAACAAAGAAAATTAAATAAGCTGATAAAACCAGTTACATTTCTCGATAATCATGATATGGAAAGATTTTTATTCCGATGTGGCGGAAATATTAATAAACTAAAACTTGCAGCGAATCTGCAATTTTCAATGAATTGTCCAACAGTGATATACAGCGGCACTGAAATTGGTATGTCTCAAACAATACCCTTCTCGGCTTTTAAAAGCCATGCTGATATCATGGCTAGAGAACCCATGGAGTGGGACGAATCTAAACAAAACGCTCAGTTATATAAATATTATCAAGAACTTATTAAGAGGAAACTTATAAGACAGGGGAAATAAAACTATGGTATTTGAAGATTACAAGGAAAAAGACAGTGTAATAGTTGTCTATACCGGAGAAAATAAAGGCAAAACTAGCGCAAGTTTAGGTTTGATGGTTCGTGCTCTTGGAACTGGTTGGAGGGTTGCATATGTGCAATTCATTAAACACTGGGAAGTTGGTGAGCACAAATTTATTCATTCAATCATGCCACTTTACAAGGATAAACTAGATTTTTATAAGGGTGGGCTAGGATTTTTTAATGCAGGCGAACTCAGCGCCAAAGCCACCAAACAGGAACACATCGACCATGCCCGAAAAACCTACGAATTTGCATTCAAAGCTGCCACATCCGGTGATTATCAACTGGTAATTTGCGACGAGATTAACAACGCCGTTCACGATGGTTTATTGACAGTCAAGGATATGGAAAAGTTGATTGACAAAAAACACTCCAAAACCAGCCTTTGTTTTACTGGGCGCAATTTCCCAATGGAATTAATCGATCGTGTTGATATTGCAACCGAAATGAAGAAGTTAAAACATCATTTCGATAACAAGAACCTAGCAAATAAGGGTATCGATTTTTAATCAGCTAACACTTGCTATAACCGCAAAGCTCACACTTTTGGCAACCTTCGATATATCGTAGGCTGGCCGATCCGCACTCTGGACAAATATCGGTCGTTTTACTAGCGTCCTTGGTTTCAAATAGAGGAGCAGTTTCATGTTGAACTGGTTCTTCCTGTATTTCTTCTTCATCTTTAATTTTTTTTGCTTGATGTCGTTCGATTGTCTTTGCTATTGCATCAGCCAGTGACCTGACGCGTTCGGCCCCAAATCCGGTTGATCCGGATCCGCCGATTCCGCGAAGTTGTGATATGACCTTCTGGGCGATTTGATCTGACGAATAATCCGATGGAATCCGGAAGGCAAGTGATATCAATCGTCCTAGCGCCTCGGCGTCAGCCGTAATGTCTGATCCGGCGTGACCAACATTAATGAACACCTCGAATATATTGCCATCCTCATCTTCATTAATTGATATGAACGCATGCCCTAGCGGTGTAGATATTCGGTGCGTCTTGCCGTTCAGAATGCCTGGACGTTTTTTAATTGTTAGTCTTGTGTTTGGAACTGTTTCTGGAACATCCTTCTGCTCGTCAGATTCGGATTTATTAGAAGCGTCAAGCTTGTCGTAATATGAATCTTCCTTTTTGACTTCCAAAATTTGTTTTTCACGGCTACCGTCACGGTAAATCGTGATGCCTCGACAACCAATTCTGTGAGCCATTAAATAGGCGTTTCTGACGTCTTCGATATTTGCTGTATTTGGGAAGTTAATCGTCTTTGAAATAGCGTTATCGACGTATTTCTGGAAAGCAGCTTGAATTTTCAGGTGCCATTGCGGAGTAATATCGCCGGCAACAACAAAAATCTCTTTCAAACTATCCGGAATCGAGGCCAAGTTCTGGATTGATCCGCCATTCGCCTGAATTTTTTCTAACAGCTCGTCAGAGTATAAACCAAGTTTCTTCAGGGCGTTTGCGAAATATGGGCTGGATTGGAACATTCGTTTGCCTTCGATGGTGTTTTTTGAATAGGTTAGTGCGAATAGTGGCTCGCAACCACTGGAAGCGTCCGCAAGCATTGCAATAGTTCCGGTTGGTGCAATTGTTGTCCTAGCGCCATTCCGTGGGCTAATTTCGCCCGGTTTGTCATAAATCGAACCCTTGTAGGCTGGGAATACCCCACGAGTTTTTGCAAGGTTCTCGGACGCAATATCGGACTCTTTCTGGATAAACTCCATAACCTGTTCAGCCATCATGACGCCTTTTTCGGTGTTATAGCCAACGCCCATTGCAAGTAATGAGTCGGCAAAGCCCATTATCCCAAATCCAATTCGGCGGATTTGGCGGACGGTGTCGCGGACTTTTTCTATAGGATATTCGTTCATGTCTAGAACGTTATCTAGGAAGTGGACCGATTCATGGACAGCTTGGCGCATCGCCTCCCAGTCATAATCGTTTCCATCAATAAATTTTGCCAAATTGATACTTCCCAAAGTACAGGCATCATAGGGTAGTAACGGCTGTTCGCCACAGGGATTCGTTGCCTCGATTTGACCGAGTTGTGGTGTTGGGTTAGCGCGCGAATTATTAATTTGGTCGATAAATATCATTCCAGGGTCACCATATTGCCAAGCAAAACGTGTGATTAAGTCAAAAACCTTTTTCGCGTTCAATCGGCCTCTGGTCTCGCCGTTTCGTGGATTGATTAGCGGATAACCATATCCTTCTTTTTCTTCACCACACCATTCAAGAAGCTTATCAACAGCAGCGCCAAGTCTAACCTCTTTCAGGTCCATGTCGCGTGTTTGATGAGCTTCACGAACCTCAGAAATTAGTTTATCGAAATCAAAATTCTTTTCGTAATCGTCTTCCAGCAGGATTTTATCAATCTCTATTTGATCAAAAAACTTTTTATCAGTAGTAACTGAAATATTGAAATTGGTCAACGAAAACTCATCGAGTTTATAGATTACGAAAAGCAAAATATCTGGGTGATTGTAATGCAAAATACCCATATTCGCACCACGTCTTACGCCGCCCTGACGCACAGACGCGGTGATATCGTTATACATTTGCATAAATGAGATTGGACCCGTTGTCGAACCGCCGGAAGTTGACAGGATGTCGTTTTTTGGTCTAAGTCGCGAGAACGAAAATCCCGTTCCACCGCCTGATTTATGAATCAATGCCATGTCGACAGCAGATTGCATGATACCGGTCAAATCATCCTCCACGGGCAAAACAAAACATGAAGAAAGTTGCTGATTGGGCTTGGCCGCGTTTAGTAAAGTTGGTGTACCAGGTAAAAATTGGCTGGTTGACATCAATTTATAAAATCGTGTAGCAGTTGCTAGGTGAGCTTTTTCGTCCGCGCCGTATAATCGGTCAGCAGTAGCAATATTATAGGCTACTCTCCAAAATAGCTCACGTGGGGATTCAATTGGGTTTCCGGCACCATCTCGCTTAGAGTAGCGTGTTTTTCCAATATACCAAGCGTTATCGCTTAGTTTAGGCTCAGCCAGCCGCGCAGGTGGCAAAGGAACATTAAGTCCTATTTTATGTATTTCGTCAAGTTTGACGGTCTCATCCAGGTCTAAAATTCGTTGTTTTGTTCCAGCCATTATACCTCTTTTCACCCTATCCCTTGTGTTTTATTTTTTAGCACAAACGCTATATGTTGCGTGTGCATTTAAGTATAGGCGCTATATGTTGCGTATGTCAACGATAATTGTTATTATTACACTATGACTATTAAAACAGAAGGGGAATCATGAGGGCAACAACAAAAACTACATTTAAAACAGACGTTTTAGACTCAAAAAAAGTCACTTTAGTCGATATTTGGGCGTCGTGGTGCGCGCCGTGTCGCAATATGGAACCGATTTTAGAGGCGCTAGAGCCAGAAATCAAGGATTGGGCCGAAATTGTAAAGCTTGACGCAGAGGCAGAAATGGAATTAGTTCAAGAGCTTGGAGTAAATAGTCTACCAACATTTTTAATCTATAATAACGGTGAAATAGTTGGATCAACCATCGGCGCCACACCAAAAGCCAACTTGTTAAATTTACTACAAACAGCTAAGCAATAACGAATAGAAATACAAAAAACTTACTACAACACAAAAACCTCTTTTAGAAGGACGGACCTTCTAAAAGAGTATTTTATTGTATAATATATTTCTTTGCGGTGTAAATATCTCTGCTATAATAATTCGTGAGAACGGCGCGTTGGCGGAGCAGTTACGCAACGGTCTGCAAAACCGTGTAGATGGGTGCAACTCCCATACGTGCCTCCAAATATATTTCCGCGCGGATGGTGGAATTGGTATACACGAGATACTTAAAATCTCTTGGCCTCACGGCCGTGCGGGTTCAATTCCCGCTCCGCGCACCAAATAAAATAAGCCAATTTTAGGCTTATTTTAGTTTGAGCAATTTGCTATAATGAAAGCATAGGCAAGTAATCTTAAGGAGGAATGAAATGTTAGCCGTTTGGATAATTTTAGCAATTGTAATTGTGGTTGTGCTTTTCCTGTGGGTAGCCTACAACTCACTAGTAACATTAAAAATTAGAGTAGATGAAGCCTGGAGCGACATCACTGTTCAATTAAAACGACGTTTGGACTTAATTCCAAACCTCGTTGAAACCGTCAAGGGCTATGCTAAACACGAAAGTGGTGTATTCGAAAAAGTCACCGAGGCTCGTGCTAATGCATTAAATGCCCAGGGCGTCAAAGAAACCGCTGCTGCCGAGAATCAATTCGAAGGAGCACTTAAAAGCCTATTCGCCGTTGCAGAGGCTTACCCGGACTTAAAAGCCAGCCAAAACTTTATGGAACTTCAACAAGAACTGGTTGACACCGAAGACAAGATTCAAGCTTCCCGACGTTTTTATAACGGTGGCGTTCGTGATTTGAACACGAAAATTCAACAATTCCCAAGCAATATTATTGCTGGGGTCTTCGGATTTAAAAACCGTGAATTTTATCAACTTGACGATGCTGAACAAGCACAAGCCGAAAAACCTGTCGACGTAAAATTCTAAAATCGATTTAAAAAAACATGTATAAAGCAATTGCCGCCAATAAACGCAATACCGTGATAATCATGGCTTTGTTTGTTGGGCTTGTCAGCGCAATCGGTTGGGCAATAAGTTATATCTATGGAAATACAAGCATCGCTTATTTTGTAATTGGCGGTGTAGCAATATACACGTTAATTCAATATTTTGCTGCAGATAAGTTGAGTGTTGCTATGACTGGGGCTAGGCAGATTGAAAAAAAAGATAACCCCAGGTTTTATCGAATTGTTGAAAACCTGGCCATTACTACCGGAATGCCAACTCCAATGATTTATATAATAGACGATCCGGCCCCTAATGCGTTTGCAACTGGGCGAGACCCGAAACATGCAATCGTTGCAGCAACTTCAGGTTTAATCGATATGATGAACGACAGTGAATTAGAGGCGGTTATGGCGCACGAGATGGGGCACGTCCAAAACTATGACATTCGTGTCAGTATGATTACTTTTGGATTAGTCAGCGCCATTGGACTACTGACGGACATAATGCTTCGCATGTTTATTTTTGGAGACCGCGATAATAATAATAATTCACCCGTAGGGATGATAATTGGAATTGTTGTCATTATTCTGGCCCCAATAATTGCTGCAGTTATCCAGTTGGCAGTTAGTCGCCAGCGCGAATATTTGGCTGATGCAACTAGCGTCATGACAACCCGCAACCCCGATGCGATGATATCGGCATTACAAAAACTGCAAAAACAATCAAAGCCAATGATACGCCAAAGCAGTTCATCGGCTCATCTTTTTTTAATCAATCCCTTAAAACCGGGGTTTGTGAACAAGCTTTTCAGTACACATCCGCCCATTGAGGATCGGATTGCAAGATTACAAACTAACGCAGGAAAATTCTAATATTATGGTTGCCAAAAATAAATATGCAAAAACAAAAGATAAATTCAAGACATATTTAGGTAGTCGAACCCACCGTAGTTTTCAGCGAACGCGTCATCGTGACTATGTCCGTCCATTGGAGTTGCCAGGATATTTTTCTTTTACGAAATATGTTGCAAAAACCATATGGATGTACCGAAAAGCACTGGCTATCCTAGCTGTTTTATATTCAGTGTTGACCATTTTGATGGTCGGTATTGCTTCACAAGACCTATACTCAACCATAAGTAAAACCTTGGGCACAACAAGTGGCGATATATTTAACGGCGTTCTTGGCCAGCTTGGCAAATCGGGATTATTATTTCTGACAACTACAACTGGTGGTATCTCTCAAACGTTAACGGAAGCTCAGCAGGTCTATGCTGGAATAATCGTCCTTCTAACGTGGTTAACAACAGTTTGGCTTCTTAGGAATTTAATAGCTGGTCATAGGGTCAAGGTGCGTGACGGCCTTTACAACGCCGGTGCTCCAATCGTGTCTACTTTTATAGTTGCACTGGTATTTATTGTACAATTGCTGCCTTTAGCATTGGCTGTCATTGGTTATTCGGCAGCATCTGCCACCGGACTACTAGCTGGGGGAGTAGAAGCAATGCTGTTTTGGATTGTTGCATTATTATTAGCAGTATTATCTGCATATTGGGTAACCAGTACTTTCTTTGCGTTAATAATTGTTACTTTGCCTGGAATGTACCCGTATCAAGCCCTAAAAACGGCTAGCGATTTGGTCATCGGTAGGCGACTTAGAATTCTACTTCGTCTAGTTTGGATGTTTGTCGTAACTGCCATTGTCTGGGCCGTTGTAATGATTTTAATAATCACATTTGATTCATGGATAAAAAGTGTCTTGAGTGCCATTTCGGGTTTTCCTACCGTTCCAATAGCACTGCTGGTTATGGGGGCAATTACAATTATTTGGATACCAAGCTACGTTTATCTTTTATATCGCAAGGTAGTTGACGATGACTCAAACCCAGCCTGAGAAAAGATTAAAAGAGCTTCGTGAACTGTTAAATACTTACAGTTATCAGTATCACGTTATGGACGACCCGTCGGTCAGTGATGCGGTCTATGACAGTCTTTTTTCTGAACTAAAGAAAATAGAATCAGATAACCCAAAACTAATCACGCCCGATAGTCCGACTCAAAGAGTTGGCAACCAATTAACAGGAGGTTTCAAAAAAGTTAGGCACGGATCGCGAATGTTAAGTTTGAACGACGTGTTTGATAGGTCCGATGTTGAGGCATGGGTGAAAAGGACCGACAAGCTTTTGCCGGGCGCTGAACATGAATTCTTTGCGGATATAAAAATGGACGGTTTGGCTTGCGCATTGATTTATCAGGACGGCTTGCTGGCTCAGGCAATAACTCGTGGTGACAGTTTTGTCGGTGAGGACGTTACCGAAAATGTTAGAACAATAAAAAACATTCCACTCAGATTACGAAAAGCCGCCGGCTTCGAAGGTTTCTTGTCTGGACGAACTGAAATACGCGGCGAAATAGTTATGTTAAAACGTGATTTCGAAAAATTGAATATAAAACGTCAGGAATCGGGTGAACCAGTTTATGCAAATCCTCGTAATCTTGCCGCAGGTACAATTCGACAGCTTGACCCGAAATTAGTCGCTGCACGGCCATTGCACTTCAGGGCGTACGACCTGCTTCGTGATAATCCTGCCGAAATACCAACAAATATGTTTGCATATAAAACCTTAACGGAACTCGGCATAACAAGGAATCAACAAGCGACGGTTTTTGAC
This sequence comes from Candidatus Saccharimonadota bacterium, assembly GCA_026395405.1. Taxonomy (GTDB): domain Bacteria; phylum Patescibacteriota; class Saccharimonadia; order Saccharimonadales; family Saccharimonadaceae; genus UBA1547. The sequence goes on from JAPLYU010000001.1 coordinate 335,510, forward strand.
AGTTTGGATGGAGTAATGAAATTCGTAGATGAATGGGGCGAAAGGCGTCACGAACTGCCATTTAATACTGATGGACTAGTAATCAAAGTAAATAATCGTGCACAGTTTGACCAATTGGGGGTTGTTGGCAAGCAACCGCGGGCAGCTGTAGCATATAAATATGCGCCAGAACAGGCTACTTCGGTTGTTAAAGATATTGTGGTAAGTATTGGACGAACCGGCGCTGCCACGCCAGTTGCGGTGTTTGATCCGGTCTCGATTGCTGGGACGACCGTTCAACACGCCAGTCTTCATAATGCCGACGAAATCAGCCGGTTGGACATCAGAATCGGTGATACCGTGGTAATTTTCAAAGCAGGTGATATTATTCCTCAGGTTGAAAGTGTAGTTTTAGAGCTTCGTCCAAAAACAGCAAAAAAGTTTGATTTTGAAAAAGAACTAAAAACCCAATATCCCGAACTAGATTTTTATCGTCCCGAAGGCGAAGTCGTTTATCGAGTAAAGGGCGCAACTGGTGATTTATTGCTAAAGCTGGGCCTAAAACATTTTGTCAGCAAGGCCGCGCTTGATATTGACACGCTTGGTGAAAAAAATGTCGTTGCATTGGTAAATGCTGGATTTGTAAAAGATTTAGCAGATATTTATACAGTTACGAAAGAGCAACTATTAACTATCGATAGGTTTGCTGAAATATCTGCCAACAAATTGGTTTCAGCAGTAAATGAAAATAAAAAACCGCCGCTTGAAAGATTTGTATATGGCCTGGGGATTCGCCATGTTGGTGTTCAAACGGCAATAGATTTGGTCAATAAATTTGAATCATTAAGGGCTTTGCAAAGCGCAACGATTGACGAACTAGAATCTGTTGATGGAGTCGGTAAGGTGGCGGCGGAAAGTATAGTTGCTTGGTTTGCGGACACCGATAACGAAGCTTTGCTCGATAAATTCGAAAGTTTGAATGTAAAACCGTTTTTCAAAAAGAAAACCGGCAGGATGATGGGTCAAAGTTTTGTTATTTCAGGCACTTTTGAAACAATGTCTCGCGATATCGCTGCTGATCGAATCAGGTCCCTTGGCGGAACATTTCAATCGGCAATCGCCAAAGATACGACCTATTTGGTTATTGGTGAAAAACCAGGCGCCAGTAAGGTTAAAAAAGCCAAAGACTATGGGACTGTTGTAATCGACGAAGAACAACTAGTGAAGCTATTGGGAAAATAACATGCCAAACAACAACCTTACCAGAATCGTTCCGAAAAATTATCAAAGTTTCATTCAAGCTTTACCCGGTAGTAATATGTGGAGGCATTTGTATGTTTCCGACCAAGACGGAAGGGAAATAGATGTAACCGAAGGCGGCAACAAATCATGTGCATATATGGTTTCAAGCGTTCTATGTATTTTTCAGTTGATTGACAAACCTCACGCAACTGTAAATACAACACTCAAGCACATGTTGGAGGCTGGTTGGCAAAAAATCGATAAACCCATAAAAGGGGCGGTTGTTCATTGGGAAGAACACCTGGGTTTTTATTTGGCAGATGATTTTGTCATCAGTAATAACTCCTCTAAAGGTTACGCGTCCAGTCACGGGTTAGTTATGGATGATGGCAGTAAACCAATCGATTTCTATATACATTCAGATATAATCTTGAACTAAATATATCCAATACCAATCTTAAGGGTGCTACAATATTCAATATGTACAAAAAACCACCGATAACTCAAAAGATCCCAACAACCGAAATCCTTCATGGCCGAACCTTAAACGACGACTATAGATGGCTGGAAGATATTACAAATCCAGACGCGCAAAAATGGATTGACCAGCAAAACGCTTATACAGACGACATGATAGCTAAACAACCCGACTTTAATAAATGGGAACAAAAGGTTGAGCGATTCGTACGTCTCGAGAAACACTCTATGCCTGTACGTAAAAAGGATTTTAAATTTTATATTCATCAAGCTCCAGAAGATGATTTTCCTAAGTTAATGGTTATTGATGAAAATGATAACGAAAAAGTTTTACTGGATTTGGCGACAATAGACAAAGGAAAACCAGCAGACTTTAGTTTTTGGTCTGCTTCGCATGACGGCAGTCTAGTTGCATATGGAATTGCAAAAAAGGGGAATGAGATCTCAACCTTAAGGGTTAGAGACGTTGTTACCGGTAAAGATTTAGATGACGAGATTCAAAACTCGTACGACAGCCCGAATTGGCTGGATGATAACTCTGGCTTTTTCTATTCAAAGGGACCGCTACCGGGTACAGTACCCGAAAATGATATTCGAATGAACACAAGATTATATATCCATAAACTTGGTGATTCTGTGGAAAACGATATTTTGATTTTCGGAGAGGGACGTCCGTCTGACGACATGCTGTTTACCAACAGAAGATTTGGTGCGCCATACCTTGCGATTAGTGTTACGAACACATGGAGTTCAAATGATGTTTACCTATACGATATTAAAAAAGGAAAGACCATTCCTTTATTTGTTGGTAAAGATGCCGAGTTTGAAGTTGCTTCGTTAAAAAATGGGTTGATTGTAAAGACAAATTACAAAGCGCCCAATAACAAAATCATAAGTATTCCTTTTGAAAAGTTGAATATGCCAATACATGAACAAAATGAGTTAATTCCAGAGAGTGACGAGTTAATCAGTTTTTTCGCACCGTCAAAATCCCGGTTATTTGTAGGATATTTTAAAGATGCATCCACTTTCGTAGAAATTTTTGATTACGACGGCGAAAAGACAGGCAAACTTCCAACTCCAGATATTTGTGACATCAACATGCGCACTAATTCGCTGGATGATGAAGTGTATTTTAGCGTCGAGACCATGGTAGAGACCGGAACTATATATAAACTTGATGCAATCAGCCTTGAAGCAACCGATTATTATCGTCTAAAGCTTCCACACAGCCCAAAGGACTATATCATCAAGCGCGAATGGACAACATCAAAAGATGGGACAAAACTACCGATATTTATTATTCATAAAAAAGATTTAAAAATTAACGGGAAGGCACCAACTATACTGCACGGGTATGGTGGATTTGCCTATTCAGAGTCGCCCAGTTATTTGTACTCAAACATGGCTTGGTTAGAAAACGGAGGCATCTTTGCAAATGCAATTCTTCGAGGTGGGGGTGAATATGGTGAAAAGTGGCATCAGGATGGAATATTGAATAAAAAACAAAATACATTCGATGACTTCATAGCTTGTGCGCAGTATTTGCAAGAAAAAAAATATACAAACAACGAACATTTGGCAATCATTGGCGGTAGCAATGGGGGACTGTTGGTAGGAGCCGTAAGCGTGCAGAGGCCCGACTTATTTAAGGCGGTTGTTTGCTTGGTACCACTGTTGGATATGATTCATTTTCATAAATTATTAATCGCAAGTCGATGGGTGAGTGAATATGGAAATCCGGAAAAATCAAATGATTTTACACAGATTCTCAAGTGGAGTCCTTACCAGAATGTCAGCAGTTCGGATATATATCCCGCAACCTTTTTCAGAACGGCCCTGAATGATACGCGCGTTCACCCAATGCATGCGCTAAAAATGGTGGCAAAACTTCAGAATATTGAAGAGCCGAAAATTATATTGTTGCGAGTCGACAAAGACACTGGGCATACGGGTATAAAACCTAGAACGCAAATCATTAAAACCATAGCGGAACAATTTACGTTTTTAGCCTGGCAGCTTGGTTTGTAGCATAAAAAATACCTCGCCGATTAGGACGAGGTATTATTATGCGTTAGTAAATAAATTACCAGCTGCGTTGTCGGAATGAACCGCCACCGCTGCCGCCGCGATCACCACCGCCGAAATCACGCTTTGGGCGATCTTCCTTTGGTCGAGCTAGACCGACGCTAATTGCGCGTCCATCAAGTTCTTTGCCATCAAGTTGGTCGATAGCTTTTTGGTTATCTGCGTCATTTGCCATTTCAACAAAGCCGAAGCCTTTTGAACGGCCGCTATCACGGTCAGTGATAACACGTGCACTTGTAACTTCACCGATTTGCTCAAAATGAGCCTTCAAAGTGTCATCTGTAGTCGCATACGCTAAACTACCGACGAATAGATTTTGCTGTGCCATATATTTTTGGTACTCTTTTCTTCTTATCTGATTCTTAATTATCGTCAGATCGACCGCTTCTGCGATTATTGCGAAGAAGAGAGTTTACCAACAGGGGTAAGCGCTCGCCTTTTGCCGTTATACGCGTGTGCTTCTGAACACTATTATTTAAGCATACTTTCATAATTATTACTAGTACAAGCATTATTGTGTCGATAAAATGCTTGTGTTTTATTCGTAAATAATTGATAATATTACCATGGCTGGTGCGCAACAAGGGGTAACCTTTGCGCTAAAACAAAAAAGCATTAAAACAAAAACGTGCCCCGGGTGGGCGCGCAACAGCAAGAAAGTCTGTTCCTGCGTGGAATGGACTTTTGTTTTTATGTATATAGGAATATTATTAATGCATAATTGGAGACTATTGATGAACAAGAAAAATCGTACAAAAATATTAACAATTTTGTTTATAATATTTGTCGCTATATATCTGATAAAAGCATATTTTCTAATCACCGGAGGAGCATTTGGGTCGTTTTATGCGGTTACAACTTGGTTTTTGTGGTTTTCACTGATATTGTGGCTGGTTTTCATCGTTTTCTTTTATCTGCTGGTTTTTCAAAAAATGTTTCGAATAATGTGGCTGATTTGGCTATTTGTAGGCTTTGCAGTTGTTTCAGTCGCAGTTGGAATACCTACTGGCGGCCTAAAGTTCGGCAACACTGGCTCTACGGGCGGTAAAAAGCAGCTGGTTGAGTGCACGGGCACAATAACTTCGCCAGTGTCGAAAGTTAGTGGCTGGAACACCCATCTTTATGCTGCAAACCCCAGCGGCTTGGCGGACTCATCCGAGACCAGTACAACGCCTAAATATACAGCAAAAACGGCCGTTAGAGATAGTTATTCTTTCGCCGATTTAAAGAACAATGATAAATCGTATAACATTTACTATTATATTGAACGGTCTGACCAATCTGTTCTACCGTCTGGATCTAACAGGATTATAGAAGTCTGCGATTCAAATAATAAAGTTGTTGCAAAGGGCAGTACCAAAGATACAAACATGCAAAGTTCATCAGCTGATGTGGTTGGTTCATATGACTGGCTAATACCGTACTACATAAATAACGCAGCGGTTCCTGGGGACTTTCGGGTTGATGCCTATCTTTATGCAAATGGTGTCTGGACCTTAACTGATCGGATTGAAAAAGTTCACATTGTTGAATAGTCGGTTTTTTATTCGTGTGTAATTTCTAATATCATCCTCAGCAAAGGGCGACTATAATTTAATAGTGGCAACTTAAAAAGGAGGTGAGTATGTTAAAAGCAAACGCGGTGTTTAGTAGTTTTTCGGTTGATGATTTAGATAAAGCCAAGAAATTCTATTCAGAGACTCTTGGGTTGAAGGCTGAGCAGGATGAAATGGGACTAAATTTGAGTTTACCTCATGGGGGAATGGTTTTTGTATATCCAAAGGAAGACCATCAACCGGCAACCTTTACGGTTCTGAATTTTGACGTTGACGATGTTGACGATGCGGTGGAAGAACTTAAGTCTCAGGGTGTTAAATTTGAATTTTATGGTGGGATTACAGATAAAAACGGCATTGCCAGAGGTTTTCAGAATAATAGCGGACCGGATATTGCTTGGTTCAAGGATCCTGCGGGGAATGTTATTTCAGTGTTAAACAGCCCAAAATAAGTAAAAATAATTAGACGATTAACATAAACAAGAATAATCCATTTGGGTTATAATTGGTTTATGTTCAAATCCTATATACAAAAACGTCTGGAACGATATGTGAAGCTGTACTTTAAAAATCATCCAGAAGTAATATTAGTGGCGGTAACGGGTAGCGTTGGAAAAACCAGCACCAAAGTCGCGATAGCAACTGTATTGTCCGAGCGGTTCCGGGTTCGTCTTCATAAAGGAAATCATAATGATGTCCTAAGTGCACCGCTGGCCGCATTAGGTATTGAATACCCGTCAAACATTAGGAATGTTGGGGAGTGGATGAGGGTTTTCAAGGCTGCTCGGCGGCGGATAAAGGATCCTACCGATGTTGATGTGGTAGTTCAAGAATTAGGCTCGGATCGGATAGGCCAAGTACCGCATTTCGGGACATACTTACATCCAGATATAGGGGTCATTACTGCAGTTTCGGCGGAACACATGGAATTTTTCAAAACTGTTGATAATGTTGCGACTGAAGAACTGTCGGTCGCGAATTATTCCGAGCTAGCGCTAATTAACAAAGACGACATTGATGGCATTTATGCGAAACATCTGAAAAACGCAAAAATTAACACATACGGGACTAGTGCTAGTGCCGAATACCACTTTATCAGTATGGACTATGCAGCTAAAGAAGGTAATGTCGGTCTATTTTACGCTCCGGAGTTTACCGATCCGATGCCAGCAACAATAAAGTTAATAGGTGAACATACGCTTAGGCCAGTGATTGCAGCAATGGCAGTCGGAATAAAACTTGGAATGGACACATCAGAGTTAACCCGTGGCTTGTCCAAAATTCGACCTTTGTCTGGGCGAATGAATAGCTTAAAGGGCATTGACGGGTCTTTGATTATTGACGATACGTATAACTCCAGTCCACTAGCAGCAGAATCGTCCCTTCGAGTGCTATACCAATTACTGGTACCTCAAAAAATTGTGGTATTTGGTGATATGAATGAACTGGGAAAAACATCCGAATCCGAACATAAAGCCCTTGGCCATTTATGTGATCCAAATCAACTTGCTTGGGTTATTACTGTTGGCCCTGAGTCTGAAAAATTCTTGGCACCCGCAGCACGGGCAAACGGCTGTCAGGTAAAAAGTTTTCAAAACGCACTACTGGCGGGCGCTTTTGTTCGTGGTGTTATTGCAGAAGGTGCGGTGGTATTATTCAAGGGTTCACAGGGTGGTATATACCTGGAAGAGGCCGTCAAATCTGTTCTTCACTCCGCCCATGATGAATCGCAGCTGGTTCGTCAATCTCCAGAGTGGATGGTCAGAAAAAACAAATTCTTCTCGACTTTTTCATAAATCAAACCCAGGGTTAACTCACGCACCCTTGTTATCTGTATGACGCTTATGATAAGCTGAGGTCAAATACATTAAACACAAAAAGGAATTCTATGCCAGAAGAACCACAAAATAACGAACAACAACCTGAACCTACGCCTCATTTTGATGCATTTTCTGGTAATAGCGCAACAGACGTGGAACCTACTACTGGACCAGCGCAATCATCGGCATTCAATTCAAATCCAGCCCCAACTCCGACCCCTGCCCCAACACCCTCACCGGTTTCCGAAACACCCATCACTCCAACGCCAGTACAGGATGGTCCAGTGACCACTTTTGCACCGAACCCATCGGTTAACCATGAATTTGCGCGCATACCAGACGGCATAACCACTCAATCAATTGCACCGGAAACCAGTTCTGGTAAACCGAAATGGTTCAAACAAAAGAAGTTTGTTACTGGAATTGTAGTAGTATTTCTGTTGGCATTAGTTGGCGGTGGTTCCGCTTTTGCATATACTTCCTACCAAAATCCTCAAAAAGTAATCTCTGACTCTATTATTAATGCCGTAACCGCAAAAACCTCTATTTACACCGGCACATTAAGTGTTGTCAACAGTGATATGAAGCTTAATGTGAATATCACTTCGAAAATGGCAGCGCCAACTGGCAGTTTGGACGCCAAGGTCACGGTAACCGCCCAAAATAAAACATATTCAGTCAGCGGTAGTGGTTTAATTGACGAGTCGGGCGATGTGTATTTCAAGGTTAGTGGCTTGGCGGGCGTCGTTAACGAGGCAAAATCAAGCCTAGGCATAACTCAATCATCACCCGTTTCAGCATCTATCGATAAGTTAGTCGCAAAAATTGATGGGGTTTGGGTAAAGGTTTCGAGCAAAGATTTGAAACAATACAGTGAATCTACAGCGACAACGAAAACATGCTTAAACGACACTATCAATAAATACAAAGACGATAAGGCTGCTATTTCCGAGGTAACCGATTTATATAAAAAGAATCCTTTCCTAGTTATAAGCAAAGAACTTGGTCAAGTGAATGGAAGTTATGGGTATGAAATCAAAGGAGATAACAAGGCCTCAATATCGTTTATAAAAGGCTTCAAAGACACCAAGATTTACAAATCACTACATAATTGTGACAGTTCATTCACGATTTATGACAACTATAAGAACGCTGACACATTTACGGATTCAAACAAAAACAACACCTTTAAACTATGGGCGAGTGTTTGGTCACACCAAATTACAAAGATTGAAGCAGGTAGTTCGAGTGATGGCACAAAGACCGCGTTAACTATCTTGCCGAAGTTCAACCAGACCGTTACTATTACAGCTCCAAAGTCCTCAATTTCCCTATCGCAACTCCAATCATACATAGAGGAGTTAACCCAAACTGCATATGGTGGTAGTTATAGTGGATTAGCCCCAACCAGCTCTAGCGCTGTAACTGAACATGCAAAAACCTCACAATCACAAACGAACGCAAATAGTGCATTAGTAGTAGCAGAGACTTTCAATGCGGACAATAATTTTTATCCGGGGACTACTACGGCATTCTACTCTGGTGAAAACTACAAGCAATTAACAGGAGTTCATATTTTACCAAATGTTTCATCAATAACGTCAGCCAATGGACAAGATAATGTTGCCTGGTCTTGCTTAAACGTATGTGCATATACTAAAGGCGGTCGAATCGCTTATTACGACTACACAACCAACGCCGTAGCCTATATGTATGCCGGGGCAGCAACGGTGAACGATAAGTTCGTTAACTCCCAATAGACTTCTACTTGCAATATGGATTATCTATAGAATAACAATTGTTATTTTGTTATACTACATCTGATATGAAGCGTTATAATCCTATTGAAATTGAGAAAAAATGGCAAGATGTTTGGGAAAAAAACCAGACTTATAAAGTGGATTTTTCTGACCACACTAAACCAAAATACTATGGTTTTTCAATGTTGCCAGGAATTACCGGTGCTGGAATTCACACTGGTCATGGACGAACTTTTCAATTCAGCGACATAAAAGTTCGCACTAAACGCCAGCAAGGATATAATTCGTATAGTCCGATTGGTTGGGATTCATTTGGACTGCCGGTTGAAAATTACGCGATTAAAATCGGTAAAACGCCACGGGTTGCACATGACGAAGCGTTGGTTAATTTTAAAAATCAGCTAAAACGCCTGGGCTACAGCTATGATTGGTCCAAAGAAATCAGTACAGCTGACCCAAAATACTATCGATGGACACAGTGGATTTTTAATCAATTATTCGAACATGGTTTGGCTTACCAAAAACAAAGCCCACAATGGTGGTGCGAAACCGACCAGACCGTTCTAGCTAACGAGCAAGTCGTTGATGGCAAATGTTGGCGTTGTGGTAATCCAGTCATCAAAAAGAATTTAAAACAATGGTTTTTCAAAATTACAGATTATGCCGATGAAATTCTAGAAGCGACCGACGATTTGAATTGGACTGAAATGGTCAAAACCATGCAGAAAAACTGGATTGGCAAATCCGAAGGTTCAGAAGTTGAATTCAAAATAGACGGACACGACGATATAATGACCGTCTTTACAACTCGTGCCGATACGCTTTTTGGCGCGACTTTCGTGGTCTTGGCGCCCGAACATGAATTAGTTAAAAAACTAGTAACCGACGAAACCCGTAAAAAAGTCGAAGAATACATACTACAGGCTGCCCGAAAATCCGAAATCGAGCGTATGAATGAAACTCGTGAAAAAACCGGTGTTTTCACCGGTGGTTACGCCATTAATCCAGTAAATGGCGAAAACGTTCCAATATGGGTAGCCGATTACGTTCTGTCGGGTTACGGCACTGGCGCAATCATGGCAGTCCCGGCGCATGATGACCGTGACAATGCGTTTGCCAAAAAATTCGATATAGAAATTAGGGAAGTTATTTTACCTCATCGAATTGACAGAAACAATCCTCCAGTCGATGGGAAAGAACAAGTATTTCGCCGCGCGGTACAAGGGATCGTTTACGACCCAAAGACGGACAAATATCTTTGCGTCCAATGGAAAAAACAACCTTGGACGGCTTTCGTAGTTGGAGGGGTCGAGGACCAAGACAGAGGAGATTTAATTGCAGCTGCGACCCGTGAAATTCGTGAAGAAACCGGATACAAAAATATTAAACCAATTCGTGTTTTAGGTGGTCCGGTAGTATCTGAAGTGCCGTTTTGTTTGAATTAATTGACGATGAGCGGGATGATGTGTCTGAAGCGGAAAAAGATATCCAAGAGGCGATTTGGCTAAATCGAAGTGAAATTACGCCACAGCGGATGACTTGTGCTGAACTTGATTTATGGTGGGATAGGATAGATAACCCAGAGGCTTTATATGTTGGTGAGGGCGTCCTTGTAAATTCAGGCGCGTTCGATGATATGGAAACGTCTCAAGCACGTGAAGAAATCGTTGCTTGGTTAGAACAACGTGGCGTTGGACGGATGAAAACGACTTACAAAATGCGTGATTGGCTAATTAGCCGTCAGCGCTACTGGGGCGCGCCAATTCCGATAATCCATTGTCCTGAACATGGCGCGGTCGCTGTTCCAGACGACCAATTACCGGTTATTTTGCCTGAAGTCGAAGATTTTAAACCAAAAGGTGGCGCAACATCAGCCCTAGCCAGCGCGACCGATTGGGTCAATACGACGTGTCCAAAATGTGGCAAACCAGCCAAACGCGAAACCGACACAATGGATGGCTATGCTTGCAGTAGCTGGTACCATTTGCGTTATTTGGACCCATTCAATGATAAACAAGCTTGGGACCCGGAAGTCGAAAACCATTGGGGGCCAGTCGATTTCTATAATGGGGCCGACCACGCCGTAGCCCATCTGTTATATGCAAGGTTTTGGCAACGATTTTTCTATAAATTAGGTCTGGTTTCGCACCCCGAACCTTTCAAGCGGATGATGTATAACGCTTATATTCTGGCTACCGATGGCACAAAAATGAGCAAATCACGCGGCAACACAATAGACCCACTGGAAATCATGGACAGCGGTTATGGTGCTGATAGTTTGCGAGTTTACGAAATGTTTATTGCGCCATATGACCTGGAAGCCCCGTGGGATACTCGTGGCGTTCCTGGCGCATACCGATTCCTTAACCGTGTCTGGACGCTGGTTCAGGAATATATGGATTCCGATGAAAAAACCTTGGAAAAATCCGATGAAAATGAAATCCTTGTAATTGCCAACAAGACCATCAAAAAAGTCACTGCCGATATCGAAGACGAAAAGTTCAACACAGCAGTATCCGCCATGATGGAGGCTGTCAACGCATATTATAAGTTGAAAGAAAAAGGCCTGGTTGGTAAATCCGAAACGTGGACTTTTGCGTTGGAAGGCCTGCTTCAATTACTTGCTCCATTCGCGCCGCATATGACCGAAGAATTATGGCAACAACTTGGCCGCTACGATACAATTCATATCGACCATTGGCCAAAATGGGATGATAAATATCTGCAAACCGATGTGATGACGATTATTGTGCAGGTTAATGGAAAATTACGTGCTAAACTAGAGGTTCCAAAAGATTCGTCAGAAGATGAAATTAAAAAACAAGCATTAGAGAACGAAAACGTAAAAGTCTTCGTAGGAGATAAAAAACCAACCAAAGTAATTTATGTACTCGGTCGGTTAGTCAGTATCGTTATAAGTTAGGATCTGACTTTGCGGAATTCGAATATTTAGCGTCACCTTTTTGATCACTTACCCAAACATACCCATCTTCGTCGCCATTTAGTTTCAGGTCCGGATCGACGCGCTCTAAACTTTCAGCAGGAATCCCGTAAAAAGTACCGTCGACAGTGTGTGAGTCTACGACAATATCATCGTTTCCGGGAACTTCAATTTTTTCTGTAGTTTTACCTAATAAATTTTCGGTGTCACCATTATGTAAATCAGGTACGGATGAGTCACTTCTAATTTTGCCACCCTTATCAATGTAAACTTTTTTAATAGAAGGATCAACGTAACCTCCATATTGCGTTGCTGATTTAACATCCGGCTTGTGAGGGGTGTCCGGATAACTATTAGCACTTGCTATTTTGGCAGCACCTCCGACAGCACCAACAACACCGACTAAGCCAATGGCAACCATACGCCTTAAGGCGTGATTAGGGGTTCTATAGTTAGTTCTTTCTGTTCCTCGACTGTTTGTTTCATGATTCATGCAGTCATTTATACCACTTACGCTTAAATATGTCAATACTATTTTCTTGGCACTTGAGCATTGATGGCAGATTAGCTATAATAAGGGTAAGTTTTAAAATAATACCTGAAAAGGAGTTCTTTATATGGGACAACCCAAAAAGCAGTCCAGCCCCCGTAAAACCGGTTTGCGTCGCAGCCATTTACGCCTGGAACTAGCGCGTCGCGTTAACAAAACATCACCCGTAAAAGTACGGACAACTGTTCGTGAAACAGGAAAAAAACCTGCTAAGTAGCAAGTGATAATTACCTTAAAACATAATAATAGGAAGAATTGAACGCTATTGCATCTAATCGCCACCTTGGTCGCATCGTTGCACTGCAAACACTGTATGAATATGAATTTCGGATGCAGTCTAATGATACATCGGCAAATATTGACGACATTCTAGCTCGCAACCTGGACAGGTACGAGACTACGATTGATGATAAGGGCTTCGTTGAAAAACTCGTTAAAGGAGTATTAGACGAAAAAGACGATCTAGATGCCAAAATTCAGCCGATTGCACCCGACTGGCCAATTGATCAGATTGCCAGAATAGATTGCAATATACTGCGGATTGGTTTGTACGAATTGCTACATCAAGCAAAAACTATACCACCGAAAGTAGCAATCAACGAAGCAGTTGAACTGGCAAAAGCGTTTGGTTCTGATAACTCAAGCAAGTTCATTAATGGGGTGTTAGGCACCGCGTTTCGAACGCTTGTAGAGGACACAACCGATGGCAGTACCGAAGTTTGATAAGTTCAAAAAATATTTTAGCAAAAAAAATCAAATCCAAGAAATAGTCCGCGAACCCACTAGCGGTGGAATTATATTCCGTCGCGACAAGGATGGCGGTGTCGAGATTTTGTTAATTCAGGATGGCAAAGACCGTTGGACAATTCCAAAAGGCCATATCGAAGAAGGCGAAACAGCGGAACAGACAACTATTCGTGAAATTGGTGAAGAAGCCGGGCTGACAGACATTGAAATTTATGGATGGTTAGGCAAGATAAACTTCCGCTATAGACGGGTTGACAGGCTAGTGCTGATGACCACTCAGATATATCTGGTCGGGGCAAAGGGTGACACCGACGCCATCAAAAAAGAAGATTGGATGAATGGTATCAAGTGGTTTAAATTCAACGATGCGCTAGAAGCGATTGAATACGACGATATTGGCAAGTTAATGCTGCTGGCAATGAAACGAATCAGACAGGAGAAGTTATAATGAGTGGAATGCAAACTGCTCCATACCAGGAATTTGCGAAAAACGTACTGGGTTACGAGTTTTCAGATATTCAAATTTTAATTACAGCACTTACTCACAGAAGTTATGTCAACGAACACAAAAAAAGTGTTAGCGAACACAATGAAAGACTTGAGTTTTTGGGCGATGCTGTGCTGGAATTGGTTGTAACTGACTTTTTGTATCGAAATTATAACGAACAAGAAGGTATTTTAACTAGTTGGCGAGCGGCATTGGTCAGAACGGAAAGTATTGGCGAGGCTGGTGTCGAAATCGGCTACGAGCCACTGGTTCGAATGAGCCGTGGCGAAAAACAAGGCAGTGACCGCGCCAGGCAACAAATATTAGCGAATTGTTTTGAAGCGGTAACAGGTGCTATTTATCTGGAACGAGGCTATGATGATGCAGCGACCTTTATTCACAAATACATCCTTTCTAAACTTGATTCAATTTTGGAATCGGGCAGCTGGCGTGATGCTAAATCGCATTTGCAAGAAGTATCTCAACGAATCGATAACCTGACTCCGCAATATCGGGTAATTGACGAAATAGGACCGGATCACGACAAAATATTCACCCTAGGTGTTTATGTCGGTAATAGATTGATGGGCAGGGGTGCCGGACCTAGCAAACAAGTTGCTCAGCAACAAGCTGCTCAGGCAGCGTTGGATGAATACGCTAAACGCGAAACCAAGTAGTTTGTAAAAAATACAAAATTATTGTATAAACAAGGTTAGAACCTTGAAAATTTATGGCAGGGTTGAGGGCGGCATTTTGGGTTTATTTTTAAACCTGAAATGCCGTTTTCAACTACAGGTCAGCCTACCGCAACAGATGCGGACTATTGGCAAACCTGGCGGCGACACAGGAAGGGGGCGAGCCTAATGGGTAATCCCAAGGCCAGCTTCTACAACATCACCGTGGGTGATGAACTTGCGTTCTTGCGCAACTTAGTGAACGCAGGGCTCAGCGACAGCGATGTCAAAGACGTGCTGCGCAATCCGATGCTTGCAGAGATGATGGTCAACGTGTTGCATGACGGTAGCCGGTATAGGACACCGCCATGGTATGTCAGTCCCGCTGGCCAGATCAAGAAGGTCAAACGGTTCGTCAAGCTGAACAGGGCCTACTTCGGCAGTCGCAAGTGGTTCGATGAGTTCAATGTGATTCCACCGATTCCGAGTATGTTCGAGCCTCGCACGGCGACCGAGGTACTGATGCTTGTCGTCTACTTCCCGTTCAGCCAAGACTCAGGACACGACAACCTGAAGTACACGTTCGACGCCTGGTGGAACTTCATCGGCGTGCCCAAGGGCTACGACAAAGCCACCGCATGGGATATCGCGAGGAGCGATTCGAATATCCGACTTCACCAGGATGTAAGTCGCTACAGTGGTATCTACTGGGTAGCGTTCGATCCAGGCATAAGCTTTTCGGGCACCATTCTGAATCGATGGCAAGATGAGAACTGCATCATGGACGACCTGGCGGGACCCGAGGTGTTGATGGCGGCAGCATTGTTCCCAAGGCTGGTCTACAAATGGACCCAGAAGAATGCCTTGATTCCATGCATGCCGACCATACAGCTGCGGCGAGGCGATGTCTGGGATTGCACTCCGTGCATAGGTGTGGAGTGGCAGCCCATGGCTCCGACGTTGTTGAAACGAAACGTTCAAAACGCCAGGTACCCAGTAGAGAACCTGTCTCTACCCACAGTACGGCGCCTGCCGCGAATCTAAGGGTTCACAAGTGGTGCCCGGAGGGTCTTTGAGGATTCATCCTCGGTTCCTCCGGGCACCCAGCCCGACATAGTGTTTGACGTATAGTCCGCTGCGTCGGGCTTTTTAATTGATTGTAAAATTTGTGTAATTATGGTATAAATAATACTAGAACCTTGAAAATCTAGAGTTTTTTGAGGGCGGCGTTTTGTGTTCGGAGGCGAACGCGAAACGCCGTTCTCAACTGAAGTGAAGACAGGCAACTATGAGTGAGTTGAAATGTCCCGACAGAAAAGGAGCGTTCGATGACACAAAAGGTTATTCGCCCAGGTCTGCTCGGGAACCCCGAGCAGCAAGTCGAGAAGTCCAGGGAGTTCTTGAATCAACACGGTGTCGTACGACCCATACCGGACATGCCGGAGTTCACGCCACAGACTATCAGCGAAGAGCTTCTGCTGGCCACCTACCTGTGCGACAACGATAACGGTGAGGCCTGGCTGCGGACTCTCAAGGCCTGGTGGCGATTCATCAACGCACCCAAGGGCTTCGTCAAGGCGGAGTGGGAAGGGTATACAGTCGAAGATGATGAGATCAGGCAGATTCCTGGCTACAAGCACCGCTGCGGCATCCGCTGGGTGGCCTACGATCCGTTGGCCAACCTTGGCTTTTCGCCGAGGGCGTGTTGGGACAAGCCCGACAGGCATGGTCATCTGGCTGGGATCGAAGTTCTGATGGCTATGGGTTTGTCCCAGAAGTACGTCAAGAGCTGGGACGACCACACCCCATCGCCCAACATGGCCGGTCTGCAGGTCAGAGAAGAGCAGAATCCCGAAGCTGGGACTCCATTCGCCTGCAGGGCAGACGAACGCAAGGTGCTCAAGCTGAGCGTCGTCAAGGCCGCAATCACCAGCCCGAACTTCGCGAACCCCACCGTTCGCGAGCTCTAGATCTTCGGTCACAGGTGCCCGGAGGGGCTATGAGGGAAACCTCGCTCCTCCGGGCACTTCGCCCGACATTGCGTTTGACGTTCAGTCCGCTGTGTCGGGCTTTTTAAATTGAAAAAAAATTATTATAAAATAAAAACTTCTTTTAGAAGGTCCGTCCTTCTAAAGAGAGATTATGTTTTATAACATGTCTTACGTTTGATTGACTATAAGGGTAAAACAGTGTAGAATTGGTCGAGAGTAAAAAACAATTTAAAGATAAGAAAAGGAAATTTTATTTATGCTCGCAATTCGTTTGCAACGTGTCGGCCGAAAGGGTCATGCAATGTATCGTATGGCTGTCCAAGAATCCAGGCGTCATCCATCAAGTGGCCGTGTAGTTGCCTATGTCGGAATCTATAATCCGCACACCAAAGACGCCAAAGTTCAAGTCGAACTTGCGCAAAAATACCTAGACAATGGCGCACAGCCATCTCCACGAGTAGTTAAACTGCTTAAAGATGCCGGTGTTAAAATGCCTGCTTGGGTTGTCAAATTCGATAACAAGAAAACCAAAGATATTCGAAATACTGAAAAACTTCGCAAAAATCGACCAGCGGGCGAACCGGCAAAACCAGCTGAAGAAAAAAACGAAAAAGTCGAAGAAGTCGAAGAAAAACCATCCGAAGAAGTAACTGCTGAAACTCCTGAAAAAGCCGAAGTTGAAGAGGTTGCCGAAGAAGCCGTACAAGAATAAACGTGATACAATTATAATATTAGTAAGCAACGACCGAAAAGGTGAGGGGGCAATATGGCGACAATAGACCAACAATTCGTAGAATTCATAGTAAAATCACTCGTTGGGCATCCGGACGATGTCGTAGTCGAGCGAATTATTGATGAAAAAGGCGTTCTGTTATCATTGACGGTCAATCCCGAAGATTTGGGAAGAGTTATTGGCAAGCGTGGTGTTACGGCGCAGAGTTTGCGCACACTGCTGCGGGCACTTGGAACTAAAAACGATGCCAGGTATAACCTAAAGATTGTAAACAATGACGATCAGCGTGAAAACTATGCAACCAGCGACACACCTACTGCAACATCAGATGACGCAAAAGACGAGCCTGTGAAAAACTCACCAGATGAAGCTGTGGAAAACGCTAGTGATTATGCAAAAACCGCTCGTGAAGAGCTTGCAGAACTAGACGACCTAGATATATAATCATAAACAAGTTACAAGTATAAAACTTGAACTGCGAGATAAAAGCTCTATGCGAGCAACAATATATAATTGTTGAGAGATTTATATGTCAGAGAAACCACCGTTAGGGTGGTTTTTTTGTGATAAGATTATAACAGATGAAAAAAATACAGATTATTACATTATTTCCTGAAATGTTTGAAGGCGTTCTGAACAGTTCGATGATGTGGAAAGCCCAAAAAGAAAAGGCGGTTGAATTTCGGATTATCAACCTGCGAGATTTCGGGCTGGGTCCACGCAAACAGGTTGACGATACACCTTATGGCGGTGGCGATGGGATGCTGTTAATGCCCGAACCGCTTTTTGGCGCTATTAACGACGCCAAGAATTACGCAAAAGGATCGAAAGTAGTCTTGATGACACCAAAAGGACAGCGCTGGAAGCAGTCGGAGGCTAGGGGGTGGGCAGACAGTAGTGATGACTATATTTTAGTCTGTGGGCGCTATGAGGGCTATGACGAGCGCATATTGACACTGGTTGATAAACAGGTCAGTGTAGGGGATTATGTGCTGACTGGCGGTGAGTTGCCGGCAATGACCATAATCGACAGTATCGTCCGACTAATTCCCGGGGTTTTAGGCGGCGAAAATAGTGCCGAGATTGAAAGTTTCAGCGACGGTGAGACATTGGAGTTCCCGCAATATACACGCCCGGAAGTTTTTAACGAAATGGGAGTGCCAAAGGTATTATTAAGTGGTAATCACGCCGAAATTGCCAAGTGGCGACAAGAAAACTCTGAAAAAGCCGAATAAGTGCAAAGCACCCCAAGCGGGGTGCTTTTTGTTGTGGTGGATGTCGTAAAGCGATCAGTCACATTTTTTTTGGTGTTGTGTTTGTTTTTGTAACCTTCGCTATCTGTACTTTAGATTAAAATAAATAAAAGCGCAAGCGAAATAGCAAAAATAACAACATTTGTGCTTTAAATGGTCCTAAACTATACTGTTAACATGAATATTTTAGTGAAAACAACAGCGGCAAAAAAGGCAAAAACAAAAGATTCTCAAAAAATAGCTTACACTTATGCAGCGGTTTTGGTCGTTATGGTTGTTGCCCAGCTTTTTACTTTTGATAAATTTATCCCACTTTTAGTAGATTTTGATTTACCTGGGGGTGTACCTGTTGCTCATCTGTTCAGCGCTTTGTTCGTCTCCGCCGGGGTTTTAGCTTTGCCATTTTTATTAGGCTTTAGACTGAGCCCTTTGATGCGTATTTTTAGTATGTTGATGGGGTGGATGATTCCACTAACGTGGCTTTATGTGACTTTGTGGCTAGTATTTTCGACAAACTCCGTTACAAACGTCGGTTTCTTGGGGACGACCGTTAAATTGACTCCGGGCTGGTGGGCTGTTTTTGTCAGCATTGCACTTGGTATATTAGCAGCCTGGGCAAGTTGGGGGTTATGGCCTGCTGAAACTAATTCACTTAAACCAAAAAAATAGCAGTTGTTTTATCTTGCACAGGAGATTATTATAGAGACACTAAGGGGGATTAAAGTTATGGATACAGTACACAAATTAGAGAAACAAGTCGAGGAATGGTTAAAGCCGCTTCCACATCTACCAGAGGATTGGCGAAAATGGATAGCAAATAATGTCTGGTGGATTGTTCTAATCGGCGTTATTCTGTCGGTTATAGGCGGACTTGCCTTGGCTGGAGCGCTATTTGCTGCCATGGGAGCAACCGCAACCGTAAACACTCTCTATTCATCATTAGGTGTTAGCGGTGTCCCTGCGTATACGGGGTGGTGGTATGCTGCTTCTGCCGCATCGTTAGTATTTCTTGTCATTACTGTAGTCATCGATGCTTTGGCGGTTAGTCCATTAAAAGCAAAAAATCAAAAAGGTTGGGATTTACTATTCCTAAGCTTCCTAATAGGAGTTCTGTCATCAATTGTAGGTGTAGTACTTAATGTAACTACGGGTAATCTTGTCGGAAGTCTAATTGGCGGTGTAATCGGCGTAGTAATCAGTGCATATTTCCTATTCGAAATTCGTTCGTACTTTAAACAGGCCTAAGTATTCGAAAAGACCTCTTGCGACTTCTTTGCAAGAGGTCTTTAATTAGTGTACAATTTGTACTGTTATTGTACCCATATTGGGATGTCGCCAAGTCCTGCCCGTTCTGACTGAACAGTCAGAACGGGGGTAAGGCGCATGGCCGTTGCCTTAGCGGCAACAAGATTGAAATAGTCCAAATGGACCAAAACTTCTGACGCCTAATATAAATGTACATTTTTCAATCAGTATTGGGATGTCGCCAAGTGGTAAGGCACATGGTTTTGGTCCATGCATTCGGGGGTTCGAATCCCTCCATCCCAGCCAAATTAAAAATAGACCATCTGGTCTGTTTTTAATTTGCTGAGCTGAAGTGACTTGAACCCCCGTTTTTCGCTTTAGCGAAAAAGAAGGGGGTTCGGTGTAGAGAGTGAAGCGAAAAAGTGTTTACATTTTTTCGCGAAAGAGCGGAGAAGCGAGATTTATCGAGCGCTATCCCTCCATCCCATCAAATCTATGAGCTATAATATACTCATGGCTAACAAACAAAAAAAGAAATTCCTAGGGCTACCAACGATAATCTGGAAACTTCAGCTGCTTTATGTTGCGGTGGCGCTTATTATCTATCTTGTTATGGTTTATTTTTTAATATTAATACCAATACATTCTTTGAATAAAACGATTTTTAATATATCGTATGTTTTAGTTATCATAATCGTTAATATCATTTGGCGGGTTATTTTATTGAAAAAGTACCCAAAACTTTTCTAGGTCGGTATAAATGCGCACCAAACACCCCAAGATAGTTTTGATTTATAAGAATACCAAGAATTTTTGAACATAATTCTTAATAATTTGAATATTGACAGTTAATTTACTTAGGAAGATAATTAAATTATTAATAAGGGGGACAAAATTATGGCAAAAAACAACTATGAAGTTACAGGGTGGACGGGTTGGATAGGATTCGCAAGCATTATGCTTTATCTTGCGGGCTTCTTCCATATCATCGCAGGTTTTTACGCATTATTTAATGACAAGCTGTATGTTCTGACACCAACTACGTTATGGACCCTTGATATCACATCTTGGGGCTGGGTTCATATTATTGGTGGTATTTTGGCTATTTTGGCAGCCAGCTCATTACTCAGCGGAAACGCTTATGGCCGCATCGTTGCAATAATTATTGCGGTACTTAGCGCACTAGCAAACCTGGCATTTATCCCGGTATATCCTATCTGGTCGATAATAATTATCGTGATAGACGTATTGGTTGTTTACGCCGTTGTTGTACACGCTGACGAGATGAAATCTCTGCAATAGAACATTGAAACTAAATAAACCCCCCTCGGAAACTGCGCCGAGGGGGTTTTAATTTGGAACGTCTTCATTGTTCTTGATTGCTAATAGGAATATAATAGAAATATAAACTAAGTGGAAGGAGGGTAAATGTTAGGACCAATAGATTATATTGCTGTCGGTTTTAAAGGTAACAACTTCGATGGGAGCATACTGGCGGAGCTTGTGAAGGCTGTGGAAAGTGGCGCTATTCGAGTGGTAGATTTACTTTTTGTGATAAAGGATTCCGACGGGGAAGTTGCTATGGCAGAGATTGAAGATCAGCACAAAGAGCTTCAAGAAGTCGCCAAAGAAATTGGACACGTAGGCGACCTTCCTTTGTTGACAGAGGACGATGTTCTAAAACTGGGAACCGCAATGGATAACGATACCTCTGCAGGGATTCTGGTTATCGAGCAACTTTGGGCCAAGGGTCTTAAAAAGGCGCTGCTTGATAACGGAGCTATTTTACTGGACGAGGGGCGTGTACATCCGGACAAGGTTGAGGCTGCAGTTGAAGACGTAAAGAAATCTAAAGTTAAAAAATAGGAGTATAAAATGATAGGAAGACCACTTTCACCCGTTTCAATAGCTGGTGTTCATAGGCGACGTCGACGTCGCGGCCTGCTGTAGATTTAGATTGGTTTAAAACAACCAATAATTGCAGGGGTTTGTTAGGTGCAATATTGAAACGTATTGTTAAAATGTTGTTAATGCCGCAAATCTCTAGTATTGTAAGTTTGTGAATAAAAAACAAAAAAATAATCTGAAAAAGAAAATTGCGAATCTTTTAGGCGCTTTTGGTTATTTTTTCGTATCACTCCAATGGTTATGGGTTGTTTTACTTTATTCAAGTTTGATTATAGGACTTGCAAAAATGATGAAGACCGATACAGTAACGCAAACCGCACAACCCACTGTCAATATCGATTTAACCTCAAGTGTTCCAATGATTATAATGACCGCTGTTATCACGTTTGTTATGGTAGCGTTGACTTTGTATATTTTGATTAAAATCCCATCAACCTTAATAAAGTCCAGCAAAAAAGTGGTTCGAACGGCCGCAGAGGGTGCTGCACCACTAGTCCTTCAGGTGCAAAACAAGAAGGTCACAACAAGAAGTCGCCTAAAACTCACTCCATTTTTGATTATAATTATGAAATTAATTTTGATATTTTTACCACTTATTCTTGCTTTTGCTTCGCAATTTATAGAAAAACAAATTTTCGACTTCTTTATATCAATATATATAGGTGTTCTGTTAGCATGCTTTAGTTTGTTGTTTTTTGTATTTCAATACATGATTGCAGAGATAATGTTGGTGAAAAGGCAAGATATCTGGTAGGACTAAGCCCCGGGCGGTTGCTCGGGGCGGGCTAGTCCATTACTGTTTAGCGCCTGTTTGGGAAGCGACGGCGGTCAAGGGTGGTTGGTTCGTCCTGGCCGGTTGTCTTGATGGTGATGATGGCGTGCCGACCCACCCAAGCCCCAAGGGGCTTCAACTTGCTTTGTAACGATTCGCCCGAATTCGTGATAGCGTCTCTATTAAGGGACGGCGTCCACGTCAGGAATCGATTACCGCCGCGCATGTTCCGAAGGAAGTTGATGACTGGCGCCACGTTCTTGGGCGTGTCAAGCGACTTGGCGACGGTGCGATACGTAATCACCGCGTCTGCAAGTTTGATCGTCTTGCCGAATCGGGCCCAAAAATAGCGTTTGCGTCCGAACAGCAACAGTGCCAACCTTGAGTCGAGTGACTTCAACTCCTTTCCCAGGGGTTTGGTTTTGGCGGCTCGCACTGCTTTAGCACGGTCTATCGCATCTTTTTCGACCTTTTCGGCCTTGCAGATTCTTTCTAATAGTTCTCTTCGGCGTTTAGCCAGAGACTCCAACTCTTCGATTTTCCCTGTCGGGACAATATCTTCTAAGGCTGTTGACTTGCGGATCACGGTACACCTCATTTGGTAGGTACTCCAGAATGTCTAGCTACTATCTATTATAGTTCTGTTAAAATAAGATTAGCAATGAATACATATAAAAATCATCGGGCGGAACCATACTTTACCTTTTTAAAAAACGGTCAGAAAACTATTGAAGGGCGGGTTAGAAAAGGCAAGTATGCTCAGATTAAAGTGGGCGATTATATTGAAGTTTACAATAACGAAGAAACCAGTCGTGTAAATGTTCGAGTAAAACGAGTGACAGCGTACCCATCAATACTTGAAATGCTCGAAAATGAAGAGTTGAAAAAATTATTACCAGATATTGATACGATATATAAGGGAGTAAAATTATATGGTAAATTTTATTCTCCACAACAAGAATTAGAATTCGGTATGGTAGCAATCGAAATTGAACTGATATGAAAAGAGTTTTTGTTGTACACGGATGGGGTGGTCATCCAGACGAGGTTTGGTTTCCGTGGTTGAAAGTTGAGTTAGAAAACAGAGGCTTTGAAGTATCGTTACTACAAATGCCGGATACGGGGAATCCAAAAATTGATAAATGGGTGCCATATTTAGCTGAATCTGTCGGCGAGGTTGACAAAGATACGTTTTTCATAGGACATAGTATGGGTTGTCAGGCTATATTGCGATATGTCGAGGCTTTGCCGTCTGATGTCAAAGTTGGCGGAGCTGTATTTGTAGCAGGCTTTTTCCATTTAACAGGTGTTGAAAAGCCAGACGAGGTATTAATAGTCTGGCCTTGGATAAATAATCCAATCGATTTTGATAAAGTTAACGCACGAACAAATAAATTCATTGCTATATTTTCAGATAACGACGTATTTGTGCCGTTAACAAATGTAAGGCAGTATGAACAGAGTATCGGAGCGAAAACCATAGTCGAACACAACATGGACCACTTTAATGGAAAGCGCAACCCTAAATACAAACAAGTACCAATTATTTTAAGCTCTGTATTGAAAATTGCCAAAGCCGAATAATCCGCCTTTAATGGTTTTGAAAGTAGGATTATAATTGCATACATGGAGTATAGGAAAATATCCCGATACATCCAGGTGGCACTTGTTATATTTTTCGTTTTGCTTTTGATTTGCATCGCAATTAGACCGACAGGTTTAATTGCTAACTCCGGTATCAGCTATTACGGAAAATACTGGGACACCTTGGTGCCTTATACGTTGGCTTTTCTGACATTTAGCGCCGCTACTTGGAAATCGGCTACACTTATTAAAAAAGAAAAGAAGTTCGACCGAAATATACGGTTGACTCTGCAAGTCTGTACCATTCTGTTTTTAGGAGTTTTACTAACTCCGCATACCGTCTTTCCAAGCGAACATGTATTTTTCGGTACAACTCTGTTTTGTTTGCAGCTGGTGTTAGGGACGATGTTGGTTTTTATGGTAAAACGCGACGTTTTGAATACGATTCTACTAGCAGTTTTATACATGAGCGGTTTGGCATCATTGATATTCCTAAACACTTCGCATGGATGGATGATACAAGTCCAAGTGATTTTTCAAATCTCAATCTGGATATTATTTATAAGAATTATGCTTCATCTGAGCCTACAGGAGACGAATTTAGCCAAACAAGTAAAAGTGTCCGATAAAGGTTAAACAAAGCTTTAAATAATAGTATTGACACATTTAAAACAAGGAATATAATACATTGCATCAATTAATGGGAGATACTTTTATGAAAAAGTTTCTTGTTGCAATGGTACTTTCAATATCAATTTTAACAACGCTGCCAGCCTCGGCGGGTGCGGCTGCTTGGCTTTGGAGTAATCATGGCAGTTGGACTCCAACCCATACATCATGCGCTTCGGTAGCATGTCCGGCTGATTATTGGGTACCAAATAATACCAAATTTATCATGCGTTGTTACATGGACGCACAGTGGGCAACCGGAAATTATTCAAGTAATCGATGGTTCGCGGGCTATCCTCAATACTATAGCCGGTATACGTATGTCCACTCTAGTTATGTATATTATCAATATTCGGTACCTCGCTGCTAGAGCAGACAACGGCTAAAAAGACCCTGGTATTACGGGGTCTTTTTAAATTGATATTTAATTAAAAAAAATGGTATTATTATCTTAGTTAATATAAGGGGGAGACGATGGTCAAATCTGTTAAGAAAAGCGGACTGAGTAAAAGAAATAAGTGGATAATTGGGGTGGTTGCGGCCCTTGTTTTTTTGGTAGTGTTTGTTATGGTTTTTGGTACCCCAAGCGCTGAATCTGTTTTCAAAGATATGAATGATAAAATGCTACAGACCAAAACCGTTACCGTCGACCAGACTCTTTCTATTAAAGGCAATGACGGCAGTCTTGCTAGTATTACATCGAAGATGTTTATGGATATGAACAGCGAGAAAGTATTATTAGCCAAGGGTAATTTTACACTAAATATTAGCAATAGTAATTCACCAATGACTGTCAGCGGTGATTTAGTGAAAATCGGGGACAGTAGCTATGTAAAATACAATACATTTTCATCAACCAGCCCCGGGCTATCATCAAGCTTTAGCTCGATTGAATCAAAAATAAAAGGCTCTTGGATTAAAGTTCGTCCAAGTGATCAATTTGCATCTATGGCAAAGACGCCACTTGAATTTCTTTCAAGTATTTTGCCAACCCCATTTGCTAATCTGGACAGTACACAACGTGCAAATGTGCTGAAGCTGTTGCAAGATAAGTCGATGTATACAATTGACGAAAGCTCCAAGGTGGATATTGGCGGTGTTTCGGCCTATAAATACTCGCTTTCATACGACAAGAGTAAGTACGACGAAGTCGCAAAAGAAATTTCAAACGACGTTAGTTACTTTAAAGTAGGATCCAAAACCGACAACAAACTAAAATCACTGACTGTCTGGGTTGATATCGATACGAAACAAATTATAAAAATCGAATTTGAAGGTTCTACGGCTGACGGAGATGTTACTGGGACATTTAAGTTTTCAAATTACAACCAAAAACTATCCGTCGACAAACCAAGCGACTACTTTATCGAATCAGAGTTATTAAACTAAGTCGCTACAAAGTTTATTGCTGTTTTATCTTTAATTTAAGCTTATTAACAGAAAATCATGATATATTTACATTGAGATGAGCAAATACTATGTACTTGGCAACCAAACACTAACAGCTTCAACACTTTTGCTGACACTTAAGAGGGGCCCGAAAGCAAAGCCAATGAACTTTCAGCCCGGTCAATATGCAGTTATAAGTTTCAAGCAAAATGGCCGCCCAACGCCAGCAAGGTGTTTTTCGATAGTTAATTCACCCTCTGATCATGGGATTTTGCAGTGTAGTATACGTAAAAAAGGAAAGTTTACGAACGCGGCCGCAAACCTAAAAGAGGGTGACGAGGTTAACGTTTCGGGTCCATTTGGTGGGTTTGTTTTCGACGAACGTCGGGATCGGAAGATGGTATTGATTGCCGGTGGTATCGGTATAACTCCGTTCATGAGCATGATTCAATATGCGACCAATAATAAATTATCCAATGATATAACTTTGATTTATAACTGCACCAATCAAACCGACATCCCTTTTTATGGTCAATTGGTTGAAATTGAAGAGCGAAATCCCCATTTTAAAATTATTTTCGCCATTAGTAATGGTCCTACGAATCGACTAATTCACCAAAGAGTTTACTCTGGCCGTATAACCTCAGAAACAATTAATACGGCAGTAAATAATCGTTACGACGGGAAGACCTTCTTTATTTGTGGGCCATCGGCGTTTATGGATGCTATGTCCAATATACTTTACGGCAAGGGAGTACTAGAAGAAAAGGTTATGACCGAAACTTTCGGGCAAAAATCAGCCCGAAAGAAAAGTGGTGTACAAAATTGGCCAAGAAATGTCTATATTCTGGGTGCACTCGGTATTGTTATTGCAACCGCTTCGGTAATGGCAAGCGACTTATTAACGAATTTACCAGTTTTTTCGTTGTTTAACTCTGCTAACCAAGAGGATTTAAATTCTACTAATAGCAGGCAGGATGAATTGGACGACCAGATTAACAATTACTCATCAGGGCAATCGACATCGACATCGTCACCTTCGCCTACAACCACGACCACAACGACAACCGCAGCACCCACGAAGTCTGCGCCTGTCTGTACAACATCGCAAAGCGGGGTTACCACATGCGTTTAAGGGAAGTATCCCAAACAAAATTAGCACTTGGCAGTAACGTGGTTATCGCGATAATTACTGATATGTCGGGCAAAGAGATTGACAAGATATTCGAAGATTTATGGTTGCAGGTGTTTACTTTCGAACGGAAGTTCAGCCGGTTCATCCCAAAAAGCGAATTGACGCTTTTTAATCGTTTACAGGGTATTAGAACCAATATATCACCCGAGTTTAAGGATTTATTGATATACACAAAACAACTATCCGAAGAAACCAACGGTTTATTCAATCCTTTCATTTTGCCACTACTTCAAAAGGCTGGTTATATGAAATCAGCTGTACCGGGTTTTGAAAATGATGCGAAAATCGACTTTTCGGCGGGGCGATTGGTCGGAGTGGATAAACTTGAAATCGGTGACGATTGGGCCACGATTCCTTACGGTACAGCCATAGAAATGGGAGGCATTGGTAAGGGATATTTAGCAGATCAACTACACAGGACGCTAGACAGTCTGTCTATACAGGGGTATTGGATGTCGCTGGGTGGTGATGTTGCGACGTCTGGCAAAGATTTAAATGGGAATAGTTTATCATTAAATATCCAAAGTGCTAAAAACCTAGATGAAAAGTCTGATTGGGTTATTGATTGTCCCATTAAATATTCAGCGGCTGCGACATCTGGAACATTCAAACGAAAAAATCAGTTTTCAGACAAAACTTGGCATCATATTATTAATCCGTTAACTCTGGAGCCAGCGGTCACGGATATCAGATTAGCGACAATTTGTGCCGACACTGCAACTCGCGCCGACGTTCTGGCATCTTGTGCGGTCATATTGGGATCGAAAAAAGCGCCGACGTTTTTAAAAAAACACGGAATAAAATCTGCACTATTGCAGTGTGTTGATAGGGATGGAGTTGATTTTGAAGTAAGGTTTGGACCAAGGATAAGACGTGCGTAGATTGACACTTATTTTTTTAACGATTTTATTCATTGGGTTGCCGTTTAGTCTTGTTGTCATAAAACCGGTATATGCACAGTCAGCCCAGACCACCACGAATTCCGGAGGTAATGTAGTGGTAAATACGATATCCGGTCCCACCTTGGCTCAAAAAGCAGTAACTAGAACGGCCAATTCTTGGCCATGGTATGTCGTACGAGGATCGGGAATTGTTGCCGCAGTATCGCTTGTTATCTTGATATTGTCGGGAGTAGGTTTTATAACCGGTCACACTTTTAGGTTTTTAGAACCAATCACAGCCTGGGCGAGTCATCGTGCATTAGGTATCGCCTTTGGGGTTTCCATACTAATTCATATGACTGGACTTTTATTTGATAAATATGTCCCATTTAATCTCTTAAGTATTTTGGTTCCATGGTCGTCAACTTATAAACCAGTGATTATTTTTGGTGTTAATTTCGGTTCACTTTATGTGTCACTTGGCGTGCTGGCTTTTTATATGGTTGCAATCATTACGGTCTATTCATTACTTTGGATTGAT
Organism: Candidatus Saccharimonadota bacterium; assembly: GCA_026395405.1. Lineage (GTDB taxonomy): Bacteria > Patescibacteriota > Saccharimonadia > Saccharimonadales > Saccharimonadaceae > UBA1547. Next base: position 363,992 of record JAPLYU010000001.1, read on the forward strand.
AAAAAACCATATTCCTGGAAACTTACTCACCTGATGTCGTATTTAGTATTCGTTTTTGTATTTATACACGCACTATATTTAGGCACTGATTTGGCGGGTGGGCTACTTCGTTTGATATGGATAGTCATGGGTATTGTCGTTTCTCTTGCAATCTTCATAAGGTTGTGGCGAGCAAGAACAATATAATCATATTTCATATATAATACGTTATATGAAGGAAATAGTTCTAGCGACTTCGAACGACCGTAAAATTAGAGAGGCCCGTGCAGGTTGCGACCATTTTGATATAAAAGTTAATCAGCTTGTTATCGATATAGATGAGATTCAACACCACAATCCAATCGAAATATCTAAAGATAAAGCAAAAAAAGCCTTTGAAATTACCGGAAAACCAGTAGTCGTCACGGATACGTCTTGGAATATACACGCATTGAATGGTTTTCCAGGTGGGTACATGAAAGATGTTGCGCAGTGGTTTTCTACAGGTGATTTTTTAAATTTAGTTAAAAAAGATAGACGAATTAGTTTTACGGAGACCATAGTCTACCAAGACTCAAAAGAATCAAAAGTTTTTAGCCAAGATTATCTAGGGAAAATATCGAAAACCCCGCGAGGCTCGGGGAACTCGATTGATCAACTTGCTGAGTTTGACGGATATACTTTAGGTGAACGACATAATCAGAACAGTACAAGCCACGACTCAAAAGACTACATTTGGTATCAATTTGCTAAATGGTTCAGTGAAAGATAACAGAAAGAATTATTATAGATTTGTTATCTGGACACTGGTTGCGGTAATTGTACTACCGGACACAGTTCCATAAACTAGCACGCTATCGTTAACAGACACTTTTTTGTCAGTTGTATTCCATGTTGTACTACCATTAGTATCGACAGTTGTTTTAGTACCACCGCCACCAACATCAAAACTGCTACCATTTACAGCAGTGACAACTCCCGAAACAGCGCTTGTACTGGTAGTAGTGGTGCCGTTTGAGTCACTGGAAGAATAAAAGAAACTACTGTTCATGTGGGGCATACCACCGCGGCCGTTGACATATGTGGTGCCGTGATTATAGTAACCTTGTCTTAAATTATTCATCCTAAACATACTGCCTGCAATCGCGAAAATTAATATGACCAATATTATTACTACTGCAATAATCCATGGTCTGCTAGACCTACTGTTGTATGGCTTCTCGTGGACGGATTCATCCGTAGCTTGGCCTGCTTTAACTGACTCAGATTTTTCGGTTGGTTTTTCGTTTTCTTCTTTTGGCATAATTAATTCTCCTTTTTCTACGAACAATTTTAACGCAGATTATCTGAATAAATGCTTAATTTTACGACATTTTTTCTAAGTTTTTTATGTATTTGGGTTAGTGGAGGTCACCGGTATTTACTAGGCCGTTATGCTGTCTGCCACTAAAAATCAGGGTTGGTATTTTAACGGTTTTAATCTGTTTGTTAACAATGTCTTGGTTCTTCTGGATTATATACGAGACCTTTTGGCTATTTGCGTCGGATTCAATTTGTTTTAATTGCGCCGGACTGTATCCCATATCCTTAAGCCAGCCAAGTATAAGGTCCTTGGTTTGGTTTGCGTCAAGCATAGTATTAATCTTGATCTGGTAAGACGTGCTATTTGCATCACTCCCAGTGTATATCTTTTCTAATACTTGCCAGTCGGCAGGAGTTTTTAGACCCGAAAGCGGATTTATTTTTATAGCTTCCAGGTATTTAGTTACAGTATATGAGTTTGCAAATTTGTATTTGCCGGCAACTTCCGGGTTTTTGATGGGATAGGCAATGTAGGTTAGGTTGTACTTGTTTTCGAAACCGGCAGATTTAATGTTTTTGAACAAATGTTGACAAACTATGCAACCAGGATCAATAACTTCCAGCGCGGTTGGTTTGGTACTATCGAATTTATTGTAATACGTAGCGTTTTGTGGTAAATATTTTGTTGCTTCCCAAGTTTGCAGCCTGGTTGGTATGTTTGAAATCGTGTTGCCCAAATTATTAGCTTGGTTTACGAACCAATCGATTGGTTTGCCCTCGGCTGTAAGTTGCCAAAGATTTTTATCAACTGTATTTATTGAACAGGATTCAGAGCTTAGACTACAAGACGAGGCGTTGGAAGGGCTACAGGTTCCCCAGACGAATAAGTTCAAACCAGCTTCCAGTGCCACGAACAAACTCCAAATTGTTAATATGACTAACAAAAAAGAAGCAATTTCAATTCCGATGTCTGCGGTTTTAACTAGTCGTGGAGTTTTTTTGGCGACATGGCTTAGTAATTTATTTTTGGTTTCTTCCTTGAATGAAGTGTCGCATGGTCGCAAGGTAACTCGGCGAAGAGTACAACTCCAAGCTTTTCCGGCCAGTTTTCGATATCTAGCAGAAAAAATACTAATTATGGCCAGGACAATGAACGCTGCAATACAAAACATATATTAAATTTAACCTTTCGCTATTTTTTCCATTATTTCAATTGTTTTTCGAATATCTTTTTCGGTGGTTTGAAGACCGATTGAAAATCGCAAAAGTGGGGGAAATTTTCGTTTTTCTAATAAATAATAATGGCAGCAAAAATACCCACTTCGAACCATTATGCCGGACGCAGACAAAAAGGTTGCCAATCTATGTGCATCAACCTTTTCGCTATACACACTAATTAACGATGAGGGAGTTTTATTCAAAATTATAAGTCCCGGTATTTCTGATAGGCCCTCGTGCAAAGATCTTGAAAGCTTTTCGATATACTGAGACGGCATTAATCCGTCTGGTTTTACACTATTAAGCCAAGAAATCGCGTATTTTAAGCTGATAATTTCACCATATGCTTGAAGTCCTGGTTCTAGCCAACTGGTCATATTGTCAGCTAATAATGTATAGCTTTGTTCTTTAACGCCTGAAACCATCCCACCGCCAACAATTCCGATGTTTAGAGTTTCAAGTAAATTCTTTTTGATTACAACAACGCCTAAACTACCAGCGTACATTTTGTGTGCCGAAAAACAAATTGCATCGGCCTCACATCCAACAAGAAGCTCGTGATAATGTGCCATTGTTTGGGCGGCGTCAATTATTACGATTCCGCCGGATTTATGAGAGTCGGCTACGAGTTGTTTAATGTTTAACAATAACCGTCCATCAATATTAGAAGTAGTGTTAACCACTACGATTGATTTTTCAAGATCGGATATTTCGTAATCCAAACTACCGTCATCTGTTCTATTTAGAACCTTACGTTTAACCTTTAATCTATTTGCAAGATTTATTGTTGGCAGAAAAACTGAATTATGTTCGATTTCACTGGTTATTATCTGTTTATATATTCCTGATGGTAGTTGTCCAAGAACTAGGTTGATTCCGTATGTAGTATTTAATGTAAAAGAGCAGATGTAATCTTTTTTTGAAAGTCCCAAATAATTAATAACAAGATCTCGGGTTTCTTCAACCAGGGAGTCGACTTTTTGACCCCATTTATATTTAACTCTGCCCCCACACGCGTTGTAGGTTTGATAATAATTTGTCATAGCATCTATGACGGGTTGTGGCCTAGGACTTTGACAGGCATTATCCAAATAGATATCATCGGCCCTAAGATACTTGAAATCTGGCAGTCTGCCGGATGATACACTTAAATTTTCTGACTTCTTTCTAAACATCAATTAAACCAATCTAACCCCACCTTTGAATTTGACTTATGTTTTATTATACCAAGAATAGGCGTCGGTGTCTTTAGGTTATTGTTCAACACTCTTTATAATCAGCATGTTTTTAAAGTGTGCATCGTCATCAACTTTTTTTCCAAAGATTGCCTGGGCGATTGGTGATTTTCTGCTAATAACAGTTGCGCCATTTATATTATGACCGGCATTGGCTGTCCAGTCTCCTGCAATAAAATATCGAGAAGTTTTATTAGTTTTAGTGTCCAAGACTTCGACGGTAGTTCCAATCCCAACAGTTCCTTTTTTCTGACGAGGGATACTTGGAGTGCTGTCGCGAAGTATTTGTTTTAAGTTCTGCATTTCGGTTGATAACAATGTTTGCTTGTCTCGGACAAACTCAAACGGGGCATTATCATGCCAACTTTCCGATGTTTGATTAAAGGCGTTGTAGAATTCGGGGCCAAGGGCTATTATTTCGTTGTCGAGTTCGGCGATTCGCTGGCGGGCGTACTGCTTGTCGATTTCCAATATTAATAGTTCTTTCTTCATTCGTGTCTTATAAGTTTATCCTATTATCAGATACTAATCAACTGTTTTTAATAAGTTCATCGCAAATGTCGTATAGTTTTTTCGAAGATTGTTTCCAAGAAAACTTTTCCGCTTGTTTATGACCCTTTTCAACTAAATCTGCAAGGAAATCGGTTTTTTCAAGTTTTTTAACCTGTTCAGCGAATTTGTCCGGAGAATTGTAATTAAAAAACAACGCACCATCGCCGGCTACCTCATGGAATATCGTCATGTCGCTACATACAACCGGAGTTCCAATCATCTGAGCTTCAATGATTGGTAGCCCGAAACCCTCTTCTTTTGAGGCAGAAGCCAAGCAATAAGCGCCCTGTAATAGTTTTATATATTCGTCATCACTTACGCCGTTATGAAATACTACATTGACTCCAGGTTTTATCAATTTGCTAAGCTCGGCTTTGCGATTGTCTAGTATTTTACTCAGCAGGTGTAGGGTGAAATCGTGCGGTAGGTGAGCCATTCCCTTAATTAATACCTCAACATTTTTATACGGCATAAACGAACCCATATAAAGGATATCTTTTGTTTTTTCTTTGGCGCGGTGCAATTGGGATTTTTCAAGACTTGGCGCGTTATATATTACGCAAATTTCACGGTCGGTTAGGCCTAGTTTTTGGATGTTTCCTTTCGAGTAATTACTGACTGTAGCGACCTTATCGGCATTATTTAACAAAAACCTTTGTGGCCATTTTGCCATGTGAAATAGACGCCAAGCAATTCGCTGAGACAACCCCATATTTGTTGGAGCCTGTGGGTGAAGGTAGTAAATCGTGTCATGTAACGTAACGATTAATTTATATTTTCGTCCCCATGTTCCAATGATTTGAAACGGACTGATAACGACATCGGCGCCAAGTTTGTTAAGTTTGCCGGCTATAAACAATTCTTTGACCGATAACGGGTCATTCATTAAAAGATAAGGCGTGCCCTTCGGCAGCATTTCCAACTGTCTTTCGTCCTTGATTAATAGTGTTATTGGTATTTTGTTTTCTTTGAAGCCCTGTATTATTCCGGCTCCATAACGGCTGATTCCATCATGAAAAGGGAACCGTGTCCATCTGGCATCGTAATATATATTCATATTTGCAATTGTATCATGGGCAAATAATTTATGTTAACCTAGATGCATGATTCAAGATTTTTTAATTAAGGTTGCTGCTGATTACGTGTTAATATTAATAATTTTAATAGGAGCATATGCTTTAGTTTTCAAAATTCCGAAAGAACGTCGTTTCAAGGCTTATTGCAGGATTTTAGTTGCTGGGTTGACGGCATATCTGCTAGCAAAGTTAGTCGGTTCGATATATCAACCCGAAGCGCTTCGACCATTCGAACTTATGGGAAAAACCGCAGGTGCATCTTATTTGAATAACGCAGGTTTTCCGTCCGACCATGTTTTGTTTGCCACGGCGATTGTTTGTGCAGTGTGGTTTGAAACCAAACAGAAATCAATCACCTGGATACTTGCAGTACTAGTACTTGTTGTTGCGGTTGGAAGAGTTTTGGCGCTAGTACATACACCAATTGATGTTATCGGCGGAGTTGTTTTTGCGCTTGCGGGTTCACTTTGGTATTTGAACTCAAAAGAATAAGCTTTTTAATCTATTTTTTGTCAGTTTGGCAATAAAAATGTATAATAACATATATTACATGGAGGTATTACTGTGGCAAAAGTAGTTAGTAGTAATATTGACTCACAACCGGTTAGCAAATCAAGTCCGGTTTGGCATATTATTGCGGTGGGAGCAATCTTGGGTTTGCTGTATTATGTTCTGACCTTGTATTTATCTAGGTTTGTTGGATTAGCTAGTGTTGCCGGCGATATCGCGACAATTATAGTTGCAACTGTTGGTATTATTGTTATGTTGAATTTAGGGATGGCTAGGCCTCTTTTAGTTGCAGTCGCATCAGCAATTTCCCTTTGGGGTTTGTCAAAATTGACCGACGGTCTTGGTTGGTTTGAAGCGATGGTTTGGAGTGTTTTGATTTATAGTTTGGCATATTTCTTGTTTTCATGGCTGACCAGATACAAAAAAATTATACCGGTTTTAATTGCAGTCGTAGCCATAGTTATTATCGTCCGCTTAACCATAACCCCATAGTGTTATAATCATGTATATGGACCGGATGATTTTGTATATAGTTCTTTCTGTGGTCGTTATTGGGTTTGGGGTAATTATTTATATTATTAACCAGCGACTAAGCGATCAAAAAAATTCCAGCGCGGTTTCACTACTTAAAAGCGATTTAACGGAACTATCGAGGGGGATTAACGACTTACAGCAGGCGGTTGGAGACAAACTAGAGCGCAACAATACAACGATGCAGACGTCGATGCAAAAACAACTAACCGAAAGCGCAAAGCTTGTTACCGACGTAACCCAGCGGCTAGCAAAATTGGATGAAACCAACAGACGGGTAGTTGATGTTGCTGACGAATTAAAAACCCTACAAAATGTTCTACAAAACCCAAAACAGCGCGGTGTTTTTGGGGAATACTATTTGGAATCGGTCCTTGATAATATTCTGCCGTCAAAAAATTATCAAATGCAGTACAAATTCAAGGATGGCGAAATTGTTGACGCTGTTGTCTTTCTGGACAGAGGACAGATATTGCCGATTGACAGTAAGTTCTCTTTGGAAAATTATAATCGCATGGTTGGTGAGGATAAAAAACCGGAACGCGAGAAGCTTCTGGCAAAAGTCCGGTCTGACTTAAAGAACCGAATAGATGAAACAAGCAAGTACATCAGGCCTAGCGAAAAAACTATGGATTTTGCATTCATGTTTATTCCCAGTGAATCGTTATATTACGATTTGTTGATTGGAGACGTTGGTACCGGGTCGAGTGCGCGCGATTTAATCGAATATGCATTCCGGGATAAAAAAGTAATCATCGTCAGTCCGACCAGTTTTATGGCATATCTGCAAACAGTTTTGCAGGGTCTGCGGAGCTTACAAATCGAAGAGCAGGCCAAAGATATCCAGATTCGAGTAGGGAAGTTGGGACAGCATATCGGTCGCTTTGACGACTATATGCAAAAGCTTGGAAAATCACTAGGTACAACAGTTGGACATTACAACGATGCGCATAAAGAACTCGGTAAAGTCGATAAAGACGTTATAAAGATAGCTGGTACGGAAACGGGTATAGACCCGCTGATGTTGGATAAACCTAGGGACGATGAATAGAAGAATATAAATAATCCCCGCCTAATGACGGGGATTATCTTTTGTTTGATTTTATTTTAGTTAAATAGCTCTACGTTATTTACAATCTTCACAATCGCAAGCTACTTTGTCTTGGCTGTGCAAGAAATCTTGGATTAGGAAACCTGCAATACCACCAAGTATCGGTGCTACTACGTAGATAACTAGTGGCCATGTGTTCCACGACAATCCGTTTGCAGCAAATGCAATTGCTGGGTTTAGGAATGTAAGGATAACGTTAGCTTCTGTTGATCCTTGTAGCAAGACTGTGTTTAGTGTTAGTGCGACATAAAGTGCAAGTGAAATTGCAAAGGCGGCTGCAAAAGCAGCGACGATTCGATTTTTCTTGTACCTTAGGGCGGTTGCAACACCAAGTACCAAAATTGCTGTACCGATTAACTCAGTAAAGAAAATGTACCATTCATGACCCTTTGGTATCGTTGCTGCATGCAAAAGTGTCGGTGCTGCAGCAGTAGCAGTTGATGGAGCTGCGTGAAGGAACGTATTTAGTACCAAATAAGCTACGGTGGCACCCAAAAGCTGAGCGACGATGTAACCTAGGGCATAGACCCAATTCATTTTGCGTGTTACCCATGAGCCGATTGTAACGGCTGGGTTAACATGTGCACCTGAAACGCCACCGACAATCAAAACGATACCACCCAATGCGAATGCAACGAATAGCGGACTGCCTTGCATCTCGATGAATGCAGCTGTTAGCAGGAACATTCCGATGAACTCAGCAATCAAATTGCCTATTAGGGGCATATCTTTTAATATTCTACGAGTTGAATCGTATGTTGATGATATTGAGCTTTTTGTATTTGAAGCTGACGAGCTAGCTTTTGCTGCCGATTTTTTGGTCGACGAAATGGCTTTTTTCTCTGCCATAGGTTCTTCCCTCCTTAAGTGAAATATGAACATAGTATACCACATTGCAAATGAAACAAACACAAGTGATATACTTATTACATGGCACTATTTATCAGACAAGACGACGAACGTTCAGAGTTACAAAAACAGGTTGCGGCAGAGTTACAGCGCAAAGCCAGGGACAATTCATTGAAAGCCGCAGAAAAGCCGGACGGCGTAGACGATTCTCAATATATCAAAGGTACCAAACAAACCACTAGTTTAGCGTGGATTTGGATTACAATTTTTGTGATATTTATCGCTCTTATTATATGGTTGACGGTACTGAGCGTGACACGATAAGATAAGATAGACTGATTATGCAAAACATTGACGAAATAGGCAAACAGCTAATTACGCAAATAGCCGGCAGTGATTCACCGCGGGACGTATTAAAAGCCCCCGAATTAAAGCAGCTATACGGAGTAATAAAAACATTGCCATCAGGGCAGAGGGCTGTTTATGGAAAGCGAATCAATGAATTAAAGATTGCCTTGGAATCTGCAGTAAATGCGCGGGAATCCGAACTTGAAAGCGCAACAGTAGAAAGTTTGGATATAACAGCTCCTTGGGATGTTAATAGTGGACCGCAAAATTTACTGCTAACAGAAAACGGGTCGCAACACCCACTAACAAAAGAAATCGAAAATGTGTCAGATATATTTACGCGGATGGGGTTTGAAGTAATTGAATCTAGGCAGATTGACGATGATCATCATATGTTTGGGACATTAAACTTTCCCGATAATCATCCGGCACGTGATGGCTATGACACGTTTAGAACTGAAGAAGGTTTTATCGCACCAGCGCACACATCAACAATGCAAAACAGGATTTTGCAGGACGGTAAGAAAAAGTTGGAGTCTGGCGGTCAAATCGGAGTTGTCGCAATTGGCAGGTGTTTCCGCAATGAAGACCTAGACGCAACCCACGAGCATACCTTTCATCAGTGCGAGGGAGTATTTGTTAGTGAAACCGCCACCTTGGGTCAAATGCTTGGGACACTGCGAAGTTTTTTTGAAGCATATTATGGCCAAAGTTTGAATATTAGGACTCAGCCAAGCTATTTTCCATTCGTCGAACCAGGTCTGGAATTTGCTATCGAAAAACCAGCATCTTTAGGTGGTAGTTCAAAGGATAAAGAATGGCTCGAAATGCTGGGTTGCGGTATGATTCACCCGAATGTTTTAATTGCAGCCGGAATTGATCCGAAAAAGTATCGAGGTTTTGCGTGGGGTGGCGGAATTGAACGGCTTGTCATGCTGAAATATGGCATTGAAGATATTCGGCACTTTGAATCTGGCAAGCTACAGTTCTTGAGGGAGTTTGCATGATAATTTCACTTAATTGGCTAAAAAAATTTACCGACATTGATATGCCGGTTGATGAACTAGTAAAACTAATTGGTGCCAGATTGGTTGAAATTGAAAACGTTGTAGATTTAGGCGAAAAGTACAAAGATGCATTGATTGTGAAGATTGTCGAAGCCAAAAAACTTGAGGGTTCGGATCATTTGAATGTTACGAAAATTGACGATGGTGGTGTTTCACAAAATATTGAACGCGATGAAAACGGCCATATCCAAGTTGTATGTGGTGCGCCAAATGTTCGAGCGCAACAATTGGTGGTGTGGCTTCCTCCAAATTCAGTTGTTCCGGAAACATATGGTGCAGACGAACCGTTCCTACTAGGGGCTCGCAAACTCCTAGGCGTAACCAGCAACGGCATGATTGCCAGCGCCAGGGAATTAGATCTATATGACGAGCACGAAGGTATATTCGAGGTAGAAGACGACGTAAGGACAGGCACGACATTTGCTAGCGTATACGAACTTGATGATTTTTTGCTGGATATCGAGAATAAATCATTAACCCATCGACCAGACTGTTTTGGTATAGTTGGGTTTGCGCGCGAAGTTGCTGCGATAGTTGGAAAACCATTCCACACTCCACGTTGGCTTGCAGATTTATCGCCTAATTTTGGTAATAGTGAGTCGGGCGATGTCGAAATAAACGTCGCTATCGATGATCCGGAACTCTCGTCAAGATATATGGCAGTCGTTATGTCTGAAGCAGATGGTAACAGAAAGTCGCCGATTATAATTCAAACCTATCTGGCGCGAGTTGGTGTTCGTCCAATTAGTGCTGTTGTTGATGTAACAAATTATTTGATGATGCTGACCGGACAACCTTTGCACGCTTTCGATTACGATAAGTTGGTTGCGGTTGGCGGCGGAAAAGCTGACATCCACGTTCGAGCAGGCCTAGAGAACGAAGAGTTGGGACTACTAGACGGTAAAAAGATAAAGATTTCCAACGAAGATATCGTGATTTCGGCTGGCGAAACAGCAGTTGCCCTAGCTGGGGCTATGGGTGGAGCCAACACTGAAATCGATGAAAATACAAAAAACATTGTTATTGAAAGCGCGACATTCAATTTGTATAATTTGCGAGCAACTCAAATGCGCCACGGTATATTTAGCGAAGCGATAACACGTTTTACAAAAGGTCAGCCAGCTGATTTGACAGCACCGGTATTATTTGAAGCCAGTCGATTGATGAACGAATGGGCGGGTGCAAAAACCGTATCAAAAGTTGCAGACGCTTATCCAGGAAAAGTTGAGACTCCAGTAATTCATGTTCCTCAAATCCAGATTAATGAGACCCTTGGATGCAGTCTGGACATGCTGCAAATTACCGACACTTTGATAAATGCTGAATTTGAAATTGACGTCGAGGCACCGTATAGGGTTTTGGTAAAAGCGCCGTACTGGCGAGCGGATGTCCATATCCCAGAGGATGTTATCGAGGAAGTAGGCCGTTTGAATGGTTTTGATAATATTACGCCGACATTACCAAGCCGTGACTTTACGGCTGTTGAGCCTAATAGTTTTGATGTATTCCGTAGCTTATTACGGAAAATATTAGTTCGTGCTGGCGCAAACGAGGTTTTGTCGTATAGTTTCGTACATGGAAATGTTCTGGAAAAGGCGGGTCAAGAAGTAAATAATTCCTACAAAATAGTAAATTCAATTAGTCCTGATTTGCAATATTACAGGCAGACACTGACTCCGAGCTTACTCGATTTAGTCCATCCCAATGTAAAACAGGGTTTTGATAATTTTGCGTTGTTTGAAATTAACAAAGCACATTCCAAAAAAGACGGATTAAATGATGAAAAGGTCCCAATCGAGTCCGAATTAGTTTCGCTGGTTGTTGCAAATAAGAACTCACAGGGCGGTGCTCCATATTATTTGGCTAAAAAAATATTAGATTATCTTTGCGAATCCTTAGGCGTTAAAATCAGATATGAACCCATAGAAAAAGATTCAGACGATCCAATTACTAAAACATTTGAGTATCGTCGCAGCGCTAGGCTGTTTGATGTGCAATCAGGTGATATTATCGGGGTGGTTGGAGAGTATAAGAATTCTGTCATCAAAGGCTTTAAATTACCGCAGTCTGTGGCGGGCTTTGAGCTAAGCTCTGCTATATTGTTCGATGTTTATAAAAAGCTAAAACCCGACTATAAACCACTTAGTCGCTATCCATCATCTGAACGAGACGTGTGTTTTCAGGTTAATGAGAATGTAACATTTAGCCAGATTATTAATTCTGCAACCAATGCTCTGCAACAAGAAAAGTATATTGCAGTAGTTACACCGATTGACATTTATGAACCCGTCGACGGAACGACTAAAAACATTACGGTTCGTATTAAACTTACCGCAACAGACCACACCTTGACTGGCGAAGAAGTTAATAATTATGTCGATTCTATTTCAAACTCAGTCGTAATAAAAACTGGTGCTACAATAATTTGATGCAAAAGGCTAAGTCTACAGCTGGAGCAAAGCGGTATTTTTTGGTATAATATTAAGTAAATGAAAGATAGGGAATAAATATATGGCGACTCCACGATCGCAAAGAATTGGTATTTGGATAATTGCAATTGTATTGACGGTTGGGACGTTTGGGTCATTTCTGGCAATGGTACTAGGAAACCAAAACAAAAAAGTTGACCAAACAAACCTGCAAACGGCGTATTCTGACTATCAAGCAAAATCCAACGTCTATAATACAAAAGTTGCTGCACAAGCAAAAACACTTTCGGATAAGTACTACGGCGATTTTAAACAATATTCGTCGACTCCTGCCGTATTTAAAGCCGATGGAATTAAAACATTAGATAAGAAAGATTTAGTGGTTGGTGATGGATCTGAAATCACAACAAAAACCGGCTACAGCGCCTATTATATTGGCTGGAACCCTAAGGGCGTTGTATTTGACCAATCTATTGATAAAGATGCACTGAAATCACCCCTAACAGTTGCTGCTGACACACAAATGATAGTTGGTTGGAAAGAGGGTGTTTTGGGGATGAAAGTTGGTGGCGTACGTGAACTTACTATACCTTCAAGCATGGCCTATGGCGCAGCAGGACAGGGAGAAAACATTCCAGCCAATACGCCGCTAAAATTTATTGTTATGATTATTCCAAAAGTTGATGAGATACCTCAGGTGCAAATGCCGCAAATTTTGATTGATTACTACAAAACACAGCAAGCTGGAACTCAACAGCAATGACCGAAAAAATATATAAGGTAATTATGATTGGCGCTGGCCCAAGCTCTCTAACGGCGGCCGTATATACAACCCGTGAAGATATTGACACAGTTATTTACGAAAAAGCTACAGTTGGCGGGCTGGCTGCAATAACCGATAAAGTTGATAATTACCCAGGATTTCCCGAGGGAATCGAAGGTTATCAATTAGCCCAACAACTAGAAAAACAAGCCAAACGATTTGGTGCCGTAATTGAATACGGAACAGTTGACTCGATTCGCGATGAAGGAAAATATAAGGTCGTCAAAGTTGACGGAACCGAAATAAAGGCCCAGGCAGTATTAATCGCAACCGGCAGTTCATACGGTAAAATTAATGTTCCAGGTGAAGAAGAGTATTACGGCAAGGGCGTTCATTACTGTGCGACTTGTGACGGGGCATTTTATAAAGGAAAACGATTGGTTGTTGTTGGTGGCGGTAATTCTGCTATTCAGGAGGCTATTTATTTGTCAGGTTTCGCTAGCCATATCGATTTATTGGTTCGAAGTACAGTCAAAGCCAGCGACGTTTTACAAAAAAAGTTACAAAAATTGGTAGATGAAGGCAAAATAACAATTCACCTTGATACATTGACCGATGAGATTGTTGCCGTAGAGGGCAAGGTCACTCACACCAAGGTAACCAAAAAAGGTAAATCATCAAACGTCAATGCTGACGGCGTGTTTATTTTTGCTGGATTAAAACCAAACACAGCATTCTTGAACGGAAGCGGTGTCGAACTTGATGATGTTGGATTTATTAAAACTGATTTGAAATTACAAACGAATATCCCCGGCATTTTTGCCAGCGGTGATGTTCGAAGCGGATCGACTATGCAAATTGCGAGTGCAGTTGGCGAAGGTGCTACCGTAGCACATAGTATTCGCGAATACTTACAAGAATAAAGAAAGTGTTATAATGACAGATTTTGATAAAACATTAACACCTGGAGATGTGAAAAACGGGCAGGTTAATGTAGTAATCGAAATGCCGGCTGGCAGTATTGATAAAGTCGAGTGGCATCGGCAGATTGCTGGATTTAGGTTGGACAGGACAAACCAAACATCGTTTCCGGTGCCGGTAAATTATGGATTTATTCCCGGGACCCTAAATGACGACGACGACGAGTTGGATGTGTTGGTAATATCTGAAAAACCAATCCAAACTGAAGTGTCTTTAATGGCTAAAATAATTGGTGTGATGAAGTTTGAGGATGAGGGCGAAACCGACGATAAAATAATTACAATTCAAAATGACAATGCCAGTAGCGGGATTAATTCAATCGCCGATATCCCAAAAACACAAATTGATAGAATCACGCATTATTTTGCACACTACAAAGATTATATAAGTCCAGGTTGTACGAAGGTTTTAGGTTGGGGTGATGTCGATGAGGCAAAAAAAGTGATTAATAAATCCATATGGCTTTGGGATGAACAAATAAACAAGTAAACCGTTAGTCTGTCATCATCGCAACTATCGCAAATCGGCCGTCACTAGGTCTATTACCCTTTAGGAATTCACTGTGCGAAAAGTAATTATCGTCTTTGCTAGTGTCGGCCGTGTTATCTGTAATACTATTTGGCAAAATGCCGGCCGATTCAAGCTGCTTAAAAGCAACATCTTTTAGTGAGCGGTTATTAAACTTATATAAAGGGTAGGATTCCAATCCGGGTGCGGGGGATAGCCAAACCGATAAATCGGCTGGGCGGACATTAAAATTATCGATAAGGAATTTAACAGATTTGTATCCGCCGTTTTGTTCCAACATATGACGCCCCAAATGAGACAACATTAATATATTTTTCGAGCTGTCATAAATAACCGCACCTATGCAATCGGCAATCGGCAAGAACAATGCATGGTTAATGTTTTTTGTGACCAAGGCATCTGACGTTACAACACTGCCATCAATCATTCCCGCGCCCATTTGACTGGAATCAACAACTTCGTATCTACAATAATCGCTTCCTTCGTATATTGTGTTGATGCGGGTTGCTTGATTTATATCGATTCCGTTTTTTCCAAGAAATTTTTTACGATTATTAATCACTTCAGGATTAGTTTTATCAGATTTTATTAACATATTTCCATCACTAACTTTCGAAATCGCAACTATAATCGCCATTGTTTAATAAGTCTTTCTACGCAGAATGCTGGTGGCTGTGCTAATCATTCCAGCGACACTTGATTGTCTAAGCTGAGCTTGAAGCTTATTTTTGGCGTGAGTTGTTGTAACTAGTTGACGCCAAGATTGCTTCGGTTGGGATGTCTTTTTAGTCACAACCTCGACAATATCGCCGTTTTGAAGTGGTTTGTCAAAAGCATGAATTTTCCCGTTGACCCTAAAACTATATGCACTTCGTCCGACGTCACTGTGCACTAAGTATGCAAAATCAAGAGGTAGCGCACCCTCTGGTAAATCATAAATGTCACCCTTTGGGGAATGAACAAAAATTCGGTCGCCAAATAGGTCTATATATAACTGGTCTTTGGATATTTCTTCACCTTCTTTTAATTTTCCAACTACCTCCTGAAGTTCCGAAATCCACTGAAGGTTTGTTGGTAGCGAGGTATTACGATTTTCAATGTATGCTTTGGTAATTTTCTGGTCATGGTAATGAAAGCTGGCCGCTAGTCCGCGTTCAGCAAATTCATGCATTTTCTGTGTTCGTATTTGGAATTCAACTATCTGCTCAGCTGGTGTGATAACGGTAGTATGTAGGCTTTGGTAGCCATTAGGTTTTGGTGTAGAAATATAGTCTTTGATTCGGCTAACCATTGGTTTATATAATCCATGCAAAATTCCCAACACAACATAACACTCTTCCTTTTTTTCAACGACTACCCGCAGCGCCATCAGGTCGTAGATATCATCAATATTACCATCAACTTTCGCTAACTTTTTATGTAAACTGTAGATGCTTTTAACGCGGCCATTTATATCGGCATTGATACTGTGTTGTTTTAGAGCATTATCGACTTCGGTTCGTATTTTTCCAAGTTTTCGGGTACTTTTACCCAATCGTTTTTTCATCATAATTTTCATTTTTTTATATTCAATTGGGTCGAGGTAGCTGAACGCAAGTTCTTCGATTTGCATCCGAACGCGACCCATACCTAATTTATCAGCCATCGGACCGAAAACCTCCAACGATTCTCTGGCAATCTTTTTTTGTTTTTCAACAGGTAAATATTTTAACGTTGATAAGTTATGCAGCCTGTCGGCAAGTTTTACAATTATAACTCTGACATCTTGGCCGATGGCAATTAACAGTTTCGACAAGTTGTCTTTAGTTTTTGGCAGGTAGGTCTCGTACTTTTTCATCTCGGCGCTAGCTTGGGAGACCTTGGTGACGCCATCAACCAGGATGGCGACGTCGTGCCCAAACAAACTTTCTATTTGAGCAAGTTCCACACCAGCATCCTCAACAGTATCATGCAAAACTCCGGCAATCGCGCTATCAATATCCATACCCCAGGAAATTAAAGTGTCTGCGGTAATAATAGGGTGAATGATATAAGGCTCGCCACTAAGCCGTTTTTGTCCCGCGTGTGCAGTCGACGCAAACGTTATTGCACGTTCAAGTTTTTTGACTTGGTCCTCGTCATAGCATTGCTTGGCGTGATCGATTAACTCACCTTTTTTCATATACTTAATTATACTGTATTTTCGTGATAAACAGCTTGATAAACGACCATATAACGCTTATACTTTATACTATGAAGATATATCTTGGTAGCGACCACCAGGGCTTTCATTTGAAAAGCAAAGTTTTTGCATATTTAGCTAAACACAGTTATGATGTTGAGGATGTGGGCGACCAAACCTTGGATCAAAATGACGATTTTCCAGAATTTGCAGCCGCCGCAGCACTACAAATAATTGGCAGTGACGACAAAGACCCTCGCGGCATTTTATTATGTGGTGGCGGACAGGGCATGGCAATGGCTGCAAATAGATTCCATGGCATCAGGGCTAGTGTGATATGGGATGCGTTTGAGGCCAAAATGACCAGAAATGATAACGACAGTAATATATTATGCTTGCCGTCACGGATTTTGGAGAATGATGACTCAGCGTGGGAGGGTATTATCGAGACTTGGCTGAGCACCCCATTTGCAGGAGCCGTACGTTTTAAACGTCGAAATGCTCAGATTGACGAGTTCTAAATGAGCATAATCGCACCGTGTATCACCGTAGAAACCGAGGACCAGTATAAGGCGGTCGTTGAAAAATACTCTGCTTTTGCTCAGCGTGTCCAAGTTGATATTAGTGATGGTGAATTCGCACCGGTTTTTTTAGTTGGTCCTGACAAGATATGGTGGCCGGCCGAGTGGATTATTGATATTCACGCCATGGTCGCACACCCGTTGGATTATATTAATCAACTAATCGCATTAAAGCCTCATCTTATAATTTTCCATGTTGAAACAGACGTGGATTTATTGCCGCTAATAGAAAAGATAAAAAAATATGGGATAAAGGCGGGTGTTGCACTTTTAAAGCCTACCGTGCCCGAAACATTTGCAGATGTTATTAGGGCAGCTGATCATGTCTTGGTATTTTCTGGTGATTTAGGTCATTATGGCGGAACCGCCAGTTTGATGCAGTTAGAAAAAATCAGATTGATAAAAGCGATTAATCCAAATGTAGAAATCGGTTGGGACGGAGGCGTTAGCGTTGACAACGCCTTCACATTGCGTCAAGGTGGCGTTGACGTTTTGAACGTTGGTGGAGCCTTGGCTAACGCTGATGACCCCTCTAAAGTTTATGCTACAATGATACAAGAAATTAACAAACAAGGGGTTATATAACTGGATGGGCAAACTGCTTGAAGTCGCTGATTTACAGAAAAAAGCGAATGATTTGCGCACTGACGTCATTTGTATGTTGGAAGCTGCGGGTAGCGGACACACTGCAGGCTCATTGGATTTAGCAGAAATAGTTACAGCGCTTTATTTTAATATTATGAAAATCGATCCGAAAAACCCATCATGGTCTGATCGAGATATTTTTCTGTTAAGCAACGGACATACAGTCCCTATTCAATACGCAGCTATGGCTGAGGTCGGTTATTTTGATCGCGAAGAGTTAAAAACCTTACGAAAACTTGGTACCCGACTTCAAGGTCATCCGGAAAGGGTCAGACTACCTGGACTTGAAAACACTAGTGGTCCACTTGGGAGTGGGTTATCGCAAGCTGCGGGGTACGCCTATTCACTTCAATATCTTGACGATAACAAACACGGATTTGTCTATGTTGTCATGGGCGATGGGGAATTGGACGAAGGAAATATCTGGGAAGCAGCCATGTTTGCCGGTAAATATAAACTTTCACAATTAGTCGCTTTTATTGACCGCAACAACATCCAAATTGACGGCTCGACCGAAAATGTCATGCCGCTCGAAGATTTAAGGGGTAAGTGGGAATCGTTTGGCTGGCATGTCATCGAGATTGACGGCCATAATATCAAAAGTATTATCGATGCCGTTAACTTAACAAAAGCAATTACAAACCGCCCATGTGTAATTATTGCCTATACGATTGCCGGCAAGGGTGTTGATTTTATGGAATATGATTTTAATTGGCATGGAAAAGCGCCAAATACCGAACAGGCGGCAAAGGCTCTGCATGAACTTGGCGTTCTCGACGACATTTCGGTTCCAGGAGTAGAAAAAAATGAGTAATTATCAACTTAACCCCGAATTATTTAGTGATAATGTAGCGATGGAGCCGATTCGCGCCGGATTCGGAAAGGGCCTAAAAGCTGTTGGTGAAATAAATGATAAAGTCGTGGCATTATGTGCAGATCTTACGGACAGTACGCAAGTCGGGCTTTTCCGCGAATCTTTCCCTGAGCGATTTATTGAAATTGGCATTTCCGAGCAAAACTTAGTGACGGTTGCCAGTGGTCTGGCAATGGCGGGTAAAGTACCATTTGCTGTTGCATATGCCGCATTCAGTCCGGGCAGAAACTGGGAACAAATAAAAACGACAATCGCATTAAATGACCAACCGGTAAAGGTAGTTGCTTCTCATGCTGGGATTAGCGTAGGTCCTGACGGAGCAACCCATCAGATGCTAGAAGATATCGCATTAATGCGTGTTTTGCCAAACATGATTGTTATCGTGCCAGGCGATAGTATTGAAGCTGAAAAAGCTACGCGGGCGATATCCGAAAACGGCAAACCGTGCTATCTTCGCCTAGCGCGTGAAAAAACACCGGTAATCAGCACAGTCGAGTCGCCATTTGAAATTGGCAAAGCCTATGTACTTCGAGACGGGACTGATATCAGTTTGATGGGCACCGGAGCAATGACGTATCAATTATTAGTTGCTGCAAATATCTTGGTAGAAAAAGGGATTAACGCTGAGGTCGTTCATGTGCCTACGGTAAAACCACTTGATAACGATACCATTCTCGACAGCGCCAGGCGGACCGGTCGAGTGCTTACGGCCGAAGAAGCTCAGACTACTGGAGGATTCGGTGGTGCTGTTTCAGAACTTTTGGGTAATCACTTGCCAACGCCAATTATTCGAGTCGGAATGCAGGATAGATTTGGTGAAAGCGGTGCGCCTTTGGAATTATTCGACTATTTTGAAATGACTGGTGAGCATATAGCAAAAAAAGTCGAGGAATTCGTAAATAACAAACCTCAATACCATCGCGAACAGTGAAAGGAATACATTAAAATGCCAATGTCATTAGAACAAATACGTGAGAATAACGCGCGCGCCAGACAATTATTGCAAAGAACTCGCGATCAGCATTTTGCTGTCGGAGCTTTCAATATTGATAACCAAGAAACTCTCATCGCTATTGCCAAAGCTGCTAAAAAACTAAACTCACCGGTGATGGTTGAGCTTAGTAAGAACGAAGTTCAGTCTATGGGACTGCAAAATGTTCGCGACATGGTCGATAACTATAAATCGCAGTATGGAATTGAGATGTATATTAACCTAGACCACAGTCCAACCGTGCAGGATTGCAAACAAGCAATTGATGCCGGGTATGAGTTTATACATATTGATATTAGTCAGGGTAACCACGATGCAACTGACGAGCAGATAATAAGTGGTACTCGTGAAGTGGTCGAATACGCCAAATACACCGGTGCAGTAGTTGAGGGTGAACCGCATTATTTCGGTGGTTCGTCTGATGTTTTTAAAGAGGCTATCGATTACGAAGAAATTAAAAAAACATTCAGCACACCAGAGGGTTCGAAAGAGTTTATTGAAGCAACCGGGATTGATACTTTTGCAGCCGCTGTTGGTAATTTACATGGAAAATATCCTGTACCAAAAATCTTGGACTTAGAATTATTACAAAAAATTCGTGACGCAATTGACCCTGCGAAATTTATCAGTTTGCATGGCGGAAGCGATACTCCACTTCACTTCTTTGAAAGTGCAGCAGAAATCGGAGTTAGTAAAATTAACGTAAACACAGATCTACGTTTTGCTTTTAGGACAACAATGGACGAAGTGTTGGATGAAAACCCAGATCAATACGCGGTTGTAAAGCTTATGCCGGAAGTTGAAAACGCCGTCCAGTCCGTCGTCGAAGAAAAAATCAGTGTATTTAATAGCGCAGGCAAGGCGGTTATTTAGTGGTAAAAATGCTGACAATCGGTGCGGCCGTTCAGGACATTTTTATGAGCCATTCGCCCGAATTCATGCCTTTTAATGATAAATATGACAAAAAAGTATTTCTAAAAATTGAATTTGGGTCAAAAAATGACGTAGACGATATCAATTTTAGTACCGGTGGGGGCGCAACTAATGCTGCGGTCACTTTTGCCAGACAAGGCCTGGAGGTTGAGTTTATGGGAACAATCGCTCGCGATACAGCCGGTCAAGCGGTGTTGACGGATTTGGATAATGAAGGGGTCGGAACTAAACACATCAGTTACTCTGACAAATATCATACTGGGTATTCAACCGTTTTAATTGCACCAACCGGCGAAAGGACTTTTTTGACATATAGGGGCGCATCGACTCATTATGATATTAAGAACTTTGATTTAAAAAAATCATCTGCCGATTGGATATACGTCAGCAGCATGGCCGGCGATATGGATATATTGGACAGCATTTTTTATCAGGCAAAAGAGCTTGGTAAACAAGTTTGCTATAATCCGGGAAAAGACGAACTAAAGCAAATTTCTAAACTTCGTTCACTCCTGGAGGATGTCGACGTTCTGCTGGTCAATAAGGAAGAAGCCCAAATGATAGTCGATGGAGAAACCCTGGAAGAGCTTGTCCGAAAACTGTCTAATCGTGTCGGGGCCGTAATCGTCAGCGACGGCCATAAAGGCGTTATGGCTAGCGATGGAAAAACAATTGTTCGTGCGGGTATGTATGAGGATGTGAAGGTTATTGACAGAACGGGTGCGGGTGATGCATTTGGATCAGGCTTCCTTAGTCAATGGGCAACTGGAAAGTCACTAAAAGATTCAATTGTGTTCGCAAGCGCTAATTCCACGTCTGTTGTCACAAAAGTCGGAGCAAAAGCTGGTATATTACATAAAGGCGCTGCGCTGCACGCTATGCCACTTAGCGAGAAACCATTCTAAGGAAAAAGTTATGGCGAATTTATTACAAAAAGCACTAAAAACTGACGAACCAATGTTTACTATTGGAATGAGGGCGCTAGAAAAGTCAACCGGAAATAGCGGCGTAGACACTAGGTTAATTGCCGATATCCACGAAAATGCCCATAAGGTTATGCGTACTCTCGGTCTAGACACAACCGATACTACTGGAAAAGAGCTTTATCATGCACTTATTGGAGCGGTCAGACGGAGTGATATCCAGCAGTTATTGTATGATACGGATTACGTTTTATATATTATAGGCGATGATGTTATATCCTTTAACTTGATTGACGTTATTGAAAATGCTCATCATGAACTGCACTTTGAATCAAGTATTATCAGTCATGGCCAACGTAGCCTCCGGGGCGAAATTATCGAAAGATACCTCTGCCACATACGCACGAACGAGACTACAACACTTGAAATCGTTAAATCAATCGGCCTTCTTCCAGAATCTGACGCATGGTATAATAACGCTAAAGCTTACAAAAAACATACTACGGGGGTGGAAAAGTGAAATATCAAATTTGTGTATCAGGAGCAGCGTCGGGTAAGACTATCGAAGCATCTCATCAGCTTGCCTATGATTTAGGGGTCGCAATTGCCAAGTCTGGCAAAACACTACTCACCGGTGCAACTGTTGGGCTACCGTGGTTTGCAGCAAAGGGGGCATTTAGTGTCGCCAATCGAGCCGGTGTATCAGTTGGGTTTTCTCCTGCGAGTTCATTTCGTGAACACGTGACTGTCTATAAACTACCAACAGTAGAATTTGATTATCTTAACTTTACTGGAATGGCCTATGTTGGTCGAAATGTCCACCTAGTTCGCAGTAGTGACGCGTTAATTACTGTTGGAGGAAGAATCGGCAGTCTACACGAATTTGTAACCGCAATTGAAAGCCACAAAGTTATCGGCGTACTACTTGGAAGTGGTGGTCTAGCAGATTATATTCCGACCCTAATTCAAAATGTTGAAAGTAAAGGTTTGGACACAAAAGATATTATTTATGATACAGACCCGACTCGTTTAGTGTCTAAGGTTGTCAAAGAACTGGACATAAGATACGGTGATTTCAAACACGACGGAACAGACAATGCTATACATTCCAAAAATCGCGACGAAGATTTCGGCTAAGATTTCATCTTAAAAATAGTTTATAATAGATTAGATGAGTCAAAAATTTAATCTTAAAAGTGACTACCAGCCAACCGGCGATCAACCAACGGCAATTGAACAGTTGGTTGACAGATTAGAGTCTGGCGAAAAAGAGCAGGTTTTATTGGGCGTCACTGGTAGTGGCAAGACTTTTACGATGGCGAATATTATTGCCAGGCGCAACGTCCCGACACTAATTCTGGCACATAATAAAACTCTGGCGGCGCAGTTATATAGTGAGTTTAAGGCTTATTTTCCGGATAACGAAGTCCACTATTTTGTTAGCTATTTTGATTACTATCAGCCGGAAGCTTATCTGGCCAGTAGTGATACTTATATAGAAAAAGACAGCAAGATTAATGACGAGATTGACCGCTTGCGCCATGCCGCAACGACGGCACTGTTGACGCATCGTGACACTATTATTGTCGCTAGTGTCAGTTGTATATATGGCATCGGATCACCAGACGATTATGCTGATATGTCGATTAATGTAAAATTGGGAGAAAAAAGGAAACAGGACAAATTCGTACGGTTGCTAACTGATATCCAATATCATCGAAACGATATTGATTTTCACCGCGGTACATTTCGCGTACATGGTGACATTGTTGACGTATTTCCGGCTGGTAGTGATGTAGCCTATAGAGTTGAATTTTTAGGTGATGAAGTCGAGCGTTTGACTAGAATTGACCCCTTAACGGGCGAAATTCAAGCGGAACCGAGGGAAGTATCGATTTTTCCTAGCAGCCATTATGTTACACCTAAGGCAAAACTCGAACACGCAATCGAGGGTATTAAAAAGGAATTTGCTGATAGGGTAGATTGGTTTGAAAAAAACAATAAACTACTAGAGGCTCAGCGACTGTCGCAACGCACTAAATATGATATCGAAATGCTGGAAGAAACCGGTTTCGTGAAGGGTATTGAAAATTACAGCCGATATCTAACAAATCGCGAACCTGGCGAACAGCCGGCAACCCTTTTGGACTATTTCAATGACGACTTTTTAATGATTATTGATGAAAGCCACATGACTTTGCCTCAGGTTAGGGGTATGTATAACGGTGACAGATCCAGAAAGGAAGTTTTAGTAGAATACGGATTCCGTTTGCCATCCGCTCTAGATAATCGACCCCTTACATACGCCGAGTTTAATAATCACATCAATCAAGTCGTTTATGTCTCTGCAACACCGAGCGAGTACGAGTTATCCCATAGTCCAAAACCGACAGAACAAATCATTCGCCCGACTGGTTTGATAGAACCGGAAATTATTATCCGACCATCAAAAGGTCAAATTGACGATTTAATCGCAGAAATTCGAGATAGGGTCTTGAATGGCCAGCGCGTACTAGTTACAACCCTAACAAAACGTATGGCCGAAGATTTGACGACATATTTAGTAGAAATGGATATAAAAACGGCTTATATTCACAGCGATATCGATACCCTAGAGCGAGGCGACATACTTAAGGATTTACGAAATGGTGTATATGACGTTTTGGTGGGTATTAATCTGCTACGAGAGGGCTTGGATTTACCAGAAGTCAGTATGGTGGCAATTATGGACGCCGA
This sequence comes from Candidatus Saccharimonadota bacterium, assembly GCA_026395405.1. GTDB lineage: Bacteria > Patescibacteriota > Saccharimonadia > Saccharimonadales > Saccharimonadaceae > UBA1547. The sequence continues at coordinate 388,315 of JAPLYU010000001.1, forward strand.
CAAGGAAGGGTTTCTTCGTAGTGCTGGTGCGTTAATTCAAACCAGTGGTCGCGCTGCCCGACACGTTCATGGACAAGTATTTATGTATGCTGACAAAGTTACCGATTCAATGAAAAATGCAATTAACGAGATGAACAGACGCCGTAAAATACAGTTGGAATATAACGAAAAGCATAAGATTACTCCGATAAGTATTGCCAAAGAGGTGGGCGAAGGACTTCGGGCAATCATACCGAAGAAACCGGATGAGTCGAAAAAACTTAACCTCAAAAAAATTCCTCGTGATGAATATCCTGGGATTATTCGCGATCTAACTGGTCAAATGGAGTTTGCATCAGCAAACCTTGAGTTTGAAAAAGCCGCCGAAATTCGCGACCAAATCACCGACATAAAAAACTACCTATAACAAATTTTGCAACGCTCGATGCGTATATATCATGGTTTTTGTACTCCTTGTCCTGTTATAGAGCTAATGCTATACTAAGCATCATTAACTAGTGTTTTAAACTAAGATTATGAGAGCAAAAAACTCACCTAGTACACATCATCCATTATCTGTCAGTCACGGTTTTACCATCATCGAACTACTGGTAGTTATTGTTGTGATAGGTATTTTAGTAGCTATTGTCGTTGTGTCTTATGTTGGATTGACACAGAAAGCCGTAGTTTCATCGTTGCAGTCTGATCTAGGAAAAGGTTATCAAACATTAATCTTAGACTATGCAACGAACGTTGCATATCCAAACACGCTGGCAGCTGCTGATAATGGCAAGGGTGTCACCGCCAGCGCTGGAACAACATATCAATATTTTCCGGACAATAGCTCTGACCCGATGATGTTCTGTCTCTCTGCAACCAAGGACACTACCACCTATTACGTGACAAATAAAAATAGCGAGCCTATTAAAGGTAGTTGTTTCGATTACGGATTAGTATTAAGTCTTGATGCTGGGAACTCACAATCTTATCCAGGTAGCGGTACGACCTGGACCGACATAAGTCCTAATCCGACAAGCTGTACAACTTCAAATGCACCAACCTATACGTCAGGGCCACCACAAAACTTTAATTTTAATGGTTCATCTAATCTGTATATTTGTCCGGAATCATCAAAGCTAAACACCCTAACACCAACCGTAGAGGTTTGGATGAAGACAAGTAATATAAATCAATTTGGATTTTTCTTTGAAAAAGGGCAATGTAATACACAATATAGCATTTTCCTAGAGGGTGGAACTATAGTCTGGAGACAAAATCTCGTTTCGACAGGCCTTACTAGTCTTGGGGCCTTGTCCGGAACTTACTTAGACACGTCTCACTGGTTTCAAGTAGTGGGGACGTATACTTCAGGGACAAGAAAGCTTTATGTAAACGGGGTTCTTGCAGCCTCAGACGGATTAACCGGGGATATTTCAACGAATGCGAATGGTGAATCGATTGGCGTTCTTGGCGGCTTTAACGGTGGCAGAGGGTATTACTACACGGGTAATATTGGTGCAGTCAACGTCTATAACAGAGCACTAACTTCAAACGAGGTATTACAAAAATTTAACAGTCAAAAAGTAAGGTTTGGATACTAGAGAATTCCAGTAAGAATTTCTCCAGTTATTTAATAATTAACTTGCCGCTACAGTCTGTAGACGTACATTACGCTTGCAAAATTGCTAAAACTATGCTATTATTGTCTTATTGCATTCGATGAAATGCTAGGGCCTCATTCTAAGAAGAGCGCACCCGTGACAATATATAGGCGCTTTCACCGAATTATCTCTTAATTTTTTGCGACATTGCAACCAATATTACTTTACCGAAAGGCTATTTTATAATGGCATATTATCAACGCAGCGGTGGACGCCCAAGTGGCGCCCGCACCTCAACTTTTAACCGCGGTCGAAGCCGTGGCGGCAGCCGAGGTCCCGCAAAAAAATATATCAACCCAACCAAGTTTATTAACAGTGCAACACCAAAGGCTGAAGAGATTCAATACGAATCAAAAAATAAATTTACCGACTTTAATTTCGGCGGTCAGTTGCAACACAATATTGATAAAAAAGGCTATATTAATACATCATCCATTCAAGATCAAGCGATTTTGCCAATTCTTGAAGGTAAAGATGTAATTGGCATTGCTAATACAGGCACAGGAAAAACCGCAGCTTTTCTATTACCTATAATCGAGCATATGACAGGTGTTAACCTGAGACCAAGCGTTTTGATTATTGCCCCAACTCGTGAACTTGCACAGCAAATTGACGAAGAATTCCGTGCATTCAGCCAAGGATTGAATCTGTACTCTGCACTAGTTGTTGGTGGCGTTCCTGCTGAACGTCAAATTCGTGAATTAAAACGACGCCCCCACTTTATTATTGGGACACCCGGTCGATTAAAAGACTTAATGAATCGCCGATTTATACAACTAGACAATATAACCACTTTGGTTCTTGACGAAGCTGACCGTATGTTGGATATGGGGTTTTTGCCAGATATTCGCATGATTGTTGGCGCTACGCCATCTGATCGCCAAACGCTTTTATTTAGCGCAACAATAACTCCTGAAATTTCAGCGATTATCAATAATTTCTCTAAAAACCCAGTCACAATATCTGTTCGAACTAGTGAAACAAATGAACATATTGAACAGGATGTGATTGAGGCACGCGATAAATCGCACAAGATTGAGCTATTAACCGATATGTTACGCGAAGCTGAAAAATACGAAAAAGTTTTGGTCTTTGGTGAAACTAAATTCGGAGTGCAACGACTAAGTGACCATTTGGATAACAGTGGCATTGCGTCAATTGCGATTCATGGTAATAAAAACCAATCTCAACGTGCTAGGGCTTTGAAACAATTCAAAGATGGACGAGTTCGCGTTATGGTTGCAACTGATGTTGCCGCTAGGGGACTAGATATTCCTAATGTTTCGCATGTTATTAACTTCGATACCCCGCAAACCTACGATGACTATATTCATCGTATTGGACGAACAGGACGAGCCGGCGCTTCTGGTCACGCACACACGTTTATCGAAGCCAGACGCTAGTATAAACCCGCCTAAATAGTTATAATGGGGGCATGACACAGATATCTCGTGATGATGTGCTACATCTAGCACAGCTTTCTAAGTTGGAACTTGCCGACAGTGAAATTGATGGGCTGCAAATCGATATCAGTAATATTTTGGGTTACGTTGAACAACTAAGTAAACTGGACACCACTGGCGTCGAGCCGACCTATCAAGTCACGGGGCTAGGTAATGTTTGGCGCGATGATACCGTCATAAATTATGGAATTAGTCGCGAAGATTTACTGGCCAGGTCACCAAAAGTTGTCAATTTTCAAATAGAAGTCCCGAAGGTGCTTTAAACCATGACTATTTCTGAAATTTTAACAAAAATTAAAGATACCTCTGCACGGGCTGTTGTCGAGAACTCATTAAAACTAGCCAAAGATAATCAAGATTATCACGCGCTTTTGAGTTTGACTGAGGGGCGCGCCCTAAAACGTGCCGACGAGGTTGATTCGGGAAAAATATCTGGTAAATTAGCCGGAGTTCCATTTGTGGTAAAAGACAACTTCTTGGCATTTGGGGCACCGACAACCGCCGCCAGTAAAATATTGGAAAATTTTGACGCACCTTTGCAGGCGACAGCAGTAGAAAAGCTTGAGGCAGAAGGTGCTATTTGCATAGGCAAAGCAAATCTAGATGCATTTGCCCATGGTGGCAGTACCGAAAACTCGGCATATGGACCAACCAGCAATGCATATGATAAAACCAGAGTTGCGGGTGGAAGCAGTGGTGGTTCTGCGGTCGTTACGGCGCTAGGTGTCGTGCCATTTGCGCTGGGTAGTGATACGGGCGGCTCAATTCGACAACCAGCCAGTTTTAATGGAGTCGTAGGGGTAAAAACGTCTTACGGAGCAGTTAGTCGATACGGCGTGGTTGCGATGGCCAGTAGTACCGATGTAATTGGTTCATTTGCGACTAATGTGTCCGATGCCGAAATGATTACGGATATAATTTCTGGACGAGATAAAAATGATATGACAACACTTCCAGACTTTTTTACGGTTCAAGAAAACGTGAAACCAAATCAAAAAATTGGTCTGGTTAAAGATTTTATGACTGATGATGTTGACCCCGAAGTGCGTGGTGCTGTTAATAAATATGTTGAAAAGTTAAAACTGGCAGGACATACCGTTGAAGAAGTCAGTTTACCCATGGCAGAGTATGCACTGGCAATCTATTACATTATTGTCCCAGCAGAGCTTTGCAGTAATTTAGCCAGATACGACGGTGTCCGTTACGGAAGACGCGCTGAAGGCGTAACAACACTTTCTGAGTTGTATGGCAAAACCCGAGACCTGGGTTTCGTTACCGAGAACAAGCGTCGTATTATGATAGGCAGTTACGTTCTCTCTAGTGGTTATTTCGATGCATATTATCAGCAGGCACAAAAAGCTAGGACTCTGCTGATAAACGAGTTCAATAAATTATTTGAAACATATGACATATTAATCGGTCCAACAGCACCAACACCCGCCTTTAAGTTAGGCGAAAATACATCCGACCCAATCAAAATGTATTTAAACGATATTATGACCGTACCAACATCTTTGGCTGGTTTACCTGCAATCAGTGTACCTGCCGGCACGAATCAGGCGGGATTGCCTATCGGAGTACAGCTAATGGGTCCTATGAAAAGCGACGCGTCAATTTTTGCATTGGCAAAATCTATGGAGAATAAATAATGGACTTGGCACTAATCTTTTTTCTAGCGGCAATAATAATTGTTGGTGGACTACTTTTTGCAGTAATTACCAGGCTTAGTAAAACCAGTACAAAAAAAATCGACGTTGAGAGGTATCGTGCGAAATGTCTTGAAATCGAGCATCAGCTAAAACAAGATGAACCAAACAGTTTCTATTATTCTGTCATAAACTTCGATAAATTACTGGACCAAGCGTTAAAAGATTATGGGGCACGAGGTAAAACTATGGGTGAAAGAATGAAAAATTCTGCCAGTTTGTTCAGCGATAGGAATGGAATATGGATGGCGCACAAACTCAGGAATAAGATAGCACATGAATCTGACGCCCATGTCACTTATGAGCAAGCCAGACTAGCCTTGTACAATTTCCGTAAAGCTTTGAAGGATCTGGGGGTAATCTGATGGTTAGTGACGAAACATTGGGTAAATATCAAATGACTGTCGGAATCGAGTGCCATGTCCAGTTAGCAACCGCGACAAAGCTATTCAGTGGCGCCGATAATGACGAACGTGGTAAGTCGCCGAATAGTGTGGTAAGTCCAATTGATTTTGGACTTCCAGGAATGTTACCTGTGTTAAATCGTGGTGCAGTGGATTTGGCTATCAAAGCCGGAAAAGCTTTAAATAGTCCGATAGCCCATGTCAGCAGGTTTGATAGAAAGCACTATTTTTATCCAGACCTTCCGAAGGGGTATCAAACAACACAAATGTATCAGCCGATAATTGGTCCTGGAGTTATAAATATCCCAATGGATAGCGGGGAATCGTTCAATGTCCGAATAAATCATGCTCATATGGAGGAAGATGCCGGGAAACTAACCCATCATGGTGGATTTAGCTTGGTTGATCTTAATCGAGCAGGAACTCCATTGATTGAAATTGTTACCGAGCCGGACATTCATTCTTCTGTCCAGGCAAAGGCTTTTGTGGTTGAGTTGTACAGGTTAATGACGTACGCCGGCGTAACGCGTGGTGATTTATATCACGGCAATATGCGTTTTGATGTTAACACTTCTGCAGCCCCTAAGGGTTCAAACGAACTCGGTACTCGCAGTGAAGTTAAAAATTTGAACTCATTCCGAAGCGTAGAAAGAGCAATCGAATTTGAGTTTCGTCGTCAAGTTGAATTACTTGAAAAGGGTGAAAATATCGTCCAAGAAACTCGTGGATGGGACGAGGCTAAACAACGGACAACTTCTCAGCGCAACAAAGAGGATTCTCAAGATTATCGATATATGCCAGATGCCGATATACCACCAATCATTTTAAGTGATGAAGAAATAAATCGTATTCAGGCAACAGTTCCGCCGCTACCACCATTTTATAGAGAATCTTGGAAAGTGCTAAATCTGGACAGCACGGTCACCAACGCCCTAATTGCCGATCAGCCGACTGCTCAATTGATTCAACGAATTCTAGAAAAGTCGGGTACTGCATCGGCTGCACGGCGGGTTGCTATATGGCAATTAATGGCAGTCGAGGGCCAAACCGATGATTCGGGTATTGTACAGAACACAGGCATACATGCAACGGATGACTATTTAATCGAGCTTTCAAATATGGTTGAGAAAAATGAACTAAGCTCAACTGCCGCAAAAGAGATTTTTTATGAAATGAATCGTCGTCCCGATATTGCACCACGCGATATCGCAGCTGAAAAAAATCTGATTCAAGTCAGTGACGAATCCGAAATTATCAAAGTTGTCGACTCAGTCCTAAACGATCCGTCGTTCGCGAAAGCAGTCGCAGATCTAGAGGCCGGCAATGAAAAAGTCATAGGATTTTTAGTAGGCCAGGTTATGAAAAAGTCACAAGGCAAGGCCAACCCAGCATTGGCGCAAAAACTAATAAAAGAAAGGTTAAAAATTTAATGAAACAACCAACGAAAGCAATTATTTGTGCGGCGGGAATGGGCACCAGATTTTTACCTCAAACAAAGGCTATGCCAAAAGAGATGTTGCCGATTATCGACAGGCCAGTAATCCAAATTATCGTTGAAAATGCTGTTAAGGCTGGTGTAACGGACGTAATTATTATTACAGGCAGCACAAAACGCTCTGTCGAGGACCATTTCGATAGAAGTATCGAATTAGAGGATAAACTTCGTAGTACTGGTAAAGGTAAAATGGCAGATGAACTGAAGGCGATCTCCGAATTAGCCAGGTTTATTTACATTCGACAGAAGGGCGAAGGATATGGAAGTGCATTGGCTGTCCTTGAGGCTCAGCACTTAATCGATGATGATGAACCTTTTTTTGTATTTTTCCCAGATGACTATTTCAGATCTGAAAAAGCCTGGCCAATTCAACTCTTAGAAGCACATAAAAAAACGGGTAAATCAGTTATTTCAATTGTCGAAGTGGGTAAAAAGGACGCTGACAAATATGGAATGGCCGATGTTGGTGAACAAGTTTCCGACGGAGTATATAAGCTAAAGGGTTTTGTTGAGAGGCCGGGTGAAGCCAACGCGCCTTCTGACTTTGCTTCCGCTGGAAGCTACTTGTTGACACCAGATATTCTGCCAATATTAGCTCTGAAAAAACCCGGACTAAACGGAGAATATATGTTGCCCGATGGTATTATTGAATTAATACAAAAAGACGAGGTGTACGGGTGTTCCATTGACGGCGCGTGGCACGATACAGGTGACCATTTAAAGTACATGAAGACCATAGTTGATGAAGCGCTTGTAAGTTCTAAATACGGGAAGGAATTCGAGAAATATCTTCGAGACCGACTATGTCAGTAATTTGCTAATTTGCTGAAATCGGTTTAATATAAAAATAAGATACCTTAAAAACGGGTTTCTGTAAAAAAGGAAAAACAAAATATGTGTCAAGCAGCTGAAATACTAGTTTATATACTGTCAACCTTCCTAGCGGTATTTTTGATAGTAGGAATTATACTTGGAATATACTTAATAATTTTGACAAAACAAATCAGAAAAGTGACCAAATCAGCCGAAAAAACCGTTGATGACATAGGTTCAGTCGTATCAAAGGCTTCAAAAATTATTCAACCAATATTCATCGTCGAAACGATTAATAGTGTTTTAAATAAACTTAAGAAGAAAAAAGGAGAAAAATAGCTATGTCAAAAGGTAAATTTGCAATAGGAGCTCTAATTGGGGCAACGGCGGGCTTTGTTACTGGACTTTTAACTGCACCAAAAAGCGGTAAGGAAACAAGAGCTGATTTAATGGCTGCGGCCGAAAAAGCAAAGGCTGAAGCTGCTAAAAAGGCAGAATATGCCGCCAACAAAGCAGCGGATTTTTCGAAAGATGCAAAGCTTAAGGCTCAACAAATGGCCGAAAAAGCAAAAAACGATGCCATGGATCTAAAGCAACGTTCAGAAAAAGCCGTTGAGGGCGCAAAAAAAGGTTTTTTTGAAAAAGATAAGAAATAAGTAACTCCTGATTTATCTAAATAAAATGATGGCTAAGATAAAAACAAAAATAGATAAAGATAACGAGCTGGGCGCTAGGCGTCAACTTCTTGAAGAGCTTTTTCAGGATTTTCACCGATCGCGTGTCCAAATTTATTGGATGAATTTTACCAGAGGTATTTTTTTTGGCTTTGGTACGCTACTTGGCGGTACGGTTTTGGTTGCCTTTACTATTTGGATTTTGGGGCTATTTGATACTCTTCCATACATAGGTGAGTATATCCGTAATATTATCAATTCATTGACAATGAAATAATCAGCCTTTAAACCTTAAGTCGTTTTTACTACAGACAAACCAGGTTAGGGTTAGGTATACTAGTAGTACGTATGGGGGTAAAATTAAAGACATCCGATTATGTTCATTTGCATAATCACACACACCACAGTCTATTAGATGGTTTAACGAAAATCCCTGCACTTGTTAATTTAGTAAAGGATTTTGGTATGACTGCTGTGGCGATAACAGACCACGGGACCATGTCTGGGAGTATAGAGTTTTATAAAGCTGCCTTAGATGCTGGGATAAAGCCGATTATCGGTATGGAGGCATATATAGCGTCCAGGTCTCGTCATGATCGTGACCCGGTAAAAGACAAGGCCAGGTATCATTTGACAATTCTCGCCATGAATAATAAAGGCTATCAGAATCTGATGGAATTGAGCAGTCTGGCGCAACTTGAGGGAATGTATTACAAACCCCGTATCGATCACGAGCTACTCGAAAAGTATAACGAAGGCCTAATAATTCTGTCGGGTTGTGCGGGCGGTGAAGTCGCGAGAAGTCTAAGAAACGATGACTATCAGGCGGCTAAAGATTTTGCCGTGTGGTATAAATCAGTTTTTGGTGACCGCTATTATTTAGAAATGCAACATCATGAATGGGACGAGCAGCAAAAGGTTAATTTGGGATTACAGAAATTATCAAAAGAAATCGATGTCCCACTAATCGTAAGTAATGACGGCCACTATTTATTGCATGAGGACAAAGAAGCTCAGGAGATTTTGCTTTGTGTTGGTACGGGGTCGTATTTATCTGAAACCAACCGCATGAGTTTTAGAGAATTTGATTTACATGTTACTGATCCGAATGAAGTCATTGAAAAGTGGGGAAAAGAGTTCCCGGATGCTATAACTAATACTAAAAAAATTGCAGACAGGTGTGATGTAAAGCTGGAACTTGGCGGGATGTTAATACCGGTATTTCCGACTCCAAAAGGCGAGAGCGAAAAATCATATCTTGATGAGCTGGTTTTTAGAGGATTAGCTTGGAGATACGGCGGAGTAAGTAGGAGTAACGCAGGGAAAATGTCTATTGTTGAAGCAAAAAAGCATATTCCGGAAAACGTGATGCAACGCGCTGACTATGAGCTAGGTGTGGTCGATAGGATGGCATTTAACGGCTATTTTTTGATTGTTGCCGATTATATAAACTGGGGAAAAGACCAGGGAATTATCTTTGGACCTGGCCGTGGTAGTGGAGCTGGGTCAATATTGGCTTATGCAATGCGAATCACAGAACTCGATCCATTAAAATACAATCTACTATTTGAAAGGTTCTTAAACCCCGATCGTATCAGCATGCCCGATTTTGACATAGATATCCAGGATACTCGTCGCGACGAGGTAATTGCGTATTGTTCAGATAAGTATGGTGCTGAACGTGTTGCAAATATTGTTACGTTTGGAAGGATGGCAGCTAGGGCTGCCGTACGAGATGTAGCTAGGGTCTTAGAAGTTCCGTATTCCGAAGCTGACCGATTGTCGAAAATGATTCCGCCACCCTCCCAAGGCAAGCATATACCATTAAGTGTCAGCGTTGTGAACGATGTTGATTTAAAAACTGAATATGAATCAAATCCGACTTCAAAAAAGGTCATTGATTTTGCAATTAGGTTGGAAGGTACCATCCGTTCGCATGGAGTCCATGCAGCTGGCGTTGTGATTGCTCCGGATGATATCGTGAAATTTGTACCCCTGGAAATGGCGCAAAAAGGAGTGATTGCTACGCAATATCCAATGGGTCCGGTTGAAGATTTAGGACTTTTAAAAATTGACTTCCTGGGTCTTTCAAATCTAACTACCATTAATAACGCCCTGCGCATCATTAAGAAAGTTTATAAAACTGAAATTGACCTAGATAATTTGCCACTTGATGACAAAAGTACCTACGAACTTTTGCAGCGAGGCGATACGACGGGCGTATTTCAGCTCGAATCAGCCGGAATGAAACGCTATCTGCGTGAACTGAAACCTACGCAATTTGACGATATTATCGCCATGGTAGCACTATATCGTCCTGGTCCAATGCAGTTTATCGATAGTTTTATTAAAAGAAAACATGGAAAGGAAAAGATATCATTCTTACACCCAAAATTCGAAGGTGCGCTGTCGCCAACATATGGAATCTTGGTTTATCAAGAACAATTTATGCAAATTTCAAAGGATTTTGCTGGATTCACGGGTGGTCAATCAGATACTTTGCGTAAAGCTGTCGGTAAAAAGAAAATTGATTTGATGAAAAAAATGAAATCTGAATTCATTGATGGCGCCGTAAAGCACAGTTATGCCGATCCAAAGCTTGCCGAAAAATTCTGGATGCAATTAGAAGAGTTTGCAAACTATTGTTTTAACAAATCACATGCGGCTTGCTACGGCCTGATTTCATATTGGACAGCATACCTAAAGGCACATTATCCAGAAGCATTTATGGCAGCTCTGATGACAAGCGACCAAAATGACATAGACCGACTGGCAATCGAGATAAATGAATGTAAACACATGGGTATTACAGTGTTGCCTCCGGATATAAACGAGGGATTTATTGAGTTTGCAATTGTTCCTGGAAAATCTGAAATTAGGTTTGGCATGGCGGCAGTAAAGGGTGTGGGAGTTGGAGCTGTTGAAGAAATTTTGCGGACTCGCGATGTTGACGGAAAATTTTCTAGTATTGAAGATTTTGCAAAACGTGTAAATACAACACGATTTAATAAAAAAGCCTGGGACTCATTAATTAAATCCGGTGGGTTCGACAGTCTAGGTGATAGGTCGGATTTGCTGTTTAATTTAGAAACGATTCAGGCGTTTGCCAGCAAGCTACAAAAAGAAGCGATTAGTGGGCAAACTGACTTGTTCGGTGATTTAATTGATTCGCCACAAATACATCAAACTATGGCAATGCAATCTTCTCCGTTAAAACATTCAGACAGAGAGCGTTTAGCTTGGGAGCGTGAATTAATGGGTCTATATATTAGTGCTCATCCTCTAGATAATTACGATAAATATTTTGAAGAACAGACTATTCCCCTGACGCAGATTACTGCAGATCTGGACGGTAAGCCGCTGATAGTTGGCGGACTTATCTCGACAATACGCACGATTGTAACAAAAAGCGGTTCAAAAATGGCGTTCGTAAGGATTGAAGACAAATTTGGCGAGTCTGAAGTAATAGTTTTTCCAAAATTGTACGAAAAAGTTGGCACGAAGTTACTTCGTGACGCCGTAGTGCGTGTCGAGGGTAAAATTAGCGGAAAAGACCGTGATGGCAATATTGGGTCTGATGTAAAAATAATCGCCGAAGATATCCAATTTGTAACTGACCAGGAACTACGCGATTATGAATCTACAGGTAAGAAAATGTCTGGACCAAAACCAGCGAAAAACAATAAAGTCCAGACCAAACGAGTCGTATCTGAACCGATGACGATCAAACCCCCCGAGGCCAAAAAACTTTACGTTCACATTAACGATCCGGATGACCATGATTCACTGCTTTCACTTAAAAAAGTATGCAGTGATTATATTGGTGAATCAGACATTGTTTTAGTATTGGGTGAAGAAAAGAAATCCGCCATTAAATTGCCCTTTAGGGTCGATTTGTGTAAAGAACTAGTATCTGCTATGGCTAAGATTCTAGGAGAAGACAAAGTAGTCGTTAAGTAGTGATTGCGTTTATACTCGATTATACAAAACACATCAATACCAGACAAGGCCTAACCGGCTGCAAACAATTTTTCTAATCTCAACGTATCCACGGGTACGCTTCAACTAGATAAAATGGTTTTCGCTCGGTTAGTCTTCATCTGGTCGTTGACAGTTTTGTGTAATCGAGTATAGTGCGATTCCAGTTGCGACGCTAACGTTAAATGATTCTTTTTTACCGTGCATTGGAATTTCCAGCAGTAAATCGCATGACTCGCGGATATCTTTTGTTAAGCCGTGTACTTCCTCGCCTAATATAAGGGCGATTTTTTGAGGGCATTTGAATTTATTTATTAATACACTATGTGCATCTTGTTCTAACCCGACAATCGTAAAACCAGACTCTTTTAGCGAGGCAAAATCAACACGTTCAGTATATTCAAAAGGAACCATAGCTTCTGCCCCCAGGGCTGACTTGTGAATTTGGCCTGTCAATTTTTCAACAAGATGTGGCAATCGTTTATCATTAGGTAATTTTGGGTACGGGCTATAACCACTGATAATTATTTTTGAAACACCAAAGCCTTCGCATGTTCGAAAAATTGACCCTATATTGTGGGTCGAACGAATATTATAGGCGATTACTACAATTTCTGGCATGTTGATATTGTAGCACCATATTACCCTATAAAAACCACAAGCAATTTGGTATAGTTAAAGGCATAGTGGAAGAAGACAAAGTTCAACAAGAAAAACGCGAATTGGACGAACAGACAACCACGCAACGTGCGGCTATTTTGAATATTCAATATTTTGACACTCGTGATATTGAAAAAACTCTGCCGTTAGTTACCGGAGTAATCGATGTTGCAACTATGCACAAGAATCGAGTCGTTCCGCTTATCGGCGGCAACGAAAGTCAAATTTGGCAATTCGGTATTACAACCCAAACACCACAGTCGTTCATCAGCGAAATGACCAGGGAGTACAATGATGTTGGCCATAGTATTCAATTTTTACTGATTAGCAATAGTGGTTATAGGGTCTTAATGGACCGCTATGACCCGGCGGTAAAGGTTGTGCATGACGATATCAAGATTGCAAAAGAAGGCGACAGCAATACAATTACAGAGGTAAGCAAGACCCTTAATTCAGTAGGTAGTGATGAAATATTTGATTATTTAATTACTCAAGCCGATCAACTAACGGCCAGTGACATTCACATTGAAAATCAACGAACACATATGCGAATTCGAATGCGTATCGACGGAGTATTACACCCTGTTGCTGATTTGGATAATGATCGATATCGTGTAATTCTCAGTACCCTTGCTTCGCGTGCAAACATTTCAACCGCCTCAACCGAACCCCAATCGGGTCATATGCAAAAAGAATTAATAAAAGACGGAGTTACGCACCTATTGAATATTCGTGTCGAAACAGTCCCGACAATATATGGACAAGACGCTGTGCTTCGTTTGTTCAACTTTGACGAATCAATGCTAAATCTGGACAGGTTGAACATGGGGCCAACCGAGCGTGCACAAATTGACGAAGTTGTCAGTCATCCGCGAGGAATGGTTTTGATGGTTGGTCCGACCGGAAGTGGTAAATCAACCACTTTATACAGCATCATTAATGCACTAAACACTACAACTCGAAAAATTATTACACTTGAAGACCCGGTTGAGTATGGAATATCTGGAATAACTCAAATACCAATCGACACTGTTGGCGGTCACAGTTTTGCGGACGGACTTCGGGCGGTACTTCGACTAGACCCTGATGTTGTGATGGTGGGCGAGATTAGGGATGCTGATACTGCTAAAACCGCTATCCAAGCTTCGATAACCGGCCATCTAGTGCTTTCAAGCTTTCATGCAAATTCAACTTCGGCTGCGTTTAGCAGGATGATTGATATGATTGGCGTAAACCCAATCTTTAGTTCGTCTATACGTCTGGTTATTGCACAGCGACTAGTAAGGAAACTCGACGATGCCACAAAAGAAGAATATGAACCCGATGAAGCAACCAAGAAATGGGTTACAGAAGCGCTCAAAGATTTGCCGTCACATATCGAAAAACCAGATTTAACAAACTTCAAATTGTGGAAACCGGTAGTTAGCGAATCCTCTCCGTTTGGTTTTTCTGGCAGGATTGTCATTATGGAACAAATGGTGGTTGGTGAGGCTGTTCAAAGGTTCCTCCGAGGCGATGAAGCCGATGTCCACACTGAAGTGATTGAAACTGCCGCCAGAAAGTCTGGGATGGTGACCCTACTTGAAAACGGGGTATTGGCCGCACTTCGCGGCGAAACGACTTTGGATGAAATAAATCGGGCTATTTAGTCAATTTACCACTTTCATTATTCCCACCACTGTGGTATAGTTGGTAATTGATTGATTTTATTAATGTAAAGCGAGTAAAAAATGAGTTTTGAACTAATCAACAAGGTTAATGAAGCCCAAAAAAAGCCTAACGTAGTCGAAGTCCGCAGTGGCGACACCGTTCGAGTGCATCAAAAAATTAAAGAAGGCGCCAAAGAGCGTATTCAGATTTTTGAAGGCGTCGTTATCCGTACCGACCGAAAAAATTCACATACTTCACGAATTAGCGTTCGTAAAATTGCCAGTGGTGTAGGTGTTGAAAAAAGTTTTCTAATCCACAGCCCTCTTGTTGAAAAAATCGAAGTTGTCAGGCGTGCCAAAGTTCGCCGTAATTTCCTATCTTACCTTCGCAAACGAAGCGGTAAAAGTGCACGTCTTAAAAATCAGAACTTTGATCGCGAAAGCGTTAATGATGTTCGCGATTTGGCTGCCGAAGCCGAAGGGGCACGCTTAAAAGAACAGGCTAAACTTGATGCGGAGGCAAAAGCCGCCGAAAAAGCCGCTGAAGAAGCAAAACTCGAAGCACTCCAGGCCGAAGTCGAAGCTCGTCACACCGAAGCCTAGTAAGTTTTACACGCGAGTACCAAGCTTGTGTTAATATTGCAATCTTTATACAGTAGACTTTTGATATACTAAATTTATGATAAAAGAGCTTTGGGATAAGAATATTAAATTGCATCTTAGATTATTAACTCAGACTGATTTAGATAAGTTTTGTAATAAATACTTTGACGCAACATCCGTTATTTTTTATGGGAACGTAAGGGGCTATGGCGGTATTGACTTTAAAGGTTTGAGCCAATTATCCTTAAAAACAATAGTCTTTGACGATTCTCTGAATCAAGACCAGTTTATGCAAATATGTCATCTTGTTAATCTTGAAAACCTAGCACTTAATCATGTTGGAAAAATTTCCGATCTATCTCCAATATCAAACTTAAAAAGCTTACGTCTATTGTCACTTTCAACACCTACTGGTTGGATTACAAAAGTTCATCATTTTGAAAACTTTAAGCCAATTGGTACACTAAATAAGCTTAATAAAATTAGTTTGATTGGGGTCGTAGCAGACGATAACGACTTCTCGATTTTAAACAAATTACCAAAGCTTGAAGAAATATATGCTTCTAGAAAATATGACAAAGCCATACTTAAAATGAATATTAATGACGATTGTCGTAGATACATACTCAAAGCTCAAAGTGAACTTGCACATTTAAGATATCATTAACGATGCGAGTACGTCTATTGGGTGGTTTAATGGAAATGTTATTATATAAAGATGATTCTGGGGATTGATGAGGTTGGGCGAGGGTCTTGGGCTGGACCGCTGGTTGTCGGCGCTGTTGTTTTGGGTGGCGAAGTTATCGAAGGACTAACCGACAGCAAAAAATTATCTAAAAAACAGCGTGAAAAACTCGATATCGAAATTCGTGAAAAAGCCAAAGGCATTGGCTTGGGTTGGGTGGAACCAGCCGAGATTGATGAAATTGGTTTGTCAAAATCACTTAATCTTGCTACGAAACGAGCGGTTGAACAGATTAAAACTCCGTACGGTGAAATTATTATTGATGGAACTGTCAATTTTTTGTGTGGTACTAATAAAGAAAAATTTGTTACGACAATTAAAAAAGCCGACTTACTAATCCCGTGTGTATCGGCTGCATCGATTGTTGCAAAAGTTGCCAGGGATAAATATATGGCAACACAAGATGATGTTTACAGGGGCTATGATTTTAAAAATCATGTCGGTTATGGAACATCGGCCCACAGTAAAGCCATTGATAAAAACGGTGCTACAAAACTTCATCGGATGTCATTTGCCCCACTTAAAAAAATCAAGCAGTCAGTTGAAATATCTACTAAACAAATAGGTGATAATGCCGAGCATGTGGCTGCTGACTTCTTGGAAATGCGCGGACATAACGTAATTGAGCGTAATTGGAAAACTAAATACTGCGAAATAGACATAGTGTCGAGTGTCGATAATATTTTGTATTTCACAGAGGTAAAATATCGAAAAAACGCAAATCAGGGTGACGGATTGATGGCAATTACTTCAAAAAAACTGCGACAAATGAAATTTGCCGCTAAATTTTATGTGCTACATAACAAGATTTCAGATACGGATCTTCGCCTGGCTACCGTAAGTTTATGCGGTCTTCCGCCGGTAGTGGATAGTTTTTTAGAGGTTTAAAAGTGTATTTTGTATGGATACGCCATTTTCTTCGATAATTTTAACTTTGTTTTTAATCTCGTTTATGCCCATATCTATAACGCGGGTCAGCGATGGGTCCGATTTTATATCATCAAAAAACTTAACGTACTCATCCAACTGTTTTTGAGTTGACAACGTCATTGCCACGTACCTTGGATAGTCGTCATAGCTTTTATCCCCGCCAAAAGTTTCTTTTATCCAGTCCCAATTATCGCGAACCCATCTCCAAGTCTGTTGACGGGCAAATTTATTTCGAAGTAGGTATGCAATCCATCGGGCGGTATCCTGCGTACGAATAACTGAAGTTTCTTTTAACTTGTTCAATAATAAATCAACAATCTTTTCGTCTTTCGTGGCGGTTACACCCAGATTAATATCTTGTTTTAGTTCGCTTGAAGCCGTTGTCTCGTACTTGTTTAGTAATTTATCTACAGTTTCTATATCATTTTTTTGTCGTATAACAGATGAAATAATAACACTGCGAAGTTCGGGGTTTAACTTATCGACAGTTACCGATTCATAAAGTTTATTAGCATAATCAAGTGCATTTTTATCCTCAGAGTACAGAATTAAACTGATGATTGTACTGCGAAGTTTAGTATCGTCTTCCGGTTCGCTGACCTTTTCGTTCCAGCCAAGTCTTTCGAATTGATTTTTCGCAATTATTCCCGTTAGTTTTCGGAGTTTAGTTTCGGCTTCGTCATTATCTTCAACGAATTTTTTCAATTCTCCAATCGCCATGCCAAGAACACTCCAGACCGGTTCAGATGTTTCGTTTTTGAATGCGTCAATCAGAGGGATTAATTCTGCGCTAGGAATAATGCCGGCACTTGCCAATATTATCTGCTCGTTTAATAACTGCATTCTATCAAGTGGATTTAATTTGCCCGATTTTACTTCGTCTACGAGTTGTTCAAGTAGGTTTGAGTCGTAGTGGGTTAAGTAATGTGCGTCGTTCCCGATATTAAACCTGATTGGTTTACTATCAGCCACCTCGACAGATAAATTCTTTACGTCAAATATTTCTGGCATTTCTGGGTAATTAGAATTGAGAGGAATTGGCCACAGTGAGTCGTCACGTATTCCCAGACCATTCGAAAGTCGCTCCTGTGATAGAATAATTGTATTCTTTTCTCTTGTTACGTTCAAAACCGGGAATCCTGGTTGTGAAATCCATCGGGTCATGAATTCCCCGACGTTTTTATTGCATTCGTCAGACAACACTCGCCACAAATCTTTAGCCTCTGTGTTTTTATATGCATATTGCTTGAAATATTTCGTTAGGCCCGATTTAAAGTCGTCATCACCGATATATCGCCTCATCATTTTCATAAGTCTTGCACCTTTGGCATATACGATTGCGCCGTCAAATAATGTGCCGATTTCATCCGGGTGATTAACATCAATTTGGACCGGTTGTACTCCAGCCAGACTATCGCGACGAAGCGAGGCGGCAGTTTCAAAGCTTGCAAAGTCCATCCAAATATTCCAACTAGGTTCAATAGCGTCAACTGCAACATATTCAATCAAGGTGGCAAAACTTTCATTTAGCCATAAATCATTCCACCATTTCATTGTCACCAAATTCCCGAACCATTGATGGCTGAGTTCGTGGGCAATAACAGTTGCGGCGTATTGCCTACTGGAAACCGAAGTTGTTTTTGGGTCTGCCAACATAGCGATTTCGCGGTAGGTTACTAACCCCCAATTTTCCATTGCACCCGATCCGAAATCTGGCAACGCTACATTATCGCACTTTGCTAGTGGGTAGTTTGTACCAAAATATTTTTCAAAAAAATCAATCGAACGGATAGCGATATCAAGTGGAAGATCGAGGCTGGTTGCGGGTTGCGCAGGGGTAGCCCAAACATTTACTAAAGTACCCCTTTTAGTTTTGCCGGTCTTTTTCTGAAGTTCTCCAACAACCCACGCCAGCAGGTAGCTGCTCATTATTGGTGTCGTCTCGAACTTTGTTACGGTACGGCTATTTTCGTTATATTGAGTTTTTATCGGCATATTGCCCAGTACATGGACGTTTGTTTCGGTTTCAAGTGTCACCGCGAAAGTCGCCTTGGCTTCCGGTTCATCTATGCATGGAAAAACTTCTCGGGCGTGATGACTTTCAAATTGGGTCACAAGCAACTCTTTTTTAATATTATTATGTTCAAAATAACACGGATACATACCGTGCATTGAATCTGTTATTTTACCACTAAATTCAATTTCTATACTGCGAACGCCTAAAGACATCGGATTGTTTTCAATATTTAATGAGTCGTTTTCGCCAAGCGTAAATTTAACAAGCTTTTTGTTGACTGTAACTGACTTTATAGTCAAATCTTTGCTATGCAGAAAAATCTTGTTACTTTTTTTCGGCAATTCACCGGAAATAATTACCCTACCACTAAATGTGCGCTTAGTTCTATCCAAGGATAATGAAAGAATATATTCGCGAGGAATAAATGTACCAATTAATCTAGGGACAGTTTGCATACAGTCCATTGTACCATCTGAACATGCGTGCATAATAGTTACATGTCCGACTCGTATAGAAAAAGACGAATAATTATTTCCGTAATTGCGATAGCTCTTTTTATGTTTGTAATAATCATCAGTACACCTAATTTAACAAATCAAAATACTGTTAAAAACCCCGTCACGCCTAATAATGTTCCAAACTCAGCACTGTCTGTGCTAGAAAAACTAGATATAAAGGGGCGAGCTCCAAAAACCGGCTATTCCAGAGCGCAATTTGGAGACGGTTGGACGTTAAAGAACGGATGTGATACCAGGAATATAGTCTTAAATCGAGACTTGACTGACGTTATAATTGGCGATAAATGCGATGTTCTAAAAGGAACCCTAAATGACCCATATACCGGGAAAATCATTATGTTTACAAGAGGCAGCACCACTAGCAGTTCAGTACAAATTGACCATGTCGTAGCACTGTCTAACGCATGGCAAACAGGCGCCCAGCAGTTGGCGTCCGAAAAAAGAATCGAATTAGCTAACGACCCACTTGAATTATTAGCCGTCAGTGGAATGGCGAATACTCAAAAAAGCGACGGTGATGCTGCGACCTGGCTACCCTCAAACAAATCTTTTAGGTGTGCATACGTAGCCAGGCAAATAGCGGTAAAATTCAAATACAGTCTGTGGGTTACAAAAGCGGAACACGACGCTATATCGGCAATTCTAAGTAAATGTCAAAACCAATTGTTGCCAAGCAAATAGATATGGGCTATAATACCATCAGTACATTGCATAACGTCGGCCGGCAGGTCGGCTTTTTTAATAGAATAACCAGCGTAAATTGAACAAAGGAGAAAATATGGAAGAAATTAACATTAAACAATTGGTTTTGGCAGTTCATACGATTGCCGAAGAGAAGAATCTTCCCGAAGAAACGGTTTTATCAGTAATTGAACAAGCGATTGCCGCTGCATGGAGACGGGATAATGGCGAGCGCGACCAAGAGGTTCGTAGTGAGCTTAATATTAACAGTGGCACTGCAAATGTGTTTGTCTCTCGTGAAGTCGTAGAGGAAGTTGGCTCGGACGCTGTTGAAATTAGTTTAAAGGATGCCAAGAAACTAAAAAAAGACGCTGCTATTGGCGATCGAGTAGAAGAAATGCACGAAGTCACGTCGTTCGGTCGTGTTGCAGCCCAGACGGCAAAACAAGTCGTACTACAGAGGTTACGCGAGGCTGAGCGTGAAGTAGTTTTGGAAGAATTTGAAGATAAAATCGGAACAGTTGTTAATGGTACAGTCCAGCGCATTGAACCTCGAGTAGTTCGGGTTGATTTGGGCAAAGCGAGTGGGATAATTCCGCAAAGCGAACAAATTCAAGGTGAATACTACACAATCGGCAGCCGTATCAAGGTGTTTATTAAAAACATCGAACGCGACAATCATGGACCACAACTAATCCTTAGCCGAGGTAATGAACAGTTCGTAGAATACTTGTTCCGCCAAGAAGTGCCCGAAATTGAGACAGGAGCCGTTGAAATCAGAGCAATTGCCAGAGAGGCGGGAAGGCGAACAAAAATTGCAGTTTCCAGTACTTCACCAGGAGTTGACCCAATCGGTACTTTTGTAGGTGGTCACGGCACACGAGTTCAAGCTGTTATGAATGAAATCGGAGATCAAGAAAAAATCGATATCATTGCGTTTGACGAAAATAGTGAACAATTCATTAAAAATGCCTTAAGTCCAGCCGAAGTTTCAAAAGTAGAAATCGACGAAAAGAACAAGCGCGCAACAGTATCCGTCAACGAAGACCAACAGTCGATTGCTATCGGTAGGTCTGGCCAGAACGTTCGCCTAGCAAGTCGATTAACAGGTTACGAATTGGATATTGAGCAAGTAGCTGCGACCACGAAACCCGCTAAACAAACGCGTCGCAAAAACATCGAAGACAGTCTTCTTGACGCCGTTTCTGAGTCTACAAAGTAGCTGATTTTTGCTATAATAAGTATATGGTGGATGATGATTTTGCAGAATTTCTATCACACCTGACCGATAATGCGCGGACCAGCCTGCACCATGCGAATATTATTGCACAGAGCTATGGCAGTTCGTATATCGCGACGGAACATTTGCTACTAGGTATCCTAGCGCAAGGTTCTTCGGTTGGTGCCAAAGTTTTGGCGGACGCCGGGGTAACCCTTAATCGCGCCCAAGACGCGTTGAACGCAGTCCCACTGACAGTAATTGTCAGCACCGAGCCTAAGCCATTGAGTGAAACCGCAAAACTTACCTTGAAAATGAGTTGGGAGGTTTCCCAAGAGTACCATCAGGGATTTTTAGGTACTGAACATATACTTTACAGCATTTTAAACCAAAAACATTCGCGCGCTGCGGTGTTACTTCGTGATATGGGCGTAATTACTAACGAACTTATATCTGAAATTGAAGAATTCTTTGATCAAAAACAAGAGTCGTTAGACGCTGATTATTCGCCCACACCAGCCTTTATTGAAAAACGGCCAACGCGTAAAAAGGGTTCACTTGGAATATACGGGACGGACCTGACCGCCTTGGCAAAGAGTGGAAAATTAGACCCGGTGATTGGTCGCGATAAACAAGAAGAGCGAGCAATTACTATTTTAAGTCGTAGAACAAAAAATAATCCGGTTCTAATTGGAGAGCCAGGCGTTGGGAAAACCGCAGTAGTTGAAGGTTTAGCTCAACGGATTGCCAAAGAAGAAGTTCCGGATTACCTACTCGACAAGCGTATTATCCAGATTGATTTAGCGGGCATGATTGCCGGTACTAAATATCGCGGCGAATTTGAAGAGCGCTTAAAAAAAGTTATTGCTGAACTGCAACATCAGAAAAACATAATAATTTTTATTGATGAACTCCATTTGTTAGTCGGTGCCGGTGCTGCTGAAGGTTCTATTGATGCAGCAAATATGCTTAAACCAGCCCTAGCCAGGGGAGAAATCAGATTAATTGGTGCGACAACATCAGAAGAGTATAGAAAATATATCGAAAAAGACAGCGCTCTTGAACGAAGGCTCCAGGTAATTGTTGTTCCAGAGCCAACACTAAAAGAAACTGTATCGATATTAAAGGGTTTGCGTCATGCCTATGAAAAACACCATAGAGTCAGCATGAGTGACGAACTGATTGAAGACACCGTATATATGGCCGACAGATATGTTAACGAACGCTTTATGCCCGATAAAGCCATTGATATTATCGACGAGGCAGCGGCATTAGTCCGTGTTCGTTCTGGTCAAAAACCCAGCAAAGTCAGAGAATTAACAAAACAACTTAAAAACCTGAATGAAAAAATGGAAGAAGCGGTTTTGTCCGAGGATTATGAGCGAGCTGCGTTGTATAAAACCCGCTCCAGCCAGATATCTGCCAGACTAGATGAAATTAAGGACACTTCGGAATCTAAAAAAGCGATAGTTTTAACAGATGACGATATCGCATATGCGATTGCGTCGATGACTGGAGTTCCAGTCCGACGAGTCAGGAAGTCGGAGGCAAAACTTCTTCGCAACCTGGAAAAGCACATAGGAAAATATGTTATTGGACAAAAAGAAGCTGTTGAAAAAGTATCACGAGCGATTCGACGAGGCCGAAGCGGCGTTGCCAGCAGTAACCGTCCAATAGGATCCTTTGTATTTATGGGACCCACTGGAGTCGGAAAAACCGAACTAGCTAAGGTTTTGGCGCGTGAAGTATTTGGCAGTGAAGATTTTCTTGTCAAGATTGATATGAGTGAATTTAGCGAAAGACATAACGCTTCGCGTTTGGTCGGCGCTCCGGCTGGTTATGTTGGTTATGACGATGGTGGTAGGCTGACCGATAAAATTCGTCGACAACCATACAGCGTCGTATTGTTTGACGAGATTGAAAAAGCCCATCCTAGCATTTTCAATTTGTTGCTTCAGATACTTGAAGAGGGAAGTCTGACTGATGCAAAAGGCCGTAAAGTTAATTTTAGCAACGCGATTGTTATTTTAACTAGTAATCTGGGAGCTCAGCAAATGATGAAAGAATCGAGCCTTGGATTCCATGCAACCTCAAAAAATGATGAGAATAAATTACAGGAAATTCACTCTGAAAACGCCGATGCTGCTGAAATAGCTTTGGCTAAAATTATGCGCCCAGAGCTTATTAATCGTTTCGATGGAATAATTACTTTTCGCGCGCTTATGCGTAAACAAATTAATAAAATATTCGATTTACAAATTGATGAACTGCAAAAACGGCTGATACCAAAGGGCATACATTTGGTTATTAGTCCTGTAACAAAGAAATTATTAATCAAAAAAGGGTTCAGTGAAAAATTTGGGGCCAGACCGCTTCGACGTGTTATTCAAGACGAGCTAGAACATAGGATTGCAGACGGAATATTGTCTGGAGAATATGAAAAAGGCAGCGTTTTGACGATTAACACTAATAAAGGAGAAATAGATGTCTGTGTCGCTTCAGAAAAATAGAAAAAAAAATCGAATTTTACCTACCATAATATTTTGTTTGATTTTGGTTATTGCAACTATTTTTTTATTGGCATATCGGCAAAGAATCGTTGATCAAATAACGATCTGGGGTTATAAGCCTACAACAGAAGCGACCAACTTAGTCAAACGAGCCGGCATGAACGATAATGGTATTTTTTATTACTATGCATCTCAGCCCAGCACATACAGTTCTGATTCTGCAGCTAGTTTTAATAAAGTTTGCAATGACTCCGAAACCACAACGGCAATTTTGGGCTGTTATAGTGGCAATAGAATATATATATATGTCGTAGCAGACAAACAACTGGACGGTATCAGCGAGGTAACGGCAGCACACGAAACTCTACATGCTATTTATACCCGCCTGAACGATAAAGAAAAGAAAAGAGTCGACAGCCTATTAGAGAGCGAGTATAAGGTTCTTTCTGCCGATAAATATTACTCAGATTTGCTGGCATTTTACAGCAGTTATGAACCAGGGCAGCGCGACAATGAACTACACTCAATTATTGGTACTGAGGTGGCAAAGATGAATCCTGAACTTGAAGCCTATTACGACCAATATTTTAGCAATAGGCAAGAGGTTGTGAACCTCGACTCACAGTATAGTGGGGTATTTAAATCGCTAAAAGCCAAAGCCGACGATCTTTCCGTACAAATCGATAAACTGTTAGCCACAATTACATCTCTTACGAGTCAATACAATACCGATGCGCAAAGGCTGAAGGAGGATATTAGTTCATTTAATAATCGCGCCCAAAGTGGTGGTTTTACATCACAGTCACAATTTAATAATGAAAGGGCTGTTTTAACTGGCCGAGCATCAGACCTTGATGCAATCCGCGCAACAATCCAATCTGACTATAAAGATTACCAAGCATTAGTTGCGCAGTACAATTCATACGCCACGCAGTCCAAGAAACTTTACGACACTATCAACAGCACGCTCGTGTCATCGCCGTCTGTTTAAGGTATAATAAACTAAATGGTAAGATCTAAAACTTTGTTCGTTTGCCAAAACTGCGCAGCAACCTACCCCAAGTGGGTTGGTCGGTGTGATAATTGTGGGGAGTGGAATACTTTAGTCGAACAGGTCGCGGTTTCAAGCGGCAAGTCAGTTGTTGCACGAAGTGGTAATTCAGGTAAATTATTGGACGTACAAACTATGCGTTCAATTTCCAGCCGCGAGGGCGCGACTAGGTTGCAAACCGGTTTTAGTGATTTGGATGAAGTACTAGGCGGGGGTGTTTTACCGGGCAGCGTTATTTTAATAGCTGGTCAGCCCGGTATTGGTAAAAGCACACTGCTACTGCAGGTATCTGCATACGTTGCCCATAATGATGCCGTTTTATATGCAAGCGGCGAAGAGTCTGCTAGTCAAGTCAAACTTCGCGCCATTAGGCTTGGTGCAGAAAAAAGCGAACAAATAAGCTTTGCATCCAGCACCAGCGCGGACGACATCGCTGCAACCATCAGGTCGGGTGGCTATAAATTAGTCGTTATTGATTCGATTCAAACATTGGCATTGGACGAGATTACCTCTGCCCCAGGGACGGTATCACAGATCACAAACAGCAGTAATGTTATCATTCGTGCAGCTAAGCAATCCGGAGCAGCTGTTGTTTTGGTCGGCCACGTCACAAAAGAGGGCAGTATCGCAGGTCCAAAAGTTCTAGAACATTTAGTTGATGTTGTTTTGCAGCTTGAGGGTGATAGGTATGGCGGATTCAAGATTGTACGAGCAGCTAAAAACCGATTTGGCTCGACCAATGAAGCTGCGATTTTTGAGATGAATGAGGGGGGACTAAGTTTAGTAAAAAACCCCTCAGCTGCACTTCTTGCCGAAAGACAAAACACCGACGGATCGGTAGTTTTGGCCACAATTGAAGGAACTCGTCCCCTGCTGGTAGAAATTCAAGCACTTGTCAATCCAACCAATTTCGGTTATCCTAAGCGTACGGCCAGTGGTTTTGATTTAAACAGATTGAATTTATTAATTGCAGTTCTAGAACGCCGAACAAAACTGAATTTATCTGACAAAGATATATACATTAATGTCGTCGGTGGGCTGAAACTCAATGATCAAGCCGCGGATTTGGCAATCTGCATGGCAATCGCTAGCGCAGCCGCCAGTCGTAGAATTGACGACGGAATAGTCGTGTTCGGAGAAGTTGGCTTGGGGGGCGAAATCAGGTCTGTCCAGTCGGCTGACAGAAGGGTCGCAGAAGCAAAAAAACTTGGGTTTACCCAAGCAATAGCTCCAAAGGGGGCCGCGAAAAATACATTTATTAAAGACGTTAGTGATTTGCGGACTGCGCTTATCGACTACCTACAAAAGTAAGGAAAAAAATGGAAATTATTTTAATTATTTTACTTCTGATTTTACTAGCAGAAGTAACGTATCTGGTATCAGTAAATACAAAAAAACTATCACATAAAAAAGAGGTAAAACCTATATTTGTCGACACTTCAGTATTAATTGACGGTCGAATAATTGCAGTTGCTCAGTCTGGTTTTATCAGTGGAAAACTTAGTATCCCGCGTAGTGTAATCGGTGAGCTGCAGTTTTTGGCAGACAACGCCGATAACGAAAAACGGGCTCGCGCCCGACACGGTTTGGATGTCGTATCGGAACTACAAGCGATGCCGAACGTCAAAGTCGAGATATTTCAAGATGGTAGCAAGGCCGAAGAGGGAGTTGACGAGCGATTATTAAAACTAGCAAAAAAATACCAGGGTTCAATATGTACGATCGATTACAATTTAAATAAAGTGGCCGTAGTAGAGAATATTGAAGTATTGAATGTAAATGATTTAGCAATGAGCCTACGGATGGCATACTTGCCGGGTGAAAAAATGATGCTGGAGCTTACGCAAAAGGGCCAAGATACTCATCAGGCTATAGGACACCTGACTGACGGCACAATGGTCGTCGTTGAACATGCCAGTGCACGTATCGGACAGACTGTTGAAATCGAATTTATCCGAAGTCTACAAACAGCTGCTGGAAAAATGATGTTTGCTAAACTGATTGAAAGCGCCAAGAATATTCCTCCGAAAAATCAGACACCAAGGTCTAAAAAACCAGAGCAACACCAAAAAAACCACCCAAATCGCTATCAGAACAAGAATTCTAATCGTACTTATCAACCAAAATCAAAACCCGTAAGTAGCGAACAAGAAATGGTCAATTTAATTAATAAACAACAAAAGAATTAGCTTTAAAATAATTAGTATTCAATTTCAATTTCCAGCAAGAATATCTGGTCCCGTGCCTGTTGCCGTGTAGTATGCGGTATCAATCACTGTCGCTGTCAATGGTTTTGCGGCATCAGTCTTCAAGGCAGTATAGCTGAATGAGGTTGTTCCTGAACTTGTCAGGGTTTTAACAACAGTTCCGCCGATAAGAACTTGAGCTCCGTTGACCGGGAATGTGCCGTCAGATACGGTAACAGTTACTTCGTACGTATTTGAATTTTTACCCGTACCGTTGGTCCATGATAACGTTACTGACGGCATAACATCCGAAGCTTTGTGTACATCATCATCTTTACTGGCGTCATATCCATCTGGAGCAATATACACATCTTTTTTAGTTATTGGGTCAACCATCTTTGAAACGTCAAGTTCAATTTTCGCACCATCTGGAGTTAGTGCAGTTGCTTTCTTTTTCGATACTTTATCAAAAGTCATCTTTGTAGTAGATTGTCCCTGGGTTTTATTCCACCAGGCCGGGTAAACGTCGTTACCAATTAGTTGTATACCTTTTGGCATTGTATACCAGTCACCGGTTTTCCAAAGCCCCTGGGGCGCGTAGACTTCTTTATGGGCATATCCCATCACCTTGGCAATGATAGCGCCGCCAAGAGACGACGTTCCGTTTTTGAGTATAGATGCATCAGAGTTTCCGAACCATACTGCCATAGTCAAAGCCGGGCTATAACTGGCCATCCAAATATCCTTAGCAGAGCCACCCTTATCAGACGTTCCGGTCTTGGTGGCGGTTTTAACGCCTGGAATGTCCATACCCAGAGCATGATAGCCGTCAAGTGGTGCACGGGCGTTGTCGTCATTTAGTATGTTTGCAACAATATATGCCGACTGTGGGTCAACGACCTGCACAGGTGCCGTATCGGTCCATTTTTTCAAAACTTCTTTAGAACTGTTTTTCACTTCAAGGATTGTAGACTGAGGTTTGTATGCACCCTGTCTAGCAAGTGATGCATAGGCGTTGACTAAATCTATTTGTCGTAGTCCGCAACCACCGATAGCAGCAGCTAGGCCGACATTCACCTCATCACCCTGTGTGCAGTAACTGGTTGCCCCAAGTTTGTGTATTACATCCAAAGTTGGCTTTACACCCGATATGTACATTGCCTCTACTGCTGGTATATTTCGTGAAGTGGCTAGCGCGCTACGAATTGTAATTGGACCCAAGAATTTTCTATCAGCATTGAACAGTGGAGCACCGTAAATCCCATTGATATTCGAGTCGTTCAATTTACTACCGCTGCCATAGTTTGTCATACCGTTAGGTTTCTTTTGGAATAATTCTGAATATACCAGTGGTTTTACTGATGAACCGGGCTGTAAATATGCAGTTGCGGCGTTATCCTGGCCATAGCCCGGGTATCTGAAATCACGACTGCCAAGTAGCGCCACGATTTGTCCGGTTTTGGTGTCTTCGACGGTTGCAGCCCCGTTAGTAAATCCTGCCCATGCTGGGATATATGAATTGAATTCGTCGTTCATTGCGCTTTCAAGTTTTGTCTGGATTCGAATATCTAAGGTTGTCTTGACCTTCAGTCCGCCCTTGCCAACAGTTGCGCTCCCAAGCTCTTTAATAAGTTCAGAGCGAACCATTTGAACGAAGTGAGGCGCCCTTATATTCGCATACTGATCAGCTTCAGGGGTGATGTGGTCCAGAATCGGATATTTTTTAGCTGTTTCGGCCTGGGCTTTTGTAATATATTTCTGTTCAACCATGTTATCCAAAACACTATGTTGGCGTTGGATTAAAGCATCGTGGCCACTGACATTATAGGGGTTAAAATACGATGGGTCCTGAGGTATAGCTGCTAGTAAAGCGGCTTCGGCGATAGTTAAGTCCTTGGCAGGTTTACCGAAATATGTTTGAGCAGCTGATTCAGCACCGTTGCGACGACCGCCATAAGGCGACTCGTTCAAATATAGGTCAAGAATCTGATTTTTGTTGTACATACGTTCAACTTCGATTGAAAGAATAATCTCTTTAACTTTGCGAGGGATCCCAGCTAATCCGCGCTGTTGGGCTTGGTCTGCAAAAAACACCTGTTTAACTAATTGTTGCGTCAACGTTGAACCACCTTGTGTGCTTCCGCCAGTCACATTGTTAATAGCAGCCCGAAGAGTACCGGTAATACTAATCCCACCTTCGCTATAAAAATTCTTGTCTTCGATTGCGACCGTTGCCTGTTTCAAGTATTTGCTAAGACCACTGTCGTCAACGACTAGTTTATAGTTTTCTTCACCTGTATCAATCCATAAAACAGTACCATTTCGGTCATAATATGTAGTCGCCGTTGTTTGAATGCGTTTTGACAGTTCGCCTGGGCGAATCGCATCCAAATCTTTACGGAAAAAGATGAATAATGCCCCAATAAGAATGACGAATGCTAGTATCGAAATACCGACAACCTTTAATGCCATTATTCCGCCTTCTTTACTGGTCCAATATTTCCACTGACGCTTTGGGTTCAAACGGTAAAAAAATCGTTCAACAGGATGTTTTGGAAGTGACGCAAGGTATTGTGCCTTTTTTCGAGACTTTAAATCCTTCTTTGTCCTGCGGGTGTGCGATAAATTAGAGTACAAGTTTAGCTTGCGCGTTCTAGATGGTTTCTTAGCCACGATGTATGTTTCCCATAAGCATTAATTATATCATTATAGCACTTTGTTCTTTTCAATTACAGATTTTTAAACCGTCAAAATGTGCATCCGACTAGGAATTTTGCTATACTTGACCTTGATGAAAAAACATAAATTAACGGAGAAAAAATGAAGCTTTCCGAAGAACTAACATGGCGCGGTTTCGTTAATCAAACTACATTTCAGGATATTTCTGAACTTAACGATGGTCCTATTTCGTTTTATATCGGCGTAGACCCAAGTGCTGACAGTCTGCAGATTGGTAACCTGGCTGCGATAATGATGGTCCGTAAATTTATCGAACACGGTCACAAAGCCTATATGTTGGTCGGCGGTGCCACTGGTCTGATCGGTGATCCGGATGGCAAATCCAGCGAGCGCAGTGCCAAAACGATTGAAGAAATAGCCAGCAATAAAGCCAAAATAGCGGCTCAGTATGACCAAGTGCTGGCAGGTCAAGATTTTACGGTCGTTGATAATTACGAATGGTTCAAAGATATGAAATATTTGGATTTTTTGCGAAATGTTGGTAAATACGTACCGACGAGCAGCATGTTAAACCGCGATTTTGTCAAAACACGACTCGGCGCAGAAGGCAATGGCATTAGCTATGCTGAATTCAGCTATTCGCTTATCCAAGCTTTCGATTTTTTACATCTTTTCCGAGAATATGGCGTTACGTTGCAATTATGCGGCGGCGACCAGTGGGGTAATTCCATTGCCGGGGTTGATTTGATTCGACGACTAGAAAACAGAGAAGTAAACGTATATTCAATGCCTTTGTTGCAGAATAAATCTACCGGTGTAAAATTTGGCAAAACCGAAGGTGGTGCTGTCTGGCTAGATTCAAATAAAACCAGTGTTTATAAATATTATCAGTATTGGTTGAATTGTGATGACGCCGGTGTTATTGATTATCTTAAAATATTTACCTTACTAAATCGTGAAGAAATTGAAAAACTATCCCAAGAGGTCACTAATAATCCCGAGGGCCGGGCTGCTCAAAAAGCATTGGCATACGAGGCAACTAAACTTGTCCATGGGCAACAGCGAACCGAAAGCGTACAGCGTGTAACTGGTGTATTGTTCGGCGGTGCTGATTTTAACACTTTGCAAGGTGAAGACATTGATATGCTCGCCAGTGAAATACCAGTAGTCGGTAAGGATAAATCGTTAATTGAAATTCTTGTTCAAGGTGGTTCGGCCGATAGTAACAGCGAAGCTAGGCGGTTAATCACCGGTGGTGCGGTGTCGGTTAATTCTGAAAAAGTATCGGATGACAGACCAATCAACTCACTCTCATTGGTTAAAAAAGGCAAGAACAGCTTTATTTTGGTTCGGTAATGATTAACGGATTAAACTCGAAAAAAGTAATTGCATTTGATCTCGATGACACTTTGGCTGTCGCAAAATCGCAGATTCCGGAAGAAATCAGCGAACTATTGGTCCGATTGCTTGATAAATTTGACGTTTGCATAATTTCCGGTGGTAAATTTGACCAGTTTAAGGTCCAGGTTCTTGATAGGCTAGACGCTACCCCTTACGAGTTGACCCATCTGCATTTGATGCCAACTAGTGGTACTAAATATTTTATATTCGACGAGGAATCGAACGGATGGGATTTACAGTACGATAACTCATTAACAGACGATCAAAAAAAGCGGGCGATATACGCACTTGAAGAAGGCGCCAAAAAACTTGGACTCTGGGAAGAAAAACCATTTGGAGAAATTATTGAAGATCGTGAGTCTCAGGTTACGTATTCAGCACTTGGTCAAAAAGCGCCAGCCGATTTAAAGTACAAATGGGATCCTGATGGTTCAAAAAAACAGAAACTTCGGGATTACGTAGCGCCAATACTTTCAGATATGGGGGCAAGAACCGGAGGCACTACCTCTGTTGACGTTACCGTTGCCGGTGTTGATAAAGCCTATGGAATGAAAAAACTGACCGAACAAATGCAAATCGATAAAAACGATATATTATTTATTGGCGATAAATTGCAACCGGGCGGAAATGATTATGCAGTCAAGGCCATGGGTATTGATACGATTGAAGTTAAAAACTGGCAAGATACGGTTGATTTGATTGAACGAATATTGGGCGAAGCTAACTAGAATTGCTACACTGGTAATATGAATCTTGATTCAAAACTTGAAAAAATCAAGGGTGTAGGTGTCAAAGCGGCTCAGCAATTTGCCATTTCAGGCATAGAGACGGTTTCGGATTTAATAAATTTTCTGCCACGAGCTTACGAGGATTTTTCGGTAGTTACTCCAATCTTAGGCATTAAACCAGGTAAAAACACAATAAAAGCACGCTGTGAAAAGATAACAACGCGACCAGTTCGTAGAGGGCTACGAATTACCACCGCAACTTTGGCGGATAAAAGCGGTAAACTGCAGGCCGTTTGGTTTAATCAGCCGTATCGTGAGGCACAGCTAAAAACCGGAAAAGAATTCTTTTTTTCGGGTATGTTCGAATTCAACTACAACCGTTATCAACTGACAAATCCAAGTGCCGAATTGGTGTCGGATATGCCGGTCCAAACCGACAGGATTTTGCCAATCTACCGGTCAATCAAAGGCTTGAAATCAACCCTGGTTCGTAAGATTCTAGCAGAGCTAAAGCCACTTATCACGATGTTGCCGGAGACTTTGCCTGAAAAGATAATTGTCGGTGAAAAACTAATATCCCGCAGCCAAGCCATAATGTCTATGCATTTTCCAAAAAAAATCGAAGAGGTTGGCAAAGCAAAGGAACGACTGGCGTTCGAAGAATTATTTCAATTATTACTAGCCAGCCAACTGAACCGCCAGGAAAATGCCAAATTAACAGGTTGGCACATACCATTTAATCTGCCCATAGTATCAAATTTTGTTACTAAACTGCCGTTTAAGTTAACAACCGCTCAACGAATCGCCGCATGGGAGATTATCCAGGATATGGAGCGTAAAACCCCCATGAACCGTTTACTGCAAGGAGACGTTGGTTCGGGCAAAACGGTCGTAGCGGGGCTTGTGGCGTGTCAGGTGGCACATTTCGGCTATCAGACGGCATTAATGGCACCAACCGAACTGCTGGCTAATCAGCATGCCGAGACTTTAAGTAAGCTTTTGGGACCGCTTGGGGTTAGCGTCGGATTGTTGACGGGTAATGTCAAAGGTACAGCCAGAAAAACACTTTATAAACAGATTGAAACCGGAAAGGTAGATGTAGTTGTTGGTACGCACGCCCTAATTCAAGAAACCGTGAAATTTCACAAACTTGGTTTTGTGGTTATAGATGAACAGCATCGGTTTGGGGTAGATCAGCGCCAGCAACTTCTGAAAAAGTCAGAATTTATGCCACATATGCTGGCTATGACCGCAACACCTATTCCTCGTAGCCTGATGTTGACTGTTTATGGCGAATTAGATGTCAGTATCTTAAACGAGCTTCCAGTTGGACGAAAACCGATTGTTACCAAGGTTTGGTCGCCAAACAGTCGGCCATCGATGTACGATGCGATTGATGTCGAACTGGCAGCGGGGCGCCAAGCGTACGTAATCTGCAGTCTAATTGAAGATAATCCGGATAACGAGATAAAAAGCGTAAAATTAGAGTTTACTAAACTTCAAAACTCTATCTTCAAACACCGAAAAATCGGACTTTTGCATGGAAAATTGAAATCGGACGAAAAAGATGCCGTCATGCAGGAATTCAGTCGCGGAAAATTAGATATTTTAGTAAGTACAACGGTGGTCGAAGTAGGCGTGGATGTGGCAAATGCGACAGTAATTTTAATTGAAAACGCCGACAGATTCGGATTGTCTCAATTACATCAGCTGAGGGGAAGGGTAGGGCGCAGTGAACTGCAAAGCTATTGTTATTTGGTGACCAGTACCAGCGCTAAACCGACAAAACGTTTGCAAGAAATTGAAAAAAGTAACGATGGGTTTCATCTGGCTGAGGTTGACTTGGAACTTCGTGGACCCGGCGAAATTTACGGCCGAGCTCAACACGGAGCTTTGAACCTTCAGATTGCAACACTCGGGGATACAAAACTTATTGCCAGGGCCCAAAAACAAGCAAAAGCTTTCGTCGAGTCTGGCGAAAATCTGCTACAATATAAACAATTAGCCGCTGAAGTTAAATATTATCAACGTCTAACTACACTAAACTAACAAAAGAATATTATGTACGCAGGAACAACTATCAGGCGTGGCTCGGGAAAGTTTGTCGGCGTCCACCAAAAAATCGACCGTGCATCCCGTAGGCATATAAAAAGGTATTTACCTGATTCTATTCAGTTCCCCGCAATTAAGGAAATACTTCGTTTTGAAGGCATAAACGGTCCCGACGGCATCAAACGAAAAAGCCCTTCGATTGATGAGCCCTGGCATTTTATCGACCCGGAAAAACCTGACGACAGGGCACTAATTGAGGTAATTAATGACCATATATACAACCTGTCAGTAGCGCTTAGGTCGGGAAACGACGTGCGTGCCTCGTTTGAGGCAGCTTGGTTGGCTCATGCGGTTGTTGACGGTCTAACCCCCGCCCACCACTATCCACTAGGCGATAAAATCGAGGAATTATGGGGTAAGGCCCATGATGAACGATGTTCAATTCGTGACAAAAACATAATACATGGCGACAATCTTCGCGATACTCTTTCGAAAAACTGGCAATACTGGGGAACGAGCGGCGTTTTTACGACGCATAACGTGTTTGAAATGGGCGTGGCAACAGCAATTGCAACTGAAAATTATAAAGATGTCGGCTTTAATAAACGGCAAATAAACAAACTGACTAATGATGGTTTTGAGTCAGTCTTCTATAAATCGTTGCATAAAATTGACAACATGGACCTTTACAAACAAGTTGCAAAAAATGGTTGGACCAACAGTCTAGCGAAGGCGGTCAGACAAGAATTAATCCCAGAAATTATCAGAACTGTTATTTTGGCATGGTATCAAGCCGTATTGATGGCCAAAGGACAAAATCGTTGAAATTGAATATCATCGCAGGTAAATTTGGCGGCAGGCCGATTGATGCCCCAGACGGTAGACTGACCCACCCCATGAGTTCACGCGTTCGCGGGTCACTGTTCAATATTATTGGCGACAATATAAAAAATGCAGAAGTCTTAGATGCATTTGCTGGTACGGGGTCGTTGGGTTTGGAGTCTTTAAGTCGTGGGGCGAAACATGCGACATTTATTGAACGCGACAGACTCGCCAATAAAATATTAGTAGAAAATATTACAACACTTGGAGTAGGTGAAATTTCGACTGTTTTTCAAATTGGCGCAAAGACATTTATTGATAAAAATCAAGATAAATCGTACGATATTATATTCGCTGACCCACCGTATAATGACTTGCAGTTATCCACAGTATTTTCGTTAATGACACTATTAAAACCAAACGGGCTTATGGTATTATCATATCCAGGCAGAGGTGAGTTGCCGTCCGTGCAAGGAGTTGTTGTGGTGGACAATCGTAGTTACGGAACCGCGGCGCTGACTTTCTACCGAAATAAATAGCGGCTGAGAGGCCGCTATTTTTGTTGGTAGGAGATAGAAAAGAAGACAGCGCTTCACTTTGTTTCGCTTTTCCGCTCATTCACGAAAAAATGTAAACACTCTTTCGTTTCAATCACTTCACCGACTTCCATGAAATTCGCTGGGGCGAATTTGCCATGAAAGTTCGGGTTTCCTTCGGCGAAATCAAATTAAATAACGACCGATTTGGTCGTTATTTAATTTGGTACGCGAGAGAAGACTCGAACTTCCATGTCCCGAAGGACACTAGCACCTGAAGCTAGCGCGTCTACCATTCCGCCACTCGCGCATTAAATGTACCTATATTAGAATAGCGGGTGACGTTCGGTGGGGCAACCCCAGGAATTGTTTTTATTGTAATCAATAAAAAAATTTAAGGGGTGAACCGGACGGCAGGACCCGCAGTTTTACTCAGAAGGCGAGAATTGTGCGAATTCAGCAGAACTATAGTCCGGATTAAGCGCTGCAATCATCGTTTTCAGTTCGGATTTTTGCTTTACTCCAGGGTTTAGTATCCCGAATGGGTCAAAAGCTTCCTTAATTTGCGTATAAACATCCAATTCGTCGTCGTCAAGTAGGGCATAGGCAGCATTGGCTCGTAATCGTCCTTCACCGGAATCAGCCGCCATACTACCGCCGTATTTTGCGACCAATTCAATATAGTCGGATATTAATTTGAAAGTTTTCTGTTTATCGCTGACAATATGTAAATCCATCGTTGGCCGAGTGTAGATAACCCCGTCAAGCCATTGAATATGCAACGGTAAATCAATATGGTGTTTTGAGGCCAATTCCTTTGCGGCCAAGATAAACTCTTCGCGCCGAGCGGCCGGAATTGATACGCCGTCAATGATAGAAGGCATGGATTCGCCCTTCGTATTAGATTCTAAAATTACTGATCCTACTTCACGAACTGCATATAGTTCTTCTTTTGAATAATCCGAACTGGTGTAGATTGTGGTTTCAAATTTCGACAATCTTTTTAAGGCTTGCTTTTCCTTTTTGCGACGCAAGTGGTCGTTTGAATCGTTAAAATCTACAAACATGACTGCACCGACGCTTTTTTCGGCATATTCATCTGAAAATATATATTTTTTACCGCATTTATGGGCAATATCAAACATTTCACCGTCAATAAGTTCTAAAACGGTTGGTTGGAGAGCCGCCAATGCATCAGCACAATCCCTGGCTACCTCTGAGTTGTCAAACGTTGCTGTAATAATAGTTTCTGCGTCTGTGTAAAAATCCGTACGCATAACTATTTCAGAAATCAAAGCAAGTGTACCTTGACTGCCAATTATCAGCGGCGACAAGTCAAATGAACCGTCGCGGGCTTTGACCATAGAAATACCAGGGTAACCCGTGTTATCGGGTTCATTATTTGCGATTTTATCGTAAATTACTTGTTGATTATCTTCGATAATGCCGTCAATCTTGCGGTAAATTTCACCTTCGAAAGTTTGCAGACCTTTTTTCTTGTTTAAATCATGCTTGCTGATACGAGTGGTTTCAATCAAATCACCGTTAGCCAAGACAACTTCTAGGCGCTTTACCCATTCCCCAGTTTGACCGAAACGGCCTGATTGCATTCCACCGGCATTATTAGCGACTGCTCCGCCAATAGAGCTGTAGGCTGAGGTTTTAGGGTAAGCCGGAATGATAAAACCGTGTGATTTTAGGGTATCGTTTAATGCTTTGAAATTTACACCAGGCTGAACATGAACGAACTGGTCTTTGTTTTTAAAGCTAATAAAAATAGTTTTATTCAAATGCGCGTAGGTATTTACGATAATTCCTTTGCCGATAGCTGCACCGGTTCTGTTTGAACCGCCCCCACGGATAGTGATTGGTAAAACATGTCCTTTTTCTGCCAACTGCCAAGCAAATCTGGCTACTTTTCGCATATCATTTGTAACGCGGGGATGAACTACATAATCGGGAGTGATGTTAAGGATACTTCCATCAACCGAAAATTTCTGTCTGGTTAATTCGTCGCTGCTGACTTCTCCCAGTAAGTGTTCATTCAAATATTGCGCAATTTTATTCATGCCTATTTATTCCCCTCAGTCATTACTGTATTAATGATAGCACAAGCGCCATTTGGATTAAATAATATTAGACTTTATCTGTTATACATATTTTGCTACAATGAAGACTAAGCGCGAGTGGTGGCCTATATATTATTGTAGACACACGCGTGTCAGGGTAAGTTACTGCAGAACAAACATTTTGCATTTTCCCAAGTAAGCGCGAGTGGTGGAATTGGTAGACACGCTAGCCTTAGGAGCTAGTGCCTTCGGGCGTGGAGGTTCAAGTCCTCTCTCGCGTACCAACTAAAATACGACGGTTGAAAAACTGTCGTATTTTAGTTGGTTTTCGTCGATAAAGACTTGAACCGAGCCCACCACACGCTATCGTCCATTAGGTAACATAGTCATTGATGAGTCTGACTCATAATCATCGTCGATAATACAATTTAGCTTGTCGATATCAACAATATAATATTTTTGGTCAATTGAAATGATTTTCGATCGTTTTAATTTATTCAACTCTAGGTTGGTAGTTTCCCTTGTAAGCCCAGTAAAGTCAGCCATTTCTTGTTGGGTAAGGGGAACTTGTATCATTACACTACTCTGACCAATGCTTGTCCCATATTGGTAACACAAATAACGGATAGTGTATAAAATCTTTAAACTGGCGTGAGGTTTTTCCAATGCATCAAGCTTTAGTTTTGCCCCCATCAAAGATACGACAATGCGGTTTAATAACTTTCTTGCAAAATCTAAATTAAATGCGATTTGCGACTGGAAATCTTCCTTGCTGATAACGTATAGTTCGCAATCGGTTAGAGCCGTGTAGTCAAATAAAGTTTTAGTGGCTTTTGAAAATGCCCAGCTTTTTGGAATAATATCACCGATTATTTCAAACGCAATCGATTGCTGATTACCATCGCTGGTTAGATTGGATTCCTCGACCACACCTGATTTTATGCTATATAAATGCTTTGGAACTTCACCCTGAAGAAAGATTGTTTCGCCCTTAGAAAATTTCACCGTAGGATTATGCCGGTAAAATGACCGGCGATCGTCAGTTGGGCTGTTGCGCTGAATCGATCCATTAACGTACATAACCTATGCCCTGATTCTTTCATTTGTTCATATATGGTGTATCTACTGTCAATTATAACACCATATATGTGAATAATCTAACAGAAATAGGTAAATTATTATTATATTCTGGTGGAGCAACTAAAATTCATTGGATGGGGGTACAAGAGATGAATTATGAAAATTCAAAATTTTTTCCTAAAAATAAACACTTTCATCTAACAAAAAAGGGCCTAGACGGGTTAAGGGCTCAGCTTGATAACCTCAGGAAAGAACAAATTAAAATGAGTAGACGTTTGATTAATATGGACGTAAAAGAAAAAGAAGAATATATAATGTCTACTGATGCTACTAGCCATCTTGATAATATTGAGCTAAAAGTATCGGAAATCTCAGATATTTTGCAACGTGCCGATATTATTACGAATAGCAAGTCACATTCGAGTGTCGAACTTGGTTCAACCGTTTTTCTTGAATCTGACTTCGAAAAGGTAAGGTATACTCTAGTAAATTCAGTTGA
This sequence comes from Candidatus Saccharimonadota bacterium, assembly GCA_026395405.1. Lineage (GTDB taxonomy): Bacteria > Patescibacteriota > Saccharimonadia > Saccharimonadales > Saccharimonadaceae > UBA1547. The sequence goes on from JAPLYU010000001.1 coordinate 427,123, forward strand.
AGCTGACCCTTCAGCAAACAAAATTTCGGAAGAAAGCCCACTCGGGAGAGCATTAATAGGCAAAACTATACATTCAATTATCAGTGTCGTTACACCCAGGGGTAAGAAATATTCGTATAGGGTCTTAGCTGTGAAATAAACTGACCAAAGCAAATCTAATTAAACAGGCTACAATAGATTTATGGATAAACAAATTATTGGAGTCGGCCCTCATCCCGAGCCATGGCCTACAGATTCAAAATATGATCCGGAACTTCTGGAAAACGGCGATAAATACAATGTGATAGATAAATATAGATATTGGAAAATGTCTGCGGTAAAGGCTGATTTGGATAAATCCCGCAATAAACTCCACATAGCAATAGAAAACTGGCAGCATGACTTTAATATCGGAACAATTGTTCGGTCTGCGAATGCGTTTAACATCGAAGCTGTGCATATTATTGGCAAAAAGCACTGGAATCGTCGCGGAGCTATGGTGACTGACAGATATATGAACATTGTAAATCACGAATCTGTTGATGATTTCGTAAAATGTATGGTTGCGGAGGAGCGACAAATTATTGCTGTAGATATTATCCCCGGAGCCGTTGCTATTTCACAGACAAAACTTCCCGAAAGATCAGTTTTGGTTTTTGGAGGCGAAGGTCCCGGATTAAGTGACGAAATCCTAAAACAGGCCGAAAGAGTGGTCATGATTGAACAGTTTGGGTCAACCCGCTCGGTAAATGTCGGAGTGGCCGCCGGCATTGCAATGTACATTTGGGTACAACAGCACGTATTAAAATAACCTGACATACTTGTAATAAACAGATAAAAATGCAAAAATTATAGTAATGAGTACACTATCATCACTGCCTTATAAAGGCACACGCGATTTTTATCCTGAAGACAAAAGAATTCAGAATTATATCTTTTCGATATGGCGAAAAGTTTCTGAATCATATGGCTATGAGGAATATGGTGCTCCAATTTTAGAGCCGCTTGAAATATATGCCGCCAAAAGCGGCCAAGAACTGGCGAATGACCAAACCTATTCATTTGTTGACAGGGGTGGACGAATAGTGGCAATCAGGCCGGAAATGACGCCATCAATTTGTCGAATGGTTGCTTTGCGTCGCCAAGAACTGGCATATCCTGCCAGACTATATTCGATTGCCAACTTTATGCGTTACGAACGTCCCCAGAGAGGTCGCGAACGTGAATTTTGGCAATTAAATGTCGATATTTTTGGTGATGACGGCGTGACTGCCGAGGCCGAAATTATTTCTATGTCGGACGATATTATGAAGGCAACCGGAGCAAAACCCGAAGATTACGTAATCAAAATAAATAACCGAAAACTTATTAATTTTATGATGGCGCAGTATTTAGGGTTGGATGCAGTACAGGCACAATTTATGATTAAACTGTTGGACCGCAAAGATAAAATTAGTGGCCAAGACTTCACAGACCAGGCAACTGAAGTTTTCGGTGAGCTTGCAGATGTCGGATTACCAAAGGTAGAGGCGCTGTTAAATGCCACAAGTATGGCAGATTTGCCAGCTGAAATCCGTGATAGCGCTGCTGTGGCCGAAGTTCAGGAGTTATTCACACTATTAGAGCGAGCTGACGTAAAAAGTTTAGTATTTGATATAACCTTGATGCGCGGATTTGATTATTACACGGGTATGGTTTTCGAAGTTTTTGATACAAATCCTGAAAACAATCGTGCATTATTCGGTGGCGGCCGTTATGACGGTTTGGTCGGGCTATTCGGCGCAGAGCCAATCTCTGCCGTAGGTGTTGCACCTGGGGGTACAACATTCTTGAATTTTTTGCAGTCACATAATCTAATGCCTAACATAAACTCTTCAACCGACGTGTACCTATCTGTTTTAGGCGATACAACACGTGAAGCCACAAAATTGGCTAACGAATTTCGCACTAATGGCATCAATGTTGAATTGGATATTTCAGGACGAAAATTAGATCGTCAGATAAAAAATGTCATAAAGAAAAACATCCCATTCATACTGTTTCTTGGCGAAGATGAGGTTAAAAGTGGTGTGTACACATTGAAAAATATTGCCAAGTCCGAAGAATATAAATTAAAATTTGACGAAATTGTTGAATTATTTGCCGTCAGGCGTAAAGGAGAAAAATGAAATCAACTGTAAAATACCTATCTGATACAAAAGTCGAAATGACAATTATATTAAATGCCGAGGAACTTGCAATTGCAACAGAGGTTGCTACGACAAAACTATCACGTGACGTTAAGGTTGCTGGTTTTCGAAAAGGCAAAGCCCCTGCCGCCGTTGCCGCTAAAAATATCAACCCTGAAAAACTACAAGAGCAAATTTTAGATAACGCAATTAGTAAATCGGTTGCGCAGGCATTTATTGATAGTAAGTTGCAGGCACTTGACCGTCCTGCCGTCGCTATTACAAAATATGTTCCAGGCGAAATGATGGAATTTACGGCAGAAACAGAGATTTTGCCGGCTGTTAAGCTTGGTGATTACAAGAAGCTGAAGTCAACCGCCGAAAAAGTATCTGTTTCGGAGGCGGAAATCACTGAGACTATTGGCCGTATTCAACAAAGTCTAGCAGAGAGAAAAGAAGTCAAACGTGCAGCCAAAATTGGTGATGAAACCGTAATCGATTTTGTTGGTAAAAAGGATGGCGTTGCTTTTCCCGGGGGCACCGGGAACGACCATAATTTAACATTAGGTTCTAACCAATTTATTCCTGGATTTGAAGAAGGAATCGTCGGTCACAAAGCCGGAGAAACGTTCGATTTGGAACTGAAATTCCCCGACGACTATCAATCCGCTGAATTAAAGGGTCAAAAAGTTACTTTTACGACAACCTTAAAGACCGTTAAAGAAGCCAAACTACCTGAACTCGATGATAAATTAGCCGCTAAAGCCGGTCCTTTCAAGACTATGGCAGAGCTAAAAACTGATATTAAACGAGAACTAACTTCTCAAAAAGAACGAGAAGCCGGCGAAAAACTCAAAGACAAACTCGTTACTGAATTAGTTGGTATCAGCAAAGTCCCTGTTCCCGAAATCTTAGTTGCCGATCAAGCCAAATCAATCGAACAAGATTTTGTAAATAACCTGATGTATCAGGGCGCAACCCTTGAGCAGTACCTGGAAAATAAAGGATTCGAGTCCAAAGAAAAATGGCTGGAAACTGAAGTACATGAAGTTGCAACGAAACGCGTCCAAGCCGGACTAGTATTGGCAGAACTAAGCAAAGTTGAAAAAGTCGAGGCTTCAACCGAAGAATTAGATGCCCGAGTTGAACTGTTTAAACAGCAATACGCAAACAATACCGAAGCCCTAAAACAATTTGAACAACCAGAAGTCCGTCGCGACATCGCCAGTAGGTTGCTTACAGATAAAACGGTCGATAGACTTGTCGAACTGAATACAAAAAAATAGTTTTACTTAAAGTTCGAATCCACTAGCCCCAGCCAATTTGAAGTTTTATTGCAAGAAGCCATCGAATCGAATGGCTTTTTGTATTCCCACCTCAGTTGACCGTTATGGAGTTCGAGGTTCTGAAGTACAAGATTTATTAGCTCACGTTTTTGCTCTAGTTTAGAACTTTCGAATAGTTTAGGTGCATCTCTACTTATACGCATAATATTTTCAACAGTTACATAGAAATCATCAGAGGCTTTGTCTAGTGAATCGATTTTATTTTGTACGTTTTCTTTTTGCGATTTAAGTTCTTGGTTCTTCTTTTTGTAATAATCTTTGTCGATATCACCATCTAAGTACGACTCATATAGTTTCTCAGTTCGTTTATCTGCCTTGTTTAACTCAGCCTGAAGAGAAGTTAGGTTTTGCTCGCGATATTTCATTTTGTCGCCATGTGAAGCTTTTAATAAGCCCATGACTTGTTCGTATTGTTCTTGCGTTGGTTGGATATTTGCAAAGGCTTGCATTAGCTGTTTAGTTAGATCTTCCTCTCGTATATATAGTGCGTTATGTTTTCCGTGGTACTGCGTGCAGTGATAATAAGTATGACCTTTTGATTTTTCCGGTGTAATTGAACAACCGCATGCACCACACTTAATAAGCCCACGATAAGGGTAAGGAAGTCCGGCGTATTTAAACTTCTTTTTATTGAAGCCATTTTTGACTTCTTGAACTTTATCAAACAACTCTTTTGATATTAATGGTTCGTATTTATGGCGGTATTCAATTCCTTTAACAGTCATCACGCCATAGTAAAATGTGTTTTTCAGGATTCGATCAATTTGGCTCGTGGCTAGCTGTATGCGATACTCCGACATGATATATCGGCGGAGGGTATTCATGGAATACGCGCCCGAGGCATACCGATTATACATGTCGTAAACGACATGTTCGGTAGCCTTATCGGGCGCGATCCATTTCCGCCCCCCGCCCTCCGAAAAATCAGTGTTTACGTAGCCGAAAGGCGCTTTCCCGCACCACTCGCCATTAATTCGTTTTTGCTCATTACCACGCTTAACATTGTCGCTAAGCTGTGTGACGTAGCTTTTTGCAAACATTACGCCCATATCCCAACGAAGTATGTCGGCACTGTTTGATTTATCATTTATTATCAGGTTTTCTCTGAGAAAGTGGAGTTCGACTTTTCCTTTTTTTCTTAACTCATCAAGCAGAACGGACTCACGGAAATCTCTTTGAAGCCTGTCAATCGTATCAACTATAAGTGCAACTGTTTCGTTCGATAATTTAATTCTATCTATAATTTCTGAAAATTGCTTTCGAGTCGCTTTGGTCGAAGACTCTACTAGTTTATGGGTCTCAACATCCTCGAAGCTATGCCTCTCTACATAATCGTTCAATCGCCTAAGCTGTGAGGGGATAGAGTTATTCTCCTCCTGCTCTTTGCTTGATACACGAGCTAATGTTATTGCTTTCATAATTTCCTCCCAACTAAAAATGGACGGTTGTAGCTACCCAAATCCGACATTCCGAAGAATACTTTTCTGGTACAACCGCCCATTGAGAGCAGAAACAAAAAATTCTCCGGTATTATGTTGGTATTGGGTAGCATATTCATTATACATCCACTCCAGTAGTTTTTTCAATTTGAGCAAGCAACTCTAAATATTTTTCAAACTCTTTAAGTTCTTGCTCGGATAACATTACTTATTAGCCTCCCAAAACATATCAATCAAGGGATGTTTGCCAATATCAAACTCAATTACACGCCCGTATTCATTCGGTGGATATTCACGGTCCGGCTTAATCATTTCGTACCACTTTTCGGGATTGTTTTCTTTTGCTGGGATAATAAGACCTCTAGAGGCCCAATAACGATTTTTGCCAAAAATTAATGGCATATCTTTTGTTATGTATTTTTTAATATAAAAAGCAACTTTGGTGTCGGTGTCTTCTTTGTTGTCTATTATTTTTACATTAGTGAAGCCAAGTGTATACCCAGGATATTCATACACATTACGACCTTTTTGTTTTAATGGTTTACCAGTTTTAGAACTAATTGATTGTTTTATTCTACCTTTGAAACCCTTAATCAATGCATGAAAGTGTATTGATTCACTATCTTTGTGGAACTCAGGAACAATTAAATAATCAAACTTACCACTTCTTTTTTGTTGGTTTTTAAGCCAATTTGACATTTTACTTTTACACTTACTAACATCTTGACGGTCTTCTTTAAATGTAAATGTCGCTAAATGGTCGAACTCATTACGAAAAGTGTAGTCTTTAATTGACTTACGAGTCCTTCTTATAGAACGTTCGATATCGTTTTCATTGGGAACATTTTTTTCGTCTGGTTCTTTAGGGGTTATATTACCATATACCGCTTTTCTAAGTTCCAATCCTGGCTTTAGTTTTTCATATGGTTTATTAGGTATAAAAACACGGACAAACTTTAAGTAATAGGTTGCTTTGGCATTAACCAAATAGAATGCATCTGTATGGCTAACAGGTTTATATAGATTAAACTCAATTATTGGGTCACTCATCCAATGACCCTATTTCTGTCCTATATATCAAGTTATAGGACACCGCGCGAAAGCGCAGCACTGTGCACTCTGCGCTATTAACGCACGGTTTAATTATTTTGTGTCTACCCATCGACCTATTTTTTGGTATGACGAATAGACCTATGTGATGAATCATAGGAATTCCTTTCAAATTAAAAAATGATAATGGCTTTAGCTCATTATCATGGTCGACTGATTTGTTTGATTGTTAGATTATCCGAAACAACTCCATAAAATGAGCCTTAGCTCGTTGGTTGATAATAAATGAATCTCTTTTGTTGTAGCATGGATGCAGTTGTTACCGCTGTCTTCAATATACGATTAAGCTTATGATATAGCAAGCATAAGCGTTATCATTAGTTAGCTTTTGGTGTCTTATAATCCAAACTTTTGACTGTAAATTCTTGGCCGTAATATGATGAATCCTCTGGATAATTTGCGAATATACTCCGTTTACCGTCAGAAGGGCCGCAGAAATTATAGCCAAATCCAAATTTGTTTGCAAATGCTTTAATACAAAAGTACGAGATTCCAAGATAATAATCTTGTCCCGGAATTCTTACCACTCTGATTAATTCTCTAGATTTTTGATAATTAAAGGGGAATTTTCCAGCTCCAATAACTAAATGAGCATACTCTCTACCGTTTACTTCAAATATTTGTCCTTTGATAGATTCTGGAACAATAAAAATATTGAATCCAAACAATCGATTCTCACCATTTTTAGGCTTGTAAGATTGGTAAGAGCTTGCTTTTGCCGTTTCGAAAACGTATTTGTTGTCTACTTTTCTTAATTCAACCTCTTTAAGCCTATCAATTCCCCACAACGACATAGTCATACTTGGGCCCGATGATATTGGATTTGACAATGGCCAACTTTGTATCCCAAGACCCTTAGGCTTTCCATCGACACTCACGCCTGAAACTATTTTGTAATTTGTTGCACTTGAGAATTGGACGAAACCGTCTGGGTGATAAGAAAATTTAACAATGTCTGAAGCTCTATATTGTTGATTCGTAAGTTCCATCGATGAAACCTCACCATCATCCCCATATCCAACATCCAATATCCCAAGTCTACCGAACTGAGTATTATCATAAATTGGCAGTAATACTCCGAAACCACCATTTTTATAAGGAAGTAATTTGAAGAGATTATAATATTTTTTTGAACTAGAATCGTAGATAGTTATTCTTATCATTATGTATCCATTTATTTTGGGTATGAACTTGGGCTTAAATAGTTTTCGCAGATTTCTTTAGGTCTATTCCTTTTTTGTATTATCTTTTTCAAAATTCTCTAGCTTTTTTGTTAAATATGAATTTTCGCTTTTTAGTTCTCTGTACGAGGTGTCCTTGTTATAAATAACAATTACACTAGATATTACATATACTCCGACTATGATTCCTTGCCACCATGCAATTCCAGGAAAACCATTATAATCTGACTGACTTCCTTTTTCTGGAAGTATCAAAAGAATTAACGCCAAAAACCCAAAAACAGCCGCTAAGGGTGGTGCTAGCATGTATATAATTTTACTGATTTTTTCTTTTAACATAGAACCCATTGTAGTCTCAGAAAAAAATTTAGCAAATATCATCCCAAGGTGTGTTTACTGGCCCAACACAAATTATTTTATACCGAACATGTTTCCAGCAGTATTTAATATGATACCTAGAAGGTAGGCGAGGAATGCGCATGGAAATATTAATAATATTCCTTCGATAAAACGACCATCAATTATAAAAACTGCTAGAAAAATAGCGTAAGAAAAGAACCCTAAAAAAATTCCAACTTTTCCTAAAATGTTGAATTTCGCCTCTTCGCGTCCAAGTTGATGTAACATGTGGGGTATTATAATACTTCTTAAGTATTTCATAAACTAAACGCTATGCTATTATGAGGTTAGAAATGAATTAAAAATAAAAACGGAGCCTATATGAAAAAAGATGGTATTGGCGGTGCAAAAACTGTAACGGGTCTTAGGTTTGAAAAAGAAGTCAATCTTCTTTCTAAAATTATAGAAGTTCCGGGTTATATGGTCGTAGGAAATAAAATATTTTATAAAGGAAAGCTTTTAGCAGAGTCATACCCTCAGGCAAAACTGTATACCCAGTTCCTAAAAGACAGGGGCATTAATTACTTAGATTACATATCTAAGCAATATAGACCAGACGAAGCTATATACGTTCCTGAACAAAACACCATATACATAATTGAAATGAAATTTCAAAATTCAAATGGTTCAGTCGACGAGAAACTACAGACCTGCGATTTTAAACGTAAAATGTATCAAAAAGTACTGTCGAAACTTCATATCAATGTTGAATACACGTACCTGTTAAGTAGTTATTTTGATGTAGATAGGTATAGGGATGCTTTTGAGTATATGCAGAGCGTAGGTTGTGACCATTATTTTAATGAACTCCCGCTATCATGGCTGAAATTTCCTGAGCCGGTTGTTTTAGATGGTCAATACGATCCGGAAGATGTTGAAGTATCAGCCTAGTAATTCGTAATATACAATTCTACAATTTTCCCACGTCCCGAAGCTTTTGAGTTTATTGAACGAGCTGCATCAATTTCGTGGATTTTAAACTCTTTGTATAGTTTGCGGATGAGAGGAGAATTTGAGTTGCTCATCATAACATAACAACCCTTGTTGGATAGTTCTTTGAATTTATCCCTCAAAATTTCTTGGTCTTTTGCTGAAAAACCACCTGCTTGGTAAGATGTGAAGCTTGAGGTTTCATTCAGTGGATGATAAGGCGGATCGAAATATATAAAATCTTCCGGCCTCACTGTCCTTAAGCACTTCTCATATGAACCCATATTGATTTTCGTTTTTTGTAAGGCTTTTGATACTGCACGAAGATTTGTCTCATCACATATAGTTGGGTTAGTCTGTTTTCCAAACGGTACATTAAATCCACCAATGCTATTTTCCCTGTACATGCCGTTGTAGCAGGTTTTATTCAGATAGATTAACAGAATAGTTTTTTCAATCGTGCGTGTATGAATTGCATTAAACCTGGCTCGTTGTTTCAAGTAGTACTCTTTGCGTTCTTCTTCTGTATTAATTTTACGGTATTGTTTTTCTAATTTGCTTAATCCAGCCACAACCGAATCGACATCTTTTTTTATATCTTCATATGCACCCATTAGAATTGCGTTTGAGTCATTAATGCAAGCGCGTTTAGGTTGAACCGAGAAGAACATTGCGCCACCACCGACCAACGGCTCATGGAATGTTTTGTAGTTTTTTGGGAATTGTTCAACAAGATGGGGGACTAGTTTTGATTTACCGCCAACCCACTTCAAGAAAGGTCGTGCTTTAACGGTCGAATCTTTATTACTACCTAACTTACCCCCTGATTTCATCTCTTTATATTCTAACATGCAACGCCTTGACCCAACCATTAATAAATCCATTATAGATAAAATCTGTGGATTCGTCCTGAAACACGTCCACTAGCCCCAGCCAAGCACTAACACTTTTACACGAGTGCATATTTTGTTGGTCCGAATGTATTCATCGTGTTAGACTAGTTTTAAAGATAGGAAAAATATGGAAAAAAACAATAATCTCAACCCAAATACAAATATTTCTCAAAATGTGGAAAATTCTTCTGCTCAAGCTACACCCGCATATATACAGGACGAAGGTATGAAAAAAACAGAAGATACAACCCCTAAAGTAGAGATGGGTGATGGAAGAAAAACACTTGGACCTTTCGATAAAAATATAATTTATTTTCTTCTCAGTCCATTTATTGCGAGCATCTTAACAGGTATAATAATGGGAATTTTTAATATCCCCTACGAAAACACCCATGGTAATAATTACGGAGGACTAAACGTACTAAATGGGCTAACTGTCTCTTTGATGTACGGACCGTATGTTTTTTTAGTAGCTGCAATATTAGCAATCATTACCAATAAAATATTCAAGCTGGGTTCAACTATGCGAAAAAAGGTTTGGTATATTTACTTTGGTATTTCATCTGTAATTTTATGCATTTATGCAATTATTGAAATAGTGCACCCAGTTTGATAGAAATACTAAGAATTTTGAAGACTCTTTCCTGAAACAAACCCACTAGCTCCAGCAAAAGGAATTAAAGATTGTTTTGTTGTATAATAATAGTATATGAAGAGATCTACGAATTATTTGATTCCAACAGTTATTGAAAAAACGTTCGATGGCGAGCGGGCTTATGATATATATTCGCGACTACTGAATGAACGAATTATTTTCCTGGGCGAACAGGTTGACGAGCACACAGCCAATATTGTTGTTGCTCAGTTGATTCACTTGGCCTACGAAGACCCTAAAAAGGACATCAGACTATATATAAATAGTCCTGGCGGCAGCGTTTACGACGGAATGGCTATCTATGACACCATGCAATACATTAAACCCGATGTTCAAACGATAGGAATTGGTCTGCAGGCCAGTATGGGTGCGTTTCTTCTGTCTAGCGGCGCCAAGGGTAAACGATTTGCCCTGCCACACAGCAAAACCATGATTCACCAGCCTACAATTGGAACTCGAGGCAAGGTAACAGATACCGAAATTGACCTAAGGGAAGGTTTGGCTGTCAAAGAAATGTTGGCTGAATTATTTGCTAAAAACACCGGTCAAAAACTGTCAAAAATCAAAGCCGACATGGAGCGTGATTACTGGATGACGCCAGAAGAAGCGAAAAAATACGGCCTTATTGACGAAGTCATTTCAAAATCATAAAAAGTATTCAAAATAGGTGTAAATAGTATTGACTAATATATAGCCATGCTTCACAATAGTTAACAAGAAGTAGTGTAGCTGTGTTATTCATGTCTTTTTGTATAAATGGGAATTATATATAAAAGCTAAATGCAGTTAAGGGAATCTTCGGCGCCAAGACCCCCTAATAAACATCTAAAAAATCGTATTAAATGTATTTATTTGCGAGGAGCAAACACCACTTATGGCAAAAGCAAAGCCTATTAGCACCAAGCGTGTCTTCTTTACTGAGGGCGGCGCGTCACTCGAACTACCAAACTTAATAGCACACCAAAAAGACAGCTGGCGAGATTTCGTCGAAACAGGGCTTTCTGAAATATTTTCAGAACTTAACCCGATTGACGATTACACCGGTCAAAAATTATCATTACGGTTTAACGACTACAAATTCCAGGATCCAAAAACCAGCGAACAAGAGGCCAAGGAAAATAACTTGACTTTTGACGCGCCTCTTCATGCCAACGTCGAACTTACTAATAAAGTAACCGGCGAAGTCAAAGACCAGGAAATTTATTTGGGTGATTACCCATGGATGACCGACCGCGGTACGTTTATTATTAATGGTACCGAGCGCGTTATCGTATCTCAGTTGATTCGAAGTGCAGGCGTATTCTTTACTGCAGACAAGGCCGTAGCTCGTAATTTTTATGGTGCAAAACTTATTCCAGGACGTGGTGCTTGGTTAGAAATCGAAACTTCACCAAATGGTGTTATATATGTAAAAATCGATCGTCGTCGTAAACTCCCAATCACGACACTGCTTCGCGCACTCGGACACAGCAAAACTTCAGAGATAAAAAGTCTATTTGATGATATCGACACAGGTGAAGTCAAATATATTGAAGCAACATTAGACAAAGATTCAGCCCGTGGTTCAAACGAAGCCCTAATTGAAGTTTATCGCCGTCTTCGACCAGGTGATTTAGCGACCGTAGATAACGCTCGTAGTATGATTGAGCGAATGTTCTTTGATTTCAAGCGTTTTGATTACAGTCGAGTTGGACGATATAAATTAAACCAACGGCTTGGCATTAAACTGCCAAACACAACTGAAAATCGTGTTTTTCAGTTAAGTGATTTGATTGCGATTATTCGCGAGATTATCCGTTTGAATAATACTCAGGACTTGCCAGACGATATCGATTCACTGTCAAACCGACGGGTTAAGTTGGTCGGCGAACTTGTTTCACGACAATTCCGCGTAGGTATGCTGCGAATGCAACGAAACGCAATGGATCGTATGAGTATGTGCGATTTGGAAACCGTAACACCTGGACAACTAATCAATGCTCGTCCGGTTGTTGCTGCCGTCCGTGAATTCTTTGCCAGCTCACAGCTTTCACAGTTGATGGATGAAACCAACCCGCTTTCAGAACTTTCACACAAACGACGCCTAAGTTCGATGGGGCCAGGTGGTCTTTCGCGTGAGCGTGCCGGATTTGATGTTCGTGACGCACATCCAACCCATTACGGCCGCATTTGCGTTATTGAAACTCCAGAAGGTGCAAATATTGGCCTAGTTTTGAACTTGGCTTCATATGCACGCGTTAACGAATACGGTTTTGTTGAAACTCCCTATCTGAAGGTGGTTGATGGCAAAGTAACAAATAAAGTTGTTTATTTGGACGCTGCGCAGGAAGTTGTCGAAGTTATTGCCGATGCATCAGTTAAATTGAACAAAGATGGTTCATTTGCCGAAGAACGTGTCAGTGCCCGAAATGGTATTTTGCCAGAACAAGTTGATGCCAGCGAAGTAACCTATGTTGACGCATCACACAAACAAATCCTTGGCTCATCCGCAGCGCTTATTCCTTTCATTGAAAAGAATCGTGTTGACAGGTCATTAACCGGTTCAGCCATGCAAAAACAGGCTGTTCCTTTGCTGATTCCTCAGTCTCCGATTGTTGGAACAGGGATTGAAGGCGAAATTGCCAAAAATACGTCTCAACTGATTTGTGCCGCCGAAGATGGCGAAGTCGTACGTGCCGATGCTGATGAAATCCATGTTAAATACAAAGACGGTGTCAAAAAGTACGAACTGATTCACTTTGCTAAAAGTAATGACGATCGGTCAATTAACCAAAAAGCCCGTGTTACGCGTGGTGACAAGGTTAAAAAAGGCGATATTTTAATCGAAGGCGCATCCATTGCTGACGGTGAATTAGCACTTGGACGCGATCTGTTGGTTGCCTTTATGCCGTGGGGTGGATATAACATGGATGATGCAACAATCCTTTCCAGCCGACTAGTCCGTGACGATACTTTAACCAGTATCAATATCAAGGATTACAATGTTGAAGTCCGCGAAACTAAACTTGGTAACGAAATCGTTACCCGGGATATTCCAAATGTCAGCGAAGAATCGCTTCGACACTTGGACGAAGACGGAATTGTCCAAATTGGATCAGAACTGAAAAACGGCGACGTACTGGTTGGAAAGATTACGCCAAAGGGCGAACAAGAACTTTCCAGCGAAGAAAGATTATTGCGTGCAATCTTTGGCGAAAAAGCCAAAGACGTTCGCGACACATCACTGCGAATGAATAGCGCTGGTGGCGGAAAAGTCGTCGGAGTCAAAATATTCAGCCGTGAAAACGGTCATGAACTTAAAGCTGGCGTTTTGATGCAGGTCCAAATATTTGTTGCTCAACTTCGAAAAATCAGCGTTGGGGATAAATTGGCAGGACGTCACGGTAACAAGGGTGTTATTGCCAAGATTTTGCCAGTTGAAGATATGCCATACATGGAAGACGGAACACCAGTTGATGTCGTTTTGAACCCACTTGGTGTGCCGTCACGTATGAATATCGGACAATTGTTCGAAACACACCTTGGAATGGCAGCTCGAGCACTTGGATACAAAGTTGCAACCCCACCATTTAACGGAGTTCCAAACGACACCATCAGCGACCAACTTGAAAAAGCCGGTTATGCCAGGGATGGAAAATTCCAACTGTATGATGGTCAAAACGGAAAAGCTTTCGAAGAACGTACTACCGTAGGTGTTATGCACATGATTAAACTGCATCACATGGTCAGTGACAAGATTCACGCTCGTTCAACCGGACCATACACAATGGTCACCCAGCAACCACTTGGCGGTAAAGCGCAAAATGGTGGTCAGCGATTTGGAGAGATGGAAGTTTGGGCCCTTGAAGCTTACGGCGCTGCCGCAACCCTTCAAGAGATGATAACTATTAAATCAGACGATGTTTATGGCCGAGCAAAGGCTTACGAATCAATTATTAAAAACGAACCAATTGTCGGACCAAAATTACCTGAATCATTTAACGTTCTAGTCAAAGAGCTTCAAGGATTGGGTCTGCGAGTTGATTTACTGGACGAAGCCGAAGATGCGGTTGCAATTGTTGACGCCGCCGCGGTAGTCGGTACTTTACCCGGGGACGAGACGGTGCCCGACGAGGTATTAGATAGTATCGACGAAACCGTTGCCGATGAGTTTGACGATATCATGGATGAAATGGTTATCGACGATGCTGACGACGACGAAATTGTTGAAATTAAGGAGGAAGTGTAAAATGCCACGAGTAATCGCAACTAACGGAATCGCTGACTTTAACGCTATCCGCCTGACCGTCGCTAGCCCAGAAGATATTCTTCGCTGGAGTAATGGTGAAGTCACAAAACCTGAAACAATTAACTATCGAACACAGAAACCTGAACGAGACGGTCTATTCTGCGAAAGAATTTTTGGACCAGTCAAAGATGTAAATCCACACGATAGCAAACTAAAAGGCGTACGTTCACGCGAAGCTGCAGTTGATAAAAACGGTGAACTTATCACCAAATCAATCGTACGACGCGAACGTATGGCGCATATTTCACTGGCAACTCCGGTTGCACATATTTGGTTTATGCGCGGTACGCCAAGTGCAATGAGCTTATTGCTAGGCATTACTGTTCGTAATCTTGAGCGAATTGCATATTTTGCAACCTACGTTGTCCTAAAAGTTGACGAAGAAAAACGCGATCAATACATGTCAGATGCCGAAGCTGAAGCCGAAGCTGGCCGAGTTGCAATCAAAATGCGCTATGAACGCGAAGCTGGTGTAGAAAATGCCGATATCAAAGCGTTGGCAGCCGAACAATCTCGCGAAATCGAAGAACTAGAAGAAACCTTTAATTTCAAAAAATCACAACTAGATACTTTGACAAAAAGCGCGTTAATCAACGAAATTGATTACCGCAATTTGCCTGATGAATATGTCGATTTGATTGAAGTTGGGATGGGCGGATCCGCTCTTAAAACCCTTCTTGATGAGATTGATTTGCCTACACTTATCGCAAAACTTTCCGAAGAAGTTGCTGGAGCCAAAGGCCAACGCGAAAAGAAACTTCTAAAACGACTAAAAATGCTGGAAGGTATGTCAACCGCAGGTATTAATCCAAGTAGCCTGACGCTGACAGTTCTACCGGTCATTCCTCCGGATTTGCGACCTATGGTGCAACTTACTGGTGGACGATTTGCAACTTCAGACTTAAACGATCTCTATAGGCGGGTTATTAATCGCAATAACCGCTTGAAAAAACTAATTAACCTGAATGCACCGGAAGTAATATGCCGAAATGAAATGCGCATGCTGCAAGAAGCAGTCGATGCTTTGATTGATAATAGTGCAGCCAAGGGCAACCGTGCAGTTAATGCTACTGGTGGCCGGCGCCGACTAAAATCAATTAGCGACATGCTAAAAGGTAAGCAGGGTCGTTTCCGCCAAAACCTACTAGGTAAACGCGTTGACTATTCTGGCCGCTCCGTTATTGTTGTCGGTCCGAAACTTCATATCAATCAATGTGGTCTACCAAAACAAATGGCGCTTGAACTGTTTAAGCCGTTCATTATCAGCTGGTTGATTCGAGGTGAACACGCCTACAATATCCGTTCAGCAACACGTCTGATTGAATCGGGCGATGCACTTGTTTGGGACGCACTTGATGCTGTTATTGTTGAAAAATATGTACTTCTAAACCGTGCACCATCACTTCACAGATTGTCTATCCAAGCTTTCCAGCCGGTATTGGTTGATGGTAAAGCCATCCAACTACATCCACTAGTAGCTAATGGATTTAATGCTGACTATGACGGTGACCAAATGGCAGTCCATTTGCCACTTTCCGACGCTGCTCAACGTGAAGCCAGGGAGTTAATGAGCGCTACTAATAACTTGCTAAAACCTGCCGACGGCGCTCCTGTCCTTAGTATCGGTCAAGACGTAGTTTTGGGTAACTATTACCTTACATATGAAAAACCAAGTGCACAGACAAAGAAAGTTAAAGCGTACAGTTCAGTATACGAAGCCGAAATGGCCTATGATAATGGCAAATTGCAGTTGCAAAGCCCGATTCACGTATATTTCCGCGGCGAAGTCCGCAACACGACGCTTGGACGAGTTTTCTTTAACGATATTCTACCGATTGATTTTGAATACGATAATGCTACTCAGAATAAAAAACAATTGAAACGAGTTCTAGCAAAGATCTTTAACGATTATGGCGCGGAAATTACTGCAAAAACTGCTGACAAAATGAAAGGTCTAGCCTTTAGGTTTGCAACGACTGCCGCTGTTTCAACCGGTAAGGATGACTACACTCAATTTCCACAAACCCATGAGTTTGTTGCTGAGGGTGATGCCAAAACCGCATTGATCGCTGAACAGTTTGACCAAGGTTTAATTACCGAAGAAGAACGATACAACCTGACGATTTCAGCTTGGCGTTCAGTTGACCGCAAGATTGCAGATTTCCTAAAAGCCAAACTAAAAGACATGGATACCAGTATTTCTGTCATGGTTAACTCTGGTGCTCGTGGTGATATCAGTAACGTCAAGTGGGCATCGGCTATGATCGGCATCGTTGTGGATTCAAATAACCGCGAAGTTGAGTTGGCTATTCGTTCAAACTATAAAGACGGCCTAAGTTCATTGGAACAATTCGTGGCTACACGTGGTGCACGTAAAGGTTTGATTGACACGGCCCTCAAGACTGCCGACGCTGGATATTTGACCAGGCGCCTCGTAGACGTGTCACAGGACGTATTTACGGTTGATGACATCGACGAAAAAGACGAGGGCTTTGCTATTTTCCGCAATGAATCAGATTTGACAATGATTAGCTTTAGTAACAGGCTAATTGGACGCTTTACAGCAGAAAACATTCCAGGTTATATTGACGAAGATCAAATAATTACTAAGGATATTGCACAGGCTATCGAAGCAGACGAATCAATCGACAGCGTCAAGATTCAGTCTGTTCTATCTACTAAAAATCTTCGTGGGATTCCACGCAAGAGCTATGGTATTGATATGGCAACTGGATATATCGTTGATGTAGCACAGCCTGTCGGTGTTATTGCTGCCCAATCTGTTGGTGAACCAGGCACTCAATTGACACTTAAAACCTTCCATAAAGGCGGTGAAGCCGGTGGTGATATTACCCAAGGTCTTCCTCGTGTTGAAGAGTTATTCGAAGCCCGCACACCAAAGGGCCAGGCTCATATTACCGAAGTTACAGGACTGGTTGATGTCTGGGAAGATGGCAAAAAGTATGTCGTCCAAGTTACCCCAGAGGCAGGACATGTTGAGAAAATTGAACTTGAAGGCCGAACTGCAGTTGTTAAATCCGGCAGCAACATCAAAGTTGGTGACGTATTGGCGACCGGTGAAAGCGAAACCAAACCGATTACGGCGCCATTTGACGGTGTTATCGAGGTTGCAGGTGAAACACTGGTTCTGGCTGCAAATGCCAGCTCTCCAGTCCGATATGACATTCCAGGCAGTGCACAAATTGTTGTCGCTGCTGGTGATACTGTCGAAGCCGGTGACCGCTTGACATCAGGTTCATTGAATCTTCACGATTTGATGCGCTTAAAGGGTACCGAAGCCACTCAACGTTATATCATTAACGAAGTACTACGTATTTACTCTGCACAGGGTCAAGACGTAGCCGACAAGCATCTCGAGATTATCGTTCGACAGATGTTTAGTCGAGTTCAAATCGAAGATCCGGGTGACAGTACATTTGTATCTGGAGATATCGTCTCGAAAGCTTCAGTTGTAGAAGCAAATATAGAACTGGCTGCAGATAAAAAAGAATTAGTCAGCTACACCCAGTTGTTACTAGGTATTACCAAAGTTTCAATCTGGTCAGACAGCTTCCTATCCGCCGCATCATTCCAAGACACGACACGCGTTTTGATTAACGCCGCTATCAGTGGCCGAATCGATCGATTGCATGGTTTGAAAGAAAACGTCATCATAGGACGCAAGATTCCAGTCGGAACCGGCGCCGAAGGTTACGATGCATCTGAAATTTCAGAAGACTTAGAACAAGAAATTGCCGAAAACATCGACTTAGCGATTTAATTAGCTAGTTGTTACATGCGGGTCCTACCGCCCGGTTTACCCCTATAATTTTTTACGGATTACCATAAAACAATTATGGGGTTGCCCCACCGAACGTCACCCGTGATTTACTTTATCGCCAATAATATTCAAACCAAGAAAATTACGTTCAGTACCACCTGGTTCGCAACAAACGGATGTTGCCGGTAGGCCAGCCAAACGCCACGTGCTGACCCCGAAAAGGGGTCACACGTAGAGTGGCCGTTTCGTGTGAACTTGGTGGTGGTGGACGGTTGAAAAAGAAATGCGATAGACCCACCACTTGTGTTTAATCGCTAATGTTGCTATAATTACAATCGAGTTTACTCTTATTGGGATAACGATTTATTTTGAATGTGTACAGAATTGTTATTTGCCGATAAGTACGACACAGAGAGAACATGCTGAGTTTAATCTGTAAATACATCGGATTCATCTGAATCCACCATATTTTATGTAATTTATCTCTTAAAAGGAGTATTAATGCCAACAATTAATCAATTGGTGCGACATCCACGCAAGACTGCGGCTAAAAAGTCAAAGTCACCTGCGCTGGACAAGATTTATAACGCACTAAAGACCCATTACTACGAGCAAAACAGCCCGCTAAAACGTGGTGTTTGTATTCGTGTAACGACAAAAACCCCTAAAAAGCCTAATTCAGCCCTTCGAAAAGTTGCTCGCGTTCGTTTAACGAATCAGCAAGAAGTCTGGGCTTATATTGGTGGTGAAGGTCATAACCTACAAGAGCACGCTGTTGTTTTGGTCCGCGGTGGTCGCGTTCCCGATCTTCCGGGTGTTCGATATCACATTGTTCGCGGTGCTTTGGACCTTCAGGGTGTTGAAAAACGCCAAAGAGGCCGATCAAAGTACGGTGCTAAAAAGGATAATAAATAATATGCCACGTAAAGTAACTGTCGCCCTACAACGAACCATACCTGCTGACCGAAAATACCAAAGTGTTTTGGTCCAGCGTTTGATTAACAAATCTATGTTAAACGGTAAAAAATTACTGGCTGAACGCTCGGTTTACGAAGCGCTTGAAATTGCAGCTAAAAAACTTAAAAACGAAAACCCACTAGAGGTATTTGAGAAAGCGTTGAAAAACATTTCACCGAATTTTGAAGTCAAATCACGTCGAGTTGGCGGATCAAACTATCAGATTCCATTCCCAATTCAGGGACACCGACAATTGCACTATGCATTTTCATGGTTGGTGCAATCTGCCCGTGGACGTCATGGCGCTTCATATCCTCAGTGCTTGGCGCTTGAAATTGTCGACGCTTATAACGAAGCTGGCGGAGCATTCAAGAAAAAAGAAGACACCCACAAGATGGCCGAAGCAAACCGTGCTTTTGCACACTTCGCCCGCTCTTAATAATTAACTACTAAAAAGGAACAACATGGCAGAAAAACACGTCCCCCTAAAAGACCTGCGCAATATCGGTATTATTGCCCATATTGACGCTGGCAAAACAACCGTAACCGAAGGTGTTTTATACCGCACGGGCTTAGCGCACAAAATCGGATTAGTTCACGAAGGTGAAACCACAACCGACTGGATGGAGCAAGAGCGCGAACGCGGAATCACAATTACTTCTGCTGCCGTTACGACTTTTTGGCGTGATCACAAGATTAACATCATCGATACTCCGGGCCATATTGACTTCACTGCCGAAGTTGAACGGTCACTTCGAGTTCTAGACGGCGCTGTGGTTGTTTTCGACGGCAAGATGGGTGTAGAAGCTCAGTCCGAGACCGTTTGGCGCCAGGCCAACAAATATAAAGTCCCACGTGTTTGTTTTATTAACAAAATCAATCAGACCGGTGGAGATTTCTATAAATCCCTAGACAGTATTCACAAACGATTAACTAAAAACGCCCTTCCAATTCATCTGCCAATAGGCTTTGAAAAAGAAATTAACGGCGTAGTTGATTTGATTGATATGAAAGCCTATACATACAAGGATTTCACCGACCATCAATTGACTGTCGGCGAAATTCCTGCAGATATGTTGGAAAAGGCCAAACACGCTCGTAGTTTGCTAGTCGAAGCGGCTGTCGAAGCTGATGACGAACTTTTCGAACGCTTCTTGGAAAAAGGCGAGGAATCAATTACGATTCCAGAGCTTATTGTTGCCTTGCGCAAACGAGTTCTAGCTGGTGATTTTTACTTAGTTACCGGTGGCGATGGCCGTGGTGTTATTGTTGAAAAAGTCCTCGATTTGGGCGTTGATTACTTGCCATCACCACTTGATGTCGATGCAATTTGGGGTCAAAATCCTAAATCAGGTGATGAAATTCAACGAAAACCAGATGAAAAAGAACCCCTTGCCAGCATTGCATTCAAGGTTGCAACCGACCCATTTATCGGTAAATTGATTTTCGTCCGCGTTTACAGCGGTGTAATGACCGCCGGTTCATACGTTTTGAACACAACAACGGGCAACAAAGAGCGCGTTGGACGTATTGTCCGTATGCATGCCGACAAACGAATCGATATCGAATCAATCGGTGCCGGCGATATCGCAGCCGTTGTGGGACTAAAAGACACCTATACCGGTGCAACTCTATCTGATACTTCTCATCCAATTATATTGGAATCAATCACATTCCCAGAACCCCCGGTATCAATTGCAGTCGAACCAAAGACTAAATCAGATCAGGAAAAAATGGGAATCGATTTACAACGATTGGCAGAAGAAGACCCAACTTTCCGAATTCACACTGACGAAGAAACTGGTCAAACTATTATGTCTGGAATGGGCGAACTCCATCTTGACATTTTGATTGACAGAATGAAACGCGAATTCAAGGTAGAGGCAAACATTGGTGAACCGCAAGTCGCATTCCGCGAATCAATCAAAGGTACGTCAGATGTACAGGGTAAACACATTAAACAATCTGGTGGACGCGGTCAGTACGGTGACGTTTGGATTCGATTCGAGCCGAACGAACCCGGCAAAGGTTTTGTTTTCATTGATGAAATTAAGGGTGGAGTTGTTCCGCAAGAATATCGAAAACCGGTTGAAGCCGGTGTTCGTGAAACCCTTGACGGCGGTGTTATTGCCGGCTATCCGGTAGTTGATATCAAGGCAACTCTGCATGACGGTAGTTATCACGACGTTGACTCGTCTGAACTGGCCTTTAAATTAGCCGGTAGTATTGCGACTCGCGATGGCATCAAACAGGCAAAACCAATCCTGCTGGAACCAATCATGCAAGTTGAAGTTACTACCCCGGAAGAGTTTATGGGTGATGTAATTGGTGACCTTAATGCCAGGCGCGGACGTATAGAATCTATGGATGATTTAAGCGGTGGCGCCAAGTTAATCAAGGCTTTAGTGCCACTTGCAAATATGTTTGGCTATACCAATGATATCCGCTCGATGAGCCAAGGACGCGCGGCCAGCACGATGGAACTTGCACGTTACGAGGAAGTTCCACCAAATGTTGCCAAAGAAATCATCGAAAAACGCAGCAGCAAATAAATAGAGAATACGCTTTACGAAGCACTAAAAAATCTGTATAATGTCAGATATACGTCGTGAAGTAATATTACTTGCGTCTAGAAAAATATAATCCGCTGTACGCAAGGTGCGATAGCGAAAAGGAGAAAAAATAATGGCAGAATTTGATCGAACCAAACCTCACGTCAATGTTGGAACCATGGGCCATGTTGACCACGGTAAAACAACTTTAACCGCAGCTATTACGAAAGTTTTGGCTAAAAGGCTACCAAGCCCAGTAAATAAAGAAGTCGCTTTCGACCAAATCGATAACGCACCAGAGGAAAAAGCACGTGGGATCACGATTGCTACCTCTCACCAAGAATACGAATCTGAGAAACGTCATTATGCGCACGTTGATATGCCAGGTCACGCTGACTACATCAAAAACATGATTACCGGCGCTGCTCAGATTGACGGAGCTATTTTGGTAGTTGCTGCCAATGACGGTCCATTGCCCCAGACACGCGAACACGTTCTGTTGGCTCACCAAGTCGGTGTGCCTAAAATCCTTGTTTATCTTAACAAGATGGACCTAGCTGACCCAGAACTAGTCGAACTTGTTGAAATGGATATTCGTGAACTGTTGGCTAAAAACGGATTTGACGAAAATGCACCAATCATCAAAGGTTCTGCAACCAAAGCGTTGGAAGGCAGTAAAGAAGACGAAGATTCAATTATGGAACTTGTCCAAGCGCTTGATGACTATATTCCTGATCCTGTCCGCGATCTAGACAAACCATTCCTAATGCCAATTGAGGACGTTTTCTCAATCAAAGGCCGTGGAACAGTTGCTACCGGACGTATCGAACAAGGCGTTATCAAACTTAACGACCCAGTTGAAATCGTTGGTATCAAACCAACTCAAACATCTGTCGTTACTGGTATTGAAGCTTTTAAAAAGAATCTTAACCAAGGCCAAGCGGGCGACAACGCCGGCGTACTGCTTCGCGGTATTGAACGCGAACAAATCGAACGCGGACAAGTTGTTGTCAAACCAGGCAGCCTAACTCCACACACCGAATTCGATGCAGAAGTTTATATCCTTAAAAAAGAAGAAGGCGGACGCCACACTCCTTTCAGCAAGGGTTATAAACCACAATTCTACTTCCGAACAACCGATGTAACTGGTGAAGTTGAACTTCCAGCTGACAAAGAACTTGTCATCCCTGGCGACACCGTAACTTTCAAAGTTACACTACTTGCACCGATTGCTATGGAAAAAGGCCTAACATTTGCTATTCGCGAAGGTGGCAAAACCGTTGGTGCCGGTGTAGTAACCAAAGTTATCAAATAATTTAGATTTTTGATACATAAAATACCTCCTGAAATATGGAGGTATTTTTGTATGATAATTTTGACATATTAACAAATTGATGTAAAATAAGTCATCGAATGAATGAAAAACCAAAAGGGGTGAACATTGCTGAATGTGTTGGCGTTTCTGTTGAAGCGGCGACTATTCTGGGGCTTGATATAGCAAAGGATCCAGAACTATTAGCAGAAGTTCTTAAAAACGACTATACGCAATTAATTGAAGACCAGCCACGCCCCGGTGAGCCATTTATACATCTACCACTAGAGAACGACTACCAGTTACGAAAAGTTCTAGATAAATTCGATGGACATATATACGGTGATGGGCAAAAATACCCTAATTTTTCAGTTTGGCATGAAACCCATTGGACGCATGGCGCTCACGATATTAGCCATCTATTAAAGGGACTTGGACGGCGTAAAAAATACAAAGCTGATATATCTGGATTATCCGGCCAATCTCGACTGGCGTTTAGTGACGGTGAAAATGCAATGTTTCCTTATGCCCACTTTGTTAATATGCCGTTTGATCATCACAATGTCAGCCCAGACGATTCAATAAAAGATAGTGAGACGCAAAAAGATGCGTTCAAGATAAGCCGCGAGCAATATGAATCAGACAATCCTGACTTTGATATGTTCAGTTTTGATGTTGCTACACTTGCAATGTTGTCGGCGCACCAGCGCATTAAGGGAGAAAAAATGCCTGAATTATTTGGAACAATAATAATTCCAGAACTTGGCAGAAAAAGAATACTGGGTGGATCGGCGCTAGCAATAGTTCATTTAACAGCAACGCGTCAATTCGAGATGGGTTGGACGCGTGGCGATCGGAGTGCTGGAACCGGCATTGGTATTTCAGTTGGCTACAATAAATATATTGAACATTTGAGATACGCTGCGTAAACTGATATACTTCAAACATATTACAGAGGGGTTGCGGGCTTTGTTGATACGCACGGTTGTTTGTTTATGGCCAAAGATGAAGCCTTATGAGCGGAGCTTTTTCTTTGCCTAGAAGCAAGAGGGTAAAGAACCTATCAAAACTCAACAAACGGAGGCCCAAGATGGTTTTGCGCATATACGCAGAAGTTCCAAGGGCAGTCGTGTCATGACCGGTGAGTCGATGTCTGTCTTCTATGATTTGCTGAATAGGCATATTGACTGGGACGATATCGAGTCCGAGATGGTCTGTATGCTGGTTGGCGGCGAAGACCGCTCTGAACAAGAGATTCTTGAAAGTGTAATGCCGGGTCTGGTGAACGCCGGGTTCTTCGATTCCGAAGACAACTACAGCTTCAAAAGAATAGGCAATGCTGTCATTATCGGAAAAGCCAGCGACTACATCGACATCAACGTCGGGCTCGACACGACAGTGCACTAAGGAGCAAAAGTGGCGAAATGTGCAATTTGCCATGAATCGCTAGACGCAGAGCCCTCGAACGATCACCACCTGCACTTTCCAAAAAAACCATTCAGACTGTCAGGAGGTATTAACAAAAAACTCCAAACTCACGTCAGATGCCACAGAGCACTACATGCCCACCACAAGGAGCACTGTAAGAACAAATGGTCCCGACGGTGCGAAGAGTGTATGTATGCCCAGGCGTGTGGAGACAGTCCCCGCAAGTTGAGACGCAGAGAATTGTCGATGGTTTAACCAGCATGCTTCGGCAACACGAGCTGGGCACTCGTTAAAATGCCCTCTTTCCTTGTATAGGATATGATGTTATAATTTTAGCATATTATTAATGATATCGAGAACTCGGCAGTAGCAGAACAAAACTGGTCTACAGCAGAGGTTACGGTATAAAGGAACGACAATGGCAGAAAAAGCAACCAAAGAACAAAGTCCTCGTATTCGTATACGGCTTAAGGCCTATGACTACAAAGTCATCGACCAGTCAGCAAAACAAATTATTGATACGGCAATCCGCACGGGCGCTAGCGTATCTGGTCCAGTACCACTTCCAACGCGTCGAAGTGTATTCACGGTCGTAAAATCACCCCACGTTTATAAAAAAGGCGGTGAAGCATTTGAAATGCGTGTTCACAAGCGTTTAATTGATATTACAAATGCAACACCAAAAACAATCGATAGTCTGCAAAACCTCAGTCTTCCAGCTGGAGTTGATGCCGAAATACGAATGTAAACTATTTTAGGCAAATAAATAACCCCGTATTGACGGGGTTATTTTAATTTGATGTCAAAACTATACGTTGACTTGGTTCAATACATCAGAAATGTTAATTTGAATTTGAAGAACCCAAAGTGCCAAAATAAGAATCAAAATCAAAAGGATTGACCAATAAACCGTTTGATCAGTAACTCGGAATGATACAAATGGCGTAGGCTCTTTTGCCAGCTTAAATGATTTTAGCGGAGCTACTTTCTTCACATGCTTGACATGTTTTGTTGCAGTTTTCTTTTTAGTAGCTTTTTTTGCAGTTGCCATTTAACTAGATCTCCTTTATCGCTTCACCGTACGGCGAATTGCGTATATACTTTATGACAACAGTATGACTTATTTTGCCGATAAACTCAAGCGTTATCGCACGCTTAAATGAAATAAGAATTTTTTTGATATACTTACAGAGGATGAAGCTAAAAAAGAATCAAAAAAGAAAATCAAAGTTAGTTGTTGTTTTAGTACTAATTGTTTTGATTATTAGCACGTTAATAACTTTATATTTAATTTCTCATAACAAACTATCAAAAAATACCAATATTAATAAGGGTTCTCAATCACAATCTAAAACCCAAAACCCTAATAGTTCGAATACACCAATTATTCACATGGCCGCTATGGGCGACATGTTGGCTCATGATACGATTATTGCAAATGCAAGGGTCGGGAATAGTTACGATTTTGCGAAGTATTTTACAAATATCAAATCGGCTTACAAGAATGCAAACGTAGTATTTTGCAACCAGGAGGGCTTAAGTTCAGGCGAACAATACGGAATCAGTGGCTATCCGGCATTTAATGCCCCGACACAGTTTTCGGCGGATTTACGTAGCGGTGCCGGTTGTAATTTGATAAACCTAGCAAACAATCATATGGGAGACAAGGGAGTTGCTGCCACTAACGCAACAATCGACGTTTGGTCCAAATTGCATCCACTAGCAGTTAGTGGCGCTAATAAAAGTGCTGATGATCAAAACAAACCCGGGGTCTTTGAAATGAACGGAATAAAAGTCGGTTTTGTATCTTTTGCTGACTTTAATAATAATAATTCAACTCCGGGCTATAGCGTCAACAACTATCATGACGAAGCACTTGTTAGGCGGCTGATAGCGCAACTGCGCACAAAAGCCGATGTCGTAATCGTGTCTATGCATTGGGGAATCGAAGATTCAAGTACGGTCGGCGTCGAACAACTGAATGAAGCAAACCTGCTAAGCTCACTTGGAGCTGATATCATTATAGGTACAGGCCCGCACGTGTTGCAGAAAGCTCAAATAATCAACAGAAGCGATGGTAGTAAAACCGTTGTTTGGTATTCGTTAGGTAATATGTTATCATCGCAGCTAAATCTTAAGGAATTAATAGGTGGAATCGCCCAGTTTGATATCAGCAAAACAGGTGGCAAAATTTCTATCGGAAAACTGACATTTACACCAACTTATATGCATTACGATTGGATGGCTAGTGAAGCTGCTAGTAACAACTTGTTGGCACGTAAAAATGCTATGATTTATCTGTTAAATGACGCGGCAGTTCCTTTGTCTAAATCACTTTTTAACACCACCGTTGCGCAGCAAAAACAATACGTAGTTGATATTTTAGGCCCTGAAGTTACGGTTAAATAGCACCGTTTTTGCGCAAAGTCTTTTCAGCAGTTTGTAAATATGGCCAAGCGGCGTCGAGCGTTAGGTTGCTTTCGTGCAATGCCGTAGCCAAATCCACCCCAACATATCTAAAGTGCCAAGGTTCATATTGGTAGCCTGTAATTGCCTCGGAACCACGTGGGAATCGCAAGATAAAACCGTATTTATATGAGTTGTCCGCTAACCAAAGCCCGTCGGCCGTAGTCGCAAAACACTGGTCTAGGTAACAGCTTCGGCTTAGTGTGCTAATGTCGACAGCCAGTCCTGTTTGATGTTCACTTTGTCCGGGCTTTGCAATCGCCTGGTTGGCGTCAACTTCACCAACCGATCCAGCTAGGCTGTCAAAATACACCTTTTGCAGTGCGGCTGACCTATAGCCACTACCAATCATCAGATTGTGGCCAGCTTTGGCGGCGGCTTCAAACATCATCTTAAGCGGTGTATTGGCGATAGCGCGAACCGATCGCTCGTCATCACTCTTATCGGTTCTGGTTGCAACGTCGGGAATCTTAAGGTCTGGCGGGATATATTCAGTAGAAATCGGATGAGTTTTGCCTACTATTGCCCAAATACTGTCGGGTTTTGTATAGTCGTCGACAATAGCTCGAATGGGTTTAGCGCCGGGCAAAGTAATATATACAGGTTTTTTTCGTAAGGCCTCAATTACTGCGGCCTTTTCTTTTATCAGTTGAATCTTAACGTTTTTCTCGTTTATATCGTGTTGATTATTAATATATACGCAAGCTTGAAACGAGATAGTACCAACTAAAATTACTAAAGCACAAAAAGTCAGTGCCTTTAGTATGGGTTTATCGTGACGAGGACGCCTCTTCTTCATTGTCTATTTCATATTAACATGATTCTACAGATAAAAATAAACACAAAATTATTGTATTGCATATGATAAAACATGATGATAAACTTTATTAAATTCATGAAAAATTTGATAGATACTAATCTTAATAATCAAATAAGTCAAAATCAAGCTGAAAAAAAGTACTTAAATCAACGCGCCTTTACGATAGTCGAGTTAATTTTGGTTATTGTAGTCATTGGCATCCTATCCATAATTGCCCTGGTTTCATATATCGGAGTTAATAACAGGGCTGCAACTGCATCAATGCAGTCCGATCTGACAAACGGCTCTAACCAGCTGAAGCTATATTTTATACAGCATAGTTCATATCCAACATCCATGTCATTTGATGGTAAAAATACCTATTGCCCAAATCCAGTCGACTCTAACTTTTGTATAAAAACTAGTCCGGGTAATTCTCTTGTTTATACACCGGGCGGCGGCGGCACACCACAAACCTTTACGTTAGATGCTACGAACGTAAATACGGTCACTTACAGAATAACCGAAAACACCATTGCCGCTCTTTACGTTGCTGGGGGCGGAAAGACATGGTTGCAAATATCGGCCGGTTCCGATCATACATGTGGTATTTTGTCAGATCATAATGCTTATTGCTGGGGTGATAATGCCAGTGGACAGCTTGGTAATAATTCACTGATAAATAGCCCAGTTCCTGTACCGGTTAATACCAGCGGAGTTCTAAGTGGCAAGACAATTACCGCAATTTCGGCTGGTGCATACGTTACTTGTGCAATAGCATCAGACAGTAATGCTTATTGCTGGGGGATGGGTACTGGCGGTGTACTCGGTAATGGCGCATCAAGCCAAAGTAAAGTTCCCGTTGCAGTTTCAACAGCTGGCGCATTAAGCGGAAAGACTGTAAAATCCATTTCTGTGGGCTCCGACTGGGCTGTTTGTGCAATCGCATCGGACAATAAGCCATATTGTTGGGGTCAGAACACTAGTGCTGGTGCTCTTGGGAATAACTCTGCAATTAGTAGCAACATTCCGGTTGCTGTATTAACTACTGGTGTATTAAGTGGTAAAACGGTTTCATCTATTTCAAGTGGTTTTGCTAGTGCCTGTGTCGTCGCCTCTGATACATATTTATATTGCTGGGGTGGAAGCTTTGGCGGTAGGGTTCCAATACTAACTGACGGTTCGGGTGAAAAAGCCGTATCAACCAGCCCTTACGGTGGTGCAGATGCGTGTTGGATTGGATTGGATGATTACCCATATTGTTATGGGTCCGATAGTCCGAGTGGGGGTGGAGCATTAGGCGGAAAGACGATAAAATCAATCACAGTTGGCTCTGATTTAACAAACCCAGATCATATTTGCGTAATTGCATCCGATAACAATGCCTATTGCTGGGGCGATAATACAAATGGTGATTTTGGAAATGGCACGGCCGGTAGCGGTTCACTCGCTCCTCACGCGGTCGACACTAACGGTGTTCTAAGTGGTAAAACTGTTTCATCTATATCTTCGGGGGGTGCGACATGTGTAATTGCCTCAGATGGTCAAGCTTACTGCTGGGGACTTGATGATATGGGAGAATTAGGCAATAACACGACAGGTACAAATAGTAACGTGCCAGTTGCCGTAACTGTCCCATAATTTTATTGACGCGTAACAGATGGTGTGATAAAGTTAAACGGTAACTTATACGAATATATTAACTATTCTTGGTGAATTGGTAAGTCTAACAGATAAAGATACTGCCTTCCACCAAGAATTTTAAGTGGGAGCAAAAGGGCTATGAAGGCACTTCTAGGTACCAAAATCGGTATGACCCAAATCATCAGCGAAGACGGCGTTGCAGTACCTGTAACGTTGATTCAAGCCGGCCCGATGACTGTTACCCAACTTAAAACTGTTGACACCGACGGCTATACAGCTGTCCAAGTAGCCTTTGGTGAAGGTAAAAACCCAACCAAAGCCGTTGCCGGGCATACAAAACCAGCAAACGTAACACCTAAACATATACGTGAAATTCGCGTACCAGATTTGCCTGAAGGTTTGTCTGTCGGTAATAAATTGGATGTCACAGCCTTTTCACTGGGTGATATTGTCGACGCGACAGGAACTAGCAAAGGAAAAGGTTTCGCCGGAACTGTAAAACGACATAATTTCATGACTAGCCGTCATACACATGGTGGCCAGGGTGATGTTCGAAAAGTCGGATCAATTGGTTCGATGTATCCTCAACACGTCTTTAAGGGCAAGCGCATGGCAGGACGAATGGGCCACGACCGCGTTACTGTTAAAAACCTAGTAGTTGCTTATATCGATCAAGAAAACAACCTGATTGGGCTTCGCGGCGCAGTGCCGGGACCTAAAAAGGGTCTGATTATTATCGGAGGTAAATCATAATGGCTGAAACAGTAAAAACACCAGTCGCAAAGACAACACTACCAAAAGATATATTTGATGTTGATGTAAATAATCACGAACTATTGAAATTGGCATATGACAGTTTCCTTGCAAATGCACGTTCTGCCCATGCAAATACTAAAAAACGCGGTCAAGTAAGTGGTGGCGGTATTAAACCATGGAAGCAAAAAGGCACAGGGCGTGCGCGTTTTGGTTCATCCCGTAACCCAATTTGGCGCGGTGGCGGTATCGCCTTCGGACCTAATGGCACCGAAAACCACTCGATTAAACTTTCGACTACCAGCAAGCGTGTTGCAATTCGCCAGGCCCTAACACTGGCAAACAAGGCTAAGAAAATCGTTATTTTAGACTTTAAAACTTCCGGAAAGACATCAGACGCTGCTAAATTCTTGACAACTAACAAACTTGAACGCAAAGTTTTGCTAGTAGTTGACGAAAAAACCCCTCAAATCCTACGTTCTACTAATAATATCCAGAACATTCTACTTATCCGTGCAAATTATCTAAGCGTATATCACATCCTAAATGCTGATAAAATCGTACTTACGCCAAAATCTGTCGAAGTTATCAAAACTTGGCTGACAAAGGTAGGTAAATAACATGAATACCTTGATTCCAGTATATCCACGAGCAACTGAAAAAGCCTACGGCATGGCCAAAGACAACGTCTATGTATTCGATGTTCCAGTTACTGCTAACAAAAAGCAGATTACCGACGCGATTCAAGCTCAATTTGAAGTTAAAATTATCAGTATCAAGACGCTTGTCCAATCAGGAAAAGCCATTCGTGCAAACCGAGGTAAACGATCCGCTCCAGGAATTGCGCTTCGTAAAGACAGCAAAAAGGCTTATGTAACGCTAGCCGAAGGTCACAGTATTAAGGTTTTTGACGAGGCTACTGAACCTGATACCAAAACTGCCGCAAAGGAGAAGAAATAATGCCGATTAAACAATATAACCCAACAACTCCTGCTAGGCGTGGTATGACTTCACAAGATACCAGTGAAATTACGACAAAGAAACCGCTAAAAAGCCTGCTTAAGAGTAAAAAGCAAAATGCCGGTCGCAACAACACAGGCCGTATTACCGTACGTCACCGTGGCGGCGGCGTAAAGCGACATTATCGACTACTGAATCATAATATGGCTGCCGGTTTGAAAGTAACTGTTGAAGAAATTGAATATGATCCAAATCGCAGTGCCAGGATTGCTCGAGTAAAAGACCAATTCGGGCTTTCTCACTACATTTTAGCTGATACTTCAATGGAAAAAGGTAAAGTTATTAAAAGCGGACCAAAGGCACCGATTGAATCAAGTAATCGCATGCCACTATCCCGAATTCCTGTTGGAACCCAGATTTATGCAATCGAGATTAACCCTGGTAAAGGCGCTCAGATGGTTCGTTCTGCCGGTACGAAGGCTCAGTTAATGGCCAAAGAAGGCGATTATGCTCAGGTACGTATGCCATCAGGTGAAGTTCGTCGTTTCCGACAGGAAGCAACCGCTGCTATCGGTGTAATTGGGAATGTCCAACACCAAAACATCAAAGTCGGTTCAGCCGGCCGAAACCGTCGAAAAGGTATTCGTCCAGGTGTACGTGGAGTTGTTATGAATGCTGCAGATCATCCGCACGGTGGTGGTGATGGCGGTAGGCACGGTACGGGTAAACCACCCCAGACTCCATGGGGCCAATTGACCTTGGGATATCGAACCAGGCGTCGTAAAGATGTCAGTAAACTTATTGTTAAAAGTCGCCATGAAGCGAAGAGGAAGAAGTAAATTATGAGTCGTTCACTTAAAAAAGGACCATTCGTTGACTTCAAGCTAGCAAAGAAAGTTGCTGCACTTGGAGCTGATGACCGTACCGTTATTAAAACCTGGGCCCGTGCCAGTACAATCAGCCCTGAAATGGTTGGACGTACCATTGCTGTGCATAATGGCAAAGTGCATGTACCGGTGTTAGTTTCTGAAAATATGGTTGGTCACAAACTTGGTGAATTCAGTCCTACTCGTAAATTCCGCAAACATGGTGGAAAGGACAGGAAATAATGGCTAATTTGCAAACAGTCCGAGCCTATGCTGAAAGTGTAGCCTTAACTCCAAGGAAAGTGTCATTGGTTGCTAGTTTAGTGCGTGGCCGAAGTGTCGATGATGCATTAGTCATCTTGTCGCATACGCCAAAACGCGCAGCATTACCTGTTAAAAAGACGATTGAAAGTGCCAAAGCAAATGCCATTAATAATCATGGTCTTGACGGTAAAACCCTTTCAATTTCGACATTATCAGTAACATCTAGTGTCCGATTGAAACGATTCAAACCTGCAGCTATGGGCCGTCCGCGCCGTTTCCAAAAGAAAACAGCCAACATTTTAGTTGAAGTAACCGGTGATATTAAACCAGTAAAAACTCCTGTAAAAAAGGCTGAAAGTGCTAAATCTACAGATGAAAAGGAGAAAAAGTAATGGGTAATAAAGTAAACCCAATTAGTTTCCGTCTTCAAGTCCATAAAAACTGGGAATCCCGTTGGTTTGCCCCTAAAAAGGATTTCGCCAAATGGTTACACGAAGATCATAAAATTCGCGAACTTATTGAAAAACGCTTTGAAAGCCGACCAACAATTAATCGAATCGAGATTGAGCGTTCAGCTAATTTGATTACAATTACGATTCATACAGCCAAGGCTGGTGTTGTTATCGGTCGTGGTGGCGTTGGGGTCACCGAACTGAAAGATTTGATTGAAAAAATTGCAAGTCTGCCGGCACGTTTGAATATCGAAGAAGTAAAACGACCAGAACTAGCCGCTAAACTCGTTGCAGAAAATATCGCCAGACAATTAGAACGACGTGCAAATTTCCGACGAGTTATGAAAATGACTGCTCAGAATACGATGGCCGCAGGTGCAAAAGGAGTTCGTCTTCAAGTTTCAGGACGTTTGAACAATGCTGAAATGGCCCGAACTGAAAAAATGATTGAGGGATCTGTTCCTCTTCACACACTTCGTGCTGATATTGATTACCACTATGCCCGCGCTAAAACCCCAGTTGGGATTCTTGGCGTCAAGGTATGGATTTACAAGGGTGAAAGGGTCTAATCATGGTATTACTTCCAAAAAAGACTAAACACCGAAAAGTCCGAAAAGGCAAAAACAACGGCGTCGCAACACGCGGTCAGTACGTTGCTTTTGGTGACTACGGTTTGCAATCGCAGTCCAACGAACGAATTACCAGCCGCCAAATCGAGGCAGCCAGGCAGGCGATGACTCGTCATATTGCTCGTGGTGGCAAGATTTGGATTCGAGTTTTCCCGCACACACCTGTTACCAAAAAGCCACTTGATGTCAAGATGGGCAGTGGTAAGGGCAATCCTGAATTTTTCGTGGCCAAAGTCAAGGCCGGAACAATATTGTTCGAGATGAAGGGCGTAGAAGAATCTATGGCTCGTGAAGCCATGAGACTTGCTTCACATAAACTACCTGTTAAAACCAGGTTTGTAGTAAAGGAGCAAATCTAATGGCTACTACAACCAAGAAAACTACCAAAGTTAAAAAGAACGTCGTGGAAGTCAAAACCTTGGCTCAACTTAGAAAAGATTTATTGGCAAAGCAAAATGAACTAGTTGAAAACCGTCGAGGTCATAAACTTGGCGAACTGACAAATCCACGAGTTATTACAACTGTTAAAAAAGATATCGCTAGGCTACACACCGCAATTACCGCAGCCATTAGTGCTGATAACAAGGAGGATAAATAATATGGCCAAGACACTTTCCGGAATTGTCACATCAGACAAAGCCGATAAAACCATCACAGTCACTGTTACTAGCCGTCAAACCCATCCTATTTATGGAAAACTTTATTCTGTTAATCGTAAATATATGGCACATGACGAAAAGAACGTTGCAAAAAAAGGTGATAAAGTAACGATTTCAGAAATTCGACCAGTTTCCAAGCGAAAAGCTTTCACTCTGGTTGAAGTTATTGAAAAAACCCACGGCACGATTCAACTCAAAGAGGACGAGGTAGAGGCATAATATGATACAACAAGAAACCCGACTTAAGGTCACCGACAACTCAGGAGCAAAAGAAATTCTTTGCATCCGCGTTTTGGGTGGAACAAAACGTCGATATGCAAGAGTTGGCGATGTAATCGTAGCTACTGTCAAAGTTGCATCTGCTATTGGTGTTGTTAAACGAAAATCAGTTGTCAAAGCCGTAGTCGTTAGAACTCGTGATCAAATTCAACGTAAAGACGGCTCGACTATCGCCTTTGATGATAATGCCGCAGTAATTATTGGTGATGACAAAAATCCCAAGGGAACACGCGTATTCGGACCAGTCCCACGTGAACTTCGTGACCAGGGTTATGCCAAGATTATTAGCCTAGCACCGGAGGTACTATAATATGGCAACGATTAAACGAATTATAAAGGGTGATACTGTAAAAATCATTAGTGGATCTAATAAAGGCACTACGGGTAAAGTATTATCCGTTTTGACCAAGAAAAATGCCGTACTTGTTGAAGGAATCGGTAATATTCACCGTAAAGTTAAACCAACTCAGCAAAACCCACGCGGTGGCCACAAAGACATTCACGTACCAACACCAATTCACAAAGTTGCGTTGGTTATTGATGAAAAATCTGCTAAAACCAGCCGAGTAGGCCTAACAAAGAATACCGATGGCAAGAAAACACGTGTTGCTCGTCAACATAATAACAAGGAGATAAAGTAATGGTAAAATCTACCCTAACTTCAACAGCTCCTCGCCTGAAAGCCTTGTACAAAGACATAATTGTCAAGGAACTACAAGCCGAACTAAACCTTAAAAACGTTCATCAAGTTCCAAAACTTGAAAAGATTGTAGTAAGCGTAGGAACTGGAAAAAACAAAGACGACAAGCATTACTATGAGGTCGTAAACAATACGCTAACCAAGATTACCGGCCAACACCCAATCGACCGCATGGCTAAAAAATCAATCGCAACCTTCAAGATACGCGCAGGATTAAACCGCGTTGGTATCAGTGTTGTCCTGCGAGGCGCACGAATGTATGAATTCCTAGACAGGTTTGTCAACGTATCTTTACCACGAACTCGTGATTTTCACGGTGTTAGGGCCAAAGCATTCGACAAATCCGGTAATTACAACTTTGGTGTAGTCGAACAGTCAATTTTCCCAGAACTAACCTTCGAAGAAACCCAGGTGTCACACGGCCTACAAATCACATTTGTGATTTCCGGTGGCGATGCCACTCTCAGTCGAGCATTACTTGAAAAGTTTGGTGTACCGTTTGAAAAACAAGGAGGCAAAAACTAATGGCTAAAAAATCTTCAGTCGCAAGGGACGAAAAGCGCAAGAAAATGATCCTAAAGTTTGCCGAAAAACGAGCTGAACTAAAAGAACTAGGCGACCAAGAAGGCTTGGCAAAACTGCCACTTAACAGTTCGCCAACCCGTTGGAAAAACCGCGACGTACTAGAGGGCAGACCACACGCCTATATGCGCCGATTCGGATTAAATCGTATTAACTTCCGTGAAAAAGCCAGTAAAGGCGAAATTCCCGGTATAACAAAGAGTAGCTGGTAGGAAAGGAATAAAATATGTCATTACAATCAACTGACCCAATCGCCGACCTGCTAACTCGCATCCGAAATGCGGTTATGGTAGGTAAAAACGAGATACGTGTTCCTTCCAGCAAGCTGAAAGTTACTGTTGCAAAGGAGCTTAAGAAAGCTAATTATTTAAGTGAAGTAAAGGTTGAGTCCACTAAACCGCGCGATACGCTGGTTATAACAATTAACCAACCAGGCGAAAACCCAACAATCACAGAACTTACCAGGCTTTCTAAACCAGGCCGACGTGTTTACGCCAGTGCTGCTGACATCCCCCGAGTCAAAAATGGCCGTGGAATGGTTCTAGTCAGCACCAGCAAGGGTGTTATGCCAGGTCATACCGCAGTTAAACAACGCCTAGGTGGCGAATTACTACTAAAGATTTATTAAGGATATTAAGAAAAAGGATTGAATATGAGTCGAATCGGAAAACTACCAATTGACATCCCAGCCGGTGTGACAATCACGGTTGACTCAGATATTGTCACTGTAAAAGGGCCAAAAGGCGAACTTACCGTACCACATCTGAGCGACGTAACTGTAACACTACAGGAAAATCAAGCAATTGTAACGCGCAAGGACGACGAAAAAATCGCCAAGGCGCAACACGGTTTGCAAAGAGCACTACTGAACAATGCTGTTGTCGGTGTAACTAAGGGATACGAAAAGAAACTAGAGGTAAATGGTGTTGGCTTTCGCGTTAGCGGCGGTGGCAGCGAAATTGAAATGTTACTAGGTTTTTCTCACCCTGTTAAATACAAAGCGCCCGAGGGCATTTTACTGACCGTAGAAAAGATGAATATCATCGTTTCAGGTATCAGTAAACAAGCCGTCGGTCAAGCTGCTGCTGAAATTAGAAAAATTAAAAAACCTGAGCCATACAAGGGCAAAGGTATTAAATATAGCGATGAAGTCGTACGACGCAAGGCTGGAAAGGCTGGAAAATAATGAGTAATCTGGATAAGAAGACATTAAATAAAGGTCTTCGAAAAGGCCGAGTCCGATCAAAGATATCTGGGACAGCGCAGCGACCCCGCTTGACGGTCTCAATTAGCAACATGCATATCACTGTGCAATTAATTGATGACGTAAAACAACATACTCTTGCATCCAGCTCGACCGTTGGCAGCAAAATTACCGGTACAACTACAGAAAAAGCCGAGCAAATCGGTATTGATATTGCTAAAAAGGCTAAAAAAGCCAAGATTGAAACAGTTGTATTTGATAGAAATGGTCATAAATATGCTAAAAGATTACGTGCCCTGGCAGATGCCGCACGTAAGGAAGGACTAAGGTTTTAATTATGGCCGAAACAGCCCCAAGACCACAGACAAACACACGCGGTCCCCGACAAGGCGGACGACGTGATGCACCGGCTGAACCCAAAGAATATCAGGAACTAGTAATTAATATTGATCGTGTTGCCCGCGTAGTAAAAGGTGGACGACGTTTTCGATTCAAGGCGCTAGTTGTCGTAGGAAATGATAAGAACAAAGTCGGAATCGGAGTTGCAAAAGGCGCCGACGTTCAGGCAGCAATAGCCAAAGCAACCGACGTTGCCAAGAAACACATTATTAATATTGCAATTGAAAAAGACACAATTCCGCACGACTGCGAAATCCAATATTCTGGCGCTCGCGTCATGATGAAACCGGCTTCACCTGGTACCGGCATAATTGCCGGCGGTGTAGTACGTTCGATTATCGGAGTTACTGGAATTCGTGACGTTTTGACTAAATCACTTGGGTCAACCAATAAAGTTAATATTGCGTATGCAACAATCGAAGCTCTACGAAACCAAGTTCCAAAGAGTGAATGGCTAAATGCAAAACCAGTAAAACCCGTTGTTGCTAAAACAGTTGAAAAAACACCTGCCGTAAAGAAAGTTGCCGATAAGGAGAAAACAAATGACAAAGTATAACGAACTAAAGGTATCTACTAACAAAGGCCCAAAACGGGTTGGGCGTGGTATTTCTGCCGGTCAAGGCATGACTGCTGGTCGTGGTACTAAGGGTCAAAACTCTCGTACTGGCAAAAAACAAGGACCAAACTTCGCTGGTGGCTCACGAACGCTTGTTACCGCTATTCCAAAAGCTCGTGGATTTAAGTCACTACGAACTCCGGCTCAGGTTGTTTATCTGGACCACTTGAACGCATTCAAGGGCAAAGTCGCAAATAACGAAACACTATTTGCTGCGGGCTATATTTCATCTCCACATCAATCAGTTAAAGTGATTAAACGTGGTGAACTTACCGAAAAGATTACGTTGCAAGTATCGGGTGCTAGTAAAAGTGTCCGTGAAGCAGTTGAAAAGGCTGGTGGCACATTTGTAAAGACTGCTGTACCATTGAAAGAAAGCACGAAAAAGACCGAAAAATCCAGTAAATAATGTAAATTATAGGGGTAATAACGAGCAATGAATTGGAAAACGATTCTAAAATCACTGAAAAACCGCGACATGTTAAAGCGTGTCCTGATTTTGTTGGGCATTATAGTTGCTTATCGTTTGTTGGCTCATATTCCTGTTCCATTGGCAGAGCCGACCCAACTTAAAGAGGTAATTAACAGCCTACTTAGTAAATCCGACTTTGGTGGATTTTTGAATCTGCTGACCGGTGGAGCGCTTACGAGCTTTTCAATTATTCTAGTCGGAATGAGCCCTTTTATTACCGCCTCAATTATCACTCAACTGCTGACCAAAGCCATTCCAAAACTTGAAGAACTTCACAAAGACGGCGAATCCGGACGACGTAAAATCAACCAATGGACCCGTATGATTACCGTTCCGTTGGCTATTGTTCAATCTATTGCCTTTATCTTTATCTTGCGTCAAACAGTCTTAGCTGGAAACACGACAGTGCTAAACAACTCGTCGCCAATTGACTGGATAGTTGCCGTCACTGCAATGACAGCGGGTTCGGTTCTGTTGATGTGGCTGGGTGAACTTATCACTGAACAGGGTATAGGTAACGGAATCAGCTTAATCATTTTTGCAGGTATCGTCAGTCAATTGCCAAAAACCCTGGCAACAATCAGCTCGTCGCTATTCAATACGACAAAGGGTTCACTGCACGTTTTCAATTGGTTCACCATCCCTGTTAACCCAGTGTCATTTTGGATAGCAATAGGACTAACGGTAGCGTCACTAATTGTATTGTACTTATTGGTCAAAATTAACGAAGCCCAGCGCGTGATTACGATAAATTACGCTAAACGGGTACAGGGAAACAGTAGCTACGGAGGCATTAAAAGTATATTACCGGTCAAGCTGATTTCAGCTAATGTTATACCTATTATCTTTGCCGTATCATTCCTGTCGCTACCAGCCTTTCTGGGTCAAATATTAAAAGCAACCGGAAACCCGGCATTTGCACAGCTAGCAAACAACTTGATTGCCTGGTTCCAAGCGCCAAGTCCGGGTACTTTTACGGGCTCGACATTGCAGGCCCTAATTTATCCAACCGTATATTTTCTTCTAGTTATAGCATTTACATACTTCTATACAGGAATCGTTTTCAACTCAAACGAAATAGCTGAAAATCTGCAGAAACAGGGTGGTTTTATCGAAGGAATTCGACCGGGTAAGCAGACGGAAGACTATCTTACACGTACTGTTAACAGGCTGACACTGTTCGGTTCATTAGCGCTTGGAACAATTGCAGTACTTCCATTCTTTGGTCAGTATTTGATGTACGCCTTTGCTGGAGTCACCGGAAGTAATCTGTCAATTGGCGGTACCGGACTGTTAATCGTCGTTTCCGTTGCACTTGAGTCACTGCGTCAAATCAACTCCCGCGCACTAATGGTCACATACGACGACTACAAGTAGCAACCTTTGTTGATTATTTCGAATTTGACATACAATAAAAGCTCAAATATAATGGAATTACGCATAAAGCGCGGGTACACAGTACACGAGCAATACTTTTTATTGATTATCTCTTTACGTCTGTTGACTTTTGGTGTATAATTACGAGCTGTAACTTATGACAAGTCAAAAGGAAGTAATCAAATTGCAAGGGAAGGTGGTGGAATCACTGCCTAACACTCAATTTAAGGTTGAACTTGAGAATGGTCATAGTATAATTGCCCACATTTCAGGTAAAATGCGCAAACATTATATCCGACTTGTGCCGGGCGATAAAGTGGAAGTCGAGTTGACTCCTTACGATCTTAGTAAGGGAAGAATCACTTTCCGCTTAAAAGATTAAATTTAATGGCAGCAGGAGTTTTGAAATCGCATGAAAGTTCGTGCTAGCGTCAAAAAAATCAGTCCCGATGACAAATTAGTCCGTCGTAAAGGCATACTAAGGATCATCAACAAGAAAAAACCTAAGAACAAGCAAAGGCAGGGTTAAGTATGGCTCGAATTGCTGGAATCACCATTCCATCAGAAAAGCAGATTGAAACCGCTTTGACGTATATTTACGGCATCGGTCCAAAATTTGCATCGTCCATCCTTGCGGCGGCGAAAATACAGCCGACCACTCGGGTGAAAGATCTCACCGAGGCTGAAGAACAACGATTACGTGAAGTAATCGATACAAATTATACCGTAGAGGGTGATTTGCAGCGTCTGGTAACAAATAATATTAAACGCTTAAAAGACATCAATTCATACCGTGGTTTGCGTCACAAAAATGGACTTCCGGTCCATGGACAACGAACTCGAACAAATGCTAAGACTCGCAAGGGTAAAGGTATTGCTGTTGGTGGAACTCAAAAGAAAGCAGCGTCCAAGACGTAGAAAGGAATTAGATTATGGCAGAAGCAAAATCAACCAAGAAAAAGCAACGCCGATCAGTTCCAGCTGGTCAGTTTCACATTCAAGCAACGTTTAATAACACTATCGTAACTTTTTCAGACAAATCAGGTAACGCCTTGGCGGCATCAAGCGCCGGTGCGACTGGTTTCCGTGGCAGTAAAAAGGGCACTGCATATGCAGCCCAGATTGCAGCTGAACAAGTTGCAGAAAAAGCCAAGACTCAATTTGGTGCTAAAACAGCTGATGTTTTCGTCAAAGGCGTAGGCCTAGGACGAGAAGCAGCCATCAGAGCGCTAAGTAGTTATGAAATTTCAGTCGACAGCATCAAAGACGTAACTGGTGTTCCACACGGTGGTGTGCGACCACGCAAAGCGAGAAGGGCATAGATTATGGCACGAGATACTTCCCCAATTGTTAAACAAAGCCGACGTGAAGGCTATATTATGCACCCCAAAGCTGCCAAAGTTATGGCAAAAAAGACCGGTATTCCCGGGATGCATGCCCACGGACGTCAAGGCAAACAAAGTTTGTATTCGACTCAGCTTCGTGAAAAGCAAAAAGTCAGGCGCACTTACGGCCTGCTTGAAAAGCAATTCGCTAAATTAATGGACGAGGCCGACCGATCTCAAAATCGTGGAGGACTACTACCGGGTGAATTCCTATTGCAACTACTAGAACTACGTCTTGATAATGCAGTTTACCGCGCAGGTTTTGCAACCAGTCGACGCAGCGCCAGACAATTAGTTGGTCACGGCCACTTCCTATTAAACGGTCATCGTGTTGATATCCCTTCAATCCGTTTAAAACCCGGTGATGAACTGACCGTCCGTCCAAAAAGTACTAAATCCGGTTATTTCAGCCAAATGGATGAAATAATTAAAAACACTTATCAGGGACCTCTTGGTTGGATCAAGAGTGACCCTAAAAAACTAACTATTTCCATAACCGGCTTGCCAACGCGCGAAGAAGCCGAACCAGATATCAAAGAACAGTTAATCGTAGAGTATTACTCACGTTAAGGGTAAGGAGCCTAAACAATGACAAAAGTTATTTACAACCCAGCACTTGCAAATATTGACGAAATCAGCGCAACCAGCGCAACATTTGATATCGAACCGCTACATGCCGGATATGGCAACACCCTAGGCAACAGCCTACGACGTGTTCTATTATCCAGTATTCAAGGCGCAGCCGTAGTTGCCTTCCGCATCGAAGGTGCCACACATGAATTCACAACAATTCCAGGTGTGAAAGAAGATGTCATTGATATCATGCTAAATATCAAGAACGTTCGTTTCAAATCATTCAGCGACGAACCTGTCGAGCTACGCCTAGATAAAAAAGGTGCGGGTCCAGTTACTGCCGGTGATATTAAAACAACTGCCGATGTCGAACTTATCAACCCCGAACAGATTATCTGTACGATTGATGATCCGAAAAAATCAGTTCAAATGGACTTGGTTGTTGAATCAGGCCGTGGTTACCAAACTATTGAAGATTCAAGCACAAAGCGAGTTCATAGCGATATGATTGCCGTTGATGCGATTTTTAGCCCGGTACTGCGTGTACGCTATAAAGTTGAAAACACCCGTGTTGGCCAAGAATCAAACCTTGATAAACTCCTGGTTACTATTGAAACAGACGGTACATTGACTCCTGCAGAGGCTTTTGAAGAAGCTGCAGCTATTTTGGTCAATCAGTACACTGCTCTTGCCGGCTCAACTGTAGTTGAATTTGCCCCAGCACCAGGACAGGACAAAGAAGGTGAAAAGAACGAATTGAACACACCCGTCGAAGAATTAAACCTGACTGCTCGAACCGCCAATGCATTGATTAACAACGAAATTCGCACGGTTCATGATCTTGTAACTTTAAGTGAACAAGATTTACGCGAACTAAAAGGTTTCGGATCAAAAGCACTAGACGAAGTTAATGAAAAATTGGCGGAATTGGAACTGTAACTATGCATCGACACGGATATATTGGACGCAAATTTGGTCGCAAACGCGATGAACGACGCGCGCTTATGAAAGGCTTGGCGACAAGTTTGGTTATGCATGGCAAAATCGAAACTACACTCCCCAAAGCCAAAGAATCAGTACGTTATATTGAAAAACTCATCACCAAAGCCAAAAAAGGTGGCCTAGACAACCGACGCCGAGTAATCGCAGCTCTAAGCACGCAAGAGGCTGCAAATCGGCTATTCGACGTAATCGCTCCGCAGTTGACGGGCCGTTCAAGTGGTCATGTCCGCGTAAAACGAACTGCGCTTCGCGTAGGTGATGGTGCACAGATGGCTACAATTGCTTTTGTCGACCAAATTACTGATAAACCAGTTGAAACCAAGGCCGAGGAGGTAAAAGCGTAATGGTTAATGCCAAGACTTACTCACAAAAACAAGGCGACGTCAGTCCTAAATGGATTTTAATTGACGCTTCATCAGCGCCACTTGGACGTGTCGCCGGTGTTATTGCTAAATACCTAATTGGTAAATACAAACCAACCTACACCCCGCATATTGATAATGGCGACTATGTCGTAGTCATTAATGCCAAAGACGTCGTTGTTACTGGTAACAAAGAAATCGATAAGAAATATTATCGTCACTCTGGTTTTCCTGGTGGGATTACCGAACGAAGTCTTGGACAAATGCGCGAGAAATTCCCAGAACGAATTATCGAAGAAGCGGTCAAAGGCATGTTGCCCCGCAATAAACTGGCTGCACAGCGCCTAAAACGATTGCGTGTATTTGCTGATGAAAATCACGATCACACTGCTCAAACACCAACGAAAGTCGAGGTTATGTAACATGGCTGAATCAAAATATCTTTATGGTCTAGGGCGACGCAAAAGCGCCACGGCTCGTGCACGCCTGTACAAAGGCAAAGGTAAAATTACGATTAATAACAAACCAGCAGACGTTTATTTGAATAATAAATCTCATCTGGCCGAGATTACCGACCCACTAGCACTAGTAAACAAGCAACAGGATTTTGATATTACTGTCGTTGTTAAGGGCGGTGGTGTGTCTGGTCAAGTCGATGCAATTAAACTAGCTATTGCCAAAGCAATAACTGTTGGTTTTTCAGACTTACGTACCGTACTTAAAAAATCTGAGTTCCTAAAACGCGACTCACGCGAAAAAGAACGAAAAAAATACGGCTTACGCAGTGCCCGCAAACGCGAACAGTTCTCAAAGCGTTAATCAAATATACACGAATCATCATAAGACTCTGCCTGCAGGGTCTTATTAGTTGCAAATACATTGCGATTATGTTATAATGTTCAATTAGATACATTCGTACCTCACATCTACGAAGGAGAAGGCAGTGAAGAAATACATCGCCGACGTACTTAGCGGAATGCGACTGATAATCGCTTTCGCAATAGCGCCGGCAATCTTGCTTCACCTGTGGCCACTTGCTACCATGATGTTTCTCGTCGCTCTTGCGACAGACGCCATGGATGGAATCGCGGCCAGACGTTGGCCATACCCAGCCGACGAACACCACTGGTGGAGGAAAGACTCCCACCTGGTCGACAACATCCCAGACGGGGCGTTGACGTTCGCCGTCCTTCTGTGGCTGGCTATCGACTCACCGATCTGGTGGTTGGTGATGGCTGGGTCAGTGATTGGGACCGGAGTAATCCTGTTCCTAATCGCGTACGTCGGTCGGTTCAGCCCCGCTGGGGCCGAAAAGATTGACGTCATCTATGGATGGACGTACGCGGCTTTGCTGGCTGCCATGCTGGTCACGATGACCATTCACGCCACAGACAGGTGGCCGGTGGTGGTCTTCATCTATCTAGCGGGCGGAGCCTGGATCTTGGTTACCAAATGGGACCGGGCGACCACTAGGCCAGAGACACGTGAGAGGTTCATGTAGACAAGGGGCGGCGGATGCGGAAGCATCCGGCCGCCCTGCTTTTTATTTGAACGATTTTTGTTAGTCGTTCACTAATGTATAATGGTAAACAATATGAC
The DNA here is from genome assembly GCA_026395405.1 of Candidatus Saccharimonadota bacterium. Lineage (GTDB taxonomy): Bacteria > Patescibacteriota > Saccharimonadia > Saccharimonadales > Saccharimonadaceae > UBA1547. Next base: position 471,583 of record JAPLYU010000001.1, read on the forward strand.
AAAACCAGTAATTTTAACAGGAATCCGTGCGAACCAAGATTTAACAATTGGCAATTATTTTGGTGCCATTTTACCAATTATTGACATGGCAAAACAGCGCTCTGAAGAGTTTCAGATTAATATGTTTATTCCTGATTTGCACAGTTTTACTACACCAATTGACCATTCGCTTCTAAACAAGCAGATTCTGGACAACGCCAAGCTGTTTGCAGCAGCCGGTTTACCCTTGGATAATCCCAATATTTACATGTACCGCCAAAGTTACATCCCTGCCCACAGCGAACTAACAGTTATCCTTGATAGTTTTACTGGTTTTGGTGAAATGAGTCGTATGACTCAGTTTAAAGAGAAGTCAAAAGAACTTAACGATAATGTTAGCGTTGGATTATTTAATTACCCAGTATTAATGGCTTCAGATATCTTGCTTTACAATGCTAAATACGTTCCGGTTGGCGATGATCAGACGCAACATCTTGAAATAACGCGTGATATAGCTCAGCGTATGAATAAAAAATTCGGTGATATCTTTATAGTTCCGGAATCGGTACCTAAACAACATGAATTTTTTGGTAACGACCAAGGTCTACGAATCAAAGATTTAATTGATCCGACAAAAAAGATGAGTAAAAGCGATGACTCTGGTCGTGGTGTCATTTTTCTTAATGACGATCCAGCAGTTGCAGCCAAAAAAATCATGGGTGCAACTACAGATAATCTTGCAAAAATCGACTTCAATCGTGAAAAACAGCCTGGCATTAGCAACTTGATTGAAATATTGTCACTTATACGTGGAATTTCGCTGGACAAAGTAGTAAACGAATACAAGGGTCAGACTGGATATGGAAATTTCAAAGCAGTTGTTGCTAGCGAAGTCGAAGTGTTCCTTACGGATTTTCAAAACAGGTTATCAGAAGTCAACGAAAACGCAATTATTGATAAACTTCACCAATCTGAACGAGACATGATACCAGTTGCCAACGAAACACTCCTACGGGCTCAGCAGGCTGTCGGATTGCGACCAAAGGGCTAAAGTGGTAAAAGTATCCAGTCGCGATATCCTTGACGTCCTACGCCGTTATGAACTGGCAGGGGACGATAATGTTCCGCGTAATATTGAAAACGTCAAAATAACACACCCCAACCCTATAAATACATTGGTTTCCTTCCGTTTCTCGAATAATCAACTGTATTTACTACTGGATGATACGGCCGAAGACGATATTTTGTATGCGCTGGACCAAATAAAGACCAAAAATAGCAACGTTCAGGGTGAATTTATCAAAAATCCCCGCGATTCAAGCACGACCCATGCCATGCCGTTTAAGGGCAAAGAGGTATATCTTTTCGAAGTTAATTCAGACAAGCATCGCCTGGACAGCGAACTGGCTAAACGTTATCCCGAAACCTCGCGCAGTACGTGGCAAAAGCATATTCATGCTGGAAATATCAGTGTAAATGGCAAAGTGATTACGTCATCTAAACATGAAATTACCGAGAACGACAAGATTTCGATTCAGACTCCCGAAACTCCCGATTTCAAAGATAATCAATTGCCGATTATCTACATCGACGACAATGTAATTGTAATTAATAAACCCGCCGGCGTTTTGACGCACTCAAAAGGTGAGTTGAACGATGAATTTACGGTTGCCGACTTTTTCAGACGCTATTCATCGTATAATCTTGACTCTAACCGCCCCGGGATAATTCATCGCTTGGATCGTGACACTAGTGGAGTAATGATTGGGGCCAGAAACGCAGAAACCGCCGTATTGTTACAAAAACAATTTGCAGACAGAAAAACGAAAAAGACATATTATGCGGTTTTAGATGGTAAACCAAAACTTGACATCGCAAATATTGACCTGCCAATCGGTCGTAATCCTAAAAAACCCAGTATGTTTCGCGTTGATGCCAACGGAAAATCAGCGGTAACCAGATACGAGATTGTTGATATGAATAACAAATACACCCTTGTAAAACTACAGCCTCAGACCGGCCGAACCCATCAATTACGCGTTCATATGAAGTATATCGGAACTCCTATTTTGGGCGACAAATTATACGGAAAATCAGCCGACAGATTGTATCTGCACGCCTATAGTCTGGAAATTACGATTCCAAGTGGGCAGCGGCAGACTTTTACAGCGCCACTGCCAGATGATTTAATAAAATTATTCCCAAAAGTTAAGGTATAAGTGCAATGGACAAGCCAATCCTACATCCAGCCAGCGAAAAACGTTTAAACTTGACAGTGAAAAATATGCCACAATCAATGTTATTAAGTGGTGAAAAACGTGTTGGATTGACCACGATAGCCAAACACATTGCGTTTTTGCGTAAAGTAACCCCAATCGTCATTCTGCCTGAAAAAGATGAAAAAATAGATATCGAAAAAGGTGTAATTAGCGTCGATATAATGAGGCGGCTTTACGATGAAACCCGCACAAAAACAGCTGAGCAGCGCATAATCATTATCGATTACGCCGAAAGGATGACTACCCAGGCTCAAAATGCCTTCCTAAAGCTATTAGAAGAGCCAGGAGACGACGTTTACTTTATTCTGGTATCAAATACAACCTCCAAACTTTTGCCGACTATCATCTCGCGAACCGAGAATTTGGACATTAAACCAATAAATGACGAACAATCAAACGATTTATTGGATAAATTGGGTGTTAATGATAAAACTAAACGGACGCAAATACTATTTATGGCTGCCGGATTACCAGCCGAACTAACAAATCTAGCTACAGACAATGATTATTTTGAAGAACGTAGTGCGATGGTTCGGGATGCGCGCGAGCTTTTAAGCGGTAATATGTATCAAAAACTGCTAATCGCACAAAAATATAAAGACGATAGGGTGGTCGCACTGCAACTACTGACAGATGCATCAAATATGCTGAAAAAAAGCATTATTTCAAAACCCCAAATTGACTCTATTACATATATAGAAAAATTATTAAAAGCTTATGGACGTATAGAGGCGAACGGCAACATCCGCCTCTGTTTAGCATCCATGGCTATTTAAGGGTCTTTACACATTCTGGTATAATGGACTTTGTACATGTTGGGACTTTTTATAATATTGCTTTTGGGTGCTTGGGTTATCTATCAACCTCAAACCGTCCGCGAGGTTACCGCTGATTTGCCTGTTCGAATCTCTGATAAATTAAGTCAACTTTGGACTATTGCCCAAGAATCAATTCAAACGAACAGATACTTGAGGGCTGAAAAGGCCTTACTTACGATTTTACGTATAGATGAACGAAACGCCAGTGCCTACAACAGACTAGGCATTTTATATGCCAAACAACACTCCCTAAATGACGCTATTGAGTGTTTTGAAATAGCGCAGTCTCTGGAACCAAGTGCCAGCAGTTTGCATAACGTAGGGCTTATTTATCTGGAAACTGAAAATTTTGAAAAGGCAGCCCTGGCGTTTGAACAAGCTTTGGCGATTGATAACAAACTGGCCTCGCGTCACATTGCCTATGCCAAAGTTCAAGAAAAACTGGGCCATGATAAAAAAATGATAGAATCACTGGAAAAAGCGGTCGAATTAGACCCAATACCCCAAACATTGAATATCCTAGCAGACGCTTACGAGCGTACCGAACGGATAGAGCTTGCTACAAATCTCCGCGAAAAAGCCGCCAAGATGATTATCCCACAGGGTCAGCCAAAGCGAGTTAAACAGCCACGTCGCGTAGTTATGTAAATTCTTAAGCTTGTAAAAATTTACTCTTTATTAGATAATGTCTATTATCTTACCCAACCTTATTGCGAAGGGAGGCTACAAAGCAACTCATGCGTTTGAGTTCGAGTCGTCAGATGGCTCGCTTGGACGCACATTCGTAAAAGACAAAGAGGCGGGAGAAGATTACATGACCGTACCGCAAGAAGGCGTCGTAACGCTTGACGACATCGTTGCAGAAGTACAACACCTGCAGAACAACGGGGGCGCCGAGGGCCTCTACGACGTCATCAACGTCAACGTCGCCACCTGTCGGTGGCAGAAGCCAGCGAAGGGCAGCAAGATGCGCACCCTCATCATGGCCTTCAAGGGCCGTGGCAACACGAAGCACACATGGTGCGTAAACGAAAGTGATATTGGGCACAAAGTGCGCGATGGTCGCGCCCACCTCACCTCCGAGGGCATGCCCAGCGTGATGCTGCTCCTTCCCGCGTTCGCCTGAGAGCACCCCCGCGTACGGTCACACCCCTGGATATCTGACGTCCAGGGGAATGACCCTTGAATCGTTTTGTAGTATAATATATACAGAAAGGTGAGGGTATAATTATGGACTGGTCAATCTTTAAAAAGGGCGTGTTCTTGGTCAATTTGCTTGGTATTATCTATGATACATCGACCAAAAAAATCTTAATCGGCAAGCGTGTTGACGATCCTCATCTGAAGGATTTGTCTTGGGTTTTTCCGGGTGGCAGACCTGATTACAAAAAAGAAATGGATGAAAACCTTAAATACGAAGTAAAAGAGAACACAGGACTTGATGTTGACGTTAAACATGTTGTTTTTGCCAAGACTTATCCAGAAAAACGCGAGTTTTTATCAATATATTATTATTGCGAACTGACCACGCCTAACCAAAAAGAACTTGCGCAGGGCAACTTAAAAGAGCTTAAATGGATAAAACCAACTGAAGTAGGCGAATACTTCACAACATCAATTCATCCAAAAATTTTGGAATATTTGAAGAGTTTAGAATAACAAAATAAACTCATTAAAAGCGCCTCACTCACCGGTGGGGTGCTTTTAAAGCATAGGCAAGATAGCGCTACGCTTTTCCGCTCATTCGCGAAAAAATGTAAACACTTTTTCACTTCAATCGCTTCACCGAACTCTGCGACTTTTCACTTTGTGAAAAGATTCGCAAGTACGGATCTGACCTTCAGGTCAAAATTAAATATCCCACTACAAGAGTGGGGTATTTAATTTTGGTACTGGGGGCAAGATTCGAACTTGCGAAGGCATAAGCCGACAGATTTACAGTCTGTTGTGTTTGACCGCTTCACTACCCCAGCAATTTGGAGCCGCCTTTCGGACTCGAACCGAAGACCTGCTGTTTACAAAACAGCTGCTCTAGCCAACTGAGCTAAGGCGGCGTGTAGTAAAGTACTAGACTATCTTATCTGATAAACATAACATTTTCAAGACTTGTACGGTGTGATTGAAGATAGACTAATTACACGGTATAATTACCTAAGTGTGCCGTGATAGCTCAGTTGGTAGAGCGCATCCATGGTAAGGATGAGGTCTGGGGTTCAAATCCCCATCACGGCTCCAAATTGATTTAAACCAAAGGTACAAATATAAAACCCGGATGAGTAATTACTTCGTGCATTCCATTCGCTTTTTTCGTTACTTCTAAAATATTATTACGGACAGGGATAATCAACTTACCACCGACTGCCAGCTGGTTTATTAGTTCATTTGGTAGGTTGTTAGCCGATGCACTTACCAAAATACGATTAAAAGGTGACCTCTCAGGTAAGCCGATGATATTTTTTTTGCTCAAGTAAAACCTGGCATTTCTAACACCAAATCTCAAAACATTCAATTTACCGAACTTCATCAATTCTGGTATTCTTTCTACAGCATATACCTTTCCTTTTGGGCCAACAATATTAGACAATAGAGCAGTTGTCCAGCCTGATCCAAAGCCGACATCAAGAACTATATTACCTCTACGCACATCCAACCATTCAAGCATTTTTCGTACTGTATATGGTTGACTTATGGTTTGTCCATGGCCAATGGGCAGCGGAGCGTCTCTATGTGATTGATTTTTAAGTTCATCAGGCAGAAACTCCACCCTATCAACATCTTCAAAAGCTTTGGATATAGTGTCCATACTATTATTATAAAATTTCAACCTTAGATTTTGCTATAATTAACGTATGGCAACATTTAGTTTTGATATCGTTTCTGAGTATGACAAAGCCGAAATGAATAATGTTTTTGCGTTGACACAAAAAGAAATCAATAACAGATACGATTTCAAGGGCACGCCTGCCGAAGTTGATTGGCTGGGTGACAAGACCGGTTTTAAGGTTATTGGATCAAACGAGTGGCAAATTGACAGCATCATTGATATTATCCGTAAAAAGCTAGCCCAGCGCGAACAAAGTAGCAAGGTTCTGGACTTATCCAAGACCGTAGCAACCAGCAATATGAAAGCTACCAAAGAAATTTCATTTATCGCGGGCCTAGACCAAGAAAAAGCCAAACTAATAACTAAACTGATTCGCGAAGAGTTTCCGAAAATAAAACCGCAAATTCAAGGCGAATCCGTTCGAGTTGTCAGTAATAGTAAGGACGATTTGCAATCAGTTATGCAACTTATAAAACAACGTGATTTTGACTTTCCGGTGTCGTTTACGAATTACAGATAGTCCTCTTGAACTTACACTAGTATTTTGATATAATTACCTCTAATAACGATACAAATTTGTAAGGAAAATTATGGCAAAGAGTAATACGAAGCGAAAATTAGTTGGTTTAGTTAGCGAGGCAAGTGGCCATCGGACTTATTACACGACCAAAAATACCCAGAATACTACTGAAAAAATTTCAATTAAAAAATATGATCCAACTATTCGGGCTCATGCATTATATACCGAAACTAAAAAAAGCCTCGGTCGAAACGAAGTAAAACAGAAAAAACACTAATCTTCGGATTCAATTTGTTTATCTAAATGGCCTGCTAACCATAGGCCATTTTTTAACAGGCTATCTAATAACTGAGACGTAATGCTGACATTTGTAGAATATAAATACAAAACATTATCATGCTGTTCAATACACATTGGCCAAAAATGCGCCGCTAAAACATTTGAAATCTTTGCATTTATTATAGTTTGGACATCTGTTGACTTTGCCGGTCTGGCGTATACTGAAAAACGACTGGTAAAATCAGCGCTATATTCCTCAAAAACACCCAAATCAACCTCTTTCATATTTGGATAAGTTGAAAACAATGAGTGGTACGGTTGAACGTCGTGATTCTTTGCTTCAACAAAAAAATGTGGAATTGCGGTTTTAGCATGTAATTCAATCGCAAAAATTATCCAGCTGTTCAAGATGTCTTTGCCGTCAGGTTCAACTGTATAATCACTTCTGTCAACTACAGATACACTATAGTCATCAACAGTCCCAACACAGTAATTATTATCTCTAATCGTTGACGATACCGTCAAACCACGTACTAATTTATGTTCGTCGTCGTGCTGATTTACATATCCGAAGTATACAATCCCAATTCGTTTAGCAAAATTAGAAAAAATTCGACTATTCGATCTGTTTTTTATTCGATGAGATAAGAACTTTGTATATTTTTTAATCGCCATACAAAAACCTTGCCATATTATTTCTTTTCTTTTGCAATCAAATCCAGTAGTGTTGAGATATATTCGGCATGAGACCACGTCAGCGGTGCGGGGGATATAATTTCATTAGTAACCGGGTCAAGCTGTTCACCCATAACACCCGTGCTCATAGCGTGACTCTTTGCCCAATCAAGTATTCTAATTGCCTTATCCGTTTGATTATTGTCAATATAGTACTGAGCCATCCAAAATGAAGTCACAAACCAGAGGTTACCGGTAATACCTTGGCTTGAGCGGCGATAAGGATCATCTTCAAAGCGAGGTAATCCAACCGCTCCATTTCCTAGTCCAAATAACTGCTCGATGGTGCTGACTGACGATAGTATTTCGTCGCTGTCAGATGCGAATAGTCCAAAAATGTATGGCCCAAATACGCTGGAACAATCAATTACTTCATCATAAATAACTTGACCATCTTTGACGTTTATACCTCTGTAAAAACACTTTCTTTTATCGTTATACAGGTACTTATGAGCAGCCAGTTGAATATCATTAGCTGCCGAGCGCCATTTTACGGCGTTATTTGGGTCTTTGGCGACAGACGCCAAATCTGATGCTGCGATTAAGGCTGCGTAAGTGACAGCAGTAGTATATGTACTTGTCAAAAATGTTTGTTCCCATAAGTCGTAGCTGGCTTTTGGCAATCCGGTCGTTTCATCAACATATTCCGTCATGAAATTAGCCATTGGCAGAATCATATCTTTATAAAATTCAGTTAATAGTTTTTCTTCCGGATGCATAGAATAGAATTGAGCAAAAATGAATAGTGGAAGCGCTGTTTCGTCTTCTTGGATAGGCGGAGCAACAACACCATCATGCAAATACGGATGCCAACTGCTTCCCAGCGCGCCATCTGCACGATATTTATGCATCATATACCCATCAGGGTGTAATCCTCGTTTTGTAAATTCAAAAAATCTATAAGCCTCATCAACATACCCAATCCTGATAAGAGGCCATAGCGCATATGCGCCATCCCTAGGCCAACAATAGCTATAGGCATCGCGAGAATAGTGCAGCATTGAAGTGTCAGTACTAGCAATAATCGCCCCGCGTTTATCAATCTGAGATTTTAGGATAATCACGCTTTCCATAAAGGTTTTTTGATAGTTTTCACTAATATTATCTTTAACCGTCAGAGCTGGCTCTAGCCATTTATGCCACCACTCGGCAGTTCGTTCCATTAATGCCAACGCACCTTCTTTTTTAACCTGATTATGTATATATAAGGCATCGCGAGTCGAAGTTCCAACAGCAATCCAATATTGCACCCTGGCTGAACTATTTGCATCTATATTAGTTTTGAATCTGATTGTTGAATCAACTCGGCCGTGTTCGACGTTATTCATACCTAACTCGCCATCTTCGGCGTCACGATAAGTGCCTTCTTTGCCTTCTATACCAAAAAGACCGATAGTGTATTGGTCAAAAGGCCTATTGTCATAATCACCGCATATAATAAATGCTCGGCGGCCTCGGTAATGCAAGATTGCATGATTATCCGGCAAATACTGGGCCGTGTCCGTATTACTGCGCGAATCACTGATTGCGAAGGCTTGATGCATAAACAATCGAACTTCACGGGCTTCGTCGCGAGTATTTATTATGTGTATATTCCTGATAAACACACTTAAATGAGCATCGATAAAATCATCAAACTCCAAAATAATTCCCAGACGTTCGTTTTTCGCCTTGGTGTGTCCAATTAATGAGTCATGCGGATATTGAAACTCAAAAGTCCACTCGCCAGGGGGATTCTGGGGGTTATCAATCCAACTAAGGTCACCGTTAATCCATACGCCAACTTTATGACGCAAATTACTTCCAGCACTGTGGTTTTTAAACCCCACGTATGAATAATAGAAGTCGTGGACAGTCCCGAAACCGTTTAACCCGACATGTAATTCACCATTACTAAGAACAATGGGTCTAGCCATTCAGGCCTCCAGTTTTATGATGACAGTATAGACGCCAGCGGAGGTCGCGTACGACGTTGATGAAATATAAAAAGGCATCGTATGGCGATTCATAAGGGCTGAAGTAGGCATGTACGTCGCCATCATTAAACCATTTGGTACACATATAATAGACATGATCTGATGTCTGTAGTTTCCGCCAATCAGCAATTAATTCCAGGTCGTTTGTGCGCATAATATCGTCTTCAAGGGAATAAATGTACCTAAGGGCTTCTTGTTGCATGGAATTACCCAGCCAAGCTGTCAAATCTCGTTCCGTATCAGCCCAGGTTACTGTATAGGGCATGCTAATCTCGCCAACAGGTTCGAAGGCATCAATAGCTTCGGACACCGTATAGCACGTATTAACAGGGTTTTCCAACCATTTACCAATAAATGCTTCGTAAAAGTTGAATATTCCGGTATCTTCCCACTGATGTTCACCAAAAGTCTCGTAGTCCATGAACAGGTTAACAATTTCATTATCTGTTATTGCCGCATTAACCCAGTCACAGTATGTATCGGCGTTAAGCGGCCAATCAGGCCAGTTTCTGTCGCCAAATCTGAAGGCAACGTCGTCACTCAGGCGATAGTTCTTCATCAAAAGCTTTATGTTGTCGGTTCCAGCTGGTTTATAGACATAATTTGGACTGCGCCACTGTAAAATAGGGTCCCAACCCTCAGCCAATATACCCTTGAACCCGTATTCATCAGCCCATTTCGCCATAGAATCGTTATAAGAAAGTTCAGTATTTCTAAATACCTTAGTTTCAACACCGAATAAATCGCGAATTTTTTTACGGTGGGCTTCGACTTGGTGCTCGAATTCAACCATACTATAGAAAAAGGCAAGTGAGTGGTAATAAGTTTCAGCAACAATCTCGACTCTGCCGGTTGAAACAATGCGCTTAAAGCTGTCCAGAACATCTGGTGCCCATTTTTCGGCTTGTTCGATAAATACACCGGTAATACTTAGCGATACTTTAAATTCAGGATGAGTATTCAGTAGTCTTTCTAGCAGAGCATTCATTGGCCTATATGATTTGTCTGCAACTTTTTTAAATACTTGTTCGTTGTTTCGTTCAGTGTTGTAGTCCGGGTCGTTAAAATAATCGTGACTGGCCGCTGTGTCAAACACGCTATATTTTCGCACACGATAAGGTTGGTGAGCGTGCAAATATAGTACTATTCCACGTTTGCTCATGCAGATACCATAGCTTTCATATCCGTATAGATACGCATTAGTGTTCGGGCGGCATCATGCCAAGACAATCTGGCATATTCTTTTTTAACATCCTCTTGCATAACTTTTTTAAGTACATGCGAAGTCGCGATTCCTATTAATTGGTCTGCCAGCACGTCTTCATCCCAGAAATCATACCGAAACACGCTATTTAACACTTCACCAACGCCGGATTGTTTGGTCAAAATAATTGCATTGTCATGATGAGCAGCCTCTAGAGCAGTCAAACCAAACGGTTCACTTAGTGAACTCATTACTAATACATCCGCAACGCTATAGGCGTCACGCCATTGTTTACCCCTAATAAAGCCGGTGATAAAGATTTTGTCGGATATACCCAAATCAGCCGCTAATCTGATTAATTCATCTCGCTGTTCACCGTCGCCAACGAGTAAAAAGACCAGCTTGTCGTATTTAGAGCAAGCTTTGGCAGCGCCTTTCACGAAGTTAACCAAGCCTTTTTGAATAGTGAACCTGGTCAGGTTCAAAACAATCGTGTAGCCCTCGCTTTTTAACGCTTCCAGGTATTTATAAGTGCTAAAATCATAATAATATCCGTCGTTCATACTGACTATATCGATGGCATTATGTACTACTTCAACTTTGTCAGCCGGAATGCCGTATTTTTTAACAATAATATTTTTTGTGATATTACTGACGGCGACTATCCTGTCTGCCATCATTAAACCCTGGTATTCTATCTCGTGGATTAACGGATTGCCACTGTCACTACCGGAACGGTCGAATTCAGTTGCATGAACATGGACTATCAACGGCGCGTCACAAACTTGCTTTGCGCCCATACCGGCCTCCATAGTCAGCCAATCATGAGCATGGATAACATCTGGTTGAGTTACTTTTGCTAGGCGCTTTACGTACTGAACGTAGCGTTTTTGGACGCCACGCATATCTTTGAGGTTATTTATATCGGCTTTGGACAATGGTTTATCCAGGACAGTTTTGGTATCGTACGCCCCAAGCCCGTTTCTTTCTAGGGGTGACAGTTTAGTTGCGCAGTGAACATCCATATAGTCAATAACCGAATGCTCGGCTGTGTAGGGGACAACGAAATCAATAGTGGCACCGGCAACTGCCAGCGCTTTGGACATGTGATAACATGCAACGCCCAAACCTCCGCTGTTGTTTGGCCAAAGTTCCCACCCTAACATCAGTATTTTCATTTTATTTTATTTAGGTCAACCAAAGTTAACCAGACATTCCTTGTTTATTGTAGGCCGTTCTGCGTCAATTATAAAACGAAGCTTGTGCTTTTACAACACTTTAAATTCCGTAAATTATCTGTTACTATATTGAGGTTAATATCCTTAACAAAGGGGCATAGTACAACGGCTAGTATATGGGTCTCCAAAACCTAAGATCGAGGTTCGATTCCTCGTGCCCCTGCCAAGCTTAAGCACGATGGATTAAGGACTTCGTTTCGGAGTCTTTTTGTTATACTTAATTAATGATTAGAAGCCAAGGGTTAACCAAGCCGATTATAGCTGTTGATATTGACGATGTTATTGCTGCTCACGCACCAGCGTTTATTGAATATAGTAATCAAAAGTTTGGGACTCACCTTACAATTGATGATAACCAAGATCATTGGGGGAAAGTTTGGAAAGTAGAACACGACGAAGTTGAAAAACGGGCAACCGAATACCACGAATCGGGCTATATCGCTACTTATGGGATAATTGATGGCGCATTTGAGGCACTAAAGTTGCTGAAGGAGCGCTTCAATTTAGTGATATTAACAACTCGTCGCAACTCAATCAACCATTTAACCCATGAATGGATTGATAAATATTATCCAGATATTTTTGACGACATTGTCTTTGCTGGATTTTTTGATGTTCCCACAAAAGATAGTGTTAATATGACAAAAGCTGAACTCGCTAAACAAATAGGGGTTGAATATTTGATTGATGACCAGTTTAAGCATTGTAAGGCAGCCTCAGATGTCGGGATAAAGACAATTCTTTTTGGCGATTATCCTTGGAACCGAGACGAAAAACTATCACCAAGTATAGTTCGAATTAAGGATTGGGCTGGTGTTCTTGATTTTTTCCTGAGAGTGAGTGTAAATATGGAAGATTTATACAAACAAGCCAATTTTTTTCTAGATAAAATTTTTAATAAACTTACAACAGATTGTATTAATGTAGAAAATTACAAACTTGACCATATTTGCTACCGAGCCGAATCTGAAGGCACATATATAAATATAAAAAAACTTCTGTTAGATAATGGAACTTTAAAGTCTGAGAATTTTATCCGTGAAAGAAGAATATCTGTATTCGAACTTTCTAAACCAATTGGATATAAAGACTACACAATAAATTGCATTGAATTATCATCACCTCGTAAAGATATGAGATTCATTGAAGGTTTTGAGCATGCTGAATTTGTAATTCTTGAAAACCTAGGGGATTTCTTGAAAATGCACCCAAACATAGAATTCAACAAAGAGGCTATGACGAAAGATGTCAATCCTGAGATTATCAGGCAATACGAAAACTGTGCTGTTAAATTCCATCAAAAAGCCTTATTAGACGTTGTTTAGCGAAGATATTATCGAAATTAGTTCGAAAATCATCCACGAGGGGCTGCCAAGCATAAGCGCTATAATATTTTCCTCTGTTAATTCAGAACACATTTTAAAAATAATTTAATATGCAGAAATTAGGTAGATAGTTCTAGTGTCGTACAATATAATCTGCCAAGTTTATAATCAGATCTAATTTTTTACGGCACCCATAAGCATTGTCTGTATTGAAGCCGTGTCTTGCGTTTGTGCACTTAAATCAGCACCCGAACAATTATCTTGCGTCGATGAATAAACGTAGTAGTATCCGTCTATTTGTCCTATAAGAGTTGCGCTAGCATAGAAATCGGCTTTTGTAGTACTTCTGGAGACAATACCCAGGGGCATAAACCCTTCTGCGCTGGAGTTAGAGCAACGTTCACCCAAGGCCTCAACCCTTGTAGTAGAAAATGCATAATATCCGCCGTCTGCCTGCTCCTTATAATAAGTTACTTTATTGCTACCAAGAGTGGTAGGAAGTTTAAATTTAACACCCCAATCACTTAGTACTAAGTATCCAGCATTCGAGTTTGCAGGCGTTGCGGTAGTGGTTGATGTGCTTTTTGTTGTTGCAGTTGGAGTAGTGGTGTTGGTTGTCGTTGAAACTGTTCCGGTTGTTTTGCCATCTACGTTCTGTGAATTTGTGGAAGCATTACCGACAGTTGAATCCTTCTTCTGAATAAAGTTCTGATAAAACACAAAGCCGAGAGTTCCGACTAAACCAACAGCTAAAATAATGGAAATAATCATTAAATGAGAGAAGCCTGATTGTTTTTGTTTTTTGTTCACGAGATATCCTTTCGTAAAATATTGGTAGCCTCATTTAATCAGATATATATAATAACCACAAGTAGATTGAAGAAAAGTTTTATTATCTTCGCTTTATAGAATACTTTTGTTTGAAAGAATTATTTAACTATGCTTAGATACTATCATAAACATTTAAGGTCCAGCATGAACCCAAACGATTTAGACAAAGAAAATCTTACAAATAATAACAATGAACAAGCTAAAGATAACACTTCAGTTATAACACCAGCTGTATTATTCCCTGAAACAAATCGAAAAAAGAATAATTATCTTAAAAAAACATCTTTAATATTATTTACTATATTACTTTTAGTCATGGTCTTTATTGGAGGCAATTACTTAGCTGCAAGATTGGCCAGTAATGATTCAGTGGACAAGGTAAAAAGAGTGGCTGGAAACGGTTTTCTTGAGCTACCTAAAGATATAAGCGTTGATCAAGCAAAGAAGCCAACCGCCAAACAGGCGAGCAAAATTTTTAAGGAAATTCGTGACTTCGTAAACAAGACTAGCTCATCTAACTCGGGAATTGCAGTTTCTCTAACGAAAAACGGGGAGACAATATCGTCCAATCCTTATCAGGTACAAAATGCATCATCAAGTACAGCATATGCTGCTGAGGAAAATACAAATTCTTATATTTTAGCCGACCCTCCCGACAATACATTTCAAGCCTGGACCGATGCGCAAAAGATTCTGCTGAATGAAACGATAAAAAGAGCATATGCTTTAAATGTAGAGCTTTATGGACCACCAGCATCTAATGATACTGTGAACATTTATCGTCAAGACAATCCGACAGTTGGAAACGGATACTATGCGCCCTGGGGCACGAACGGAACGATGACAATAGTATTATCTTCAAACTGTACCGATGAATGCCTTACAACCAACTTGGCTCACGAAATGTCACATAGCTTTCGCAGTAATTACATTTTTTCTAACAGGGGTTGGGAAGAGGGAATGGCGATGCTCTCCCAAAATTTATACGACAAGCAATACTTTAGTAAATATTTTCAAATCACATCCGATCAGTACATGAACCTGAACCAACCATCCTTATCGGTACCACTTTTTTATGACCAGACAGTAAATCAAGGCGCGTCTAACTCCATTCAGGATCGTTATTTTGCAGCCGGCTATGCGATGGCAGACATATATGTTCAAAATAAGGACTATCTTAAGAATTTTGTTCAGAACTATTACCAAAAATCTAGATCTCAAACAGATTTAAGTGAATCGGATATCCGAAAAATCTTTATTGACACCGTCCCAAGCGTTGAGGGTGAAAATAGTACTTCCTGGCTTTATGATAATTATATATTGATAAATGACTATAATAAGTCGCAAAATTTAGTTTTGGCTGGTGGCAATATATATTATTTTGAAAATCCTATTACTGCATACGGCAACCGATTGCCTTATGTAAATGCTAAAATAACTGAAACTGTTTCGAAGTTGGACGATACTCAAGTTCTCAGCAATCAGTTAAACACTGATGATAAAGGATTTGTTGAGAATAGCCTTATTGGTAAAGTACCTGAAAGTGGTTTCTATGGTATCCACTTGATCGCAGAGGCAAAGGAGGGCGCAGCTGCAAGTGAAGATTATGTTCGCTATATCCCTAAAGACAAGCTTTTGGGTATTAATGGAAACGTGATTTTTGGCTACACAAATTCTGTTGATGACGTAATCGCCACCGCCACAGATGGAACGAAACTGACATCCAAAGTTTCTGATGGAATATTTGTAATTAATGATGTGAAAGATATGCAGCAATATACACTTTCTCAAGGTGACAAAACACTGCTTGTTAACCTCGTTGGTGCCCCGTATGAAGAATTAGGTTTTATCAGTGGCACAAAAAATGGTTTAGTTGCCCCTAAAGATGCCACGATAGAATGGACTAATCCGAGTGAAGTAAACCCTGATCCGATCAAGGGGTCAATTCTGGTATTTAAAGATGGTCAAGTAAGCACCGATAAGCCCTATATTAACATTTGCGCTTCAATAAATGGCGGATATATAGCAGATTCAGTATCGATAAACAATTCTGGCGTAATCCTAAACAAGGGCTCATTTTGTAAATATTTCGATCTTAATAATGGTGTAAACAAATTCACAATTAAAGTTACTTCGAGTGACGGCAAAATTATAACAAGTGACCGCATCATAAATAGCACAAATACGACAAAAACGACCTATGAAAGCCTTGTTGACCTGACTGGTGGAGTCTATACCCAAAATGATACTGCTAATCAAAACAAAGTTTCTATATATGTTTATATTGAAGCTTCATCTACTGATGTAAGTACACTGAACGGTATTATATACGGGGTTTCGATTAATGGAAACCATTACAATCCAAATAGAAATCCCAATGATAGGTCTGTTACGGCCGCATTTTATCAAATTAACGCTACAGATGTTACCAAAAGCAATCAAAGCACGGGCATATTATACTCGAACGAAATAAATGCTAATCTTTCACAATATCCTTTCAGAAGTGGTAATAATAAAATTTGCCTTACGATAGATCCACTTAACGGAGTAGAGGAGTCTGACGAAAACAATAATGACATATGTCAATATGTCACAGCACCATAACATTCTTAACACAGTAAAGTCGTGTTTTTTATACACGATTTTAGACACATCAACCCTAATGTTATTTAGATATTAAGCAGTAGGGTTCTAACTTCGTCTAGTATGCCCTGCCATGCATAATCATAATGAATCTAAGGCTTCGTTTAGAAGCCTTTTTACTTATGCTAAACTAACGTTATGAATGTCGCAACAAAGCGCAAATCTTCCGGTTTTACGATAATCGAACTTTTGGTTGTTATAGTAATTATTGGCATATTAGCAACTGTAGCCATAGTATCCTACACCGGCATTTCTCAGAAGGCCACTATTGCCGGTTTGCAAACGGATTTAACAAACAGTGCGAACAAGCTTAAGATGTACTACACCGAGTACGGCACATACCCACAAACTCTTGATGGTTCTAATTGTCCAACTAGTCCATCGGATTCAAAATATTGTCTAAAGCCAACGCCGGGGAATACGTTTACATACAACTCTACAAATCCATATCAAACATTCACTTTGGACTGCACTAATACAGCGACTACGATTAATTACAGAATTACTAATAATTCAAGCCCGATTCTATCAACTATAGCTTTTTCGGCGTCGGGAGGCACAATTACATACACTGATTCGTCTGGGTTAAATCCACGTTCAAACCCTTCATACCCAGGAGGATACACAGTACACACCTTTACATCCACCAGCACACTTACAACAACAGGTTCAATCCAAGGTGACGTTTTGGTAATTGGTGGCGGTGGTGGAGCATCGTCGGCACCTGGCGGCGCTGGTGGCTACATAGCTACAACCTATACACTGACAGGCAGTATTTCCGTAACTATTGGTCCTGGTGGTGTTGGTGTTGACCCAAACACAAATAGCAATAATGGAACGCCCACTATTTTTGGAACAATAACGGCAGCGGGAGGTGGAGCTGGAGCAAGGTATGGAAACCTTAATGGAAACTCCGGAGGATCTGGTGGTGGAGGTGCATCAACGCCGAGTCTCCAAACATTCGGAGGTGCCGCAACTCCTGCTGGGCAGGGAAATATCGGAGGTGGAAACAGTACTTATTGGGGTACATCCAGGCCAAACGGAGGTGGCGGAGGAGCTGGAGCAGCTGGGCAAGATGCGCAATCACTTACACTTGCAGGGAATGGCGGAACTGGGCTATTTAACTCTATCACTGGCGTAAACGTATGTTATGCGGGTGGAGGTGGTGGAAGTACTTATATAAACACAGGTACTCCTGGAACTGCGACGTGTGGTGGTGGAAGCGGAAGTTCAGTTTATGCGGTCGCAGGAACCTCAGGTACACCAAATACGGGTGGAGGTGGAGGTGGAAGCAACGGCGGTAATCCACTTGGCGGGACTGGTGGCTCAGGTCTAGTAGTTGTTAGATATTTGTCTCCATAAAAGTTCCAAAATCATCAACTAGTGGCTGCCAAACTCATGTTTATCGAAAAAGACTTCGTTTAGGAGCTTTTTGTTATAATATACACATGAATGCGAACAATAATTGTCCGTTTTGTCTAAAAAATAATGGCTTAAAGGAGCCAATTATCTTTGAAGATGACTTATGGTATTTTGCATCAATGAATGAAGAATCGGTAAGCAATGCCGGAATGGCTATTACGAAGAGGCACGTTAAGACACCGTTTGAAATCAATAAGAAAGAGTGGCTTAGACTACACGAGTTACTCCCAAAGTTCAAAGGGCTTTTAGATATAGATAAGCCACAAGGTTACAATATTGGGTGGAATGTCCATGAAACGGGCGGACAGCACGTAAGCCACGCTCATATGCACATAGTCGCACGTTATAATGACGAACCGCTTGCAGGTAAGGGAATTAGATACGCATTTAAAGACAAAACAAATGCGAGAAAATCTATTTAAAGGTTGCGAATTGCGCCCACTAGGGGTTGCCACGCATATGCTTATTGACAAGCTTTGATAAACAATTGACTAAATTCGTAATATATCGTAGAATAACACTACTTTATTGAGTTTGAGGCACATCTGTTTGTCACGCTCTAAAGTACCTTGACAAGCAGACATTACACAAATGAGACGCAACCCTAAAGAAAGGCGAGGTCAAATGAGTTCGCATGCAAGGCGTCAAGCGACAAGAGCACGTCTTAGGCAGCCAGAGGAGAGAATCTCTGTCAACCTGATGTGCGTCAACGCATCGAGACTCGGCGAGTGCCCCGGTGACACTATCTGTGACTGCTGGGGTTGCCCGAGCCGCGGCCACGTCATCGTCGGCGGGTGCTGGGACCACAGAAGCTGCAAATGGTACGAAGCACCTACCACATAGGAAGGTGACGACCGTGGCTGTTATAAAATCGGTGAGTGATTGGTGGCTCTTGCTTCCCATGGGCCTGATGGCAATGATTGCTGTACTCGTGTTCTTCGGAGTACAGGAAAACTCGTCAGACAAGACTGGGGAGCAGAGGGAGCCACATTCGTTTCTCAAAGCCACCGACGAACATGGTGGCCCATGTGACTGCGATATATGCCGCGAGGCTGGTCGCTGGTATGGAGGAGGTGAAGCATGAGCGCAGTTGAGGAATTCCGCTCATTCATGGATGACGCAGAAAGCCCCATTCTTAACCTTGCCAAGGTGAGGGAAAGGGCTGAAGCAGCTTTCAGCGAGTTGAACGCCAAGGCGGAAAGAGAGATGAAGACCATCGTCCACGCCGCCGAGGGATACATGGATAGGCGTGATCAAGCGTACTTTCGCACGATGCTGCGGAATCATTTCGGCCCAAGGGCCGACAAACTTCGCAGCTAGAGCAAGTTCTACTATGAAGGGCAGACCGGGTTTTCTAACCGGCTGCCTGGTGGCAACGCGCCTCTGTGCAAATATGTCTGTTTGTCATAATCACTTATTTGAATGTGTATTCAAACTGATGAGTCCAAAAGGACGAAAAGCGACTTACATCCCCCCGACCGTCAAACTATATAGGAAACAGCCCTAGGACATTTTTGCTTATTTTTGTAACGTAGACATCAATAAAGTTCTAACTTCGTCTAGGATGCCCTGCCAAATAAAATAGGGCCGCGTGTACGTGGACCTTTTTTATTTGCAGAGATTCGAGTAATTGAATCACGATACGCCACTTTACTGGCGGTAATCGTGGTCGGTGTAGCGATTGAAGCGAAAAGGTGTTAACATTTTTTCGTGAATGAGCGGAAGAGACTTGGCGCTTTCCTCGTGCCCCTGCCAAACTTTTATTTAAGCAACGACTCAGTTTCTGGGTCTTTTTGTTTATGCTTGCAAATAACTCATAAACGTAAATAATTATCTTCAGGCAACGCCGTTGCTTTTCCGATAAAGGATGCGTCCCTAAGGAAAGACCTTTCACAAAGGATGTGCGTCAATGGACGACAACGAACAGCTTCGGATCATCAAGGGTTCGAGAGAATTGAAGTCGCCGGTTTCACCGATGGCTATGGCAAGACTCCTGTTCGAAGAGGGGAAAGAGCTGGCGCGGGACAGACTACTGCCGGCAGTCGTCAGCCACGGTTTCGATACTGGCTATGGCGTCTGCGGAGGCAGAAGAACGATTAGGTTCAACGAGCTCTGCCTCCCCGGCGAAATCTCTTCTGCCATCGTCGTCGCTGAAACCAAACTGGCGACTGGAGAGATCTACGACCACAAAAGCCAAGAACGCCAGTTCCAACTAGGCATCCTCCTACTGGGGACAGTGGATGGCAGCATGGCCCACTGGGTCTGGTCACAGGTGTGGATGCCATACCTCAACGATCAGTACTGCGAGGAACTCAATCTAGAAACCCTTGCGGACCTGATGACGCCATCCGGCGAAGAAAACAAGCCAACCCTTTACGCTAAGGGAGTATACAGCGGCTACGAACGCATGCTGCGACGCAAGTACGACACCGCGTATCAGGTCAAGGAAGAGCTGTGGATGCAGGCGCATCAAGCGGGCGAACGGCTCTATCGAATCGGCTGATCCGCCGAGATCACAGCTGAAAGTGGCGTTGCTGAACCGCGGGACCCTCAAAAAAGGGTTCCCGCGGAATCAGCACAATTCGACCTTAATGACTATCTCAAAAAATTAAAAAGTTCTAAAACAATCCACTAGGGACTGCCACGCATAAGCACTATTAATCATTGACTATCTTTTGGAGTCTTTTATATTCTAAGAATCCACTTATGTTAAACTAAACTTATGAAAGTCGCTAGTTGGCGGAAAACTTCTGGTCCTGCCCGAACTGACGTTCAGACAGGCGGGTTTACTATCGTTGAACTTTTAGTTGTCATCGTGGTTATCGGCATTTTAGCTGCAATTGCTATTGTTTCATACTCTGGTATATCTCAAAAAGCTATCATCGCGTCTTTGCAATCAGATTTAAGTAATGGAGCTAAAAAGCTAAAGCTTTATTACACAGAGTATGGAGTTTATCCAGAATCACCACTAACTAACAATTGTCCAACTGGGACGATTAATCCGGCAAATCCCAACTACTGCATAAAACCAAGCCCAGGAAATACTTTTACTGCATATACTTCATTAACACCATATACATCATTTACGTTGGTTTCAACCAATACTGCTAGTGGATTATCGTATCAAATAACCGAAAATAGCGGGCCAATTGCAGTTGTTCCATTTACAGCCACCGGTGGGGCAACTTCGACTGACGGAGCCTATACTGTCAGAACATTTACAACAAACGCAACCCTTTCTACAACCGGAACGATTAATGCAAACGTATTGGTTGTAGGTGCGGGTGGAGGCGGTGGTCTTGCCGGAGGAGGTGGCGGAGAAGTACTGACAGGAAGCCAAGTCCTAACAGGTGATATGCCTATTGTAATTGGGGATGGTGGATTGGGTGTAAGGCCCGGTTGGGGTCCTGACGGTTTGGCAGGTGGCAACAGCACTTTTGGGACACGTACTGCTCGTGGTGGAGGTGGGGCGGCGGATTATGATCCTGCTACTGGTGGATCATCAGGAAATGGTTTTTCCGGTGGAGTAGAATCACTTTCATACACATATTTTGGAGGTGGAGGTGGTGGGGCGAGTTCGATAGGAAACAATGCCAATCCAACTGGAGGAAACAGGGCGAATGGAGCTGGAGGTATCGGTGGTAATGGAGTAAATAGTGACATCATAACATCAGGGGTTTTTGTTGGCTATGGTGGTGGAGGTGGTGGTACGGGTTATGGGCCAAACTTTGCCGACACTTTATATGGGGCCTCAGCTACGCATGGTGGCGGTTACGGATCTGAATATGCTAGGCAAGACTATCCTCCCAGGGCAAATAGTGGGGGTGGGGGTGGGGGAAGCTTTTCGAATTCTATAAATGGACATACTGGTGCTAGTGGTATTGTGATAATTAGGTATCTTACACCGTAAAGTTCTAAAATCATCCACCAGGGGCTGCCAAGCTTTAATTATCGAAAAGACTTCAGGATTGAAGTCCTTTACTTATGCTAAACTGGGCTTATGAAAGTCGCTAGTTGGCGAAAAACTTATGGTCCTGCCCGAACTGACGTTCAGACAGGCGGGTTTACGATAGTTGAACTTTTGGTGGTTATCGTGGTTATTGGTATCCTGGCTGCCATTACCATTGTTTCCTACGCAGGGGTGTCTCAAAAAGCCGTCGCCACATCACTAACATCAGACCTTGATAATGCATCTAGACAATTAAAATTGTATCAAGTTGACCACGGCACTTTTCCAACTTCACCACTTACCGTTACGGGCAGCAAATACTGTCCGGCCGACGATAATAGATACTGCTTTAGGGCTAGTTCTGGTAACACAATTACTTATACTAACGTATTACCCTCAACTTTTAGCCTTAAAGCAACCGATAATAGCAATACAACAGCTTATTCAATTACCAACAGTTCTATGCCGACCACAGCCGCCACCACCTGCCCAACTGGTTTCATTCCTGTTCCTGGCAGTTCTACTTATGGCACTAATGACTTTTGCGTAATGAAGTACGTTGCTAGCCATAGTGATGCCACTGCAGGAACTCAAGGCACCAGTACTACGCCGATAAGCGCACCTGGCGTTCAACAATGGGTCAACGTTTCCCAGACTGCTGCTATTGCTAATAGTCCCAACGTGGCTGGCTGTCCCACTTGTCACCTAATTACTGAAGCAGAGTGGCTTACTATTGCCCAGAATGTTCTAAGCGTACCCGGAAATTGGTCTGGAGCTGCTGTTGGTTCAGGCTATATTTCTTCGGGACATAACGACAATGCCCCAGCGAATGCTTTAGTGGCTGATCCAAGTGATGCCAATGGAAATGCCGGTGAAACTAACCAAACCTTCGCTCAGAAGCGCACCCTAACACTAACTAATGGTCAAGTGATTTGGGATATGGCGGGGAATGTTATGAAATGGACATCGGGCACAACTACAACAGTGCAACCCGGAATAATCGGAGAACTTGGCTATGCCTATAAAGAATGGATATCTGTGACAACACAGGGTACGCTGACTCCCTATCCGTCGCCAGCATCAACTGGCATAACGGGCGCCAGTAGTTGGACCACTAGTAATGGCGTCGGCATATTATATAGTTATGCTGGCGAAGTCTCGCCAAGTGGTTGCCTTCGTGGTGG
The DNA here is from genome assembly GCA_026395405.1 of Candidatus Saccharimonadota bacterium. Lineage (GTDB taxonomy): Bacteria > Patescibacteriota > Saccharimonadia > Saccharimonadales > Saccharimonadaceae > UBA1547. Next base: position 494,789 of record JAPLYU010000001.1, read on the forward strand.
CTACTGGAATGACGGCAGCTGGGCAGGTATTTTGGCACTTGGTTTGAGCTTTGCACCTAATACCACTAATACACTCATCGGTTTCCGTGTTTCCAGATGATATGACCTTAATTACTAATTTTTAAGTTGCGCCATAAACCATTGCCTCGAATCAATGGTTTATTTACAAAAGTTCTAAAATCATCCACTAGGGGTTGCCAAAATAAGTCAATCGGCATTTTTTATCTTTGAATTTACTTAATTATTGTTGACAATTGAGTATCATTCTTTTATTATACTCAAGACAGTTCTCCTCCTTGGGAGTAGAAGAACTAAGCACCTTTAGAAGGAGTAACTAGTATGGATAAGTTTGACTTCATCTGTCGACCCAAGATGTCATGGCTGACGGTCAACCGCCAGTGCAACTTCCGTTGTCCGTGGTGCTATGGTGAGGACACCCACTACGAGCCCAAGGACACGATGTCGCTGGCGATGGCCAAGGAGCTAACCAGGATCAACCTCGACGTCGGAGTCAGATACACCAACATCATCGGTGGTGAACCAACCCTCTGGCCAAGTCTGTTCGAGTTCAATGAGTACTGTAGGCAAGTCGGAATGAGCACCTGCCTGGTCACGAATGCCGCTCGATTTGGCGATGATTCGTTTTGGGACGCCTACAGGCAAAGTCCCAGCGATGAAGTCTCTGTGTCAGTGAAGACAGTCGACAGAGATGAGTTCAAGTTCATCACCAAGTCTCGTCTTTTCGACCAGACGATGAGGGGAATCGAACGCGCTATCGGTTTCCACAGTGCAGGCGCATCGACAGTCTACAACAGCCTTGTCGGTCTTGACGGGCTGAAGCGCATTGCGCTTCGCTGCAAAGAGCTTGGCGCGAGCTACTTCGTCGTTGACCTCTGTACACCTGTTGTCAGCAAGGACGGAGTTCTGCCGGGCTTCTCGATTGAGCCCACCCAGCTGGCGAAGGACATCATGGTCATCCAGCCGTATCTCGACGAGCTGTACGACGGAAAGGTCGAAATCGCCATTTACATCCCGCTGTGCCTCTTCCCGGAGGCATTCGTAGAGCTGATGATGGAGAAGCGTCAGCTGACTACCATCTGCCACGTCTACGATCGCAGCGGCCTCAACTTCGACGTCAATGGTGATGTCATGGTGTGTAACCAGCTGTTCGACTCTTACATCGCCAGAAAGGCGACGGACTACGAAGACGGCACTGACCTGATGAAGCAAATCAACAGCAAGGCCGTTCGCAACGATTACAGGCAGTTGCTGCGCTATCCCGCAGACACATGCAGTGACTGCCGCTGGAACCTGGATTGCCGAGGCGGCTGCCTTCTCAATTGGGTTCTGTACGACTCGTCGATTTGCCACGCCGTCGCAAAGGCTAACGCCTAGTGACACCGTGTGGACACCGATGTATTGTTCTAAAACGGGAGGAGGTGACTCCATGACCAAGCTTATCGACATGATGAAGAAGACCGGTACGACAATCGTTCCGGTACCGGCCCCTTCATCGTCTAGTTGCGGCAGCCAGGGCAGCAACCATCGCTGCAACCCGAGCAAGTGTCAGTAGTGATCTGACCACGCTCGGCCTCCGCTGCAAACCCTCAACCGATGCCAGCCGCACAACGCGGCTGGCATCTTTTCTTTTTATCGATATACTTATTTATATGAAGCACAATTATAAAATTATTTATGACATCAATAAAGACATGTGGAATTGGCGCGGTGCGTTATCAGACTTTCGCATGGGATACGATTGGTTTAATAATATAGATAACGACCAAGATCGTAAAATCGCCAAACAAATTATAGGTTTAAAAAAGAATCAAGCCGAATTAACATTACGACCCCATCTTAAATCAAAAAAAGAAAATCCAAAAAGCAACTTAAATCAATTTATTTCTATTGCCGAAAGCGAATTTAAGGCTAAGTTTAATAAAGCTTGTCTGATTTTAGAAAGCATTACTAAAAAACCGATGACGTCTGATAAATTTATCTTCTATGTCACGACTTTTCCTCGTATGACTTGTTTTTATGATAAACACATAATTTATCTATATAATTCTACCGAAGGCGTTTGGGGAATGCCAATCGACGGATTCTTGCACGAGGGCCTACATTTCCAATTCGAACATTATTGGCGAAACAATGCCGATTCGCCGGTTTCTAAATTAAGTGACGAGGACTATTTTAATCTAAAAGAGGCTCTGACGGTCATCCTAGACGAGAGCCTAAAGCCTACTATCACATTGCCCGATGAAAGTTACCCTGAACTAGCATATTTACGTAATCCGCTTCATGAATTCTGGAAAAAATACCACAACTTTAATAAGTTAGTTGAATATGGTTTAAAAAACCTATCAAAAAATTCTAAATCTTCCAATAGGGACCGCCACGCCTAGGCTTATCGGAAAAGACTTCGTTTTTAGATTTTTTTTAAAGTTTAAACACTGTCAAATTCTTCGGATTCTTTCTTTCCGCAGAGCTTTCGTCACGAACAATAGCCAAGATAATTTCACTAACTTCTGCCTCTATCCGAATTCCCTGTGGTAAATCTTGTAACGCCTTATCGAATCTTAGCTTCGATAAATCACGCCCGATTGTCAAATGTGGGATGAAATTATCTTCATAGGCCTTATGTTTGATATCACAAAAATCATTATTATTTTTAACAAAATCGCGCATCTTTAGCTGTAATTTCAATAACTCGTCTATTTTTGATGCATTAACCATAATACAGCCATTATCGATTTCATCCTGTCGATCTAAGTACATACCGGCGAATTCTAATTTGATTTTTCCTATTTTGTTATTCTTGAAATAATTACCCAATACTTTTTTGAGCTGAATAGCGTACTCGTCACCAACAAAGCGAGGTTGAGTTAGGGTTATATGCATATCGTATGGCTCGTCTTCAAGCCTACACGTATCTTTGTTGTATTCTAGGTCATATTGATTCCTAAACTTATCTAGCCAAGCTGGTTTTTTGACTAAATGCACAGTAGTATATATTGCTGATATCTTCATCTATAATACTAGTATAACATTTGAAAAATTCTAAAATCATCCCAGAGGGCTGTCACGCCCATGCTTATTAAAAGTTAAGCAATTTGATATGATTACTACATGGATATAAGGTTGTTTTTACGTCCCCCAGAAATAATCGAAGTAGATAGCCCAGTAATTTTTCTAGCAGGTCCAATTCAGGGAGCTCCGGACTGGCAGTCAGAAGCAAGAAAAATTATTCATAAAATAGACGAGTCAATTGTCGTTGCTTCACCACGTGGCGATTTTAAGAAATCCAAGTCATTTGTTTATGAAAAACAAGTTGACTGGGAAACACATTATTTAAGAGAGGCTGGAAAAAATGGAGTGGTTTTGTTTTGGTTAGCTGGACAAACTACAGACACTCCGGGACGTTCATTCGCACAAACCTCTCGATTTGAGTTGGCTGAATGGAAGGTACGACACGAACGTGATGGAGTTAAATTAACAATTGGAATTGATGAAAACTTTGGGAATGCACGATATATTAGACGTCGCTTTTCTCAGGACGCACCCGATGTTCAGATTGCCGATTCGCTGGTAGAAACATGTAAAAATGCAGTTAATTTATTGAATAAAAAGTTCTAAAATCATCCACAACTATGTGCCAAAATGAATTGCTAAGTATTTATATTCGACTATTTATTTTGATATGATAGGTTTATGCATACTTTAGAAATAAAAAGGATCTGAATGGAGCTTTCAATAAATACAGATTACGCTGGTGTTGATGTTGGGGATATCGAACATTATCTAAAAAACATCTCAGATTCGGGTTTCAAGACTATCCAATGGTTACAACATTGGGAGCATGATTTTATCTATACGAAACCGGAAATTGAGCATATTTCAAAAATTTTGCAAAAATATAAACTATTACTTTACGACATTCATGGCCCGGTCGGGTATGAGAAAAATTGGTTTTCAAACATTGAATATCAAAGGCTAGCAGGAGTTGAGTTAGTAAAAAACAGAATAGAAATGTGCAAGGCACTCGGCGGATCAGTCGTAGTTATGCACGTACCTAAATTGGATAGTCGTATCGATACCCAATGGATTCAAGTTAGAAAATCCCTTAATGAACTTCAAGAAACATCAGCTAAGAACAATGTTAGAATTGCACTTGAGAACATGGAATACGAAAGTTTTAATGGAATTAAAGAACTTTTTTCTGAATATAACTCAGACTTTATTGGCCTTTGTTACGATTCAGGGCACGGAAATATATGTGGAGACGGTCTTGACCAACTTGATTTAGTAAAGGAAAGATTAATATCTGTGCATCTTCATGATAATAATGGACTCGAAGACCAACACATGCCTATTTTTACAGGTACCGTTGATTGGGAAAAACTTGCACAAATCATTGCTGAGTCTCCATATGGAAAATTTCTGACATTCGAAATAATGATGGAACACTCTGGCGCAAATGACGAAAAGCTTTTTCTTGAATCTGCATATAAGGATGGAATGAAACTCTTAAAGATGGTCCAATCCTATGCAGAAAATAAACTTCCCGCAAATGTATAGTATCAGTCTATTTTTTTGACCCCCGGATAAGACGTAGAATTCTTTATTTTCCCGTATTCTCTCCAGATGAGCCAAATAATGAATACGTCGAAAACAGTTAATAGAACCATAGTAAATGAAACTTTAACAAAAATTATTTCATAAAGTTGATACACCGTAAAAATGCCAAGAGTAATCAAAGAGAATGGGTAAGCCCATAGTTTATTTCTAAGAATTCCAATTACGGCAATCAATTTAACTGCAGCATGAACCCACAAGTATGCTACCAAAAAATAACGACCGCCGTTTGTATAATGTTGAGATGAATTTATTAGTAAATTTGCAAGGAAATCATGTGGGTCACTACTTAATTCCTGATGAGTTGCAAAAACCACGAGGTTATTAAGTTTTTCGGGGCTCAGGAACAAGAACACGAATCCAAGTAATAATTCTATTAAACCATCGATACCTTTAAATAGTATCCCTATAACAAATGACTTTTCAAAAAGCGATTTAGGATGTAACCAGTCGATATCTATTTTTTTATCCACTATTCTATTTTATAGTAATGTGCTTAATTTTTGGTTGCGAACCTTATCCTCTAGGGGACTGCTAAGCTACGACCTAAGGTGTCTATGATATAATTGCCGCGTGGAGAATCATAATACAGACCGTATAGTCAAACGCCGTAAACAAAATATTCCCGAATCATTTATTATCATCAGAATACTATCGATCATACTTGTATTTATTGTTCTGGAATATAATTTTATAAAAGTTTGGTCGTTAAGTATTATTTACTTATTAATATTACTGGCAGCGTATACCGTATTTATATTTTATCCCCGAAAAGTCCCGAACAAAACAATGGATATTGTGAAGTTTGGATTGGGGATTGTATCTTTGTTTGTTGGCCTAAGTTTGTTTTTTAATATTGTTATTAGCATCATAAAACATGACTTTCCATTCAATGTCGGTGTTTTTATTACCGTTTATTCAATATTTTGGTTAGTAGTTGGATATATATTAATTATTAAATCTCGCCATATAAACATAGTTTTGAATTATGCCAAGAAACAATTTAATACAAAACACAATAATTAACAGATAAAATGTATGAATTCTTACATTAAATGAAATCGTATTATTATAAAATTCAAATGCAAGTTTAAGAAAAGAATTGAATAGATTCTTTTCTAATTCGATGATAGCGCGAGGGTCGATCTGTCATCCGATTAAACTCTTTTGAAGGGAGAAAGCATGAAGAGATTAGCGTTGAGTCTAGTTTCTATTGCGTTTATATCGATTCTAGCAATAGGCGCCACGAGTGCCTATTTTTCAGATCAATCAACCGCAGCAGGAAATACTTTTGCAGCAGGCAGAATAGATTTGGATCTTAATGGAAAAGATAGTCTAACTCATGCATATTCGGTCAATGGAATTGCACCGGGAGCGTGGGATTATGCTGGACAGGTTGTTTTGAAAAATGACGGTTCTGTTGATGGACGTGCATGGCTAGAGATAAAAAACGTAAAAACAAATGGGAACGGTGCTTTGGGAAATCTAGTTAAGGCAAGTTTTCAAGAAAACGTATCGCCCTGGACAAGATTTGGTGGCGATAATTCAGTCAAAGCCTCTCAGAATATTAAAGTCGACCTGTTTGACCTGAAAGCTGGAGCTTCAATGCCTTTAGTTGTTTATGCGGTATGGCCGAATGGTACTCCAGCAACAGATAATCCAGCTCAGGGTGAAATCACCACATTCGTTGTTGTTTTCCATCTTGATCAAAAAATGCATTAAAAGTATTTCAAAAACCTAAGTAGTTACATTTAAATAAAAACTAATATAGAAACGAATTTTTTAAAAGTATCTGAATGGGTTTACGGAAAAAACCGTTAAAAATTAATACGAGTATTTTACTTTAAATTTAAAAACTAAGGAGATAATCTAATGAAAAGGATAGCTTTAAGTTTAATGACTATCGCAGTCGTTTTGACGATGTCGATAGCAGCAACTGGTGCGTATTTCAGTGATACTGCGGTCGTAAGGGGTAATACATTTTCGACTGGTTCAGTAAAAATCGGAAATGTTAGTGGAAATTCAATTTCTGTAACAAACCTAGTACCCGGGGATTGGACAGGATATTATCCGTTTAACGTTCCATACATAGGCTCGATTAACGCAGATATTTACACGGGTGTTACCGGTGCAAATCCTGGCACCCCATCAAACGAGTTTGCCGATAAACTAACGGTCGATATATACAGCTATGATACTGGTACCGCAGTATGGAGTGGGCTAGCAAAAGATTTATCTGGAAACTGGCTTAAGGTTGCTTCAAACGTAGCTCCAAATGCTACAAAGCATTATGGGATCAGATTTATGCTTGATCCTAATGTTGATGACACATATCAAAATATAAATAATATTGACACTACTTTCTTAATATACGCAGTCCAAGCAAACGGACCCGCCCCAGGTAGTATCGGAATTCCATATGGCTTCAAGGGTAATTACTACTAGTATGTAAATCTAGCTTCATCGGTTGCCCCGGCAAACCTAGGGGCAACTAAATGAGGCTAGATAAATTAATGACGAAAGGGTATAGAATAAAGCTATGGCAAAAACTTGGAAGATAGTAAAAATATTTTTTTACATTGCAATTATAGTCAGCGCGATATTTATCATTATTACATCAATCAATATATTCGGTTTTCAATCATTTATTGTAAAATCGGGCTCTATGGAACCTAAAATACATACAGGCAGTGTTGTTGTCGACCACTCAAGCACTAATTATCAGACAAGCGACGTAATTACCTTTAAAGTTACAGGTACCAAAGATACAGTAACCCACAGAATAGTCAAGGTAAATCAAAAATCAGGTATTACAAGTTATCGGGTTAAAGGCGATGCCAATGCAACTCCGGACCCGGACCCGGTACTGAAAACGAATGTTGTTGGTAGGGTGTTGTTTTCTGTTCCTTTTTTGGGTTACTTGATTTCATTTATTCGATCCATTCCTGGTCTGATTATATTTATCGCGATTCCAACCCTCATTATCATCAGTGAAGAGATTGGTAATATCAAGACGGAAGTGAAAAAAATCGCGAATAGGAACAAAGACATTAATAAAAAAGTGGCAGAACTTGCAAAAAAAGAGTCCGAACTTGAGGCCAGAGAGCAAAAGATAAGAGAAGTAATTAAGAAAATTCAAGAAAAAACGAACAATAACCCCAAGCTATGACTAACGATATATGCTAAAGTAGTTACATGATGAAGAGGGTGTTGAATGTCATGCTGATAGTCTTGTCATTGACAGCCCCGGCTCTTGTTGGAGTGTTATTTAGCGACTATTTTCACACTCGTGCCGAAGACGATTACATTTTTATTTTTGCCGCCATTGTTGCGCCACTAGTAATTGCAATTATTGGGACAGTAATTGGTTTAATCACTCGCAATGAGAAAAATGCATATAAGTGGCAAGTTGTCGGTTTTGCAATACCCTCCATAGTTGCGATTACATATTTGTTTTCATATCTTTTGCTGATGAATGTGGCGGAGTAGGGCATGCCAAGAAAAAATAGAATAAATAAACATCAACCACTTCAGCTGGAAAAACTGGTTTGTAATAAAAAACGCTATGACAGCGACCGGGAAGCCCAAAAAGCAGCTGAAACTCAAATGCTGGAAAATATGAACCTTGAGCTATCCGTATATAGGTGTGATACCTGCAGATACTGGCACTTAACAAGAAAAAAATAATTAATATCACTATGCTATAGTGACCTGGTGAGCATTAAAAGATGGCACGGAAAAGATAAAGTACTAATTTATGCGTTATTTGCAGTTGTATATTTTTCATTAATAGTTTTTATCTTTGCCATCGTATATCTTCAAAAATAAAATTATAAATTGAAATAAATATAGCCAGCAAAAATTGCTGGTTTTTTCGGGCATCAACTCTAACAGGACGAGTAATTAATTTTATTTGATTGGGTTTACTTATGCAGCTGCGTGTCTTTTTGAAAATCGCTGTACTTTTGCTGGTTTTGTTGATTTGTAAAACGCCTTCTTTGGCTCTTTGGTAGAATATAACTTCCTCATCTTTTTGTTTTGCCTTTTAAATTCGCGCCTCATGTCATAAATAGTTTCGGCCATTTCGATTTCAATTTCTGCTGACATCTTGGCATCAATTTCACTATCAAATGGTTCAATGGTGGTCTCAATATAGTCGTCTTGGTTTATTTTTAAGTTTCCGTGTTGGTTATTGCTTTCGCCCTGAAAATCATAACGCACCATAACTGTCTCCCTAATTTGTTAAGAATTTATATTTACTCGAATAAACTCTATTCCCTATACACCTCCCTTCACTTACACCCTCGCATTTGTTCATAACATCACTATAACGAGTTATTAGCGCGATGTATGTGAAGATTATTACATTTTTATAATGAATATTTGCTTAGAATAAAAGTGATAGATAAGTTAGGAGGAAAATGATGTCAAAATATATGATTTTACACAACGCCCCCGAACCCTCGGGTGAGTTTATGGCACATTCAAGCCCGGAGGATATGAAGAGGGGGATGGACGATTGGATGAGGTGGAAGGACGAAGCCGAAAAAACTGTAAAATTCGAATTTGGAATGCCCCTTCAGGCGGTAGCTCGAATTTACACAGATAAAGTCACCGACAGCGATAATCCAGCCGGTGGCTATTCGATGATAGAGGCTGACTCAAAACAGCAGGTAATTGATGTCTTGCGAAACCACCCACACCTAGGACGTATGGGCACAAGTATCGATGTCCTGGAAATAATCCCAATGCCTGGAATATGAATCTAATAGCCTAAGAAAATCGAACCGGCAAAAAACATATGAATTATGGCGATTGAAAATGAAACGATAACCATTGTCGGGTGAAACTTGAAGGGTAGATGGTTCTTTGTATTCTTGTAATTGGTATAGCCTATGAAAGCAGTAAATGCGAACGAAAGAAGTGTCAAGAACCCTAAACATGCAGCAAAAGGAACATTAAACAACGTCGAAAGTGCAATTTGGTGAATCATTTTACGATAACCATTCCTTTCATAAATGTATGAATTGAACAATGATATTTAAACGTCCCAACCGTATCAAACGTACGTTGAACCTTGGCACCGCCCGCTATTGTCCCTAGATCGAATGAGCCATCGTCCGCTACGACAGTATGGTCAATTGAATCGTTGTTTTGCCATGTAACCGTTTCGCCTTTGTTGACAGTAATAGTACCAGGTTTAAACGTCTCTTGTGAGATTACAACCGTACCTGCCGGTACAGGGTTGTTGTTATTGCCGTTACTATTGCTACCGCTACTTGAATTATTAGCGCTATTGCCATTTAACGCAAAATATCCTCCAACCCCCAAGATTAGAACGACAACAATCCCAATAATGACGTACATTAATCGTTTATTCATATAGCCCTCCTTACATACTAATTATACTCTGAATACCCACCTTTATACATTGCTCGTGATAGATACTCTATTATATAAAACTTCCTTTGGCCTTAGGCTAAACCCACGATAGTTCTTATGTATTGCTAAAATATTATTTTAGTACTATATTGAAATTAGTACTATTTTATGGTGGGAGAGGGAAAAGGGAATATGAAAGAATTAACAATTAAAAAGGTGAGGACTTCTTCTCTGGCTGGCTTCTATGCGGTTGGATTTGGAATCGTCGGATTCGTGCTGGGCGCACTTTGGGCTATGTCGGCTACTATTCATTTTGGCGCAGAAACTCAAAGCGTATTAAAAGGACTTGCATTTGGTTTGACGGCTGGCTTTTTGGAGCTATTTTTTGTCACCGTAGTTTACGCAATGATTGGTGCAATTGTAGGTTTTGTTAACGCACTCATCTTCAACCTGATCTCTATGTCATCAGGTGGCATTACAATCAATGTCAAAGAAGAAAAGTAAAAACTGATTTAAGTAAAAAAGGGCTCATTAACCTGAGCTCTTTTTTGTTATACTATGTTTATGATAAAGCCAAGAACTATATTGACGATTGTGTCCTTAGTTGTAATAACTATTATTTTTGGCACTATGTATATTAGCCAACAGCAACTACTTCGGATTAGTGCAAACAGTCCACAAATTCAATTAGCCCAAGATACTGCAGCTGAATTAAATTCCGGCACAAGCCCGGCTAGTCTTACTAAAAACAGGATTGACATTGGCAATAGCCTTGCGCCATTTGTAATAATTTACAGCAGATCTGGACAATTAGTAAGCGGCAACGGCTATTTGAACGGTAAAATACCAACGGTCCCTATCGGGGTATTACAACACTCTAACGGCAAAGATTACAGTTTTGTAACCTGGCAACCACAAGATAACGTTAGGATAGCTTCGGTCAGTGTATCTGCAAATAATTATTACGTTCTTGCCGGCAGGTCGCTTAAAGAAGTTGAAAAACAAGAAAATTCTCAGCTTCAGTTTGCAATGTTTGGGTGGATTGTGTCGGTTGTGGTAATTATTTTTGGCAATTTTGTCGGTAAATTCTTTCGTTTTAAAACACCCAAAAAATGATTAATACTAAAAAACACATAAAATTAGGAGTAAAGTCATTTATTCTTATCGTGATTCTGACGGTTGCATTATCTGTTGCTATTTCTTTGCCTAATTCTACAAATAAAGGCGATTTAAATCAGGTCGACGTTTTGAGGCTAAACTATAATATTGACCACATCGTAATAATAGTCGATGAAAATAGATCATTTTCGGAAATAGTAAACAACCCACAGGCGCCTTATATTAACCAAATTATGCAGCAGGGCTCTTATGCTGCAAATTATAAAGCTGTTTCAAAGAATCCATATATCGCCTTGACTAGTGGATCTTTAACCCATATCCCCAATATATGTGATCCTCAAGTTGCAAAATGTCAGACTCTAGTTGCTAATATAACAGATGAGATTGAAGCGTCCGCCAGAACCTGGGATATGTATGCTGAAAGTATGCCCAAATCTTGCGATTTCAAGGACACTAAAAAATACACAGTCAGGCATAACCCATTTCTGTTTTATCCTAGTATAAGCGGGAATGTAAAGCAGTGTAAAAACCAAATTGTATCATACGGTGATTTCCAGTCGGATATGGATAATAAAAAATTGCCAAACTACTCATTTATCAGCCCGAACCTTTGCAACGACATGCATAATTGCGATATAAGCACCGGTGATAAGTGGTTGGCTAAAAACGTTCCAAAAATTTTATCTTCTTATGCATTTACTAAACAAAATTCTCTGCTTATCGTAACCTGGGATGAAGGTAGCAAATACGACAATAGGGTACTGACAATTTTTCTGGGACCAGCTGCAAAGCAGGGATATGTTTCTCACAATCCATATAACCACTATTCCATTTTAAGTACCGTAGAAACTGTATGGAAACTAAAACCACTAACGTCTAATGATAAAAATGCGCTTGTTATGAGTGATATGCTAAAAAATTAACAAGACTCCAACGAAATATAATACAACTACGAAAATTGAATCAATTCCAAGTCGAGCATAAACATGTTTTGGACGAACAATTAGACTAATGATATATACTGTCGTAAGCAAAATACCGAGTGCTGCAAACCAAATATCTGTTGCAGTAGCGTTTCGAAGGACCGCATTTCCACTGATAATATCGCAAATTACAAAAAGTGCCGGCATAAATGCATTGCCACCGAATATGTCACTCATAGCTAAACTGTAATCTTTAATTTTAATTGAAGCCAGGCCGGTGCTGATATTCGGTAACGCCCCAACAAGCGCAATAAAGGTTGCAGCAAAAATCGCGCCATTAATATGGAATATCGATGAAATTTCGGCTCCTGTTGTTGCTAATCCATAGCCAGCGATTAAAGTGGCGACACTTGCGACAAACAAAACGCCAAATATCTTTGGCATATTAGCTGAGCGTAGAGCAGGATGATTAATTACAGCACGCCGTTCATGATGTTTGCGGCCCGGGGAAGCATCAATCGCCTCGGCTTTCCAGGGCAGACCGTTTCTGGCTTTGAATACAATCCACAGACCAATTAACCATAGGACAACGATTCCAACCGATGCAAGGCTAATAAAAGTGCCTGGAATTAGTACTGGTGTTTTAATAGCGATTAGCGAACCCGCTGTCACCAGAACCACAAAACTTGCTTCCAAGACTAACGTAAGCGAAGCAGCTGAAAAAGACAGTGAATGTTTTGTGCCGTTTTTGTAATCGAATATGGCAAGAACTACAGTCTGTATTGCTATACCGCCGAGTAAGGTGCCGATAATAATATCGTAATGTTGTTGTATCGCGGCAGTAATAACAATCGCAATTTCAGGTAAGCTTGTAACAACCCCAAGTATCAATAAACCACCGAAAGCACTACCAAGTTTGTATTTGCTATCAATAGCATCAGTCGAATGAACCAGCCAAATTCCTGCAACCCAAACAATAATACTAAAGAGAATAAATTCCGCTAATACTATCATTGTTGCCATCAAGCTAATAATAGCAGAATTGATAAAAGTGTGTAAAACTACTAAATTGATATCGGATTTTTAATGGAATATTAATGATAGTTAAAGTAAAATAAGTAATATATGAAGCTAGTAGAAGTACGCGATTTAAAGAAACGTTACGGCGATAAACAAGCCGTTGATGGTGTAAGTTTTAGTATTGAAAAAGGTGAAATATTTGGTATCTTGGGCCCCAATGGCGCCGGAAAAACAACTACACTGGAAATGATGGAAACCTTGCGTCCAATTGACAGTGGAACTGTAAAAATCGACGGAATAGACGTAGCAAAAAATCCTCAATCCGTTAAACGACTAATTGGAGTTCAGCCGCAATCACCAGCTTTCCAAGATAAAACAAAGCTAACAGAAGTTATCGAAATGTTTTCCGCTGCTTATGGCGAGAAAGTTGACGTTATGAAGTTCCTTCGCGACGTAGAACTTGAGGAAAAAGCCAAAAGTTACGTAGAGGACTTGTCTGGTGGTCAAAAACAGCGCCTTAGCATTACTACGGCACTTGTACACGGTCCAAAGGTCTTTTTCCTAGATGAACCCACAACAGGCCTTGACCCTCAAGCAAGACGTCACCTATGGAAATTAATCGAGAATGTTCGTGACAAAGGTATTAGTGTCATCATGACGACCCATTACATGGATGAGGCTGAGGTATTGTGCGATCGGATAGCTATAATGGACGAAGGAAAAATAGTAGCAACCGGTTCACCCAAGGGTTTAATTAAACTTTTATTGTCCAAAGGGTTTACTAAAAAGCAACATGTCGAGCAAGCGAACCTTGAAGATGTATTTATTGCACTGACCGGAAAAGGACTTAGGGATGCTTAATCGGACAAAAAAACCACTTTTCACGGTATATACGTTTGCAAAAATCAATACCAGGCGATTCTTCCGCGACAGAACCGCACTATTTTTTACTATTGGTTTTCCCTTGATATTCTTACTTGTATTCGGAAGTCTGAATAGCGGCAATAAAGGCGTTTCTTTCAAGGTTGCAATCATCAATAATTCTAATAGTTCATTCGCAAAACAGTTCGAAACAAACCTGGATAAAACTTCAATCCTTAAGGTTAACAAAGACGTAAAAGACCTTAATGCAGCCAAAGATAAAATGAGCCGTTCAGAACTTGATGCGGCAATCGTTTTACCTGCTAATTTTGGTACCGTCGCCAAAGGGGATAGGTTCCCAAGTGGTCAGGCTACTATTCAATATACACAAAATAATCAACAATCAGCTACAGCCCTAAGTAGCATATTGGATACACAGTTCAAGTTTATAAATTCAAAATTTGTTAAAAACGAAACACCATTTACTGTTGTTTCAAAACAATTCAACGAGAACAGCTTGTCGGCTTTTGATTATTCGTTCGCTGGACTACTGGGTTTCGCAATAGTTGGAATGGGTATATTTGGACCAGTAAATGTATTTCCGGAACTTAAAAAAATGGGGATATTACGACGCTTGTCGACAACACCACTTAGGGTTTGGCAATATTTCCTGTCAACTATGATAGGGCAGGCAATAATCGGAATATTAAGTCTTTCGATAATGTTTATCGTGGCATTTTTGGTATTCCACCTAACAATAGTTGGGAATTGGTATGTACTGATACCATTCCTTATTTACAGTATTGTGATGATACTTGGCATTGGTCTGGCGCTGGGGGGTTGGGCCAAGAACGAACGACAAGTTGCACCACTGGCAAATATAGTTGTTTTTCCTATGATGTTTTTGTCCGGTACATTTTTCCCACGATTTTTGATGCCAGAATGGCTGCAAAATATTTCGGCGTTCTTGCCACTCACCCCTGTTATTGACGGCATAAGGTTAATTGCCAGTGAGGGTAAAAATTTCTCAGAGATTTTGCCTCAACTCGGTCTGATTACAATTTGGTTTGTAGTTATTTACTTTATTGCCTTCAGGGTATTCCGCTGGGAGTAGGCTACTCTTCCAGTATAGGCCTCAATTCATCTACTGATATTTCACCTTTTTTGGTTCTTTTCTGATCATACATCCTAGCTTCTGCTCTACTTCGGGCTGAATAAAGCCCCTTACTTTTGGTGGCCGTTGCAACTCCAATTGAGACTGAAAGTGGGGTGTTTCGGTCCAACCTATGACCCATGAATGCGTTATTTATTCTTTCTACGACTTTTTGAGCTACCTGATAGGACGTATGTCTAAGTATAAATATAAACTCGTCACCGCCGTATCGAGCAAGAAAATCTTCCCGTCGAGACTTTCCACAACGTATAAGACTAGCAATATCCTGAAGGGCTGCATCGCCCGCATCGTGACCCCCTGGACCATCGTTTATATCCTTGAAATTGTCAGCATCAATAAATAGGATGCTGACAGGGTAGTGTACCATTCGTCGACCTTCTTTTCTTAGGAATTCTAACTCTTCTTTTGCCCTACCGGGGTTATAAAGTCCCGTCAATGCATCATGTTCGCTTTTATCTTCCAACTCTTGTTTTACTTCTTCTAGTTTTTCGACAGCGGCTGCTAATTTCGCATTTTTTTCTTCAAGTTCAATTTGTTGCTCTTTAGATAGTGTAATATCACGTAGCGCGACTACAAAACCACATGGTTCACCCTCGTCACGAAGCATATTACTTGTTGCTTGCAACCATTTTGCGTTGCCATTAATATCGTTTATCCTAAAGTCTAACGGTTTTATAACCCCATCCTCAGCCTCCTTAAACGCATTTGTGACCCTTTCTGCATCGTCGGGGTCTACTATTTGGCTAATATTCATATCAAGGAATGCATCAGCGCCTAAACCAGTTATTGGCGTAATCGCGTCATTAATAAGCGAGATATATCCATCCGGATTCAGGTCCATAAACACTTCATGGATACCCCCGGTCAAGTCAGAAAGTCTTTCCAGTGATTTTCTAACGTTTTCATTTGCCCTATGAAGGCTCGCTAGCTCGGGTATATCATCTTCTTCTTCTCTGACCCTAAATAATCTTGACAATATCTGACCGGCTTCGGGATTTTCTACACCAAAAGTAGATGCTCTAATTATTGCAGCCTGCGCTAATACCCGTTTTTCATAATCGGAGCTTTTAAAATACTTTTCCGCTGTTCTAATTTCATCAGAGATAGAGCCCCATACCTCAATTGGCACGGCTTCTGCTGCTTTGTCTGGCTTGTCCCCACCAGCATCCCGCTCAGTCATGTTTCCATCCTATCTGGAACCGACAACTTTGTTAAATGGTTCGGTTTCGCTATTAACTAAATGTTACACAAGCGACCAAATACGCGTAACACCTTATCGTTTTACTATAATATACCACTTTTTTATAAGCTAGTAAAATTTGTTCTAGTGAAGCTTGCCAGTTACAAGGAAGTAAAACAATGCCAGGACAGCCGCTGCCATAACAACAAATGTAATTCTAACAAAAATATTCGCGAGTATCCCGTTTTTATGTTCACCCATAATACTTTCGTTATTACCAATTTTCGCAATCATCCATATCAGAGGCACTGCAGCTATACCGTTAAACACGGCCGTGAAGATTAAGGCTTGTATTGGATCTATGCCAAAAAAGTTAATAGCCAGGCCGATAACAGTGGCGACAATAATTACCGCATAAAAGCCAATTGCTTTACTAAACTTACGATACAGACCCTCTTTCCAGCCTAAAGTTTCGGAAATTGCATAAGCAGATGACCCAGCGAGCGTAGGTATTGCCAGCAGGCCAATTCCAATAATTCCAATCGAAAAAATAACCTTAGCAATAGTACCGGCGTAAGGAAAACCCTTGACAAGTGGCTCTAGTGCCTTGGCGGCATCGGCGGCAGTGCCTATATTATGAATTCCATTTTTAAATAACACGGAGGCGCAGACTATAACAATAAACCAGGCGATAATAGTTGAAAAGCTCATCCCAAAAATATTATCTAAACGAATGTCTTTCAAAAAACGCTTGCTAAGCTTAGGATCCTGGCCGCTAGTGCCGACCCGTTTGTGTGATATCTCTTCCTCGACGGTTTCTGACGTATCCCAAAAGAAACAGTAAGGTGAAATCGTTGTTCCCAATATCCCAACTAGAATATATATAGTATCTGCGTTAATTGTCGGAAAAACGAAAAACGTATTTCGGAAAATTTCAGCCCAATCTTGCCCGACTAGGAATGTAGTAATTGGGTATGCCAATAACGCCAACGCCAACCATTTAAGAATCTTTACGTATTTTTTATAACTGACAAAAACCATCATTAATATGATTAATATCGAATAAAACACAGCCAAGAGCGCATAGGGGATAGGAATGAACAACCTGGTAGTTGCAGCCATTGCCCCGAGGTCAGCGCCGATGTTCACGGTATTTGCTACGAAAACTAATACCACCGACATATAAAGAAGTTTTCTATTGTAATTCGATTTAATAACTGCCGCCAAGCCTTTGCCGGTGACGGCACCTATTCGCGCGCATGATTCCTGTACGGCAGTCACCAAAGGAAACATAACGGGGAATGTCCACAAAAATCCGTACCCATAACCAGCACCTGCCTGAGAATATGTGGCAATACCGGAACAATCATCATCAGCTGCACCAGTTACAATTCCCGGGCCTAAAATATTTAATAGCCGACCGAACTGTCGATAAGAGCTGACACGTTTTAAGATGTTTTTTTTCGCATGACGTTCAACTTTTGAAAATTTATGCGTGAACTTTACGAATTTACTCTGTTTTTTAGTCATTTAAAATTAGGACATGCTTATGTTTAATACTGATAGCATACTATATTGACCGAATAAATAATAGCTTATAGATGTTACATCTTTACAAAAGTAATGATATACTGTCATATATGAAACCAGCTGAAACCATCAAACCGCATTTGATCATCATGATTGGGATTCCTAGCTCGGGGAAAAGTTTTTTTGCTGAACATTTTGCCGAAACGTTCAAAGCTCCGATTGTAAGTTATGATATTTTGCGAAAAGAGTTTTTTAAGGAACCAACATTTAGTACGGACGAAGACGATATGATTAGAAAAGTATCGAACTATATTCTGTCAGAGTTCCTAAAAACTAAAAAAACAGTTATTTTTGAGGGCCAAACTAACCTTCGGGCAGAACGTTTTGAAATTGCAAAAGGCGCTCGATCTGCCGGATACGAACCACTATTTATATGGGTGCAGACCGAAACAATGACAGCTCGAAAACGCGCTACAAAAGCCAACCATGACAAACCCGCATTAACCGATGATGAATTTGATGCTAAATTGAAAAAATTCAATTCGCCAAATAAAAATGAGCAGTTTATCGTAATCAGCGGCAAACATACATACGCTAGCCAACTAAAAATAGTTCTAAAACACCTTATTCAACCACGACCAGAATTAAACGAACAAAAAATCAGACTTCAAACCCCAAAACCCCGAAGTTTTTTGATACGTTAAGAAAGAGTTGGAATGCCTGTAATTCAAGATAAGGAATTTGGCAAAATTACTGTACGGCGAAGCGCTGCTGCAACCCAAATACGCGTAAGAGTTGCTCCGGATGGAACTTTACGCGCGTCACTGCCGATGCGCGCACCAATGTTTTTAGTTAAACACCTAATAAAAACTTCTCGTGACGAGCTGCGAACTATATTGGCGCAATCAAAACCGATTTATGAATACGCAGACGGCCAAAGGATTGGGAAAAGCCATACATTAGTAATTCAACACTCAACAGGTCAAGAGTTTAGCGTTACCAGGCGAAAACTTCAAATAATCGTTAGCTTACCATTCGATAAACTTGTCAGTAATCCTGATATTTCCAGAAAAATTCGCGACGCTATCATCGCTGCACTCAGAATTGAAGCAAAAAGCTATCTACCAAACCGTCTTTCTTATCTGGCAAACAAGTACGGACTTACTTATGATAAAGTACGCTTTTCACACGCCAGTGGTAGATGGGGTAGTTACAGCAGTAACGGGACAGTTAGTTTGAATATCGCTCTCATGAAACTGCCATTTGAACTGATTGATTACATCATTATCCATGAACTGGCGCATTCAAAACAGATGAACCACAGCAAGGTTTTTTGGCTATTAGTCGAATCAGCGGATCCGAACTATCGAATACATCGCAGAGAATTAAAACAGCACACTCCTTCTATATAAAAAATTAATAGCTCAGTGTATAATAACCATAAGATGCATAAGGGTGGATCCAAAGAAAAAAAGCCACGCTCGGTTAAGGTAATCAGATATTCTGGGTTGTTTATTCCTGTGGCGTTAATTATTTATTTTGTCTTTATGCAAATTGGAATAATCAATAACACCCATATGATTGACGGTTTCGGGCTGTTTATGTTTTGTTTTTTGTGGGTATTCGTTGGAATTATTCAGTTACTATTTCCGATTACTACCAAGCTTGATACGTTCTTACGGTTTACCGCCTTCTATTTATTAACTGGGGCTTCGTTGATATTTATTTCCGGGGTGTCGACACCTTTTGCTGCGTTTTGGGTTGTGTTAGTACTAACAACTTACATTCACTACTCAAACAACGGTTTGGCGTTTAGCTTACTCGCCCTGGCTTTTGTAGTAGTAGTTGATATTAATTTTTGGTATGTAGTAGATAAGTCAGTGTTAATTAATGACCTCGTGACCCTAGTTGCTGTCTTAATAATGAGCGCTATAATTCTGTTAATTTTTAAATTTCAACAAATATCTGAAAGGGAACTGGACACCAGCAAAGCCCAAGAATCCCTACAGCGCGACCGTGTTTCGACTATTATTAACAATCTGTCAGATGCCGTCCTTAGTACTAATATGGATGGAATAATTAAAGTTTATAATGCATCCAGCTTGAATCTACTGGACACCAATATCAGTCTGAATGGCCATCATATTGATGATATCCTGCCCTTATCCGACCAGGAGGGGAATGAGATTAGTGTATTCAAACTATTAAAAGACGCAAAAACAGTAATCAAACGTGATGATCTTAATTATGTTTTTGATGCCGATGACAAGATGCGTCTGGAAATTACATTTTCACCAATCCGCAGTAGTTATAGTCGTTCGAAAAAATCCGAGACCCATGATGGATACATAATTATCATGCGTGATATCACAAAAGCAAAAAGCCTGGAAGAGGAAAGAGACGAGTTTATAAGTGTAATCAGCCATGAACTACGGACCCCAATTGCTATCGCTGAAGGAACTGTATCGAACGTACAGGTAATGATGCAGCACCCGGATGCAACCACGAAAATGCTGACAGATGCCGTTGGTGTTGCACACGAACAGATTTTGTTCTTAGCCAGTATGGTTAACGACCTCAGTACACTATCGCGAGCAGAACGAGGCGTGGCTGATAGCTCAGAAGATATTAATATTCGTGAGTTGGCAAACGAGTTACATAAAAAATATTCCGACGCGGCCCAAGCCAAAAAATTGCATTTAAATTTGGATTTATCGGCAAAAATCGACCATGTGTTTGTCAGCCGATTATATCTGGAAGAACTTTTGCAGAACTTGATTACAAACGCAATAAAATACACCAACAAGGGTAGTGTGACGATTATCATAAAGCAAAAGGCAGATGTAATTACGCTTGCGGTCAAAGATACCGGAATTGGTATCAGCAAATCTGATCAGCAAAAGGTATTTGGTAAATTTTACCGAAGCGAAGACTATCGGACCCGCGAAAGCAGTGGTACGGGACTTGGTTTATATGTCGCTCAAAAACTGTCACACAAAATTGGTACCAAGATAGTTTTGAAAAGCCGTTTGAATTTTGGTTCGACCTTTAGCATCACATTACCAGCGGTGAAACAATAGCTTGTTATTGACTAATCACCACGCTTCGTATATATTAATAGTTGACAGTCTGCTAAGCAGACTATTTTGTTTGCCTAAAAGGTGAGGAGAGTGCCAAGTGCCCACAAAGAATAAAAAAACCGTCAAAACTTCAGTAACAAAAGTTGTTCAGCCCGAAAAGAAAAGGAATAAACTACTGGTCCCGTTTTTTTCTATCGGTGGTTATTTCAAAGGGTCTTGGCGAGAACTACGTCTAGTACGTTGGCCAAATCGTAAAGCAACCTGGGGCTTAACCGCTGCGGTGCTTATTTTTACTGGACTATTTGTCGCCCTAATCACGTTTTTAGATTGGGTTTTCAGTACGTTATTTAAACTAATTATAAAATAAAGGAAATTATGTCAAAGAATCGATACGACTCATCACGTCAATGGTATGCAATCCACACCTACAGTGGATATGAAGAGAAAGTTGCCGAAAGTATCAGACAGCGCATCAATGCTGTAGATATGGCTGATAAAATTTTCGATGTTATGGTGCCAAAGGAAAAACAGATTGAAATTAAAAACGGCAAGCGAAAAGTTGTTGAAAAACGAATATTCCAGGGATACGCGCTGGTAGAAATGAAACTGACTGACGAAACTTGGTATATTATTCGAAATACTCCAGGAGTAACCGGATTCGTTGGCACCGGCACCGAACCAACACCGGTTTCAGAGCCTGAAATTGTCAAAATCAAACGTCGAATGGGTGTCGAAGATCCAAAACACAACATCGATTTCGAACTAGGTGAAGTTATCAGCATTACCGATGGACCATTCAAGGGGTTTGACGGTTCAATTGCCGAAATTGACACTCAAAAGGGCAAAGTAAAAGTAATGGTCAGTATGTTCGGTCGTGACACTTCTGTCGAACTTGACGCTTTACAGGTGCGTAAGGTATAATACCCCAGTTACGCACTAAAATTGCTTCAAATTAATTTTAGTAAAGAAAGTTATTATGGCAAAAAAAGTTATTGGAAATCTTAAATTACGTATTCCTGCTGGTCGCGCAACGGCTGGGCCCCCGGTTGGCTCCACATTGGGTCAATGGGGTCTAAATATGATGGATTTTATTAATCCTTTCAATGAAGCAACTAAGGGTTTGATGGGCAAGGACGTTATTGTTCATTTGCAGGTTTTTGAAGACCGTTCGTTCGCTTGGAAATCACTTGGTCAACCGGTTGACGATTTAATCCTGGAAAAGACCGGCCTTAAAAAAGGAAGCGGCAAACCGCACAGCGAAAAAGTCGGGAAAATCACTCGTGCCCAATTGGCTGAAATTGCTGAACTTAAAAAAGATCAGTTAAATGCAGTCGACGAAGAAGGACGAATCAAGATTATCGCCGGCACTGCCCGTTCTATGGGTGTTGAAGTCGAAGGTTAATTCTTAGTTTTATCTAAAAAATCGCTCAAAGGGGCGATTTTTTATTTGGACCTTATGGGATATGGATTTATTGTTATATATCTGTTATAATTGCAGGATTACAATCAATGATGGGAGATGTCAAAAACATCGTTAATACCACAGAAAGGGTTCACTAAAAATGGCTAAGAAACCAGAACTTCTGGAACGAGCAAAAAAACTTAAATTAGAGGTCACTCATAAAAACACGATTGCTGAAATTGAAGAGGCGATTAAGTCCGCAGAGGCTTTGCTGAAACCTGAAAAAGTAGCAAAAATCGAGAAGGAAACGGCAGTTAAGACTGATGCGCCCGAATCCGATGCAAAACTCGCCAAAGCCGGCAAACGCAGCGAAAAGGCTATCAAAGAAGAGATCGAAAAAATTGCCAAAGAAGAGCGCAAAGAAAAGGGCGAAACCGCCCCACAATCTGCCGAAGCTACATCTCATACTAAAAAAGGTCCAAAACCAGTCACTCGTCCATTAATTGAACGTCGTGGGAAAAATTATCGCAAAGCCGCAGAATTCGTTGATAAAGCAGTAGTATACCCTCTGTACGAAGCCTTGGAAATTGCAGTCAAAACTAATCCTAGCAAATTCGACGCAAGTTTAGAGATGCACGTAAAACTTGGTGTTGACCCTCGTCAAGCCGATCAAAACATTCGAGCAACCGTCAGTCTGCCAAACGGAACCGGTAAAGTAGTTCGAGTAGCCGTTTTTGCCCCTGACAGCGAACACGCTGCTGCTACAAAAGCCGGCGCTGATATTGTTGGTGACGAGGAATTCTTGCAAAAATTAGATAAAGAGGAAATTAACTTTGATATTTTGGTTGCAACACCTCAATATATGCCAAAACTTGGTAAATACGCCCGATTACTTGGACCACGCGGTCTGATGCCAAATCCAAAAAGCGGAACGGTTGCGGCTAATGTTGCCAAGGCGGTTACCGAAGCCAAAGCCGGAAAAGTTGAATACCGTGTCGACAAACAAGGTATCATACACCTAAGTATCGGTAAGGTATCGTTTGGCGCCAAGAAGCTAGAAGAAAACGCCAATGCATTCTTTGACAGCTTAAAATCTCAAAAACCTACCGGTTTAAAGGGTGTTTATGTAAAGACTACGTCTATCAGCGCCACCCAAGGCCCTGGTATTAAGATAGAAAACATTGTAAGCTAACTCATATAACACCTGGAGTTGATATGCCTAAAAATCACGTTGAATCAGAGGTAGGAATACAACATAAAATTTCAGAGCGAGGCGTTCTTGGAAACGGCTCTAGCCCAGAGGCTCGCTTTGTCGGCAACCAGGCCAAGCTTGGAGAATATGTTGATGCACTCAGAACTTTGCAACAAAGGATCGTTTTAACATCTGGCACATTCGATTTATTACATGTCGGACATGCTAAGTACCTTGAGGTGGCAAAATCTTACGGAGATGTTTTGATTGTTGGAGTAGACAGCGACGAGAAAGTCCGAGCCAGAAAGGGACCAGATCGACCGGTTGTACCCGAAGAGGAGAGAATAAATATGTTAGCTCACTTACGATCGGTTGATATCATAACTATTAAACATCCTGACGATGAGCGTTGGTCACTGATAAAAAGTATCAAGCCAGACACCTTAATAGTTACCCAAGAAACTTATGACGACGAAACAGTCGAAGAACTTGAAGAAATATGCGGAAAAGTCGTTGTGCTTGAGCCGCAAGCAACCACTTCTACATCTGCTCAAATCAGACGACTACAAATAGGATTTTATGGAAAAGTCGAAAAACCCATAGAAGAGCTTTTAGAGGAATATGATGCCCATCCAGACCTTCGTAGGAAAATAGGTAGTATCCTAGGCAACCGAAGAGATGAGTAAAAAAGTTGAATTATTTGCCGGATATATTCCTGTAATTCACGATGGATATATTAAAGCAATCGATCGTCATCCAGATGCTGAAATTGGGGTATTTAACGGTGAAATCTTAGACAAACTGCCGTATTTGCGCAAGGACATCCGAGCCCTTAGCCCAGAGGATGCAAAAAAAGCAATTGATGGACTTGGACGCAGAAGTGTAATAATGGGGCAGTCGGCTCTAAACAGAGCATTAAAAAGCCCAATAATTATGCCCGATGACGATATTACTAGAATGATCATCGAAGCCAACCCGAACGCAGACATCACTACAGAGCCGATTTTTCTGAGATGGGATAGGGATAATTCGACAGAGAAACTAGCGATAGAACCAGATAGAGTCGTATCTATGGATGAAAACGACCCAATTGTAATTGCATTGAATGATGAATTGTCTAAAAGTACAAATTGGTGGAGGCATCTGGGGGCAGTAATAGTTGATCGAGATAGTAATATAGCCCTGCAAGCACACAACTCCTCGGTACCGACCGAATACACTTCTTTAATTGAAAGCGATCCCAGAATTACAGCTAAGAGGGGTGAATCAATTGAGCGAACAATCGACATGCACGCTGAGGCCCAAATTTTCGCCGAAGCTTCAAAGCATGGAATTGCACTAGAGGGGTGTTCTATTTGCGTCAGCACATTCCCATGTCCAACTTGCGCAAAACTTATAGCACATAGCGGCATGAAAGCATGTTATTACATTGAAGGCTATGCTATGTTGGACGGACAGAGTATTTTAAGGGATTTTGGTGTAGAAATTATAAAAATCGACACAAATCTTAAACCAGAAGACCCACGAACACTAAAACCTTACCCGTCTAACTAATCTTGAATCTGACCTTTTCGTCAGCGGGTTTATCGTGGGATGGAACGATTAGGTGAACATGCAAATGATTCACTGTGGCACCATTACTTGTCATATCACCAAAACGCATACCAATACCGCCAGTAATAATATCAAATTCCTTTTCCGCCCAAACCATATGCCCCTGAAGTTCATCAAAAGCACCCGCTTTTAAGTCTGATAATTTTTCAGCATGATAATTTAATATTGCTAACAAATGGACATCCGTATATTTATAAGGCCATTGATTTTTGGTGATAGTCCAATGTTTTCCTTTTCTAAGCGTTTTTTGCTTGTGGTATTTCGAGATATTTTCCTGGCAAAAAGGACATTCTTGGTTTTCAACAATATCTTCCATAACCCTGCGCTGTTCATCAAGCCTGGCGTTGTTCAAATTGACATATGGTTTATCTTTTTTCATAGGTTACAAAACTATATGGATATATATTATCATTATCTACTGGAAATTGTTCCTCGCTAGTTTTTTGCCAAGCGGGGTCAAGTTTCGGAAAAAAAACATCCGCTCCTGAAATCGACACATCTACCTCTGTAGCGTAGATTTTTTCGACGTCATTTAGTGCTTGTTTGTAAATCTCACCTCCGCCCATAATGAAAGCATCTTTATAGTCATCGGCAATCGCGAATGCTTCCTCTAAAGAGTGAGCGGTTTTAATACCGGGGATTTCGATATCTTTACCCCTGGTAACTACTATGTTCTGGCGATTTGGAAGAGCAACACCTATAGAATCGAGTGTCTTTCGTCCCATAATAACCGCCGATCCAGTAGTCAACTCTTTAAAATGGGTGATATCACCATGCATTTCTCCTCGACCCCACAATAATCCACCACTCATACCAATGGCACGTTCGCGGTCATAGGCGACAACGATGCTTTTTATACTGGCGTTCCCCCCATATTCATCGGTGGATGAGCAACATAATCTTGAATTTTAAAATGTTCAACCCTAAAATCTTCAAGTTTTGTTATTGCCGGGTCAAGCGTTAGCCTTGGGAATGCGTAAGGCTCACGGTCCAACAACTCATCGACTTTTTCAAAATGTTGATCATAAATATGAGCGTTTGAAATCTGAAAGACAAGTTCTTTGGGTTTATACCCAGTAACTTGTCCAACCATCATCAAAAGGGCTGCGTAGTGAACCATATTAAATGGGAGTCCAACTGGGACATCCGCACTCCGTTGCCAGTGGACCAATGAAATTTCTTTGTTCTCGGTATCGATATTATAGTGCTGTAATCCGTGACACGGAACAATCAGTACTTCTTGTTGACGACCGGGTGCACGACTTATTTTAGGAGGAATAAAAGGGCTGATTATATGTGTTCTAAGTTCCGGTCGGTCTTTGATTTGTTCAATCATAGCCTGATACTGGTCAAATGTCTTGTCGCCATCAGGAAAATCATGAAACGCAGCCCCATACGAACCCGGTCCTAAATCGCCGACTTCAAGTCCTCGCTTTTTTGCTTTTCGCTCAGCCTCTTCTCCAACGGTCCATGGCTTCCACCAATTACACCCATACTCTTCAAGCTCTTCTTGGGTTCTAGCTCCATGCATAAATCCAATTACTTCACCAAGGGCCTGTTTAATTGGACCTACTACGGTCCGTAATTCAGGGTTTGGTTTATAAGATGCGATAATTTCATCAGACGTCCCCATAGTAAGGTCGCGTTCAGTAATAAGCGGGAAGCCCCCTTCAGCCAAATCGAATCGCATCATATGTCCCAACACCTCAGCAGAGCTGGAATCCATTCCTGAAAGTGCTTTTTTTCCCGTTTTTCGTATCCTTAATAACAAATCGTGATACTGTAAATCAGGCTCGCGGTCAGTTTTATATGTAAACGGTTCGACTTTTTCTATATCTACCACTCTTTACCCCTCATATGTTCTTGATTAATTCTGTTATTATTATACCAGTATTTTTTGCTGAATTAACTATCAGATACTGCATTATTGACAACAGATGGGCATATTTGGTATACTACCGAAGGACATTCACCAAAGACAGTAGCCGTGGAAACACTTAATTTGCTACCTAGGATTATGTATACACATTTTTTTGGATTTTAGTCTTTGGCAATGCGAGCACCAAGGACTTTTTTGTTCTCTCGCAATGCCGTCTGAACATTTACAATTTGGTCAAATAATATACGAAATATCAACTAAAGAAAGGATTTTTATGGCAATTACCCGCGATAAAAAGAATACTTTGGTTGCAGAATTAGCTGAATTATTCGCTGACGCAAAAGGCTCAGTCGGTGCTGCCTATACAGGACTGACCGTTGCTGATATGCAAAAACTTCGTGCAGCAGCCAGGGCAGAAAACGTAACGATCAAAGTAGCTAAAAACCGCTTGGTTCGCGTTGCCCTAGGTGCCGATACGAAATTTAAGTCAGCTGATACGAGTTTGCTGACTGGACAATTAGTTTACGCTTTTTCAAGCGTTGACGAAGTTGCTCCGGCTCAAGTTTTGGCAAAATTTGCCAAAAGCCACCCAGCACTAAAACTGATTATCGGTTTTGACGGCACGGGTGACATCCTTGATACGGCAACTGTGACTGCACTAGCAGCACTACCAACCAAAGACCAACTTCGTGGTCAGCTGGTCAGTGTCATTGCTGGACCACTAAGCGGATTCCTAAATGTCGCAAGTGGCGCACAACGTGGATTCACTCAAGTATTGTCTCAGCATGCTGAATCAATTTAAAACTAATTTTGTAACTATATAATTAAACTAAGGAGAATATAATCATGGCTGATAAAGAAGTCAAACTTTCCGCTGCACAGACAAAGATTGTTGATGAACTTAACAAACTTTCTGCATTGGAACTAAGTCAAATCGTAAAACACCTGGAAGGTGAGTGGGGCGTAAGCGCTGCTGCTCCTGCTGCAGCTGTTGCTGCCGTAGCCGCTGAAGCTGCTCCTGCAGAAGAAGAAGGTAAAACAGAATTTACCATCAATCTAAAAGAAGCCGGTAATCAAAAAGTTGCTGTCATCAAGGCAGTCAAAGAAATCACAGGCCTTGGACTAGGTGAAGCAAAAGCTATCGTTGATGGCGTTCCTTCAACAGTCAAAGAAAAAGCCAACAAAGAAGAAGCTGAAAATGCTAAAAAACTGCTTGAAGAAGCAGGCGCAACAGTCGAATTAGCATAATTTTTACATCTGTTATTTGACCATATATTGTAATGAGCATTTATACCGTCCATTTGTTTGGACGGTATTTTTGTTGTATAGGCAAGGATAAAATATACAACGCTTTACGCGATACATCATAAAATCGTGTGGAAAACATCATTTGTATATTGACTTTGTCTACCAAAATTGGTATATATAAAGTAATATCAGGGCAAAAATAAAGACAAAAGGAATTGCGAGTTACCATGTCTGAATTACCAGAGAAACAAATTAAACGATTACACAGCCTCATGCAAGATGCTGAGACTAACCTTGCTGCAGCTAGGGAACTACTAATCAGTATTACGGGCGACGACGGCGCCCCTATTACACCAAAGTCCAGCAATACAGAGGACGTTAAGGGCAAAGTCATTGAGGGCGTTTTTGACGGTCAGCGAATGGCCGGACCAGATGGCAAAGAGTATCCTGTACCTGCAAATTACGCCAGTAAATCAAAGCTGGTAGAGGGCGACATCTTGAAACTTACTATCACAGATGACGGTGGTTTTGTATACAAGCAAATCAGTCCAATTGAACGAAAACAAATTATTGGTACATTAGTCCAACATGACGGCGCATATTATGTCGAAGCTAACGGACGCGAATATCGAATTCTACTAGCTAGTGTAACTTACTTCCGTATTAACGTCGGCGATCAAGTCACTATTATCATTCCGGCCGACAATCCAGATGCCGATTGGGCAGCAGTCGAAGCCGCTTTATAGATTCACTCTGTACAAAAAGAAGGTAATAGCATAAGCTTTTATTATAATGTTAAAAATAATAAAGGGGTATTATGCAGCCTGATTCAACGCCGCAAAATTATACAAATATCGAAATGTCTTCACCGCCAAAAAGCGGACGTAATTGGAAAAGGATTTTATTGTTTGTTTTAGTGGCAGCGATAGCGGGAGCGTTGTCGGGTGTTGCCGTATGGGCATACATGAATAGCCAAAATGAAAGCAAAGCCAAAGAATTAAATGTTCAAATAACCTCAAAAACCACTAGGATAAATAGTTTGCAGTCTAATGTGAAAAGTCTAGAAACTCAGGTTGCCACCAAAACCACAACAGCTACAAGTTCGACTCAGCAAACGACTAGCCAAACAGGCATATATGAATCGCTATTAAACTATTGCAAGACCGATAACAAAACTGTAGGGTTTGCCACTTTATCAAACAACACACCAAACGGTGCGGCTCAGAAATACTTTGGAAGCTGTTCTGTTGCACCAGCAGGAGCACTGACTGGCGGATATGTAATAACTGCAGTTTATACAAATAATGCATGGCAAGAGCTGTTTAAGGCTCAGCAGGCCACACCAACCACAGACGCGATTTGCACAAAGAATCATATTCCATACGAACTACTTACTTGCACTCAAAATAATTAAATAAGTTGTGTAATCGATAGAACGGTCCGACCAACTGTTTTGTTGACATTGAGAAAAAAAGCGCTATACTGGAGTTATTCACAGAGGTGAAAACAAAAATGGTAAAAAATACGACATTATAAGCACGCGAATGTGCGTATAATCGAAACAGATAGTTGAGTTGGGAGAAAACAAACAGTGTCAAAAGCATTGTACCGAAAATATCGCAGCAAGTCGCTCGATGAGGTAATAGGTCAAAAGCATATTACGGATATTTTATCGCGCGCTGTTTCTGAAGGACACATTTCTCACGCGTATCTGTTGTCAGGACCACGCGGAGTAGGCAAGACATCGGTTGCTCGCATTCTAGCCCATGAAATAAATAAATTAAAATACGACGAAGAAATTACAAACTTAGACATTATTGAAATTGATGCGGCCAGTAATAACGGTGTCGAAGACGTCCGCGACCTACGCGAAAAAGTTCAAATTGCTCCATTTTCAGCAGACAAAAAAATATATATCATCGATGAAGTTCATATGTTATCAAAAGCTGCTTTTAATGCGCTTCTTAAAACCCTGGAAGAACCCCCAGAACACGTTATTTTCATCTTGGCTACTACCAATGTTGAAAAATTACCGGCAACAATTATAAGTCGTGTTCAAAGGTTTAGTTTTCGCCCTATCAGAGTCGAAGATGCAGTCAAACACTTGTCGTATATTGCTAAATCTGAAGGTATTAAAATTTCCGACGATGCATTAAAACTTATTGCAATTCGTAGCGACGGAAGTTTCAGAGACAGTATCAGCCTATTAGATCAATTATCGAGTTTGGCCGGATCTGATTCTAAAACGATATCCGTTAAATTAATCGAGGACATGTTGGGTATTGCTCCAACCGAAACTATTGACCAAATTCTGGATGCGGTTGAAAAGCACGACTTAGAGTTGGTTATTAAACTATTGAATCGCACCTTCGACGAGGGCGTCGACAGCACAGTAATAGTCAACCAACTGACGAACAATATAAGCGAACATATCTCTGAAAAACCTCAACTTATTCCGCTCCTGGACGCACTAATCGACGTAGCAAAAAGCCCACAACCCCAACTAAAACTACTTAGTGTTTTAGGTATGGCAACTCAATCAAAACACTCACCAAAATCAGCAGCATTGCTAGCCTCAACACACGAATTCAGCGCATCTATTGAAGAATTGAAGAAAAAAGCATCCGAAGATAGGCCGTCTGATACTGCAGAATCGGTCGTTGATGCACTTCCATCAAAGACACTGCTTCACGCCAGATCTGACTCGGGCCCCGGCGTCGGGTCAGATTTGGGCTCCAGGGTGTCATCGACGAAAGTGCCATCAACGACCAGCAAGTCACGGGTGACGGTTGGCGGGGCAGCACCCGATTCCGCGGACACTAAAAGTGGCCGAGAATCAGGGGCGGACCAACCGGCAGGACCCGCCAAGAAGAGCGTTTTTAATTGGTCTAAACTCCTTGACTACACCCGTAAAAACCACATTGCACTTTACTGCGTCCTTTCTAATTGCGGACATAAACTAGACGGTGGCAATTTGACAATTTATACAAATTCCAAATTTTACAAGAAAAAATTGGATGATACAAAATACAGTGTACTACTTTCAAAATGCCTGCAAGAAATTGGTATTTTTGGACTTGATATCCACACGATTCCCACACCTCTTCCACCCCAGAATAGCCAAGCTGCTGCCGTAGCTGTTATTATGGGTGGAGGAGAAGAGGTCTCGTTAGAGTCCATTTAAGCAATAGAGTCAATGGCAACCAAAGAAGTTATAGCGGGGAAAATTCCACCACAAAATATTGACGCCGAGAAGAGTTTACTTGGCGCGGTTTTAATTGACGAAGAAACCCTAGCTGATATTTCTGAACACGTTACCATAAAGGATTTTTACGAAAAACGTCATAGTACTATCTTCGGTGCAATGATGAATTTATATGAAAAGCACAAACCGGTAGATTTACTGACCCTTACTGATGAATTAAAGCGTAAAAAAGAACTAGATATTATCGGTGGTTCAGCCTATTTAACCGACTTAACCAATTACGTTCCAACCTCTGCCCACGCCGAAGCCTATGCTCAGCTAGTTGCTCAAAAAGCAGTTCGGCGCCGGCTAATAAAGGCTAGTAGCGATATATCAGAACTTGGATATAACGAAGAGACTTCTACGGAGGAGCTGTTAGAAAAAGCCGAATCCGAACTATTTTCAGTCAGCGACCAGTCACTAAAACAAGATATTGTCAGTATCGAAAGTATTTTAACCGAGAGTTTCGACCGTATGGAGGAACTTCATCGGAACAAAGGTGCACTCCGAGGCGTTAGAACTGGTTATCGTGATTTAGATACTATGACAGCTGGGCTGCAACGAAGTGATTTGATTGTACTGGCATCTAGGCCAGCGATGGGTAAGACTACTCTAGTTACAAACTTGGCATATAATGTTGCCACAGTTGCGAAACAGCCGGTTTTGTTTTTCAGCCTAGAAATGAGTAAGGAACAGCTGGTTGACCGCATGCTAGCAGATTCATCTGGCGTAGACGCCTGGAATATTCGAACAGGTAATTTATCCGACGAAGATTTTAGCAAATTATCCGAGGCGATGGGCGAATTGGCCGAAGCCCCAATATTCATTGACGATACTCCGGGATTGTCAGTGTTAGAAATGCGCACTAAAGCACGTCGTGCCAATCACGAACAACCACTCGGTTTGGTTATTGTAGATTACCTTCAGCTAATGCAAGGAAGTGGTCGAAGCGATGGTAACCGTGTTCAAGAAGTTGGTGAAATATCCAGGGGCCTTAAGTTAATCGCCCGCGAATTAAACGTACCAGTTATCGGATTAAGCCAATTATCTCGCTCGGTTGAATCGCGCAGCCCTCAAATTCCTCAACTGGCAGATCTTCGCGAATCAGGGTCTATTGAACAAGACGCCGACATCGTAATGTTTATTTACCGCGAAGCCTATTACAATCCTGAAACCGAACGCGAAAACATCACCGACTTGTTTATTGCTAAACACCGAAACGGACCAACTGGCAAAGTAGAGCTTTACTTTGACCCTGAACGTCTACGTTTTACCTCTCTTGACCGCAAACACGACGCCTAAAATATACCCTTTAGCGTGATATAATTAGACTAATGAATATTGGTAGATTTAAAATATCTGAATTTTTTGTATATAAATGGCGATATTACATTGGTTACGGGCTTTTAGCAATCGGGCTTTTGTTGATATTAATAATAATCGGCAGATTTTTACCCGGAGGCCTTTCGAACCTTGAAACGCAGTCAGTAGTAAAAAGCGCCTCAATAATATACAAAGATTTTTGGTCAGCTAATGCGATAAACTTGCCGTATCATCTGGCTCAGCATATCTGTTTTGCCTTATTCGGAATTTCGGTTTTTACGATTAAATTGCCCTCGATTATTTTGGGGTTTTTAACAGCTGTTGGTTTAGTTTTACTGCTGCGACAATGGTTCAAGCCGGGGATAGCTATATTAACTTCACTAATCGCCATCACAACAGGTCAATTCCTGTTTTTTGCACAAAACGGAACACCAGACATACTATTCCTGTTCTGGCCAGTTTGGATCATTTATATAGCCAGCTTAATTACAAATCAATCTAGGTTTAGAAAATCATTAATCGCTGTGTTTTTCGTTCTAGCCGCATTAAGTTTATATACTCCTATCAGCGTATACATCCTACTGGTAATTTTTGGGTCAATTGCAATTCATCCACACCTGCGTTTTTTGATTAAGAAAATACAACCGTACAGGCTTGCGGTCGGAGGTGTCGTTCTATTACTGCTAATTGCTCCTTTGGCATTTGCGATAATAAAAACCCCTCAATTAGGATTTACTTTGCTGGGGATTCCGCCAAGCTGGCCAGATTTTGGCGCCAACCTCGCAATAATTGGAAGCCAGTATTTTGGTTTTATTGGCGGCGGGCATGGAATAATTATTACGCCGTTTTTCGAATTAGGTTCATTGCTTTTGATTGCGCTAGGGGCATACTTTGTTATTAAAACTCGAGTGACTGCGAAAAATTATATAGTAACAATATGGGTCCTGTTATTAATACCTATCGTCATACTTAACCCCAGCTACACAGCAATTACTTTTCTACCTTTGGTGATTTTACTATCTTCGGGCCTTGAAGGACTGCTATCTCATTGGTATCAGTTATTCCCACGCAATCCATATGCCAGAATTGGCGGATTAATACCCGTAATTTTACTGGTTCTGATTTTGGTATCATCTGGAATGAATAGGTATATATATGGGTATCTTTACAACCCAAATATCGTTCCAAATTTCAGTAAAGATCTTGAATTAATACCAAAAGGAACGCACAATATCGTCGTAAGTAGTAGCGAACAGTCATTTTATAATGTAGTAGCCGAATATAAAAAGCAAATGGTAATTTCAACTACTCCAGTAAGCGACACCTTTTTGGCGACACGTGACGCCAAAGCCGACTACACCGGGTACAAAATCGACAGAATAATCACATCTTCAACCAGTCAGAATGGCGATAGATTTTATATATACAAAAGGTAACAGATTAACGTATACTAATAGATGAAACATATTACAAATTAAGGAGTAAATATTATGGCATTTGATCAAGTAAAAATGATGAATAATTTGCGTAAAGCGCAAAATGAATTAAAAAAGGAAATTATCGAAGTTGAGGCAGGCGATGGAGCAGTCGTAGTCCAGGTCACTGGCGAATTAAAGATAAAGAATATATCCATCGACCCCGAGCAGGTTGACTTAGACGATATCGAACAATTAGAACATTGGCTTGAAATTGCATTACGTGACGGCCTTGCAAAGGCCCAAGAAGTGGCTGCAGAAAAGATGAAACCACTTATGGGAAGTTTGGGAAACTTAGGTTTATAGGAATCAAAATTGACACAATTACTTCCATCTGCACTAGTTGATACAATTGATGAACTAGGCAATCTGCCCGGTGTTGGTTCGCGTACTGCTGAAAGATACGCCTATTATTTACTGCGAAGCGACAAACACATTAGCAAAAAACTGGCAGATTCCGTGTTGAAACTTCACAGCGGCGTAAAAAGTTGCCCAGTCACATTTGCGCTTATAGATTCCAACGAATCAATTTCGCCGTTATATAGTGACCCCTATAGGGATAAAACACTCGTTGCTGTCGTTGAAGAACCACTAGATATTGTTGCGCTGGAACGAACGGGTCAATTTAATGGGACCTACCATGTCCTCGGCGGAGCAATTAGCCCAATTGACGGTATAGGGCCCGAACAACTGCATATCCCGGAACTTTTAAAAAGAATAAAAAAGGATAAAGTTGAGGAAGTAATAATTGCCACCAACGCAAGCGTCGAAGGTGAGTCAACCGCTTTATTTTTGCAAAAGAATATAAACGATTCCGGAATTAAGATTAAATTAACTAGGCTAGCCAGGGGTATCCCAGTTGGAGTTGATTTGGAGTATGCCGGACAAATTACCCTTACGCACGCCCTTGAAGGCAGAAGGTTGTTTTGATGTACGATAGCGCGAAACAACTGATTGATTCAGCTAAAAAAATTATTATTGTTCAAGCCGAAAATCCAGATGGCGACTCGCTTGGAAGCGCTTTGGCATTAGAAGAAATCTTGGGTGATTTGGGAAAAGAAATCAATTTGTATTGCCCGGTTGAAATCCCAAAATATATGCGCTACATAAAAGGCTGGGATAGGGTTGAGACTAACTTCGACACTTCATTCGATTTAGCAATTGTAGTTGATACTATGGCCGAGGTATTGCTGACAAGAGTACTTGATACTCCCGGGGTTAGGAGCTTTTTTGAATCTCATCCCATAATAGTAATCGACCATCACGCTACAGATTCAAATCTTAGTTTTGAACATACTGCAGTCGTCGAGGAAGCTGTTGCCACCAGTGAGATTATTTATGAACTTGCTACTCGTTCAAACTGGACGATAAATGAACAAGCTGCAGAGAATCTGCTTGTCGCAATCTTAAGTGACAGTTTAGGTTTTACTGTTCAAAAAGTGACCCCAAAAACCTTCTTTATTTCAGGAAAGCTTACCGAACTCGGGGCAAGTAGTTCGAATATCGAAAAACGACGACGTGATTATATGAAGAAATCCGCTGAAATATTGAAATACAAAGGTGAATTGATTGAAAGAATTGAGTATTTCTTGGACGGCAAACTAGCACTGATTCGTATACCATGGGAAGAAATACAAGCCTACAGCGACCAATATAACCCCAGTGTTCTGGTGCTAGACGAAATGCGTTTAGTTGAAAATGTCGAAGTTGGAGTCGCAATAAAAACATATCCTGATGGCAAACTAACGGGAAAACTCCGAAGCAACCTCCCAATTTCGGCGATTATTGCAGGCTTTTTTGGCGGAGGTGGACATGATTATGCGGCTGGTTTTCGTGTATACGAACCGATTGATACTATAATTCCCGAGATTCTTGATGCTACCGATAAAGCAATAAAAGGATACGACAATGACACTAAGGTTTCATAACACACTTACCGGCAACATTGATGAATTTGTGCCACAAACTCCAGGAAAGGCTCTTATCTATACCTGTGGACCAACTGTCTATGATTACGCCACAATCGGAAACCTTGCCAGTTATATCTATTGGGATACACTTGTCCGAATACTTATGGCAAACGACTTCGAAGTAGTGAGGGTTATGAATATAACTGATGTTGGCCATTTAACCAGCGATGCCGACGAGGGCGAGGATAAACTGGAAAAAGGCGCCAAACGTGATGGGAAAACCGCCTGGGAAATAGCATCATTTTACACCGCCGCTTTTATTGACGCGATGAATCAATTAAATTTGATAAAGCCTCAATATCTGGCAAAAGCGACAGACTACATTCAAGACCAATTGAATCTGGTACGAAAACTAAAAGATAAAGGATTTACATATCAAATTAGTGACGGCATTTATTTTGACACATCAAAGTTCCCATCGTATGCAGATTTTGCTCATTTGGACCTGGATGCTCAGAAGGCTGGCGCTCGTGTCGAATTCAATCCCGAAAAACGAAACCATAGTGATTTTGCGCTTTGGAAATTTACGCCGACGGGTACAAAACGCGACATGGAATGGGAAACTCCAGCAGATTTAATCGAAGAAAGCGATGAAAAGGTGATGGGATTTCCGGGTTGGCATTTGGAATGTAGTGCTATATCTATGTCAATCTTGGGTGAAACACTAGACATCCACACGGGAGGAATCGATCATATACCGGTTCATCACAGTAACGAAATAGCTCAATCAGAAGCGGTAACCGGCAAAAGATTTAGTAACTTCTGGCTTCATAACGAGTTTTTAAAAGTCAATGGAACAAAAATTAGCAAATCACTTGGCAACTTTTTTACATTGGCAGACTTAGAAAATAAGGGTTTCACCCCAATTGATTTCCGAATGTTTGTTTTGCAAGGCAATTATAGAAACGAAGGAAATTTTACACTTGAAGGCCTGGCTGCGGCAAAGAACCGATTGCATAACTGGCGCAACGTTGCAGCGCTTCGTCACCAAACTCATGATACAATTCAGGCGGACGAAGAAAAAAACCAAAATGAGAAAACCGTTTCATTGTATGCATCATCACAGGCAATAATTGAAGCTATCAGTAATGATCTGGGTACCCCCGAAGCGTTGCGAATCATAGATGATTCTTTCACAAAAATACTAAAAGCAAGGCTGAAGAATATCAACCATCAAACGTTAATTAAGTTTCTAAGCACAATTGACTATACGTTAGGATTACGGCTGGTTGATTCGACACCTGACATAAACGATGACTTGAAACAACTTATTATTGAACGGAATTCTGCACGTATTGCCAAAAATTGGGACAAGGCAGACGAATTACGTAAAAAACTGCTTGAACGCGGAATTGTCTTGCGAGACAACGAAAACGAAAGTATCTGGGAATACAAGGACTAGTTAAAAATTCAGTCCGTACTTAGTTTTTTATTTTTCGAAAGGCGATCTTCAACCAAAACATCAATACAACCGGCAATCGGTATCGATATGATGCCACCAATAATTCCAAACAGGTAGATGCCAACCGTTACTGCTATAAGAATCGTAAGGACCGTTAAATCGTTCCGCTTTGATTGAATTTTAGGTGAAATATAGTTTGCTTCAATTTGTTGGTAAATAATAAAGAATATCAGAAATATAATTGCTGCCGTAACATTGTTGATCGCCAAAATTGAAGTAACAAAAAGTGATCCAACCGTCTCGCCGAAAAGCGGTATAAGTGAGAATAAGAAAATTAGAGCCGCAGCGGGTATTGCCAGGTTTGTCGGTATAATATATATTACGCTCAAAATCAAGACTAGTAACCCCGCAACGAGGCCCGCAATCGTTGACACCGACAATTGACCAACCACATAGTTGGTAACAGACTTGTACATTTTTCCAACGACTTTTCGATGATGTTCCATATGACTTTTATCGTGATAAAGACTCCATAATCTTTCCATCCACGCCGGTCCCTCTACTAGCATCAAGAAGGTTAGAGCTATTATCAAAATAGTGGCTGTAACGACAGATACTACAGACCCAATACCATAAATAATGACAGATCCAATTCCAGACACAAAGTGTGTCGAGTAATTCTTAATTGACTCAAATACCTTATCAACCTCTGGCTGTAAGTGATATTGTCTAATAAAGTCACTGATACCTGTTGATTGATTTGTAGCGGAGTTAATTAAACTTGGTATATTTTGAGTAAACTTTGCAGTCTGTTCTACAATCGGT
This sequence comes from Candidatus Saccharimonadota bacterium, assembly GCA_026395405.1. Lineage (GTDB taxonomy): Bacteria > Patescibacteriota > Saccharimonadia > Saccharimonadales > Saccharimonadaceae > UBA1547. The sequence goes on from JAPLYU010000001.1 coordinate 533,267, forward strand.
GGAACTATAAGAAAAAGTACTGTACCAAGAATTAGTATTACGATGAAGTACGAGATTGCCGTACCTAACACACGACTTTTACCAGGAAGTATTTTAGCTAGCCTGTTTACTGGTGGACTAAGTGCTATTGCCAAGAAAAAAGCTGTTCCTATGATAATCAACGCTGTTCGTGCGCTATATATAAGAAATGCCGCCAATGCAAATCCAATTACCACCAACCAAAATCTTACAAATGTTCGAGTGTCTATTTCTATTTTTACTTTCATAAAACGTATTATACACTAATTTCGTTTTCTTATCCTTTTGGCTGATTTAATACTTAGTTTTAAGCATAAAGTTGACAAAATTACCTATTTCTTAAGCAAACACTAAGCACATAAGGGTGTATAATATATATATGAGAGTTTTAATTATCGAGGATGAGCACAAAATTGCACAAGCATTAAAAAAAGCTTTGCAACAAGAGAATTATGCCGTCGACGTATCTTATGATGGTGACGATGGGTACGCCATGGCTACAACTGAACCTTATGATTTGTGTATAATTGACTGGATGATTCCGGGTGAATACGATGGTGTTGCGATTGTAAAAGCCATGCGCAAGGAAAAAATTCATACACCCGTGTTGATACTTACCGCAAAGGGGAGCGTCAACGACAGAACAGCCGGGCTTGATTCAGGTGCTGATGACTACCTTGCAAAGCCTTTTGCCCTAGAAGAACTTTTGGCACGTGTACGCGCTCTACTAAGGCGTCCTGTTGAGGTCCAGCAAACCGTTTTAACCGTAGGAGATTTAACATTAAACACGGTAACTTTCGAAGTAAAGCGTGGTGAGACTCAAATTAATTTAACCGGTAAAGAATTTGCATTGTTGGAATTTCTTTTGCGTAATCAGGGCAGGCCCAGCAACAAAGATACGATTATTAGCCACGTCTGGGACTATAACGCCGATGTACTTCCGAACACAGTCGAGGTGTATATGAAATACCTTCGTCAAAAGATTGACGATCCTTTCAAAACGCACCTACTTCACACTATCAGGGGGTTCGGTTACAAAATTGAAGCAAAATAAGAATTTACCGGCCATGTTTAGGTCCGCAACACTCCGCCTGACGGGGTGGTATTTATTAACTCTGATGCTTTTTAGTGTTATTTTTAGCGTCATCATTTTTCAAGTAGCCACAAATGAATTAGGCGCGAGGCTAGAAAGACTGGAAACAAGTTTTGAGGGCTCTAGCAACATTAATCCAAACCAGCAGCCCGGGCGTCCATTAACATTAGCAACCCTAAGATTAATCGAGCAAGACAAAGCGTCAACGAACCTGTCGGTGGAATTACTTTATATAAACCTATTCGTCCTGGTTATTGCCGGTTTTGGAAGTTATTTCTTTGCTCGTCGAAGCTTGGCACCAATTGAAAAGGCTCATGAAGCTCAGTCAAGATTTACCAGCGATGCCAGCCATGAACTTCGAACACCATTAGCGGTTATGAAGACCGAACTTGAGGTTGCACTCCGCGACAAAAATGCAACATCGGAAACTTTAAAAGAAGTATTATCAAGCAACCTCGAAGAAGTAGATAAACTAACACAATTATCCGAAATGCTGCTTAGTCTGTCGCGTCTGGATAGCGTGAAATTGAAACTTGGATCCGTAAACTTGAATAAAATTACAAAAGATATTCTCAAAAAATATAAACTATCTGCAAACCGCGTATCCATAAAGGCCAAAGGACAACAAATTGTTCACGGAAATGAAACAGCGATCGCAGACTTGATAAAAGTACTGGTAGATAATGCTTTACAATACAGCCCAAACGAATCGACAATTGAAGTTAGTATCGACAAACAAGACCAGTCTGCTTTGTTTGAAATACGAAACAGCGGCCAGGGTATTAGCCCGGAAAAGCTTCCGTATATTTTTGACAGATTTTATAGAGCTGATTCGTCCCGGACAAGTGGCGAGCATAAAGGTTACGGCCTGGGGCTGGCATTAGCAAAAAGCATTGTAGATATCCATGATGGAGAACTGAAAGTATCAAGCACACCAAATGAAGAAACGACATTTACGCTTTTATTACCCTTAAATTCTGGAAATCAATCTAAAGGCTAAAATAAAATAAACAATCGGCGCTACAAGACCTACAGGTTAGTCTTGCAATCTAATCCGTTTGCCGGCTCGACCTGCGATAATCCATTGTAAAATCGCTGTCCCGAAAACCACGACTAGCAAGGGCCACGTACTTCGACCGGCTGGCATTGAAAAGTTAAAGAAATCTCTAAAATAATCAAATCCAAAGCTCACAGAAATTACCGCTAAAACTGCCACGGTGTACAAGATTCGCGCGATTTGTGATTTACGATTATTTTTGACATTGAACATCCTTGGAACTAAATACACCAGATAAACCCCAAAGAAAGTCGCAATAATTACAGTGGTCGTAGAAACACCCATAGCGTCATTCGGGTGCATTATGTGAAGCAAAGTATATGCAGAAGTAATCATAACGCCCGATAAAACAGCAATAGGCGCTACCGCCAAAAGGGTATCACGCCAAAAATGGCGTGGAGACAGTCTTTGTTGAGGCGAAGGTGGGAATAGCGTCCACATTAACGTAGGCATCGTAACTAAAAGAATATTCATAAATGTAATATGTCTAGGTTCGAGGGGATAAACAAACCCGAATATTAGTGTAGTCAAAATCAAAACCAGCCCAAAAATAATTTTGTGAAAAAATAGCGTTGCTATAAGTTCAATTGCTTGAATTATTCGATTACCCAAACGCATCCCGATAGGTAATGAGTTGAACGAATTATCAAGAAGGACTATGTCTGCAACGCGTCTAGTGGCGACTGCTCCCGAGTACATCGCAACTCCTAGGTCTGATTTTTTGAGCGCCAACGCATCATTAACTCCGTCTCCAACCATACCCGTAAAGTTATTCAGTTCTTTAAATGTTTCTATCAGCTTTTCTTTTTGTTCTGGTAAAACACGAGCAAAAATTGTGGTCTCCGAAACTACTTTATTCCAGTTTCTTTTGTTAATTTTTTGAAGCTCAGCACCCGTCAGAACGCTTCCGTTGTTGGCGATTCCGGCCATACTAGCGATATATTTAACAGTATTTGGATTATCTCCACTTATAACGCGCAAGCTGACTCCGTTTTTTTGTAAATAGTTAATTGTTTTTTCTACGCCAACTCTTAAATCGTTCGATAGAATCAGTAGCCCCATTGCTTGCCCGGATCCGTCCTTTAAATCTTTGACGGACGATTTTGCCTCCCTTGATAACCCGACCAAAAGCACACGTTTGCCTTCGTTTGTAAGCATTTCCACCCGTTGTTTTTGAGAGGAGTCCAAAGGGGCAAATTTAGATACATATTCAGGCGCCCCTATAATGATATTAAATACATTACCAGCCAATTCAACCTTGACTCCGCTCATTTTCCGCGCAGACGAAAACGCAAGAGTTTGCATAATTTTGTAACGACCGTGGGGTTTTAATCCTTTTTGTAGAGCTTCGCTCGTTGAGCTGCCGCTACTGGTTTCATTAACTGCGATGCCTACCAAATCTAAAATTTTCGGTTCGCTTGTATTAAATTCTTCATAAGCCTCGAATTTTATCTCGTCGCTGGTTAGGGTACCGGTTTTATCAACACACAGAACATCCAGCAGCGCCATAGCCTCTATGGCAGCAAGTTTTTGTGGTAATACCTTTGCCTGGGCGAGTTTTAGCGATCCATATGCAAACAACAGTGAACTTGCTAGCAATAGGCCCTCGGGCACAATTACCACTGCTCCCGACGCAATAGTTTTGAAAATTATCACTGCATCTTGACCAGAAAAATAATATACAACCAATATTAAGACCGACAGACCGAGTGCACCGAAAGTTAACCAGGTTATTGCGACCGAAATAGAGTGTTGGATTGGTGTTAAAACGGGACTATATCGCTTTAGGGTTGAAGCCATCGTGCCGACCTTGGTGTTTTGACCAACAAATTCAACCTTCATGGTTGCACTTCCGGCAACAACCGCACTGGCCGCATAGACCATTGATCCCTTGTTTTTTTCTATCGGTGCCGATTCACCGGTTAAAATGCCTTCGTCTGCCTCTAGGCCTGCGCTGGTAATTATTTTGCCATCTGCCGGGATTTCATCACCAAGATTAAGGCTTATCAGATTACCGGGTATTAGTTTGTCGAATAATATTTCTTCAGTGCTACCATCGCTATTTATGCGCCGAGCAGTTGGCGCGCTCATTAGTTCAAGTTTTTTTAGTACACGGGCCGCGCGAACCTCTTGAATTATTGCAAGTAACGTATTAACGACAATAACGACCGATAAAAACCAAGCATCTCTGAAATCCCCAAGAATCATCAGTATTATTGCCAATATTAATATCGCAATAACAATAGGAGACAAGGTATTACGCCTAAAGATTACAAAAAAATCCCTCATATTCACTAATTATTATAAGGTTATTACGCTTTAATAGCCATATAATATAAAATCATTGGTTCTAAGCTTTGCTTCAGTTTAGTCTGCAATAATGAAGACACGAAAACAATAACACACGGGAGGATTCAATATATGAACACCACCATCAGTAAAGACAAAATCACATTTCTTAGCAAAAAAGGCATAAAAGAACTAAAAAAGGAGATTATCCTGTTAGAAAACGACAAGCAAAAAGTATTAAAATCACTTCGAGAACTTGATAAGACACAAGGTCGTGACGAAAGACTTAGTCGGATTGAAATGCTAGCAGAGCTTGATATCATCGATTCAAAGATTGATGATAAAAAATTAATTCTATCAACTTCAAAACTTTTACCTAAAAAACGCTCACAACTTAGAGTGGCAATCGGCTCTGTTGTTGATTTAATCGATAAACGCGGACACCTGTTCCAGTTCAAGATTGTAGATAGCATCGAAGCTGACCCTAGCGACGGACGAATATCAACCCTAAGTCCGCTTGGACAAAACTTAATCGGTAAATCACTTAAAGATACGGTAGAGTGGGGGAATGGTAAGAGGATAAATAGATTTAAATTAGTCCGTATAACCTAAATTAGCAATAAGCCCAACATCCTTTTCAAAAAGCCAATCTGTAAAGATTGGCTTTTTATGTTTTTTATGAAATGGCTAGTTGTGAGTAAATTGGCTATTATAAAGTTCTGAATAATACCCATTTTTATCAAGCAAACTTTCGTGAGTTCCATACTCGACAATATTTCCATCTCGCATGACTAATATTACGTCGGCATTGCGAATCGTTGACAGACGGTGGGCAATCACAAAACTTGTGCGGCCATGACTAAGTTTATCCATTGCGGATTGAATTAGCAGTTCGGTTCGAGTATCAACAGAGCTAGTTGCCTCATCCAAGATTAACATTGGTGCATCGGCCAGAATTGCCCTGGCAATCGTTAATAGTTGCTTTTCACCGGCCGAAATACTGTCGGCTGTCTCGCTGATAATGGTTTTATAGCCTTTCGGTAGGGTATTAATCAAATGATCGACATGGGCTGCCTTGGCGGCCTCGACTATCTCTTCATGGGTAGCATTCGGCCTACCATAAGCAATATTTTCTGCAATCGTTCCCTGGAACAACCAGGTATCCTGAAGAACCATGCCGAATAGCTGACGAACGTCATGCCTATTCATATCTTTGGTATCAACACCGTCAATTTTGATTGTTCCGCTGTCAATATCATAAAACCTCATAAGTAAGTTCACGATAGTAGTCTTACCGGCTCCGGTTGGGCCGACAATTGCCATATTTTGTTTAGGTTTAATTTGAACCGTAAAATCTTTAATGATTGGCTGGTCTTTGTCATAGCCAAAATTTACTTTATCAAATATCACTTCGCCCTTGATCAACTCGGGGTTAATTGTTTCACGATCTTTCTCTTTCTTTTCCTCTTTGGCATCTAGAAAATTAAAAATCCGTTCAGCGGCTGCCGCAGTTGCCTGTAGTACGTTTGCTATATTTGCTGTCTGGGAAATAGGCTGGGTAAACTGACTCATATATTGGATAAACGCCTGAATATCACCAATTGTTACCTTACCATTAATTGCCAGCCATCCGCCGACAACCGCAACTGCAACGTACCCCAAGTTGCTAATAAACTGCATTATTGGCATCATTAGACCTGACCAGAACTGGGACTTCCAGCCGTTATTATGTAGTTTTTTGTTAATATGATTGAAAGTTTTTATTGCTTGCTCTTCGCCGTTAAAGGTCTTGACGATTGCATGGTTACTGAACATCTCATCTATATGCCCATCAATTTCACCCAAGGCGGCCTGTTGCTTGGTATAGTAACGCTGTGAACGTTTGACGATGGCCGTTATTATCAGCATGCTTGTTGGCAGAATCAATACGGCTATCAATGTTAACTGCCAGCTTATAGATAACATCATGATTAAAATTCCCACAATCATTACAATTGAAGTTATCAGCTGGGTCATACTCTGGTTTAAATTCTGGCTGATAGTCTCGACGTCATTTGTAATATGACTGACGATGTCACCGTTTTCGTGCCTATCAAAATAATGAAGTGGTAAACGACCAACTTTTTCGGATATATCCCTTCGAAACTTGTAGGTTATTTTTTGCGATATCGCTGCCATAATCCAGCTTGCAAGATAGTTAAATATTGCACTCATGGTATAAAGACCAATCAACCAAAAACCGATTACTGCAACGTTATAAAAGTTGATACCCTTAGGACTAAATAACCCATTAATTATTTCATCGGTCATATTACCCAGAACCTTAGGGCTAGCAATTGCAAACGATGTGCTGATAATTGCGCAGATAAGGACAACTCCCATATATATCCAATAAGGTCTCAGATACTTTAGGACAGTTAGCATAGTTTTTTTGAAATTTTTTGGTTTTTCGGGTTTACCACCAATAGCCATAGGTCCACCCCTAAACCCCATCATTGGTCGCTTGGGTTGCTGTGCTGGTTTATTTTCCATGACTAATTTACCCCCTGTAATTCGCGGTCAGACAACTGAGACTGCGCAATTTCCCGATAAACAGACGATTTTTTAAGAAGTTCATGATGGGTGCCAACACCCACAATCTTGCCTTCGTCCAAAACAACAATTTTATCGGCATGCATAATCGTACTAATCCGCTGGGCAACAATAATGAGGGTGGCTTTTGATATCTCGTTTTTTAATGCACTTCGTAACCGCGAGTCGGTTTTAAAATCAAGGGCCGAAAAGCTATCATCAAACAAGTAAATTTCAGGTTTTTTCGCCAGTGCCCTGGCAATAGACAAGCGTTGTTTCTGACCACCGGATATATTGCTCCCGGCCTGTGAAATGGGATTGTCCATACCGTCAGCAAGATTATTGATAAATTCCATAGCCTGAGCTGTCTCGGCAGCCTTTTCAATTTCTTTATCGTCAGCGCCCGGACGTCCGTATGCAATATTACTGCCGACGGTACCTGAAAATAGTGATGCTTTTTGGGGAATATAACCAACGTGACTATGGAGTTCCGCTTGGGCTAGTTCACGAATATCTATTCCGTCGATTGCAATCGAACCCTTTGACACATCATAAAGCCTAGGGATAAGGTTTAATATGGTCGATTTTCCACTACCGGTTCCACCAATGATTGCCGTTGTTTGTCCAGGCATTGCAGTAAATGATATGCCAGACAATACGGGCTGTTCTGAACCCACATATCCAAATTCAACTTTATCAAATTCAACCTCACCGTTTATTCTTTCTGGCAAAGAGGCAGGGGATAAAGGTTCGACGATTGTCGGTTCTGTAGCCAATACTTCGTTGATACGCCGTCCCGACACAGCTGCCCTAGGCACCATAATAAACATCATTGAAATCATAAGGAATGCAAAGATTGTTTGCATGACGTACTGCATTAATGCAAAAAGACTGCCAACCTGCAAACTACCGTCATTTATTAAATACGCGCCGACCCAAACAACAGCAAGAGACGCCAGCCCCATGACAAGTGTCATAACCGGCATCATCAGTGACATTACGCGATTTACGAAAATATTCAGTTTTACTGACTCAAGATTGGTTTTATTAAATTTTTCCTGTTGAACCTCGTCGTTATTATAAGCTCGTATAACCCGGACACCAGTCAGCATTTCTCGAGTCTGTAGGCTTAATTTATCAACTAATTTTTGAATGGTTGTAAATTTCGGGATTACCACAATAAACAGCATAAATATAAGAGCAACCATAACCCCGATTGCTGCGGCCATAATCCATGTCATTGAAGGGGCTAATTGATAAGCTTTGATAATAGCTCCAATGCCCATAAAAGGTCCCAGCAGAGCCATTCGAAGGACCATAGCCATAACATTTTGGATTTGTTGCATATCGTTGGTTGATCTGGTAATCAAGGATGATGAAGAAAAACTATTAAATTCATTCAACGAAAAACTTTCGACCTTTTTAAATACAGCTCCGCGCAATCGATGCGTATAGCCGGCAGATATTCTGGCTGCTAAAAATCCAACGATAATTGTAAAAATACCACCAAGTAATGTCAGCAAAAGCATTGCGACGCCGTTACTCCATACAGCGCTCAAATCTTTTTGGACTATGCCGTTAGTAATTATTTTTGACATATAATCAGGCAGAGCCAGATTAACAAAAGCCTGCCCCCAAACAAATAGGATTAAAATAATCAACAAGAAAATATACGGTTTGAAGTACTTTACTAAATATCGCACAAAAAAATTTACCCTTTCAAGATATTTATGATTTCATACTTATCATACTAATGATACACTGTTTTTTTATTTGTGTCTATGCTTTTAACGAATAATTACTTGGTCGCGCTGTGGACCAACGCCTATCATTTTAATCGACACACCAGTTTTTCCTTCGATAAACTTAATGTAGTCTTGGGCATTTTTCGGTAAATTTTCAAACTTTCTAACACCTCTAATATCCTCAGTCCAATTTGGAAGATATTCATAGATTGGTTTACTTTGTTCCAATTTATATGCAGCGTCTGGAGCAATTTCGAGTGTTTTACCCTTGCGTTCATACGCAACACAGATTGGAATTTTTTCACCAAAACGCTGGACCCAGTCAAGTTTTGACAGTGCCATAGCAAGCTTGTCATCTTCGCCATTGACCATAAGGGCTCGACGTACTTGAGGCAAATCAAAACAACCAAGTCGTCTGATTCGACCGGTTGTAGTGCCTTTTTCGGCATCTATTGTGCTCATATCGCCATGTAGTTTTTGTAGAACATCCTTGTCGGAAATTTCTGTAACAAAAGGTCCACCACCCACATGGGATTGTACGGCTTTGGCAACACCGGTAACCTTGTCGATAAACGATGCCGGCACGCCCAACCCACTGGCCACACCACCGGCCGTTGTTGAGCTGGAACTAGTATATGGATACATGCCATGATCTATGTCCAGTAAGAACGCTTGTGCACCTTCGGCCAATACTTTTGCTGGTTGAGGTTTTCGCAACTGTTGATTCAAATAAAAAACCGTGTCAGTTATAAATTCCGCTAAAATACCGGCGTTTTCAACGTAGTTTTTTGTGACCTCTTCTTCATCAATAGGAGATAGGCCTGCCGCATCGCGTAGCGGACGCTGGACCTTTAATCCTTCAGATACAATTTCCGCTAGTTTTTTCAAATCATTTTTAATAATTTCAGTTCGTACGCCGGTTCGCATTGATTTGCCCGATGAGACCTGTGCAATTCCTGCCTTGGTACTGCCTTGACCGCCTTTTCCGGATTCTCGAATCTCGTCGTCGTATATGTGATGAGGAAGTATCAAATGCGCAGCAGAACTAATTTTTAGATTATCCCGCGATACATTGATGCCCTTTGATTTAATGTCAGCAATTTCTTCGTTTAATTTTACGGGGTTTATCAAAGTTCCATTGCCAATAATATTCATTGCATGCGGGTGAGCAATTCCTGATGGAACCAAATGTAGTGCCAGGTCGCGACCATCTGGCAAGACTACCGTATGTCCAGCATTATTACCACCGTTAAATCGAGCCACAATATCATGGGTTTCCGAAAGCATGTCAACAAAACGACCCTTGCCCTCGTCACCACGTTGAAGTCCAATAATTACATCTACTGCCACGGCTACTCAGTATAGTAAAGCTGCTGTGAATTTACAACTTTGATATTTATCGATATAATTTTAATCGATGCGTATAAATAGGGGGAGGTTATGATAGAAATCATCAAGAATATGTGGCGTCGAAAAATGCGTACAATACTTACGATTTTTGGTATTGCAATCGGAATATTAGCACTAGTAGTTATGGGTTCAATGGCTGAAAAGTTAAATTTACTGGTTGATGGCGGTGTCAAATATTATCAAGATAAAGTCCAGATAACTTCCGGCACAATGGGCATGTCATTAGTCCCACTTAAATTAGACACAAAAGCTGAAATTGAAAAAATCGATGGCGTTGGATACGTTTCACCGATTATATATACAACGCTTGAAAAAGATTCAAGTGCCGTCAGTTTCGGACCACCCGCCTCAATTACGGCGGGGGATATGAACGCAATCAAATATGAAAGTTTCAAGATGTCACTTGCTAGCGGCCGACGGCTGACAAACGATGATAAGGGAAAAATAGTTATCGGTTATGATTTAGTAAAGAAACTTGACGCTAAGGTAGGTGAAAAAGTAAAAATTAGAGGCAATAAATATGAAGTTGTCGGCATTTGGGATAAAACTTTCACAGCACCAGACACAAGCGTCTCAATGGTATTATCCGACGGGCAGCAAGTAGTATATAACGATTTACCACCTATAATAAAATCGTCCGTTAAACCAAGTGATATTGTTTCCGGTTTTGTCGCATATCCAAAAAAAGGTGCTGATCCAAACGTTCTTGCAATTCGAATTCAAAAACAAGTCGAAGGAATTACCGCAACCGGACCCAAACAGTTCCAAGAACAAGTCGTAAATTCCGTAAAGATGTTCAACTCGATTATCTACGGAATCGCGATTATATCTCTATTGGTCGGCTCGCTTTCGATTATTAACACCATGACCATGTCGGTCAGCGAACGCACCAAAGAAATCGGCATCAAAAAGGCGGTTGGTGCAAAAACCAGCTCGATACTGGGTGAATATCTAACTGAGGCTGGAATAATCGGGCTAATCGGCGGATTGGTTGGAATAGGTCTTGGAGCACTGATAGTCAACGCAATCAATACAGCGATGGAGAAAAACGGAGACAAACTATTCCTACTGACACCAAGACTAGCGTTGGGGGCGCTAGCGTTTGCGATAGTTTTGGGTGTTATCGCTGGAATTATACCTGCGGTACACGCTACGAAAATTGACATAGTCAAATCATTGAGGGAGGAATAAAATGGCTGAGTCGATCTTGAAACTCAACAATCTTCGGAAGGTATATATAGTTGGCAACTTGAAAACCGCCAAAAAAGCTCAAAAAGAAATTCAAAAACTTCATAAAAAATACGAGAGGATCTGCTGCCAAGAGGGGACGGCATATAAGGAGGTAGAAAAAGAACTCGACCATGCCCAAAAACTATTTTCCGAGGAGAAATATGAGGAAAGTTATACATATTTAACTAGGCGCGGTATCAAACGCGGCCGTCGCGACAAAGGCGTAGTTGTACATGCGTTGAATGGCGTAAACCTAGACATTAAATCAGGTGAAATGGTCGCCATAATGGGACCGTCGGGTTCAGGCAAATCAACGCTTCTTAATATGTTAGGACTGTTGGACACCCCAACGACTGGTCAGATTTTTCTGCGTGGTAAAAACGTTACAAGTATTAAAAATAGTAAATTGCCAAATATTCGATCAACTGAGCTGGGGTTTGTCTTTCAATCATTTAATCTAATCCCAACACTAACTGCGATTGAAAATGTGATGCTACCGTTAAAATATTCCAGAACTCCGATAATGGAACGTCGTCGACTGGCAGAGGAAGCGCTGGACATGGTAGGACTATCCGACAGAATGCATCATACGCCAAATGAACTTTCCGGTGGTCAAAAACAGCGCGTCGCTATTGCTAGGTCCATCGTCAATAAACCGGCAATAATCTTTGGTGATGAACTGACTGGTGAACTTGATACCAAGATGACCAAGGAGGTCATGCAACTGGTTGTTGATTTGAATAAAAAAGGCCAGACCTTCATAATCGTTACTCACAACCCCGAAGTTGCGAAACTTTGCGGTCGAACAATTACAATAATTGACGGGAAGGTAGCAAAATGAGTGAAAAAAAGACCGAAGAATTCGTTCTTAATGGCGAGGAAGTACTTGCCAAAATAAAAGAGTTAATTAATGAAGGAAATATTCGAAGAATTATCATCAAGAATATGGATGACAAAACTTTGATTGAAATCCCACTAACTGTTGGTGTAGTAGTCGCATTGTTAGCACCAGTTTTGGCTGCAGTCGGCGCCCTAGCTGCAATTGTCACAAAATGCAAGATTATTGTTGAAAAGAAAGATTAACCCACAGCTAGCTGTACAGTAATCCTAAGGTGTTATAAAATAGGGAACACGGACAACAAGTCCGCATTTGTTGGGGATTGGCCAAGTGGTAAGGCACGTGGTTCTGGTCCACGCATTCGGGGGTTCGGATCCCTCATCCCCAGCCAAAATAAATTACGACCCGCGTGGTCGTTATTTATTTTGAACTAAGGAATCGGGTTTTGAACCCACGGTTTTGCTAAGCAAAACGAAGGGGGTTCGGTGTAGTGCAGCGAAATAAAAATGTGTTTACATATTTTTATGAGCAAACGGAAGAGGCTTTAGCCGATATCCCTCATCTTGCTGTCGTAAAATCGTGGGGTCGCGGAACGTGACCGAATCCCTCATCCCCAGCCAAACCTAATTACTTATGCTAAACTTAAAATATGAAATCTGTTCGCAGGTCTGATTCTTCTGGTTTTACTATTGTTGAACTTTTGGTTGTTATTGTAGTAATCGGTATTTTAGCGGCGATTACGATTGTGTCTTATGCTGGAATATCTAAAAAAGCCACTGAAGTTGGTTTGCAAACTGATCTGACAAGTGCGGCTAATAAACTTAAGATGTATTACGCAGAGTATGGTGTTTACCCGGACTCGCTTGATGGCAGTGGCTGTCCGACCGGATCGGTTACACCAGCTGATGCAAAGTATTGCGTGAAAGTTAGTCCTGGCAATACATTTTTATATTCTTCATCTAGTCCATATTCGACTTTTACTCTGAATGAGACTAATACGGCTAGTACGACAACTTACCAAATTGCTAACAACACAGCACCAATATATGTTCCGCCACACACGGGTATTTTGACGGCTTTGGGGACTCCGACAATAGCAGCTGGGGCTGGTCCATATAGTATTGTTGTATCGGCCGATGGAAGCTCGGTTTATGCCGCCAACTACAGTAATAATACGGTATCGATGTACAGCCGCAACACTAGCACTGGTTTGTTGACTGCCCTGGGTACGCCTACGATAGCAACCGGATCATATCCAATGAATCTTGCCATTTCAGCTGATGGTACCTCGGTGTATGTAGTCAACGCCGTCAGTTATACTATTTCTATGTACAGCCGTAACACTGGCACAGGTGCACTTACGGCTTTAGGTACGCCGACGATAGCAACTGGAACGAGTCCATGGGGCGTTGCCATTTCAGCTGATGGTACCTCGGTCTATGCCGTTAACGCCAACGATAATACTATTTCGATGTACAGCCGTAACACTGGCACTGGTGCACTTACGGCCTTAGGTACGCCTACTATTGCAGATCCTACTCGGCCACGCAACATTGTCGTATCACATGATGGCTCTTCGGTATATACGGCAAATGCAACTTCAAACAATATTTCGATGTACAGCCGTAACACTGGTACAGGTGCTCTTACGGCCTTAGGTACGCCGACAATTGCAGCGGCAGGCACCCCATATAGCCTAGCAATATCAGTAGATGGATCTTCGGTTTACGCTGTCAATTCTAGCGGTGATTCCATCTCGATGTACAGCCGTAACACTGGCACTGGTGCACTTACAGCCTTAGGAACGCCGACGATAGCAGCAGGAACTACTCCGTACGGCCTGGATATATCGTCTGATGGTTCTTCGGTTTACGTTATCAATCAAAACGGTGATTCCATATCGATGTACAGCCGCAACACCGGTACCGGTGCACTTACGGCCTTAGGTACGCCGACGATAGCAACTGGATCAAACCCAATGACCCTAGCCATATCACCTGACGGTAATCATGTATATGCTGTGAATGGCTTCGGCAATACAATATCTATGTATGCACGCAATTAAATTATTCCTGAAACACATCCACCAGCCCCAGCCAAGCATATGTACTTATGTTAAACTTAAAATATGAAATCTGCTCGCAGGTCTAAATCTTCTGGCTTTACTATCGTCGAACTTTTGGTTGTAATAGTAGTGATTGGTATCTTGGCAGCTATTACCGTTGTTTCATATAGCGGCATAGCTAAGAAGGCTACTGAAGTTGGTTTGCAATCAGACCTGTCTAATAATTCTAAAAAACTTAAATTGTATTATACCGAATATGGCACATACCCTGACTCGCTTGACACCAACGGTTGTCCTACCGGAAATGTTACACCAGCTGACGCTAAGTATTGTATTAAGGTTATTACGGGCAACACGTTTGTATATTCTTCATCTAGTCCATATTCAACTTTTACTTTAAATGAGACTAATACAGCCAGTACGACAACATATCGAATTGCTAATAACACGGCACCAACCTATGTTGTACCTCACACCGGAATATTAACTGCTTTGGGGACACCGACGATAGCGACAGGTGCTGGCCCGCGAGGGCTGGTAATCTCACCGGATGGCAAATCGGCTTACGTTACAAATAATGATGATGGAACCGTATCAATGTTTGGTTGTGATATCAATACAGGGTTACTGAGTCCGCTGTCGCCAGCAACAATTGCCGCTTCGGCGGGCACTCCCTACGGTATTGCTGTGTCGCCTGACGGTAAATTTGTGTATGTTGCAAATTCAAGTACGCCATCCATATCGCAGTTTAGTCGCGACACTAGTACTGGTCTTTTAACTGCTTTGTCGCCAGCATCAGTTGTTACTACAGGTGTTAATCCGTACAAGATTGCCATATCGACTGACGGCAAGAACCTTTATTCGACTGGTGGCACCAACTCGGTTGTCCAGCTTAGCCGAAATACTAGCACAGGCCTTTTGACCCTCTTATCGCCAGCATCGATTGCGTTCGCCGCCACACCTTGGGCGATTACCATATCTCCTGATGGAAGTTCGGTATATGCAACTGATGCTGGCGGTTTCAGTGTAGTGCAATTTAACCGCAACAGCGGCACTGGTTTGCTTACAACAGTAATTGGCACGCCTGTTACAGGAACGCCTTATAGTGTTGCAATATCGCCAGATGGTAATTCAGTCTATGTTCCCGGTTGTAGCGGTAATGTAATAAAAATGTTTAGCCGTGACGGAACCGGAGCTTTAACAGTCTTGTCTCCTGCGACAATTGCGACCGGTCCATGCCCGATAGATGTTGCCGTGTCAATTGACGGAGGCTCTGTTTACTCAGCTAATAACAATGGCGCCAGTAGTAATATATCGATGTTCAGTCGCAACACAGGAACCGGAGCTTTAACCGCACTGTCGCCAGCGACAATTGCGACCGGAAATAATCCACAATACATCGTCGTTTCTAATGATGGCAATTTTGTCTATGCAACCAACCAAAGTGCGAATACGGTATCGATGTACGCTCGTAATTAATCCCTTCCTGAAACACATCCACTAGCCCCAGCCAAGTATAAGCACTGTTAATCATGTGCTTATACTTGATTTCACCAAATAAAATAACCCCTATATCGCTAGGGGTTAGTGCGTTCGGAATTGGACCGAAACCTCGTAAGGAGGCTGTTAAAGCTAGTTGCATCGAAGCGTGTTGACGCTACTTCTTGTAGGGCGCCTGCAGTTCGGGGTTGTTGACGAGTGAATCGTCGAGCAAGTACTCGAATGCCTCGGCTCTCTCCTCGCAATACCACGGACTGACCGTCTTGGACACAGGATCGCTCCTCAGAATCCAAGTCGCTTCCGAGCTGGGGGAATGGAACAGACCATCCGGGTCCATCTGTGCTACCACCGACGACTCCCAGTGGGCCTTGTTGGCCAGCTTGTCTGGGTTGGTGTATTCGGTGGAGTAGGGGATGGGGTAGCCCATGGACTGGCAGACGAAGGTGAACTTGCCGGTCATGGGGCTGAAGATGTACGTGTAGGTGACCAGGTGAGCCTGATCACACAACTCGTAGATTGCCTTCAGGCTCCTCTTGACCTGGAAACGCGTAATGGCCGGCATACCGACAGCGTCGTTGGCCTGCTGGGCCAGTTGCTCCTGAGCATCGTTCATCTTCGAATCGGACGCGCTCGAGTTCCCGCAACTCTCCGCCGAACATACGACGAAAACGAGTGCGAGCAGAGCGATCACGATGGCGACAGTGTAGACGCGCTTGGACTTGAACTTCATGTTCTTCCCTTTCAGAATCCGTTGTCGGACGGGGTCGTTGAGTTCGGACCGCCGGGCTGGATGCTTTCCAGCCAAGCGCGAAGATTGGGCGTGCAGGCATCCCAGATGCTCTGGGGCCAGTCGGCGTCGTTGTGGTTCATCAGGTCAGCGATGGCCGCTTTCTCGGCCTTGTTGTCTGTCGCCAACCATTCTGTCCACGATTGTCCAGCCTGCTGGATTTGTCCCTGCTGGAACGTCTTAGTCTGCTCGAAGATCTGGCGCTGGACGTTGGCCGTCTTGACGCCAAAGACTTTGAGCATGAAAAAGTTGTTGCCCTGCACCACCCAGGTGATGCCCAGCGCGACCACCACTATCACTAGAAAGGTGAGAATGAGGGCCACTATGTCTGAGACACCATCTTGGTTGCGGAGTCTTTTCACTTCGTCCTCCTCGAACGATTGTTGGTCATTGCATTACTAACTTTAAAGAGCGTGCACCTCCCGTATTTTGGGCATAGAAAAAGCCATACCTCTATGGAATGACTTATGCACTAGTTGTATATTCTAGCACTCTTTCATATATTTGTCAACAGTATTCTTCTGAAACACATCCACTAGCCCCAGCCATGCACTGCCGCTATTTTCTTTGTCTTGCTAACTCTTCTTTTTCTTCCTTATCTAAGGCCGCCTCGGCTGTTCGATCATCAATAATATCCTGAGCAGTTTTTGTTTTATCTGTTAATAGGTAGGCCACAATCAAAGCTATGACAAAGAAAAATAAACTTAGAATAAAAAATAATACAAAACTATAGCCCTTCCTCCTGGCAACGAAAGCAGGCCAAAAGGCAAAAATTATCCATCCAATTGCTCCTAGTAAAAACCACATATTTATAATCCCTTGTTTACTTTATATATTTTTACTATAGCACAGCTATTGGAATGATATTCGTGCAAGCTTGATAACCGACTTAAAATAATTCTTGAAACACATCCAGTCGCCACTGCCAAAAAGAGTATTAAATAACTTCTTAAATGTCTTTTTCTAAAATACTTATGTTAAACTGAGTACATGAAATCTGCTCGCAGATCTAAATCTTTTGGATTTACTATTGTTGAATTATTAGTGGTCATAGTTGTCATCGGCATCTTGGCTGCCGTTTCCATTGTCGGTTATTCCGGCATTACTCAAAAAGCCGTAAATAGTTCGCTACAATCCGACCTAACCAGCGCTTCAAAGCAACTAAAACTTTTCCAGGTCGATAACAGTAATTACCCAACTACCATAAGGTGTGATATAGCCGATAGCAACGTTAACAAATGCTTGAGGACTAGTTCTGGTAACAGTTTTGGTTATTCGGTCAGTAACGCAACTAATGCTCAAACCTTCTTATTAACTGATACCAATGGTGCTAATGTCTATAGTCTAACCAATGATTCTGCACCAAAATCTTGGATTATTATTGGCTCTCAAACTTGGGCACCGTATAATCTAAACGTTGGTACAAAAGTTCTGGGTTCAACAAATCAAACCAATAACTCAGTAGTTGAGAAATTCTGTTACAACGACCTAGAGTCAAACTGTACTACCTATGGAGGTTTATATCAATGGAACGAAATGATGCAGTACGTTACGACAGAAGGAACACAAGGCATTTGTCCAACAGGCTCGCATCTGCCCTCAGATAATGAATGGAAAACCTTGGATAAAGCGCTAGGGATGGATCAAGCTACGGCCGACTTAACTGGCTGGCGTGGTACAGACCAGGGGACTCAAGTAAAAGCCGGGGGCACATCAGGGCTTAATTTCCCGATGGCTGGTTATCGGAATTTAACTCCATCGTGGATGAGCATCGATGCGCGTGAGTTGATTTGGTCTAGCACCGAAAATGGCGCTGCGGCCTGGCTCCGCAACACAGATTTGGCCAATGCTCAATTCCGTCGGGATGGCGGGAATGACAAGATGCAAGGTTTTTCGGTTCGTTGTCTCAATAATTAAGATGTATTTTAGAGGTTTTGTAGATTAGGGTAATTTAATTTCCAGAGTGAAGTATTGACTATTTTTAATATAATGTTACAGTAATTGTATTATGGATAAACCGTCGCAGCCGTCACCAGAATTTTCAGAACAAAAAGATAAACTATTACCCCAGGTAAGCCAGAAGGTAATTGACGCCTATGCCGAAGATGTGGGTAATTTTGATGAATTAGCAATATTAAAAGCTATGGAATCGGAAAACCCAGGACTTACAGACGTGGTTAGGGGGTATATTTATGCAATTTATGAAAAAGATAAAGACCCTAACAAAATGAGAGATATGTGTACGTCGGCTGCACTAGTGTACAAACTCCTTAGAACTCAGGCCGAAGTTGATTTGATGAATCGCTCTGCTGTCGCAGACAAATAATTTTTGTAATACACCCACAATCCCAGCCAAAAGTATCTTGTTTTAATTAATTGTGCTATAAATAGACATAAGTATTTATAGTTTTATATTAATTATAAATTCAATAGATACTATTATTACATTATTTAAATATATGGGAGTTACATGGGGGAAGATATAAACGGTTCACTAAAGCAGTTCTTGGAATTATCGTATGATGAGCTAGAAGAACTAAACTTGGCTGCGCGCCAAATAACCGATCCTAAAACAGCAGAAAAGAAACATGCGGCATATATTGCGAGTGAAAAACAGATTAAAGCCGTTACTGTTTTCTTTTCCGACATAGAGGGCCGACTACATATGCTAGATTACGATAAGCGATTCTTTTTGGGCTCACTGGACGGGCTTACTTTTGATGGATCGTCCATTAAAGGCCTTAGCGAAATCCAAGAGTCTGACCTCAGGCTAGTAATTGACTGGACCAGCTTTACTTATTTACCAGCAGATGTTTTTGGTTCGGGTAAAGTCGCGGTTTTTGCAAACATTTGCAACCGGGATTTGTCTCCATACGAATCTGATTATCGCAGCCAATTACAAGCCTATGCTCGCATGCTTTTTGAAAAAGATGGAACGATTGCCTATATGGCGCCAGAAATTGAGGGTTTTTTGTTAAAAGGCACTGACGCCGAACAGCAATACGATGAAAGTAGGGGATTCGAGTTGATTTCGACTGGTGGTTATTACCACTCGTTGCCACTAGATGATTTACGACATTTTATAGATAATGTTGCCGAAGCCCAGCGTGTGATGGGTTTTCAAAATGAAAAAGACCACCCGGAGGTCGCTCCATCACAGTTTGAGATGAACTATTCTTATACGGAAGTGGTGCGCGCATGCGACCAAGCGCAGTTATACAAGTTAGTTTGTCGTCAAATAGCAGCCAGCATGGGTATGACGGCAACTTTTTTACCAAAACCCATACAAAAAATTAACGGAAATGGTATGCATTTGAATTTTTCGGTTGTTAAAGACGGTAAAAATATTTTTTACGACCCTAAGGGTCAAGATGGTTTATCTGACATTGGTTGGCAATATGTTGAAAGGTTGTTGTACCGCGCCTCGGACCTTTGTTTAATATTTAATCCTAGCATTAATTCATACCGAAGGCTTGATCCCAATTTTGAGGCACCCAACCAAATAAAAGTTTCGGCGATTGATCGCAGTTCGATGATTCGCATACCGCTTGCTAATAGTCGTTCTTCTCGTATTGAAATTCGTTCAGTTGCACCAGATGCCAATCCCTATTTGGCTATGTTTGTAATATTAAAAACAGGGCTCGAAGACAAAGCAGTTAAAAGGTCCAAAGATAAGCGCGAACGCCTACGGTTTTTGCCAGGTACCATAACTGACGCTATTCGGTTATTTCAGGCTAGTGACTATACCACTAAAATTTTAGGTGAATCGGCTAAAAATAAGTATCTGGAACAAAAAAAGGTTGTCCGTGACCGCAACCCTCGGGAACTTGGAACGACAATTAAAGACTCCGAGGTAATTTATCATCACGAGATTACAAACCAGTACCTTTGGAACCAATTCTAAAAAATAGAATATCTTTGGATATATTGTCTCTACCAGTTCCAACCAGCACTTTGTTTGATGTATAATATTTTTATGAATAATACAGAAATTGTTATGGGATTATATAAATCGTTCGGTGAACGAGATATTAAAACAATCATTAATATTTTAAGCCCGGAAGTAGAGTGGGGAGAACCGAATAACCCATTGAATCCGGCCGGTGGTACAAGGCATGGTCATGCAGGTTTTTTGGAATGGTTAGAAGTTGGTAGGCAATCAGAGGACATTCTTGAATTAACCCCCAGTAAATTTATTTCGCAGGATGATATGGTCGCGGTTGTCGGCCATACTAAATGTCTGGCTAAACCGACCGGTAAAACATATGAGACAGATTTTATACACCTGATAGCCATCAAAGACGGGAAAGTAATTCGCTTTCAAGAATTCTTTGACACTTACGCCGCAGCCGAAGCCTTTCGCCCATAAACCTCACATTACCAAAATATAATGATTAAACCCCAGCTAGGCTTTTTGTGTTCCATAAAGCTTATGGTTTAAGATGAATCCTTACTGTGATATAGTAAAAATATCAGTTAATAAAAGGAGGAAAAATGCAAAAGGAAGTACATAGCGTTGCTTGGGCGCTAGGAATCTGGGGGGCGTTATCAGTTGTTTTTGGTGGGATAATATTTGCGTGGCCAGGAATTACTTTAAAGATTTTCTTGGTTATTTTAGGTCTGTATTTTGTATTGAGCGGTTTAGTAATGCTAGTCGGCTCATTAATCCATCATCAAGGAAAATGGATTACAGGTGCAGTTCTCGGTGGTCTTACTGCTGTTGCAGGTTTGTATGTGCTGGCAAATCCGCAAATTAGCGGACTTGTTGCGCTATATGTCATTGCTCTTTGGGCAATTACAGCTGGACTGTTACAGGTAGTAGCCGGTTTCGAAGAAGGCAACAGTTGGTGGCTAGTTGTTTCCGGTGTAATTTACGCGCTGTTTGGATTCTACATCTTTGCTAACCCTGCCGGTGGCGCACTTGCACTGATTTGGTTTATCGGCCTAAGCGTAATCATAGGTGGTATTTCACTTATCATAACTGCATTTGAGATAAACAAAGACAGTAAAAAACTTTCAGCTAAAAAAGCATAGCAGAGTTTGCATTTAGTAAAAAGGATTGCCGTCATGGCAATCCTTTTTGTTAGTATCTATTTTGTTGTTTTTTTGGTTTGTCGTTTTTTTGGTTTTCTTGTACTACTTTTCAAGCTTAGCAGTGCGATACATATAATACCAACCACGACAAACAGTGTCAGCAGATACCAAACACTATTTATTAATGGAAAAACTGTCAGTAAAAATGTGGCGATTAGTAATCCGGTAATAATGTAGTTTGTGTTTTTAACTGTCCATTTAACTGCAGGGTAGTCAGATTTTGATTCAAATATTTTTGATATCTGAGTACGAATCCATACCGAAGATTTTGCCGGTCCAGCCAAGAATGCGAATAGCACCAAAACTAACATCGACACAATCGCTATGCGATCATAATAAACCAAGTCCTTTGTGTATATATTGAAGATTGCCGTAGCAGACGCGCTGTTCGAATTCTGAAGTGCGTTGTTTAATCCTGAAATAAACGGATATTGAGCCAAGTATACTGACTGAACATTAAGTATTAGTAGAATTATACTTGAAATACCGAAAATCATCAGACCCTTACGTTTACTTTTGGCTAGTAATAACCCTCCGATGCCAAAAATTAACATCGGTATAATCATTAAAAGTGCGGCTTTGTTAATTATATTAAAGGCAAACAACACCGTAGGCATCTGTTTTACCGTTGCTATTTTTATCTGTTTATTGACACTGTCCGGTAATACGCCACTTACTGCCGACAATTTACCCGAAGATAGTCTAGTCTTAATATTTGTATAGACAGGGTTAATGTTAAGCATTAAATTGTCGCCACTAAAATACAGAAGGTCATTGTTATTTAAACTATTTGTTTGGGCTTTTTGCAGACTATTTATTAATCCGCTATGGGCCTGTCTGTTTAGTTTTTCCCAAGCTTTAATAAATGCCTGACTTTGCATAATTTTGTTTATTTGAGTCTGCGTAAAGCTCTGTAGGTTGTTGCTGATTGGACCAGCCAAAGGTTTAGCCCTGTCGGGAAGCAGGTCGGATACATATCCGTTCACATCGAATTTTGAAAAAATCGCATTCGATAGGGAAGTAGATACATCGCTGCGAACACTTGGGGTTTGGATTACTTCACTTGTCTTGCTGACCCAAACATCGGTGTTTACTATATTAGACTTTAGCCAATAACCGGCTATTGAAAATACAAAAAATATCGAAGAAACCACAATCAATATAGATGATAGCCAAAAAATTAACTTTTTATGATCATTACTTTTTTTGGTTTGAACTGCTTTTTTTATCATAACAACCTCACTTTCTAATTTAGATAGGCGCTTTTCTAAATCAACACTTCTGATATTGTTTGATTTATGAGGTGTAGGCTCCATAGAATTTATTGTATGCCCTTTGCATGCAAAAACAAGCATAAGGACATTAATTATTTTAGCCCCGATGTTAAATTATTTGATGGTTTTTTCATTTGATACAATAAAACAGTATGAAATACGTAGCATTACTTCGCGGAATAAATGTTGGCGGTAAGTCAAAAGTTGAAATGATTAAACTGAAATCGACTTTCGAATCCGTTGGCTGCAAAAAAGTTTCGACATATATTAATTCCGGAAACGTTATTTTTTCAGATGAACGCCCAACGAATCAACTTGTTCCGATTATTAAAAAGGGGATTGAAAATGATTTTGGTCTAAACGTCCGAATTGTTCTTCGCGACCACGTGACTATTCATAAACTTTGCAAAACCATTCCGATTGATTGGACCAACGATACAAAGCAAAGAACGGATGTGTTGTTTTTATGGGATGAAATAAATAAACCGGAAATATTAAAAAGCATAAAATTCAATCCCGACATAGAGAACATGATGTTTATTGATGGGGCGGTGGTCTGGAATATCGGCCGAGAAAATGTAATGCGTGGCGGTGGAGTTAAATTAATTAAAACTGATTTATATAAACATATGACTATTCGTAATATAAATACAGTTAGAAAATTAGACGAATTGATGCGAGATGAATAAATTTATATTTGACGAATTACCCAGCGCCCAGCTTCGTTTAATACAAAACGGAGGAGTTGGAGTTTTACCGACGGATACAATATATGGAATAGTCACACAAGTACGCAACACGGATTCCGTGAAAAGATTATACTCACTCAAGAGTCGCGAAAACAAACCGGGCACAATTATAGCCTCAAGCATTCAACAAATAATAGACCTGGGGGTCGACCCAAGCTATGTCGAAAAAGTACGAGTTTTTTGGCCAAACCCGATTAGCATAATTATTCCAGTCGATGACTCATTGTCGCACGTACATCTCGGGATGAAGAGTCTGGCTTTTCGGGTTGTTTCTGACCCGGAAATCGCGAAACTTCTTGATAAAACAGGCCCTTTGTTAACTTCTAGCGCCAACGAACCTGGCAAGCCTGTTGCTAGTACCATCAAAGAGGCGGCTGCATATTTTGGAAGCCAAGTAGATTTTTATATCGATGGCGATAATCTTGCCAACTCCGCAGCCTCGGCTGTAATCATGATTGACGAAAACGGAGTTAAAATTCTACGAGACAGCCCAAAGTTACAAGAATTATCAAAATCTATAGAAGTGATTGCGTAGGATCTTCAAAATATTGGCTAGCGCCAACGGCCCAAAGTTGCGGTTGGTTACCAGCGGGCTTAAAGCCACAGGTAGGATCAATTAATTCAGGAAAAGTATCAATAAAATCAGTTATTCTGGCCGCAACCTGTGCACTTTTATCAAGGGAGTGTCTTTTTGATGCGGCGTGCAGTAATGCTTGTTCATGTGTCCAAATATAGCGCGTGTGGTAGTCATCAATACCGTCCTTGCAGGCTATTCCAGTTAAGTATCCAGCCCTTGTTTCAAGCATTTTCATATAATTTTCAACACTCTCGGCATATCCTTCCGGAATATTATCGGGGTTAATGTATAACAAACAATATAGCGAGTCGCTACTGAACGGGTCGATACTGATACCGTTCCCATCACGAGCTACAATAAAATGATCGCCCGCCCATAAATGTTCAACACCCTTGTCCATCATATTCCTAGAAATATCGACCAGGTCTGAACGGTGTAAAGCTTGGCCAATAGCCTCAACCGCTGCCGCGTTTTGGAAGTGAGCCAGTGAATAAACAATCGGATAACAAGGTTTTAATTCCTTATCGTTCATTTCCGAATCCTTCCAATAAGTAACCTTTAGCGCATAGTCGGAGGCACCGCTATAACAGGGGTCTTCGTAAAACAAACCGTCATGTACGTGGTTTTCAATATATTCCAGCCCAGCCTTAATGTTTTTAGCGTACAATCCCAACACCTCTTCATGGCCGGCATTATATAAATTTGAAATAGCTAGCAAAAATAGGGCAGTCGTATCGCAGGCATTATAGGCGGAACTTTTATTGTTCATAACTACCGCAGGTAGTTCATGATGAATTTTCCCGGGTTCTTCACCTGTTATTGAGTTAAGCCTTTTGCCCTGATGTTTAGCCGAAAATTTAACTTGTGCACGCAAAGCTTTGGGATCCCCAGATAACATGCCGTAAATTAAACTATCCCGAGAAAAATTACCGGGATAACCGGGATAGGCTGCCATAAATAATCTTTTGCCCTTGATACGCAATTTTGCTAAAGCTTTTGCGGTTTCGAGTCTGACTTTTGGCTCGCGCACCAACGTAAAAAGCCCGAGTACACCTCTTTTAAGTGGTATTTTTATTTTATTCATCGATACCATACAGGGGCTTAATTTACACCATTAGCACGATTATTTCAAGTTTTACACAATTTAACAACAAAGAGTATAATATAAGTATAAATTAAGGGAGGACGGGTATATGAAATATATAAAAATTATTGCCCTCAGCCTGAGTCTTGTGTTCGTGTCAACGCTGGTTTTTGTCGGCCTTGCAAGTGCACAAAGCTTCAAGGCAGGCGAGACTGTCGGAGTTGCGGCGACCGAGACGGTCAACAGTATGTTATTCGCCGCAGGTAACAACGTTGATATTGCTGGAACGGTTAATGGCGACGTTTATTGTGCAGGTCAAACCCTGACAATCAGCGGCACGGTTAATGGTGATGTCATTTGCGCCGGACAGACCATCGTTATTAGTGGACCGGTTAATGGTAGTATCCGCGTTGCAGGACAAACCATTACCCTAAGTAACACAGTTAGTGGCAGTGCCACGATTGGCGCTCAAACACTTGTCATTGACAAAAACGCTTCAATAGGACGCGATTTGTTGGGTGGCAGTACGAACGTAACGATTAACGGCAAGGTTGGTCGTGACATAGTCGCAGGTGCGCGCGATTTGAGTATCAACGGCACGGTAGGTGGAAATATCAAAGGCGCTACTGAAAACCTAAATATCGGTTCGACCGGTCTGGTTGGCGGAAACGTCGAATATACCAGCAATAATGATCCGGTAATCGCAACCGGAGGAAAAATTGTGGGAACCGTTACTAGGACAGTTCCTAAAAAAGAATCAAAAGCAGTCCTTCTGGCACCGGCAGTATTTTCCTTCGGCTGGTTTGTCTACAGCCTAATTGCCTGGATTGTACTGGCGTTGGTGTTGGTTGCCTTGTCTCCACGTATTTTTGGCGAAGCTACAGAACTGGCCAAGAAGAAACCTGGAATAACAACCCTGATAGGCGTACTGGGCGCAATCTTGATACCGATACTAGTTGTTATGCTGTTCATTTCAATCATCGGAATGCCTCTGGCAATTCTAACTCTGCTTTTATGGTTCACGATTATGCTGTTAACCACGCCATTTGCTGGTTACATGTTGGGACAATTGATTATGCCTAAATCAAAACAGCCGTTTGGAATCATGGCGTTAGGTACTGGCATACTTGTTGTTACTTACTTTATCCCGATTATCGGCTTCTTTACATTACTGGCTGCGTATTTGTTCGGAATGGGTATGATTTTAACCCGAGGCAAACAATTACTTGAACGTGCAAAAGTTGTAACGCTAAAGCCGAAAACTAAAAAAGCCTAAATATAGGCATGAGATAAAAAAATGGCCGGTGTCCGTGTAGGACACCGGCCCCGGACGGTAAGAACACCGGTCCGGTTCGGAGCTAGACGGTGACGTGGGGGCCTAAGTGCAAAGGGTCTATTGGGGTGCTTGTACCCCTTCGATGCCAGAACACTTGGCGCAGCATACTGCCGCCGCTCCTATGACCCACGGGAGTGGGTCACTGGGGGCAGGTACGCAGGCTGACGTTTCCGTCTGCCCGGATTGTACCTGTTCTTCGCGTGACGCGGGTAAATTGCAGTCCTCGGATGCGAGGCCTACAGTTTGTACGGACACCACTTATAGTGCATTCGTCCTCCCTTGTCGAGGTTGTCACCTGACGACGTCGATGACGTCAGGTCTGGGGGGCGCTGAGGCCGTCGGCGATCACGCCGCCGCGCCGCCGCTGCCGGAGATCCAGAGGGTCGTGCTGGCGTCTAACGTTTGCATCGGGGTGAGACTCGTTCGTCGGATACGGCTCATATAGCCACCTCCAGTTCGCTTCTCAAGCGGGATACTCGAGACTGAGAAATATCTTAACACAAACGTAATCATAAGTCAATACTTATGTATAATAAAATTATGAATAAAGATTGGCATCAAAAAAACAGAATGCCCGTTAACGCTACGGATGAACAGAGGGCAAAGTGGCATATCGAACATCTAAAAAACTGCGATTGCCGAAAACCAACAGCAAATATCCAAAAACTGATTGATAAGTATCGGGCAGAAAAGTAATAACTCGGCTATAATAGAGGTAATGGTTAAATCCGACTCCAATAAGCCTGTAGTAAAAATAGTTGAAGAGATTTTTAACAGTATCACGCACGGACTCGGGGCGATTGCCGCAATAGTGGGGCTGGTATTAGGAGTTATCTTGATGGTCTCATCAATATCATTCAAGGTGGGATTTATTATCTATGCGTCCAGTCTGATAATTTTGATGCTGTCATCAACGCTATATCACGCGTTGGCGTTTACAAAAGCGAACAAAGTATTCCAGGCAATCGACCATAGCAGTATTTTTATACTTATCGCCGGCAGTTTCACGCCGTTTATTATTTATTTATACAAAGGATGGGCTGAGGTGTTTTTTTTGTCTGCGGTTTGGCTGATTGCCGCCACTGGAATCGCTGTTACGACCACGCTAGTTCTTCCCAGAAAAATGAAATTAACAGGAGTAATATTGTACATAGGTTTTGGTTGGATGGGAATTTTCTTAATCCCGAAAATGGGGTTGGTCAGCTCAACAGTTATATGGCTGCTGATTATCGGAGGGGTATTGTATACGGTCGGGACCATACCTTTTGCCTTTAAAAAACCTTTTGCACATTTTTCTTGGCATTTATTCGTAATTGCTGCTGCTGCCTTTCAATTTTTCGCAATTATTAAGTTAGCTTAGCGCTTGTACTTGCAAAAAATATTCAATATGGCATTCTGGAGTGATGGAACACCCAAAACAGGCTGCAGTTGAATCAAACGAGACCCAGGAATCTAAATTAGAGCGACAAAAACGTCGCAGATTAAACCGACGTCAAAATGAACTTGCCCAGTCACTGTATATTGATCCCAGACTACTGCGAGGGCTTGAACTATGCAAAACCTGTCGAGGTGATGGTGAGTTGGTTGGTACTAACCTGGCCAGGGTCGCATTTACGTCTGATGATTTTTGTATTACAGATTTTGTACCGGACGGGGATTGTGGGGATTGTGGAGGAACCGGATTTGAATATGGCGACCCAAGTCTGACCGCTCATGAATGGATTAAGATTAGTATAAATAATAAAATCGGTGTTACGATTGAACCCAGATTACGCCCGGAGGCAAGCGAACAAACACCAGACGAACCTATCGATAGGGTGGCCGTAGAAAAACAAATTAGAGGAATTAGAAACGGTCATAACCAAGTAAATAAAACAAAGCAACACGGTCGTCATTATAAAGGCAAATAAAAGAGGCTATAATAATATCTATGGCATATTATATTAAGTTGTTAAAAAAAGAAGTGGTTGCCCGTGACACAATGGCATTTTACTGGGAAAAACCGGAAGGTTTCGAGTTTATTGCCGGTCAAAATGGCGATTTCGCGTTAATTGAACCGCCGGAAACAGATGAGAAGGGCGACCTTCGAACTTTTTCGTTTGTCGGCGCACCTTTCGAAGAAAACCTAGTAACTGCCACGCGAATGCGTAACAGTGCATTCAAGCACGTTCTGAAAAACTTGCCGATTGGCACTGAGGTAAAGATGGCTGCACCTCATGATGATTTTAAGCTCCATAAAACAGCGACGACGCCGGCAGTTTTCTTGATTGGTGGGATCGGCATTACGCCAATCCGTAGCATTATCGCGGACGCTACGCACAACCATTTGCCACACAAAATTACTCTTATTTATTCGAACCGAACCCCATCAGATGCTGCATTTACAGATGATTTACAAGAATATGCAAAAACAAACCAGAATTTTACTTTCGTTCCTGTTTTTACGGACAAAACCGTGGAGGGGCGGAATGGTGAGCGGGGACATATTGACTCAGAAATGGTTAAAAAATACGTTACAGATATTGAAACTCCGATTTATTATCTATCGGGTCCGCCGGAAATGGTCAAATCCATGCGCAACCTGCTGATTGAAATAGGTGCAAACGAAGACAATATCCGATCAGAAGAGTTTGATGGTTATTAGATGACTAAAAAAACTTTTCCTATAATTACAGTCAAACTGGATAAAATAGTAGGTGGCGGACAGACAATCGCGACTGACGATAATGGTCGTAAAGTATTCGTTTGGGGCGGATTACCAGGTGAGCTGGTTGAAGTCCAATTGACTAAAAAAAAGTCAAAACTGGCTCAAGGGGTAGTGGTTAATGTCTTAGAACCCAGCGACAAGCGCATTGACCCCCGCGACCCTAATAGTTTTCTGTCGACTAGCCCATGGCAAATAATGGATTTTGAAAATGAACAACACTTTAAATCTGCCCTTATTGAAGAGGCTTTTGAACTGCATAATATCGTTTTGCCGGAACCAATCGAAGTTTTTTCCGATAATAAACAGTACGAATATCGCAATAAAATCGAATTCAGTTGGTGGTGGGATAAGGAAACCCAGCAACTGGACTTAGCTTTTTTCAGACGCGGAAGTCACGGAAAAATCCCAGTTGAAGGTACAGGCTTGGCCCACCCCTGTATTAATAAAGCAGCGCTGGCCCTGCGCGACTTACTGCGGACAAAACCCGACCTACATGGTTTTATGTTAAAAACAGTCATCGTCAGGTGCGACCAAAGGGGAAATGTCGCAATGCAGCTATATGTAAAAGACACCTCGATTGCACAGCTGACAGAATCGGATTTAGAATCTCTAAAAGAATCGGCAAATATTACTGGTTTTGAATTGATTTTTTCTAACCCACTTAGCCCGGCCAGCGTTATCACAAAACGCCTGCAGTCATGGGGGGCTGATAGTTTAACCGACCAAATTCTTGATATACCATTTACGTACACAGTGGATGGTTTTTTCCAGATTAACATTCCCGTATATTGTCAGGCACTGCAGGATATGAAGCGGTGGGTGGTCAAAGGCAAACCGACTCTGGATTTATACAGCGGGGTCGGCACGATAGGATTAACTATAGGTGGCGATGACGTTACCTTAGTAGAAATCAATGAAAATGCCGTTAATGAAACAAGGCGAAACGTTCAAACACTTTCAAATAAAATAACCGCTAAAGTAATTTTGGCGTCAAGTGAAAATGCGCTTGAATATATTAAAAGTAACAGCACGATAATCGTCGACCCGCCCCGCGCAGGTTTACACAAGGACGTAGTTTTAAAATTGTTAGATGAATTACCGGAAAGAATTATCTACCTTTCATGTAATCCCGTGACTCAAGCTCGTGATGTTGCGTTATTGTCCGAAAAATACGGAGTCCGCTACCATAGGGGCTATAACTTTTTTCCCAGAACACCTCATATTGAGCACCTTGTTATATTAGATATAAGATAACTGTATATAGGTGTTGCATTTGTAGACGTATGCTTGTTATAATACGGTCATGTTAATAATCACAAGCGTTTAGCTTGGATTATAATTTAAAAAGGGGTTAAGTAGGGTTTATGACAAGAAATAAAAAAATTATTATTTCTGCGGTAGTCGTAGTGGTGCTAATTGTTTTAATTTGTGTCGGGACAATTTTTACAATTGGTTTAATAGATAAAAACAACAATACTAAAAAGGTAATTAAAGTTACTCCGACCACAAAAACAGTTACAGACCTTAGGGCAAACGCTGAAAAAGCACGCGCAAGTGGTAATAAAGAAGATGCAAAAACTTTACTGACACAGGCCCAGCAACAAGTTGAGGCCCTTCCAAAAACCGACCAAAACACGAACGCGAAGGTTGATATTCAGGCACAGCTGTTTCTTCTGGAACACGCAAATAAATAAAAGGAATTAATTTGTGAAAAAAATCGCCGCTAGGGGATACACCGTAATAGAACTGGTAGTGGTAGTCGCTATTATTGGAGTACTAGCAGCGATAACAATTGTCGGATATTCTTCTGTGCAACAGGGAGCTAGAAATACTCAGCGATCTACGGGTTTAGTAGCTGTCTCGGAGTCACTTGAAAAATATTATATTAAAAACGGAGAATATCCATCCTGTGCTGCGATTGTTTCGCCACAAACACCAACCCAAGTTGTAGCTAACACTTTGGTTGGACTTGACCCAACTGATTTGACATCTCCAACAGATGCCGCTAACACAAATTCATTAACATGTGCAGACCCAACAACTCCCGCACAGTATGGTTATGTTGGAGGATTAACAACTTATACTCTGAAATACAAAGAGGAAGGTGGTGGAGTTAAGGTTGCAGCTGTGGCACGACATACGGTGCCATCATCAAACTTTACTTTGGCAGTAAGGGTTGATCCTACAACTCCGTGGGGCAGCGTTAGTGGCGGCGGTTCATTCGTATCCGGAGCAACGCCAACTATAACGGCGGCGCCTGGCTCATGGTATTCTTTCGATAAGTGGAACACGAGTGCAGATACATGGCCCTCAAGTGCAACAGATTGCTATTCACCCACAAATACGGCTAGTCACACCGTTACTATAGACACTCACAAGACTTGTGTTGCGAAATTCAAGGTTACACCCGTAACAGCACCTTCGACACCTACGGTTTCACAAAATACCGTTGGTGCAACCACGACCTGGTCCTGGGGCGTTGCTAGCTGTAGTGGCGGTAACACGCCTCAGTATAGATATGAATATACAATTCAACCATCAGGTTTTGATTCAGGTTGGGTAGGCACTGGAACACCTTCGGTAGCGTTAACTACTTCAACCGAAGGTCAAACTTACGACATTGCGGTTCAGGCTCAATGTGCCAACCCGGTAACGACCAGTGCCTGGAGTGCATCAAGTGCATCGAGTCCTTATTATCGAGCGGTGACAACACCGACAATCTCGGCTACAACGGCGTCCAGTACATCAATTGACGTATCTTGGCCAGCTAACTCATTTGCAATCAGTTACACGATGGACCGGTCACTTAGTTCATCGTTTACTAGCCCAACGACGATTACACAGGCGGGTACGACATATACGTCAACGGGATTAGCCCAAGGTACAACATATTATTTCCGAGTTAAAACAAATGCCGGTAGTGGGTCCAGTGCTTATTCAACCACGGCAAATGCAACTACAACGATTGATCCTTGTACGGTGCCGGTAGACAATGCCAACACCGTAGGCGCTACCACAACCTGGACATGGAGCGCCCCAACTTGTCCTGGCGGAACATCTATCCGCTACCAATATCGTTATACAATTACGCCGTCCATGTTTGACTCCGGTTGGACGGCAACAGCCGGAACATCAGTTGCATTTACGACATCATCCCAGGGACAAACATATAATGTGGCTTTGCAAGCCCAAGCCTACATCGGGGGAGTATCAAGTGCCTGGACTGCATCTGACAACGATAGTTATTACAGACCTAATACATATCTGTTAACTATAAATGCTGGTGCTAATGGTACGGTTAATGCAGGTGGTACGTATGATGAAGCAACAAACCAGACAATTACAGCCACACCAAATACATACTATTCATTCAGTAGCTGGACTGGAAGCACGGGGTGTAGTGGTATAGCCAGCCATACCATACTCATGGATGCCGCCAAGACATGTACGGCCAACTTTACGCCTACCCCAATCTCTGCACCATCTGCTCCAACCGTTTCACAAAATACCGTTGGTGCAACTACAACTTGGTCATGGGGCGCAGTATCTTGCCCGGGGAACTCTGTTAGGTATCAATACCGCAACACAAATGCTCCATCTGGATTCGACAGTGGTTGGGTTGGACCGCAAGCCGGAACCACTGTTGCACTTACTACCAGCACCGCTGGACAAACCTATACCGTGGCGGTCCAAGCCCAGTGTTACAATACAGCTACTAGCAGCAGTTGGAGCGGATCTGGTTCGGCCGGATACTACAGCCCGTATTACACGCTAACCCTTGTTGCTGGAACATATGTCGGAATTATCAGTGGCGGTGGTTCATCATATAGCTACAACGATACCGTCACAATGACTGCAGGCCCTGTCCAGACATATTACGAATGGGTAGGTTGGTCTGGCGATGTTGGGTGTAATGGTCTTATAAGCCATACAATAACTATGAACGCGAACAAAACATGCACAGCCTACGCTGATGCCGGGGTAGGCTGGTATCCTGGGCAGGGAGGTATGACAGGCAAATGGGTCTATCAAGCCGACATGGGGACAATGTATCAGTTCAAGACATCGGGCTCTAACGACGGTTCCCCACAAGCATTCACTGGACTTGATACGACTAACCCTACATATGTGACCTTAATTAACCCTCAAATAAATACCAGTGAAACTTTTGCAGCCTATCCTGCGCAACAAGCTTGTATGACTCTTGGCGGTCGTCTGCCGACCGCAAGTGAATCGTTAGCGTTGTATAACTATAAAAACTCTTACGGCGGAGCATTTAATACCTCCCAAGGACTAAAAACAGCAGCCGAGGCGGCAACCAAAACTAGTAGTAGAACAAGAAATATGCTCACTGGGGCTGAAGCGACGAATGGCAAAACCTTAACCAATCCTGTCAGATGCGTTAAGGGTGCTTATTAATTAATTCCGAGACATGGTACCATTTCGATATAAATATCTTTGATATACTTCCAATTTCATAGAATAAGCACTATAATTGTCTCATGAGAAGAAGGCTGTCTTTTGGGTATACCATAATCGAACTGGTAGTCGTAGTTGCTATTATTGGTGTACTGGCAGCGATAATAATTGTGGGATATTCTTCTGTTCAACAGGGGGCAAGAAATTCTCAGCGATCTACGGGATTAGTGGCAGTTTCAGAGGCACTTGAGAAATATTACAATCAAAATGGTGATTATCCGGCTTGTGCAGCAATTGTTTCGCCACAAACACCAACCCAAGTTGTAACTAACACTTTGGTTGGACTTGACCCAACTGATTTGACATCTCCAACTGATACGACCGGGACTAATTCGTTTGCTTGCGGTGATCCAGCAACTCCTGCTAAATACGGCTATGTTGGTGGGTCGACCACTTTTTCGCTTAAATACAAAGAAGAGGGTGGTGGACTTAAGGTTGCGGCTGTGGCACGTCATACTGTGCCGTCTTCGAACTTTACTTTGGCTTTAAAACTAGACCCAGCAAATCCGAACGGTTCCGTCAGCGGATCGGGTACATTCCCTTCGTATGTACCTGGAGCGACACCTACAATAACCGCAACCCCCAATGCTTGGTATTCATTCGATTTATGGACAGGTAGCGCATCGGACTGTTACACGCCAAATACAGCTAGCCACTCTGTAACCATGAGTGCTTATAAGACTTGTGTTGCGAAATTTAAGGTTACGCCCGTTACTGCACCTTCGACACCTACGGTTTCACAAAATACAGTTGGCGCAACCACCACCTGGTCATGGGGTGCGGCTAGTTGTTCTGGTGGCAACACACCAGAATATAAGTATGATTATACAATTACGCCAGCTGGTTTTGATTCTGGTTGGGTAGGCACTGGAACTCCTTCGGTAGCATTGACAACTTCAACCGAAGGTCAAACTTACGACATCGCAGTCCAAGCCAGGTGTGCCAACCCAGTAACGACTAGTGCCTGGAGCGCATCAAGCGTATCCAGTCCTTATTATAGAACTGTTACAACCCCGACAATATCAGCTACGCCTACATCAGGTACCTGTATAGATGTTTCCTGGCCAGTAAATTCGTTTGCCATCAGCTATACCATGGACCGATCACTAAGTTCGTCGTTTACCAGCCCTACGACGATTACCCAGGCTGGTACAACCTATTCGTCTTGCGGACTTGCACAGGGCACGACATATTATTTCCGAGTAAAGACCAGTGCTGGTGGGGGATCAAGCGCTTATTCGACTACGGCAAATGCGACAACGCTAGTCGATACTCCAACACCAAACCCACCAACGATATCTAATAATGGCCCCGGAGATGGCACTTCTACTATTTGGACTTTTTCTGGTGAGACCTGCGGAAGCGGAGCAACACTACAATACCAATACCTTTACGATTATGGTCAAGCTAGCCCTGCCTGGGTCACAACAGCAGCTACAACCGTGACCTTTACTACTTCTACCGAAGATGTAACATATAAAGTAACGGTCCAAGCTCGATGCTACGTCGGCGCTATATATAGTTCGTGGACATCCTCGAGCACAATAAGTACATATTATCGTCCAATTCCTATGTGTACGCTGACCGTAATTGGTGGAACTGGCGGTGGTTCATACGACTGCGGGGTTACACCTGCTACACCTACCATTACAGCTACTCCGAATGCCCATTATCACTTTACTAGTTGGACTGGAACTGCTGGATGTGTAGGTAGCGGCACAGCCAGCCACACCATAACAATGGCGTCACCAAGTATGACTTGTACGGCAAACTCTGCGCTTGATACCTACGTTCTAACCGTAAACTCTGCAGGTAACGGGTCGGCAAGTGGCGGCGGAACATATGATTGGAACACGCCCCATAACATTACGGCTACGCCAAATGCCAATTACCACTTTACTAGTTGGACTGGTTCTGGTTGTACGGGCGGAGGCACCCAAAATCCGTCAATAACGGTGACTGGAACCATAACTTGTACGGCTAATTTTGCAATTGATACTTATGTTCTAACCGTAAACTCTTCAGGCAATGGAACTGCAAGTGGTAGTGGAACATTTGATTATAATTCATCTCATACCATAACAGCTACCCCAAATACTTACTATCAGTTTAACAGTTGGTCTGGCACTGGTTGTGCCGGCATACAAAGTCATAGTGTTACGATTACAGGCACAATGACGTGTACCGCGAATTTCTCAGTACAAGACACTACCCCAGTGCAACCGACTGTATCGGTAGATTATACGTCCGGTCCTAATACGTATTTTATATGGAGCGCAACGTGTGCTAGCGGTTCAATTGTTGAATACCAGTGGTACCCGAATGCAGCTCCATGGGTTTATCTAGGTTCGGGCATAGTGGGTTTGGGATTGTCAACCCTCACGGTAAATACGTATTACGATGTATCCGTCCAGGCAAGATGCTATAATGCGTCAATCCCTTACACTAGCGGCTGGAGTCAAAGTGGGGTAGCCGAATATTACCGAGATTACTGGTGGGCGGGAAATTATAGCGGAGCCCCTGCTTGGGTATACTATCAGTATGACGGAACGCTGCGCAGATATAAAACAGCTAATACCGCCAACGCCTCCCCGCAATCGGTCGGTGGTTCTCTAGTCAGCCCTCAAACAAACCCCGGTGTTGATTTTTCAGCATATCCGGCTCAGAACAATTGTAAGGCAATTGGCGGACGTACGCCAACACCAGGCGAACTATCGGCAATATATAATTCGGTAAATGCAAACGGCAGTAATTTTTACCATGATGGGCTTGATACTTCCGCAGGAAATAGATCTAATCAAGAATATTCTACTGACAAAACCTATGCAGTTAACAGAAATATGTCTACCAACTCAGCAGCTGTTAGTTTAAAGGATAACAACAATCCAATAAGATGCGTAAAAGATTAATATTTATTGAAAACATTAGCTGGTTCGAATTCGCCGATAAGCAAATTTGGCCGCTACACGCCAATCAGATGTAGCGTCGCTGTCAAATTGATAAACAACGCCTTCTTTAACTTCAGAAATTAAAGCGAGCGCTGGGTTATAGGGCGCGAGTAATCGATAAAAATTGATATCTGAATCGACTATATTTTTCCTTCCCGGAAAGACTTCGTGGAACTTATTTCTACCGATTTCGTTAAAATAATCCGGGTGTCCGTGAGGGGGGAAGTATAGTTCAGTTTTTAAACCCATACGCGAAACTAGTTTTTTAACATCACCCAATAACAACTTTGATTGACCCGTAACATGAAGCAAAAGTTGTTTTTTAGTTGTTAAAAAAAGCGTAGCGAAAGCTGTGCGACTGACGGGTACTTTATAAAGAATTACGTGGCTAATATCAATATCAACTCCAAAATACTCTTTAATCGAGCGTTCCAGCGCCAATTCATCATACATCCTGTCTCTCATATATTTCTATTGTAACACCATCACCGCTATAGACCTCGACTAGTGAATATAAGTCGACTACAATAGAACTAATGGATTATGCAAAGAGGTATGCAAAACTAAACCCTGCACAAAAAAAGGCAGTTGATACTATTGATGGGCCCGTGATGGTTATCGCAGGACCAGGAACGGGTAAAACCGAACTTCTAAGTATGCGTTCCGCAAATATTCTGCAAAAGACCGATACGTTACCGGAAAATATCCTTTGTCTGACTTTCACGGAAAGCGGTGCAAATGCTATGCGCCAGCGTATGACTGAAATTATTGGTAAAGACGCATACAAAGTTGCGGTTCATACGTTTCATAGTTTTGGTGTAGAGGTAATAAATCAAAATGGACAGTTTTTCTATCAAGGCGCTCATTTTTTACCAGCCGACGAACTTAGTAGTTACGAGATTATCAGCGAAATATTTAAACAACTAAAATATAATGACCCGCTTGCTAGTAAATTAAATGACGAATACACTCATTTATCAGATAGCTTGACGGCCATTTCTGAACTTAAAAAAAGCGGCCTTACCAGTGACGAACTGCTGGCAATTTTAGACGAAAATAATGCCGTAATCGAAAAAGCAGAACAATTATTATCACCAATATTTGCAACTCGAATTTCCAAAGACACGTCGATGCAGATAAAAAAACATATCGAAACAATCCGTAAAAGTAACGGCCAGACGGTTTTGCCAACAGTTACACCTCTATCGCAAGTGTTGTCTGACTCTTTGACGTTTGCAACTGATGAGGCGTCGATTGAAAATTCAACAAAACCAATAACCGCCTGGCGAAACAAGTGGTTTAAAAAGAACGAAAAGGGTGATTATATCTTGAAAACACACGAACGTCAGACAAAACTTCGTGCCCTGAGCTTCGTTTATGAAAAATATCTAACAAACATGCAAAAAGCGGCGCTTTATGATTATGATGATATGATTTTGCGGGTTGTTCATGCCATGGAGGTCTTTGACGATCTAAGGTTCAATCTGCAGGAAAAATACCAATATATCATGGTTGATGAATTTCAAGATACCAATATGGCACAGATGCGCATTTTGCAAAATCTAACAAATAACCCAGTTCAGGGTGATACTCCAAACATTCTGGTTGTTGGCGATGACGACCAAGCCATATACAGCTTCCAGGGCGCAGACGTTAGCAACATTATTAACTTCCGCAACGGTTACCCAAAGTCGGTTCGCATCACCTTAACGGAAAACTATCGTTCGTCGTCAGATATATTATCAGGATCGAGAGAAATAATTATCCAAGGGGAAGAACGACTAGAAAGCATATACGATGATATAGATAAAAAACTGATTTCTAATGTTAAAGACCAAAAAAGCAAAACGGTGTTGCTCGAAGCCGAAACGATAGCAGACGAACGACACTATATCGTTAATGATATAAAAAAACGGATTGATGCCGGTGAAAAGCCGGGCGAAATTGCTGTACTGACTAGGCGACATAACGAAATTCATGCGCTTTTGCCTTATTTTTTGCACGCTAAAATTCCAGTTAATTATGAAAGGCGAGACAATGTTTTGGACGTTGCACCAATCAGATTGTTGCAACAATTATCTCAACTATTAATTGATATTGTAAATGGGAATCATGGTGAGGTAAATGCCAGCTTGCCGGAAAATCTGGCTCATAAATCTTGGGGGATTGAACCGATTGAAATTTGGAACCTCAGTAAAGATGCCTACGACAACCACAAAAGATGGCTGGATGTAATGGGTGAAAAGCCGAGGTTTTCACAAATTCATGATTGGTTAATTTCAACTGCATCAATGATAAATGACACGCCTCTTGAATACATGTTGGACGTTATTATCGGCAAAAAAGATTCTTTAGCTTCAGACGAAGCAAGTGTATACTCTAGCCCGATTTACGACTACTATTTTGCAAGCGATAAAATGGAAAATAATGCAAATGATTATTTATTATACCTAGAGTCGCTGCGAACCATTCGCGCAAAACTTCGTGAATACCGGCCGAACCAGACACCAACGTTGTATTCATTTATTGAATTTATCGCTTTGAATCGTAAAATAGGCAGCACGATAAGCGTTATTAGGCGCGCGGTTCAGTCTGACGAAACCGTAAATATAATGACGGCTCATAAATCAAAAGGTTTGGAGTTTAACACCGTCTACATTATGAACGCCGTCGATACGGTTTGGGGCCAGCGGGCGCGTAGTCGTAACCGTCTGATTAGCTACCCAGAAAATTTACAAATTTCACCTGCAGGTGAAACCGAAGACGAGAGACTCAGACTGTTCTATGTTGCAATTACTAGGGCTAAAAAGAATCTTAATATTAGCTACAGCTTGAATGATAGTGGCGGCAAAGGCACCTTGAAGGCGGCGTTTTTGATTAATTCAAATTGGCCGGTTAGACAAATACCTCCGCCAAAAAACTCTAGTCAGTTGGTTGAATCGACTGAGCTTGCTTGGTACCAACCGTTAATAGACCCAACCACCAACAAAATGCACGACATACTTTTGCCCAGTTTAAAAAATTACAAACTAAGCGTTACGCATTTGCATAATTTCTTGGACGTAAGCCGTGGGGGACCTGCAACATTTTTATTGCAAAACCTGCTACATTTCCCGTCCGCCAAAAGTCCAAATGCCGCGTTTGGCACAGCAATTCATGACACCCTTCAAAGTGTTCATGGACATTTATCTTCGACCGGTAAAAAACAAGCTATCGAAGATATAATTTCGAATTTTGAAAAAAATCTAAAAAGCCAAAACATGAAACAGGTTGATTATTCCGATTTCTTTCAAAAGGGGAGTGAAGCACTTCAAGTATTTTTTGAAAAATCTTATGATACATTCAAAACGACCCAACAAACAGAAATAAATTTTAATAATCAACATTCAATAATTGATAGCGCGCATTTGACCGGAAAACTTGACCTTGCTGATATAGACCAGGCAAATAAACTAATGGCCGTAATTGACTATAAAACCGGAAAACCCGCCAGAACATGGAACGGGAAAACTGAATATGAAAAAGTTAAATTGCATAAATATAAACAGCAGCTGCTTTTTTATAAATTAATGGTCGAAAATTCCAGAGATTATCATAATTACCGGGTTAACTCTGGAACGATTCGTTTTGTCGAGCCAACAATGTCTGGCGATATTGTATCAATTGATGTTGATTTTGATAAAAAAGAACTAGATAGGTTTGCGAAGCTGATTAATGCCGTTTGGTCACATATAATTAATTTAGAACTACCCGAGATATACGATTACGAGCCAACATATAAAGGCATTCTGGCATTCGAAGAAGACCTAATTGACGGTGCGATTTAATTGACACCAATCTGTTATTTTGATATTCTTACTCCTAATGTAGGTTGAGGATCTCACACAGATTTTACCTCCCTATGTTGTTTTACAGAGAAGGCAAGGCAGATTTGTTTAAAGGAAATCAACGATAGTATCAACCAGTAAGGTGGTGCCCGCGTGACCGATAAACCGACTATGCAACCTCAACCGCCCAAGGATGATGCCGCACCTGAAAGGTGCGACCATCTGAGGGATGTCGTTCTGACGCGGGCACGCCAAGCTGCCAAAGTCGCTACGGACGATTCTCCTGATCAAGCGCCGGTGGATTAGATACCCACGCCAGCGCCCGTTCTGGGCAAGCATAGGTGGCAAACCCCCAATTGCCAAACCTGCCCGCCCAATGGTCGGCAAACAACCTTGAACCGCTCGAAACTGCCTCGAATCTCTGCCTATAACCAACCCTCCTCGGCTGACACTCGCGTGTGAGCTTGCGTCTACCGAGGAGGCGTTTTACATGATGATTAATTTTTGGAATGATTTAAATAAACCTTTTTTTATCCTCGCGCCCATGGAGGCGGTGACTGATATTGTATTCCGTCATGTCGTTGCAACCGCTGCCAAGCCTGATATATTTTTCACTGAATTTGCGAACGCAACCAGTTTTTGTAGCGAAAAGGGCAGACATAGCACAAAACGACGACTTTTATTCACAAGTGATGAACAGCCGATTGTCGCTCAAATTTGGGGGAACAATCCTGATAATTTTGCCAAAATGAGTGTCGAGCTCGCAAAAATGGGATTCAGTGGTATTGATATTAACATGGGATGCCCGGATAAGTCCGTATTAAAAACCGGGTCGGGTAGCGCACTTATACGAACTCCTGAAGTTGCCGGGGAACTAATTCGCGCTGCAAAAACCAGTGGTTTACCCGTAAGTGTAAAAACCAGATTGGGTGATGTTTCAATCGAACAATGGAAAGATTGGATAGAATTTTTACTAAATCAAGATATTGCAAACCTGACTATACATTTAAGGACCAGAAAAGAGATGAGCAAAGTCGGTGCGCACTATGAATTAATAACCGAAATCAAAAAACTTCGAGATAAGATTGCACCCAAAACATTACTTGCGATAAACGGTGATATCCGTGATAAACAACATGGGGTCGAGCTTGCAAATAAATATGAGATTGACGGGATAATGATTGGCCGCGGTATATTTACAAATCCATTTGCGTTCGACACCGAAAATAGGGGACATAGTCGCGTGGAATTATTAGGACTTTTACAACTGCATCTGGATTTGTACGACAAATACTCAACCGAATCAGAACCTCTCAAGTTTGATCCATTAAAACGTTTTTTCAAGATGTATGTTCATGATTTTCCAGGCGCCAGTGAACTTCGTGACAAATTAATGCACACAACAAACACAAAAGGAGTCCGTCAATTAATCAACGATTCTGACTTACTTCAGCCAAAGTGATCCATATGCAAAGTACTCAGTAGTTCCAGTCCAATATGCCGCATCTTGAAAACTCCCACCACCAGCAAAGAAATTACCATTCCAACAAGCCGTATACCACCAAGGATGGTTGAGGTATGACTGTGCGCAGTTACTACCACCAACAGCGTCATGGTCACCATCAAATGTAGTGAAGGGGGAGTTGTTGTGGACTGTATAAAGTCCAGGGGCGGTGCTGCCGAGTAGTATATTTTGATTTGATAAATTTAATACATAAAAAGTAGCTGGGGATGATAACGAAACCGTGTAGGTTGCTTTATGGGATATAGACGAAGGCGTTGCCCCAACCTCGGCCCGAAGTGTTGTGCCTATATTATTCCAAAAACTTAGACCAACAAGCTGATCGAACGTAGTTAAATTAGAACCCGGTGTACCAGTAATTGTGTTTGACCCCGTTGCGTTGGCCCAATTTGGTGCTGGAGTCGTGACCGCGGCATTGTTTTGCAAAACCAAAGTCCAACCACCTCCATCATCTGTCATATCACAATAAACATTTATACCCGTACTCCCACTTGGATAAATCCAATACATACCACTTCCAGTTGATTCTCCGGCATTTAGTATCGCCTGACAAGATGCACGTTGACCAGCTCCTACAACGAACCTACCACTACTTGTCATCGTGTGTATCGTATTTCCCCCAGAAGTGGTGATAACGCCACCAGAGGCTGTAATTGACCCGGTAAGGTAGGATACAATAACCACGCCCGAGCCACCAGCCCCGCCTACATATCCATAGTCAGAACCGCCGCCGCCGCCGCCAGTATTTGGAGTTCCGTCCACGCCATTAGTAAAGTTCCTGGTACCCTGACCACCGCCACCTGCACCTCCAGCTCCAATACTCCCAGCTCCACCATTATATGTGCCTCCACCACCGCCGCCTGAAAGATAATATGTTCCAGAAACATTTTGCCCAGTAGTTGAACCTGAGATAGGATTCGCGAAACCAGGTCCACCGTCACCTCCATTGTTCCCATTACCACCATATCCAGGGCTGCCGGCGCCACCACCGCCAGACCCGCCCCACCCAAAGGCAATTTGTGTACCACCGTCATTACCCTGATAATCTTGAAGGGCCTTGCCTCCTTTTTGTAATATCCCAGAATCAATAGGGCTAGCCCCGCCGCCACTCCCGCCATCACGACCAGAACTTGCTCTGGTACCGCCGCCGCCGCCGCCAAAAGCTGTTATTTGAGAAAATGAGGAATCGCCACCATTTGACCCGGCTATTCCGTTATCGGGAGTTGTCGC
The DNA here is from genome assembly GCA_026395405.1 of Candidatus Saccharimonadota bacterium. Lineage (GTDB taxonomy): Bacteria > Patescibacteriota > Saccharimonadia > Saccharimonadales > Saccharimonadaceae > UBA1547. The sequence continues at coordinate 576,697 of JAPLYU010000001.1, forward strand.
ACCTGCGCCGCCTAAACCAACCTTTACATTGTAAGTTTTCGTTGAAATTGGCAATGCTGGTTCGTAGACTAAACCGCCTGCGCCACCACCTCCTGCAAAAGCACCACCACCACCACCACCAGCTACAACTAAAACCTGTATCGTTGTTGCTGTATATTGTGTCGGTGTATCGACACTAGTTTGTTTATATTCGCGCCAAATTGCTCCATTTGATGTTTTTAGTAATTGCGTTGAACCGACAGATTTTATTCTGCTTGCCTTATTATTGACAACCGTAGGGTATCCAACGGAAAAGGTCGAGATGGTAACACCACTATTAATGGAGGTTACATTTAATGAGCCGCTACCAGTAAAAGTTTGAATGGTGTTGCCAGACGAATAAGTTGTTGCTCCTCCTCCAGTAAAGGTAGGAGTTGCGGTAATAGAACCGGTAGGGTAAGAGATAATCACAATTCCCGAGCCACCTGCGGCACCCGAACCGCCACCGCCACCAGCGCCGCCACCACCGCCGCCACCAGTATTTACAACTCCTGCAGATCCATTCGGATAACCACCGTTACCCCCAACACTCGAGCCGCCAGTTCCATGCGTCCCATTACTCCACGTGCTACCACCACCGCCACCGCCATAAAATAACGAGGTGCCGCTAATATTGTTTGATATACCCAAACCACCATTACCTGATATTGAAACTCCAGTAGGATTACCACCTATACCACCGGCGGCGCCGCCGCCAGCTGCCGGATATGGTGAACCAAAATAAGTCGAGGTAACTGTACCACCAGAATATCCCTGTCCAACAGTGCCGGCACCGCCATTGGTTTGAACCGTACTGGTTGCGCCGCCGCCTCCTCCAGAACCGCCAGCAACAGCGGCATTGGCATTGTCATTAGGCCCTCCATGTCCACCACCGACTGCTGTTATTACTGTGCCAAATAACGAATTTCCACCATTGTTACTGCCAGCACCACCGTTAGCAGCACCGCCGCTACCGCTACCTCCTACGGTTACCGAGTATGTTTGAGGGATTAACGATAATGCAGAATTATAAACGACTCCGCCGCCGCCACCACCACCGCTAGTACCGCCGCCGCCGCCAGCAACCACTAATGCTTGTACCGTACCACCAGTGACAGTTACAGAGCAGCGCGCATCAGTCGAAGCTGTAGTGCAAACAAAACCAGGCAATTGATTCCCGGCACAATCAGTACCGGGTGTTAGCGGGTTGGCGTCGCTCCACATCGGTACTCCGCCATTAGCAGCCAGACACGCATTTGCGTATGCAATCCCGGCTTGACTAGCGTTTTCAGCTATTTGATTGTACGACTGAGATAATAATGAGGAACTGACCGCCGCCGTTGAAACTACCGAGACTAACAACACACCAAGCATTATTATCGAAGCTATCAAAACAGTAGGCAAGGCGAAGCCGTTTGAAGGGTTGGAGCTATTTGTTTTTTTGTCTGACGAACTGATAAGTCTCACACAATTACCCCATATAATTAATGAGTTTAGTATACCATAAGCAAAAAGATAAAAAAACCAGCTTACCGACCAATTTGGAGTACATCGCCGCCCATTGCGCTACGGAAATATCCATCATGACTGACATAAAGTATCGCCCCACAGTACTTTTTTAGCGCTGTTTCCAATTCTTCGATGCTTGGCAAATCCAAGTGGTTGGTTGGTTCATCTAGAATCAAAAGTTGGGGATTATTAGATAACATAGCTATCAACTGAAAACGAGCCTTTTGTCCGCCCGATAATAGGCGTATTGGCGTTTTTATGTCGCTTTCAGTAAACAAATAGTCGCTCATTAACCCCCGAATTTTAGTATTTGAAATTGACAGACTTCGATCCAAATACATTCGTTCGATTGCGGTATCTAATGGTAAATCGAAATATTTCGGTGATATTTCTTGTTCATAGATGCCGACTCTTACGTGGGGGTCTAGAGATATTTCACCATCATATTGAACAATTTCGCCAGATTTGTTACCCAAAAGTGCCTTGATTAGAGTTGTTTTACCCGCACCGTTGCGTCCGCGCAACTCCAACGCTTCACCTTCGCGTAAATCAATATTTATTCCTTTAAATAGGGGTTCCTTAAAGCCGAGCGATAAATCACGCGCAGAAACTAGCACGTGTTTACTACGAGATTCATCCCCACGCAAATTCATGCGAATATTTCTGGTTTTAAATTTGTCGTACTGTGCGGCAACTTTGTAGTTCAAGTTCTCGGCAGATTCCTTATCAATCCAAAAAGTTGGCTTATCGACGTTTTGCAAGTCGGCCAATTCTTTGCGTGAATTTTCCTCTAATCTTTTAAATCTTTGTATAGTAGATGGGTTACGTGATTTTTCTTTTAATCGTTGGTAATCGATGACTTTTTGTTTCAAATTTACGATTCGTTTTTCAATCATCTCGAAGTCGTTCATTTTAGAGCCGGTACTAACGGCGTTTTGTTTTAGATACGCGCTATAGTTACCCTTGTAGCTGACGCATTCTCCATCCTTAAGTTCGACGATTCTATCGACTTCGTTTAATACATCGCGGTCGTGAGTAATAACCAACATTGCTTCACGAGCTGTTTTCATCCAATCTATATATTGGTTTTTCGCTATATAGTCCATATGGTTCGTAGGTTCATCAACAAGTGCCAAATCAGCGTCGCTATGCATTATTTTTACCACTTCGACCAAACGCTTCTCGCCGCCGGAAAGGGTATTAAACTGGCGATGCGCTATCATTGGTAATTGAAAATTATCAAGTTCACGCTCTATCTGCTCTTCGATTTGGTAAAAACCTTTGTCGCTGAACCTACTAAGCGCCTGGGTGTAATCGTGAATTAATTTCATATTTTCGCCCATGGTGTTCGGGTAGGTCTCGATAATATGGCTGAGTTTTGAATATTCCGGCAAACCAGCCAAAATATACTGCAACACAGTAGTGTCACTCATTTCGTGGTGTTCTTGGGCGGTTGAAACTACAACCGTTCCACGCTTAAAAATTATTTCTCCCGTAAAGTCGAGATCGTTGCCGGTTAATATCCCGAAAAGTGTTGATTTTCCAACTCCATTGCGCCCAATAACACCGACCTTCTCGCTGTCATCAATACTAAACTTGATTCCACTCATCAGTACCTTGGAACCAAAACTTTTTTCGGTAACTTTTATATCGGCAATCATCCGATATAGCATAACATAACAGGGGTGGAAATAGTAGGGTATAATATTCAATATGATTGAACACCTAAAAACAAACGACACCGACTATTGGGTTTATAATAACGATCCGAAACTTCCAGTTATCGTAATGATTCATGGTTTACGCGGTACACATCATGGGCTTGATTTGATTGCAAAGCCTTTGACCGGATTCAGGGTCATCATTCCTGATTTACCAGGATTTGGAATTTCCCAGGAACTAGCAGGCGAACATTCAGTTGAAAATTACGTGGTGTGGTTGGAAAAATTCATGTCTGATTTGAAATTACCAGAACCGCCAGTTTTATTGGGGCATTCCTTTGGCAGTATTATTGTCGGTTACTATGCTAAAAAATACCCTAAAACGATTTCAAAACTTATTATGGTCAACCCGATAGGAGTTTCAGCGCTTGAAGGTGCAAAAGCAATATTAACCCAAATCGCGGTATTTTATTACTGGCTTAGTCGAGTCTTGTCAGAATCTGCCGGAATGAAATTGCTTTCATCAAAATTTAGCGTAATGGCTATGAGCATCACGCTGGCAAAAACTCGTGATAAAAAAGTTCGTGCATTTATTCACGACCAACATTTGCAACACTTCAGCACATTCGCCAACAGGCGGGTTGCCAACGAGGCATTCGATGCTTCGATCCACGATAGTGTCCGCGATGTTGCCGCTGATATTAATGTTGAAACACTTTTAATAGCTGGTGCGTTGGATACTGTCACACCTCTTAAAAAACAAAGGGAATTGGTAAAACTATTCCCAAACGCTAAACTTGAAGTTATAAATAAAACAGGGCACCTGACACACTACGAAACTCCGCAAAAAGTAGCTGAACTAATTCAAAAATTTATTTTTTAATCACTTGCGTGTAAATTTGTTCGTATCTTTCTAGGGTTTTTTGTACGTCATGTGTTGAGGCAATCTTGATACTTTCTTCTCCCATTTTTTTCGCCATAACGGGGTCGTTAAGTATCCGTAGTATTGCATCAGCAATTTCTGTTACGTTATCTGTTTCGCAAAGAATTCCATTGCGGCCGTCTTGGCAAAGTTCTTTCAATGGACCGGCATCGACTGCTACGACTGGTTTGCCACTTGCCATTGCCTCAAGCATCACGATACTCTGCAGCTCAACCGGTGAAGCCATACAAAATACAGTTCCTAATTTGTGAAAATCAACAATTTCCTGTTCAGATACGCAACCTGGGAAAGTGATCTTATCAATAATGCTCAAATTCTTTGCCTGTTCTTCCAAGTTTTCTGTCTCGGTACCTTTTCCGACAATTATCATATGGGCATCGTGTTTTTTTAAGACTAGTTTAAAAGCATCGATTAATATTGCGATGTGTTTTTCGGCATCAACTCGTCCAATATAGGAAACGATAGGCTTATCGGTCGGTATTTTGTATTTATTAAATATGCTTTGTGGAGGAGGGGTGGGGTTAAACCGACTAAGATCAATTCCGTTTGAAACGGCTTCGACGGGAATTTTTAATTTTCTGGTTGATAGTTTAAAAATATCAAGTGCAGACTGTGTTGGCATTGTAAAATAGTCAGTCTTTTTATGAAACCTGACGATGTACTCTTTCATCACATAATTTATTGGTCTAGATAGCGGCGCAAGTCTTTTTAGATTATCCATCAAATTTTCAGGCATAGCATGGTTAGTACTGACGGTTGGGATATCATATTTTTGGGCGTATTTCATAACTGCCTGGCTTATCATCAAAAACCCCATCATATGTACAACATCGGGATCAAAATCTTTGATTATTTTTTTAACTTCACGGTATGGATACAGACAAATCCTGAAATTTTGATAAAAAGGAAAGATTGTCGATGCTGTGCGGGCTACTGTATAATTGCCATCAATTTCCTTGTATTTTTTACCAGTTTGACTAGGAGCAATGACTAAAACTTCATGCCCGCGCCCCGCTAAGCCCATTGCAAGTGTACGTGCGGCCGTCGACACGCCATTAACTGTTGGCCAGTATAAATCGGACGAAATTAAAATTTTCATATAACATGATTATACCATGTCAAATCGGTCGCAGTACAAGGGTCGAGGGGTAGTATAATTATAATAATGAATAAAAAGATTAGTGTCGTTATTGCGGCCTTGAACGAAGCCCCCAGAATTGCCGAGGTATTAAAGGTAGTCACAAAAAGTCCACTGATTAGTGAGGTTATTGTTGTGAATGACGGCTCGACCGACAATACATCAGGAGTTGTGAAAAAATTTGACGTTATCTTAATCGAGAACCAAAAAAACATCGGTAAAACCTTATCCGTTAAAAAGGGAATCGAAAAATCCAGAAACGACATTATTATGCTACTTGATGCTGACCTAAGGGGACTAACCCAGGAATCTATCGATAATCTTGCCGAACCAGTTATGGACGGTCGGGTTGATTGGACCCTAAGTTGGCGCGATAACGCATTCAAGATTATGCAGCTTTTAAAAATGGAGTTGGATAGCGGCGAGCGGGTCATACCCAAAAAACTTTTGGCAGACCCCTTGATTTGGAGTCGCCCCAACGTTAGTTATGGTCTTGAAACCCTAATGAACAAATCGTTGCTTGATAATAATAAAACTTTTAGGTCTGTCCATCTTCGGGGAGTTATTAATATTAAGAAGGCAACAAAAATCGGTTTTATTGGCGGCTGGGTAGAAGATTTCAAAATGTTGGGTCAAATCTCAGAAGTTATTCCTTTGCATAAATTCGTCTGGCAGTTTCTAAAGATGGCATATTTAAATAAAAAATACAGCAATCCAGAACAGCATCCATAATCTGTTACAATAGCTTTGTGATGGCACAGAAAAAGAAGAAAAAACCAACCCCTAAATCCATCGTAAATCGACGGGCTTCTTTTGATTACTTTTTAGATGACGAGCTGGTAGTCGGAATCGCCTTAACTGGTATAGAAACTCGAGCTGCCCGCGATGGACATATTCAGCTAAAGGGCTCTTTTGTAAATATACGCGATAATGAATTATGGCTGAATAACGCCAGTTTTAGTTTGAAGCCAAATGAAAAGGGTGCGGTGGGGAACCGAACAATCGACACCTCACCACGCAAATTGTTGGCTAGCCGCAAACAAATTGACAATCTATCAGATAAGAAACTGGCCGGGATGACTATCGTCCCAATTAAACTGCTGACAGGTGGACGATATATCAAACTGGTTATTGCGCTTGGAAAAGGCAAAAAAACCTACGACAAACGCGAAACCATGAAACGCCGCGACCAAGAACGCGAAATCAATCGTGCAATTAAAAATAACTGAAAACAGTTTGCTTTTCTACCGTCCACCACCACCGAGTTCACACGAAACGGCCACTCTACGTGTGACCCCTTTCGGGGTCAGCACGTGGCGTTCGGCTGCCTACCGGCACATCCGTTTGTGTTGAACCAGGCGGTACTGAACGTATACGCACAATTTAAAGATACAGTATTAAAGTAAGTTACGGGTGACGTTCGGTGGGGCCACCCCAATATTGTTTTGCCGTAATCGGTAAAAAATATTAGGGGTAAACCGGACGGCAGGACCCGCACGATATGAATATTGTATAATAATAAGTGATGAAACTTTATTCTTGGAACGTAAATGGGATTCGGGCAGTGTTAAACAAAGGCGCTTTTCAAAAATTTATCGCGCAACATCAACCTGATGTTTTGTGTATGCAGGAAATCAAAGCAAAAGAGGACCAGGTTGAAATTGATTTGCCAGGTTATTTTCAGTACTGGAACAGTGCTGAGCGTCCAGGATACAGCGGAACTGCAATCTTCACAAAAATCAAACCATTGACTATTATTAATGGTTTTACCGGTGATATTGCCGAAAAATACAAACTTGCTGGTGACGGTTACGGTGACCCGAACAGCGAGGGCAGGGTAATTTCAGCCGAGTTCGATAATTTTTGGGTTGTTTCGGTATATACCCCTAACTCAAAGGGTGATTTATCGCGGCTTGGTCTTCGTCACAAACAATGGGATCCAGCATTTTTAGAACATATTAAAACTCTGGAAAAATCAAAACCTGTTTTGTTTTGTGGAGACCTAAACGTTGCGCATAACGAAATAGACCTGGCTAATCCCAAACAAAACGTCGGCAAACACGGATTTACGGATGAAGAACGTGAAGGATTTGATACATTTGAATCAGCTGGGTTTATCGATGTGTTCCGAACCAAATATCCCGAAAAAACCGATGCGTACACTTGGTGGACGCACTGGGCCAACGCCAGAGCCCGCAATATCGGTTGGCGTATTGATTACTGGATGGCCAGCAAATCGTTTTCAGACAAAGTCACAAACCCGCAACTCCACCCCGAAGTTATGGGCTCCGACCACTGTCCAATCAGTATTGAAATTTGAAACATCCCATAACGACAACGACACTTCTGCATGTCTTATCGCTTATGATTGACAAATAACAGAGATAGTAGTATTATTTTTTTGACTTGTACAGTTCAGCGAAATTAGGGGGATCCATCGTGGCACGCCCGGAACAACAGCAGCAAGGCGATAACACCCACAAGTTCAACGGGCAAGGTCCGGCTTTCGACGGTTGCGTCATCCCAAATGACCCAATCTCGAGCGAAGCGAAGATCGGTCAGAATGTCGTGATTGGCGATGACGTCCACATCGGAGTCGGAGTCAAGATCGGTGATGGCTGCGTCTTGTGCGACGAGGCTATCATCATGGACAACGTCGTCGTCGGCAATCAGACCCACATCGGTCGCGACACCTTCATCAAGAAGGGCGCCGTCATCGGGCATCACTGCATCGTTGGCGAAGGCTGCACTATCGACAAGCACGTCATCGTCGGTAGCCTCGTCACAATCGGTGACATCGTTCACATCAAGAAGGCGGCCAGGATCGGTGGAGACGTCGAAATCTCCACCGGGGCACAGATCGGCAAGCGAGCGCTCGTCAACTATGGTGCGGAAGTCGAAGAAGGCATCCACATCCTCAAGGACGAAATCGTCCCGATCAACCAACACGTTTGTATCCACGACGGAAGACGCTTCCCAGAACCACAGTTCGCCTGATACAAGTCAACGCGCCTCGCGTTCCGAGTTTTACTGTCTATCCGGATAGTGCCTCGTTGAACCGGGGCGCTATTCCTTTTCCTCTGTTATAGTAGATATATGGATTCACACCCTTACTGGCACAAACAAACTGTCGAAAAACCACTTTACTCTAGTATAGAATGGTCAAAACCCGAACAAAAAACTCAGAAGGGTAAGTTAGGCATTATCGGCGGCAATAAATTAGGATTTATTAGCGTAGCCGAAAGTTACGAGATGTCACTAAAAGCCGGGGCGGGCGAGGTCCGCGTACTACTGCCAGATGTCCTACGAAAATCAATCCCTGCATCTATGACAGATGTAATTTTTGGAGATACCAATCCGTCTGGCGGTTTAGCAAAAAATGCCTTGAACGAAATGAAGGCGCTTGGCGATTGGTCAACGGGCGTACTGCTGATTGGCGATTCCGGGAATAACAGCGAAACCGCGATACTATACGAAGGCTTTGTCAAAGAATATGCGGGGCCACTAACGATTACTCGCGACGCTGTTGATTTATTGAAAAATACGAGCCAGGAACTAGTGGACCGTCCGGATACACTACTGGTCGTATCGCTGGCTCAACTTCAAAAGTTATTTAGAACCGTGTATTATCCTAAAGTTTTGACTTTCAGTATGCAACTTACTAATTTAATCGAAGCTTTGCACAAATTCACCATTACATACCCGATAACAATCGCTGTTTTACATCAAAATACGATGTTAGTTGCCAGCTGCGGAGAAGTAACAACGACTCCATTTGACGAACCGATGAAAATTTGGCGCGGGCAAACAGCCACAACTGCCGCCGTTTATTGGCTTTGGACCCTATCAAAACCACTTGAAAGCGTCACCGCCAGTTTGATATGAAAATTTTATTTATTTGGTGGGCAAGGGGGGACTTGAACCCCCACTCCCTTGCGAGAACCAGATTTTGAGTCTAGCGCGTCTACCAATTCCGCCACTCGCCCAACAGATGAATAAAATTTTTTAATATTATAGCGGATTGCATTCCACAAGCGGTAGCAACCTGTAATATAGTGTACAATAGAAATTAGTAGGAATCTATAGATGAAGCCAGAAGAGCCCAAAAGCAATCAAGGTGGGATGTCGCTATCGCAGCAGGGGCATCAAATTAATGCACCCACCGGGCATTCTGCCGGACCCCCAAAGGAAGCTGCCGCACAACTAATCAGATCGCAAATTGACAGTATTTACGACAGTCAGCCAACTCAGTCTGATACCGCACCCGAACCGATTACAGACCCAATCCCCCTGGAAGATATAGACCCTTATCAAAGAACTCATACGGAAAAACCCGAACTCCAAGTAAACGATTGGGGCCAATATCACAGTGCCTGGCAAAATTATTACCAAAAATACTACGAGGGTTATTATTTGCATCATCTGAACAAAAAACAGCCAATTAAGAATGAAAACCTACCGACGCCAACTTCGCCCAAACGATTAACATCAATCAGATCACGCTTGCGACCGGCAATTCATGACACCGATCAGCAAAAAACCACAAACACCCTTACGTCCGATGAAGCTATTTTTGACATGCGCCAAGAATTAAAAACAAAAGTACATCGCTCAGCAACAAAAATTAAAAAAAGCCGGCACTTTTTGCCAATAATCTCCGGCTTGATTGTCGTAATGATATTCATTTTCTTGCAATACAATAGTTTTATAGTTTCGAACGTAATGGCATATGTCAGCCCTGGGAATATTGACCCTCAAAATATCGTGATTGACCCGAACGCCGATACGACTGTCGGACCAGAACCAAAATTAATAATTCCGAAGATTAACGTCGATGTGCCGGTTATATATGACATAGGCAATGACTATAATTCCCAGATGGCGGCCATGGCAAAAGGTGTAGCCCAATTTGCTATACCAGGAGCCAACAGCCACCCAGGACAAGTCGGTAATACGGTTATTGCCGGACACAGTAGCAATGATTTATTTGACGGTGGTGATTACAAGTTCATTTTTGCGCAACTTGATAAATTAAACGTTGGTGATACGATTTATGCCAATTATAACTCGGTCCGTTACACATATATCGTAACCAAAAAACAGGTCGTAAGTCCAAATGATGTCAGCAGTTTAGTATATCCAACGACCAAACCTATATTAACCTTATTAACATGTACGCCCGTTGGTACAGCGTTAAATCGTCTGTTGATTACTGCCGAACAAGTAAGTCCTGACCCAGACAAATCAACGGCAGCGCCTGCTTCTTCAAATACTGCAACTAAATCTATTCCTGGCAATACACCGTCATTTATTGAAAAATTATTTGGCGCTAGATAGTCGTACTAGGGAAGTATCATTCGAACTCTTTGAAGTTGGTAACCAGTGGCCGATTTGTTGACGCTATATAAAAATCGTCCGTTATTAGTCAATGTTACTGCCTGACCCGTCAAGACTGGATTGATAGTATGGGCATTAGCGCCATCAAATTCCAAAACAGACAATATTCCACCGCTGTCTGACCAAACGTGATATTCATCCAGCCACTGTAGTGGGGGTACTTCTGCGGCTGAAGAAATGGTTGAGGAGGATAGTTTTTGATACTCTAAGTCATAACTTGAAAAACTTGCACCCGACTGCACAAAGACATATTGTCCTTTGGGACTAAAAGATAATTGCTGGACATCCGATAGACTGTCGAAACTTGATATTGCCTTCATACTGTTTGCGTTGTCACTGGTTGTATTTGGATAGCTACCACTTAGGATATCGACTTTTTTCCCTTCCGATATGGCTACGTAGTTCTCGTTAAAGTAGTGGGTTGTAGCAATCCGTAGTGGCACATCAGGACTTCCTTTGACAGTACGTAGTACAGCAGGTCTGCTGTCTCCCTCTCTGAATAGCCCAACAACTCTTTCGTCAGTCCCAATTTTGCCTTTACCAACATAAGTTATGACTTTTGAGTCAATATAAAAGTCAAAGTCCGTAACACTGGTTACTAATGGTTTTGATGAAGTCCCGCCGTTTAAATCAAGTTTATGGATATCACCGGCCGCTAGGACATATAGACTGTTACCACCATCGCTTGAAAAGACAGCTTTGTCGATAGCAAGATTGAATGATTTTGTAACATTTTTGGTTTGATTGACATCTTGGGTGTCCAACACTATTAGTTCGGTTTTTTCGCCATAAGTATGTTTGATGATAGCGTATCGTTCGCCGTTATCCCATTTTTCAATGTTAAAGGTGTGTGTGACGCCCGATGCTACCGGTTCACTGTAGATACTTGCAGGTATGACAATGTCTTTTGTGCTGACATTATCGGAACTAATATCGATTAGCTTGTACGATGGGATGTTTGGTTGTGGTTGAACAAGGATAAAATTTCCCTTTGGTGAGGCCAAAGAAGATTGCATTGTTTTATAGTTTGCAATCGGTTCGACAGTCAATTTTTTTGGCACCAACAAGGTATAGTTTAACCAAGTTAATGTGCCGGGTTTAACCGTAACGGATTTTTGCCAAGTCTGATAGCCATCTCGCCACATCACAACCGTATGTTTACCGGCTTGGACAGAACTTTTGGACGAGGTTTTTGCGCCGCTAACTATTCCGTCAATCGAAACTGTCGCGCCCGAAGGCGTTGAACTAAACTGCAAAAAAGCATTCTGTTCGAGATTGCCATTATTAGAATCGAATCGGAACCCTAGCATAAAGAATGTAACGAATGTTACTAAAACTATCACAGAGAACACCATGAATAAATTAACGAATATTCGTTTTATCAGTGTTTTTCGTTTCGGATTTTTGCTAGGCATGGTTCAAATACATATTATATCAAGTTGTATACATTTATTATCCAAAACCTTGTATATTTTTCTAAATCAACTAAGATATCTAATAGTATTGCTTATGCGAGTAAGAAAAGCGAACAGTTTAAAGATTGCGTGAGAAAATAATGAAGAATGATAAAGTCGTTATAATTAACGGACGAAAATACGATAAAGACACCGGTCTACCGATGGAAGAACTGGCTCAAAAATCGAAAATTACCAATGATATGAAATCGAAAACAACCAAGGTTGCACGTATTATCATTGAAAAGCCAAAGGCACTATATTCACATGCGTCATTAAAAACCTTCAATGATATAAGGTCCCCCAGACGAAAAAATGGTCATAACATGGATATTTCAAAAAGTAAGCATGTAACGCATTTTACGCCAGACACTTCCAAATCATCCCACCCTGAGGCCCAGACAAAAAAGGGGCAAGATATAAAACCGATTTCTCACCCCCTGGCGGCCAAGGTTAGTAAACAGCGCGCACTTCCCAAATCTGTACCAGCGGTATCGGCTGAAAAATCATCTAAAGAAATCAAACAAGAGGTGATTGCAGCAGCATTAAAAAAATCTGAAGCTCCCAAAACAACGAAAAAAAGCATCCTCAAGCGCAATAAAAAATACCTCAACATCTTTACAATTTCCGCAGCCGTTTTGATTGTAGTTGGATCTATTATTTATCTGAACATGCCAATTATTTCCGTCAAAGTCGCCAGCATGCAGGCTGGTATTGATGCGACTTTCCCAGAATATCACCCTGACGGATATAGCCTTAGTGGTCCGGTTTCATATTCGAACGGCGAAGTTACAATCAACTTCCATGCAAATTCAGGCAATAGCCAATTTGCCATAAAACAGTCAAAAAGCCCGCTGGATTCAAGTGCCCTAAAGATTCAAGTAGACAAAAGTTCAGACCATCAAACGTCCGAATCACAAGAGGGTGGACTAACAATTTATACATACAATGACAATAACAGGGCGGATTGGGTAAATGGTGGAATATTATATTCGATATCCGGTGATGCAAAATTATCCAGCGACCAAATCCGCCACATCGCAACCAGTCTATAAGATGATATAATGGCCTCATGACAATTCGTACTCGTTTTGCACCCAGCCCGACTGGTTTTGTCCATGTTGGCGCAATCCGCACGGCTTTGTTTTCGTGGCTTCTAGCCAAAAAAGACAAGGGTGTTTTTATCTTGCGCATCGAAGACACAGACAAAGTACGTGAAGTTGAAGGCAGTATCCAACAAATAGAAGACAGCCTGAGATGGCTGGGAATTGATTGGCAAGAGGGAATTGATGTCGGCGGCCCGAGTGAACCTTATTTACAGTCACACCGGCTGGATATATATAAAGAATGGGCGAATAAACTGATTGCTAGTGGTCGAGCATATGCTGACCCATATACCAAAGAGCAGCTTGAATCGTTTCGCAATCAGGCAAAAGCTAATAAATCTCCATTTATGTATCGAGATTATAGGCCCGAAAGTCCTCCAGTCTGGGATGGTAGCCAACCTTTGCGTTTTAAATCCGACCCTAAACCCTATAGATGGACGGACGCGGTTATGGGGGAATTGTCGACAGGATACGAAGCAATCGATGATTTTGTTTTAGTCAAATCCGACGGATATCCAACCTATAATTTTTGTCATATTATCGATGACAAAATAATGGAAGTAACGCATGTCCTTCGCAGCCAAGAATTTATCGCATCGACTCCAAAATTCCTTAACCTATACGAGGCTCTTCAAATTGAACGACCCATATTGGCCACTTTGCCCTATGTGATGTCGATAGATGGCCAAAAGAAACTAGGCAAACGCGATGGCGCCAAGGATATATTAGAGTATAAAAAAGAAGGCTATCTACCCGAAGCGATGGTTAATTTTCTGGCAACTTTGGGGTGGAATGACGGGACTGAACAAGAAATTTTTTCAGTTGCCGAGCTTGTCGAAAAGTTTTCACTTCAGCGAGTCCAAAAAAGCCCAGCCAGATTCGACGAAAAACGTCTACTTTGGCTGAATGGGCAATGGATTCGCAGATTATCAATTAACGATTTGTCAACCCGCGCCAACGATTTTTGGTCAGAATCCGCCAAAAACTCATCTGAACAGTTGCGTCAACAGATTCTGGCACTGGTACAGGACCGTTTGAAAACTTTGTCCGATTTGCCAACCTTGACGTCATATTTTTTCGACGAACCAACGCCGGATTGGCAGATGGTCGAAAACGACAAACAGCTTGGTAAATTACAACCAGCTGAAATTGTAGAATTATTAAAGCAGTCACTGATAGCATTATCTGAAAGCGGTTTCTCGGCAGAAGACCTACAGCAAACCTTGAATTCATTACTTGATTCAACTAGTCAGAAACCTGCTGTATTATTTAGCATTATAAGAGTATCGGTTTCTTGGTCACCATTCAGTCCCGCCCTAAATGAAACTCTTGCCGTCCTTGGTCAAAACACCGTAAAAGCCAGACTTAACCTAGCAATTGAAACTGGTTCGCAAAAAGTATAAATTTATCATCCAATCTGTTATAATATCGCTTAAGCTATGAAGTTCAATCGAGTAGAACAATTATGGGCTAAGTTTCGCTTGTGGTACCAGCAGCACCCCAGGCTATTTTGGGTAATTTTCAGTATTACAATACTGGTTTTGGCCGCAGGTATAGCTACGATTTACGCTTTGCAAAAACCACCCAAGTCAACTGTGGTGGTAAAAAAAATCGAAAAAGCAAAGCCGGGTGTAGTATATTATTCTCCACTTAGCGGTAAGCCGGTTGATACCGAAGCCGCCACGAAACAAGCTGTTACTGGCGTAATGATTGAAAACAGCCCCGACGCTCGTCCTCAATCGGGTATAAAAAATAGTGGAGTTGTGTTTGAGGCGATTGCTGAAGGTGGTATTACCAGGTTTTTGGTACTTTATCAGCAGGAAAAACCACAAGTTATCGGACCGGTTCGCAGCCTTAGATTATATGATGTTGACTGGTTAGCTGCTTTTGACGCAGGTATTGCCCATGTTGGTGGCAGCGCACAGGCATTGGCCGAAATTCGTAACGGCAGCCATAGAGATTTGGACCAATTCTTTAATTCGGGAAGTTATTGGCGAGCAAACGACAGAAGCTCACCACACAACGTTTATACAAGTTTCGACAAACTAGATGCGCTTAATAACGAAAAGGGGTACACGACATCAACATTTACGGGCTTTAGTCGAACCAATGGCAAACCAGTGGCAAAACCCGATGCCACGAACATCAACATTACCATCAGTAGCGCTTTGTATAACAGTTCTTATGTATATGACGCCAAAACCAATAACTATGCGCGTAGTCAGGCTGGTGCACCACACAATGACCGCGAAGACGGACAAATCACACCAAGTGTTGTGATAGCTATACGTGTTGATGAAACATCCGAGCTTCAAGATGGATATCGAGAAGTTATTACAACCACAGGAAGCGGCGAAGCAACGATTTTCCAAAACGGAACAGCCATAGCTGCAACGTGGCACAAAGATAGTCCAACTAGCCAGGTCAATTTTACAGATGCGGCTGGCAATGACGTTCCTCTAGTACGTGGTCAAACCTGGATTTCGGCGGTTCCAAACGGTGCCGGAGACGTAACATGGAAGTAAAAAAGGTCCCTCGACTAGCTAGCCAATTTTGGCCTGAATTTATAAGAATAAAAATACGATTGATAGTACTAACACAAATCGCCATTGCTTTCGTATTTGGAATAATCTTGATCTTTACCGCTTCAATTACCGATAGTCTTGTGTTAATTTGGTTTATTTCATTTTTACTTTTGCCCGTAGAGCTGATTGTTGGAATTTTATTTATTATTTCTGCAACACGACCAACAAAGGATTTGTTAGCTGCCATTATCAAGGTGACGGGGGAACAACCAACACTTCCATTACCAAACCCAAACTCTACAAAAAACGAACAGACTGGTTTTCGAGACGCCCTGCAGACAATCTATGAACTTTCTGCCAGCCGAGACCAAGAAAAAACCGAAACAAGCCAAACTGATTCCATCGTCTCGAACGCCCTAGACATGACGAACTGTGGGTTTATTGCTTTGGACAAAAATCGTAAAATTATTTACTCAAACAAAACCGCCCCAACTCGCGATAGTACTGACGGAGGAAAAGAGATTGATTTAATTTTTAACGGTAATGACACCCTAAACGCATGGTTGGATGCGTGCGCAGAAGATTCTGTGCAAGATGAACATGTTTGGACTCGAATACCTGACCATTTGCCGAACGAAGAAGGTAGGCGGTTTTTTGACGTGATTGCTTCGTATCATAAAGACTCGGCGTCTGAAACTGTTTTGACTTTAATTGATAGGACCGGAGCTTATGAGGTTGACGAGGAAAACCTTGATTTTATTTCTTTTGCTGCGCATGAACTTCGTGGTCCAATTACGGTCATTAAAGGATACTTGGATGTTCTCGAGGATGAGCTTGCCGACAAACTGACAGATGATCAGCCCGAGCTTTTCCACCGCTTGGTCGTGTCTTCAAACCGTTTGTCGGGTTATATAGATAACATTTTGAATACGTCGCGCTACGACAGACGACACCTGAAAATGAACTTATCAGAGGACACCGTGGTGGCAATATACGACACGATTAGCGACGATATGAAACTGCGGGCTGGCGCCCAAAACCGCTTGCTTACAGTTGCTCTTCCTGATGATTTACCGACAATTGCGGCCGACAGGGCCAGTATTGGTGAAGTTCTTGGTAATTTAATTGATAATGCTATTAAATATAGCAATGAAGGCGGAGTTATTAGGGTCACCGCCAAGGTAAATGGTGATTTCGTTGACATTTCAATTGCCGATAATGGCATCGGAATGCCCGAAAATGTTGTCAGTCAATTGTTCCAGAAGTTCTACCGTTCACACAGGTCGCGCGAAACTGTTGCGGGGTCGGGTATAGGACTTTATATCAGCAAGGCAATTGTTGAATCGCATGGTGGTAAAATCAGCGTCCGCAGCGAAGATGGTCATGGGTCTACATTCACGGTTTCGCTTCCAATTTATGCAACAGTTGCGGATAAGCTAAAGGCGGGGGATAATAGTAACGAAGGTCTTATTAATGAAGGCAATGGTTGGATAAAAAACCATTCAATGTATAGGAGTTAATCAGCATGCCAATCAAAACAATTCTGTGTATCGAAGATGATCGCTTTATCGGCGAGATGTACGTTCGTAGCCTTAAAAAGGCCGGTTATGAAGTTGATTGGGTAGTTGACGGCAACGACGGGCTAATAACGGCACGTAATAAACAATACGACGCTATCTTGCTGGATGTGATGCTTCCGGAACGACGGGGAACGGAAATTTTGGATGCACTTCGCGGTGGCAAAGAAGATTTGATTCCCAAAACGCACGTAATCGTACTGACAAATTTCCAACAAGACGACGAATCACGTATCGCTATGCAAAAACATGCCGATGCGTATCTGATTAAAGCCGAAATTACACCTAAAAAACTGATCTCTGTCATAGAAAAACTCGAAGATAAATAAAGAAAGTGAAAAGACCCCGCACCGCGGGGTCTTCGCACCTATCATCCTTTCTTGTCCTAACAAACGTAGGGCATGATTATTTCGAACAGTCCTTCCCACTCATACGGGACTTCGTGGAATCCTGCGTGCTGTGAAAACGCTTCGGCCAGATACATACCGTAACCGGACGCTTTTATCCAGGAGTCGATTGACCGGTACGATACGAACTTGTCGTAGATGGATTTGACGAAGACTACGGTACAGTCCTGAAGGGAAAGTCCCTTCAGAGGCTGGTGATTACTCAGGTAGTGGATTTGGTCGGCCCAGTATGTCAAGCTGAATCCGTTGATCTTGATCCAGCAAAGAGGGAATGTGAAGGGTCTCATAAACCCTACCACCCGACTTAGCGTTCCCATCGGCTTCAGCAGATCATTTCTGCCCACTGGGCAGTCTATGATCACAAAGCTAAACCGACCCCGACACCTCCACCAGCGCGAAAGCTTGATATAGGTGTCGTTTGCCAAGAGCCCACCCAGGGAAGAGCCGACAAACACGACTTCGAAGTTGTGCGGACGATGACGCTTGTGGTATCTTTTCAGCCACTTTTTGGTGACTTTGACGATTTGCTTTTTCCGAAATCGTGCGCCGATAGGACTGACCTGCAGAACACAGCCTTTCTCTTGCATCGTATTGAAGAAGACGTCGCTGTTTTCCTCGCCGCCAGCCACCAATCCAGGCAGGAAGACAAACAACCGACCCATGTCCATACCTTGCGTGTACTGGAACTTGACCTCGCTCTTCAACTCGAATCGGCAAAAGAAGCCGACTTCGACGAGGGCGAAAGCGATGATTCCTATGATGGGAATCAGATCGTACATTGATACCACCCCCGGTTCGAAAATGGATTGTATAGGTGCGTTGCCTATATTATACCATATTTATAAAGTTATTTCAATTACCTAGACACCTACGGTGTAATTTGCTAAGGTAATGGGGTCACGGTCTCATCGTCTAACGGTTAGGACACCAGGTTCTCATCCTGGAAATCCGGGTTCGATTCCCGGTGAGATCACCAAAGTTTGACATTTAACCACAAGCGCATTAATCTAGAGTTATTAACTCATCAAAAAGGAAAAATATGAATAGCTTGTTAAAAAGATTCAAAAAGAAAAAAGTTGAACAACTACGAATAGAATTGGCTCATGCTCATCTAATTGTCGCACTACTGTCAATCGCTATTATTGCACTGTTGTCACTCGGCTCAACGCAACCAGTTGCGTTCGATGGTACGCTATCGGCAATTTGCGTTGCACTTCTTAGTGTCGTCACAATTGTTTCGCTTTCCATATCAATCACGCTTTACCAAAAAAAATAAAACATATCTCTTATAACTACTTGTAAAAAATAACCATAATCGTCATAATATCCAGCAGGTTATTATTAGAAGTAGGGGGCAACATTAAACCAGTTACGATAACCCGCTTTTGGAACCGTCGTATTAGCGAGGTCGCCATTCTTGTCGCAATGGTTATTATTGCGTTGTTTTCGTGGAAGTTTTTTTCAATCAAACCCGATATCAGTAGTCTGATTGATATTAATATAGCGGCTGCCGTACTGGCGGGATTGACACTGATTTTTGCCACAGTTTCATTTTTTTGGAACCCTAAAAAATATTTGTTTTATTTTTCACTTACAATTTATTTGTTGCTGTCCGCTACCGCTGCAACGATTGTGTTCAGCACCGGTTTTGCGTCATCTTTATCGATTTCGTTGTGGATATTAGTCTGTTTCTTTGCTGGGATATTCAGCATCTGGGGAATACTGCCGATAATTTTGACGGCTTGTATCTATATAGCAGTCCAATATCTAAATAACGGCTTGTCTTCGTCGGTTATTATTGATACCGCCTTTACCACCCTGATACCATTAATTTCCGGCTTTATTATTTGGCGCGGCAAGTCGGCCACAGACGAATCAGATAACGACAACAAAGCCTACCGTAACCTAGCCAACGAACTTAGTGCCGTGGCCAGTAAATCCGAAGTTGTGATTAATGCAATTGGTGATGGTGTGGTTGCTATTGATAACCAAGGGATAATACAACTTATCAACCCAGCCGCTCAAAATATAATAGGGTGGGGGAAACAAGATGCTATCGCCCTTAGTTACAAATCTGTTTTAAAATTAATAAACCAAAAAGACGAAGCTCTTGACCCGACCATAGACCCAATCCAACAAGCCCTAAATTCTAACCAAGAAATCAGAACGAACAACCTGAGTCTGATGACTAACAGTGGTAAAAAAATAATGATTTCATTGGTCGCATCACCAGTAGGCGAGATTGGTTCGGGTGTTATTACCGTATTTCACGATATAACCAAAGAAAAGGCCGAGGAACGCGAACAGGCCGAATTTATCAGCACCGCCAGCCACGAAATGCGCACTCCTGTTGCATCAATCGAAGGATATATTGGTCTGGCACTTAATCCTCAGACAGCTCAAATTGACAGTAGGGCCCGTGATTTTATCCTTAAGGCACATGCTTCGGCCGAACATTTGGGATTACTATTCCAGGATTTGCTTGATGTCTCAAAATCTGATGATGGCAGGATATCTAACAAGCCCCGGGTTGTAAATCTGGTTACTTTTGTAAAAGAGGTTGTCCAGGGCTTAAAACAAAAAGCTACGGACAAAGGACTGCAGTTAGTTTTTAAACCGATGCCGGACAATTCAACCGAAAGGCATATTGCTCCGTCATATTCTGTCAACCTGGATAACGATCACATCCGCGAGGTTGTAAATAATTTGGTCGAGAATGCTATAAAATATACGCCTACGGGTGAAGTTATAGTCGATGTAACCGGCGATGAGGAACATGTCACTATCAGTGTCAAGGATAGTGGGGTAGGGATTCCAGCCGAAGATATGCAACATTTATTCCAGAAATTCTACCGGGTGGACGACAAAAATACACGAAACATCGGCGGAACCGGGTTGGGACTGTATCTTTGCCGTCGCTTGACTGAAATTATGGGTGGTCGTATTTGGGCAGAAAGTACTTATTCCAAGGGCAGCACATTTTATGTCGAACTTCCTAGAATAAGTAACTCAGATGCAACTACTTTATTAGAAGCGCAAAATAGAAACGACAAGATAGCCGAGATAAGAAACGCCGCAATAGCCAAGCCCGCTACTCCAATAATGGACGTCGTAAATCCTAACCCCCAACCAAAACCAGTAATCAATACAGGGGCGACAGTGACTCCTATACATTCCGTACCTCGCGGCCAAGCACTTACGCCGGAACAAATCGCCGCTTATGTGTCCAAACAACGCGCCCTGGCCCAACAACAAGCAAAACCTCAGCTCAGTCGGCCACAGTCAGTCACAGTCCCAAACAGAGTAATCCAATAATGTTTAAAATAAACATTAGAACTATGGTATTTTTAACTTTATTTGGTTACAATGGAGATAAATATGACTAAGATAATGTTAGTTGAAGATGACAAAAGTCTACGTGAGATTTATGGCGTGCGGCTTTTGGCCGAAGGATACGAAATTATTTCGGCAGGTGACGGCGAAGAAGCCTTGGCGATGGCCGTCAAAGAAAAACCTGATTTGATTTTAAGTGATGTAATGATGCCTAAAATTAGCGGCTTTGATATGCTGGATATTTTGCGTTCTACCCCGGAAACCAAAGACGTCAAAGTAATTATGATGACCGCGCTCAGCAGTGAAGACCAGCGTGCTCGCGGAGAGACACTTGGCGCCAACCGTTACTTAGTCAAATCACAAGTAGGCATAGAAGACGTTGTTCGAACGGTACATGATGTCTTGGCGGATGTTCCTGTTTCGGCCGCACCAAAAATCGAAAGGTTTGGCGTACCAGCCCAAACAGCTGCAATTAGTCAGCCGGTTTCTGTTTCGCCACGACCAATCGCTCAACCAACGACACCAGCAATGGCTCCAGAGCCCATAGCTCAACCTAATCAGCCTGTTGCACCAGAAACACAATCAGTAGCCCCATCAACACCCGTAGCGCCTACGGCAGCCCCAGCGGAACCAGTGGCACCAGTTCCCGAACCAACCCCAGAACCGGTTGTTCCTACCGAAACATTAAGTACTATTGCGCCAATCCCCGAACCAGCCGTAGAACCTGTCGTAGCACCGACACCCGTGCCGGCACCTCCTGTTGCAGCCCCAACTCCGCCCCCAGTACAACCAGTTGCAACTCCAGCACCTGCTCCGGTTCCAACTCCTCCGCCCACTGAACTACCACAGCCAACCGCTCCATTTTCATCACCAGCACCAGCATCCTTGGGTGATAGGGTAATCAACCCGATTACACCAACTACACCAACGCCTGACATAGCCTCGATGATGAACCAAGAACTTCACGACGGTTCGGATACAACGCCTTTCAACCCTCAACCATAATGGAACCAAAATCAACTGACCTAATCAGGCTAAATAAACATTTAGCCCTTATTTTGGGGATTTCCAGACGGGAAGCAGATAACTTAATTGACAAACAAAAGGTTATGATTAATGGTGAAACAGCTAGATTGGGGGCGCGCTTTGCCGAAGGTGACAAGATAACCGTTAATGGAAAAGTTCTGGACGATACGGTTGAATACCTATATATCGCACTAAATAAACCGGTTGGTTATGTTTGTTCACGTCGTCAACAAGGCGAAAACCCAACAATTTATGACCTGTTACCAGATGAATATCATAATCTTAAACCCGTCGGCCGTTTGGATCGTCACAGCAGCGGGATAGTACTGCTAACTAATAATGGTGATTTTGCGTATCAGATGACGCACCCCAGTTTTAAAAAGACAAAAGTATATAACGTACGCCTGGAAAACGACCTTCAACCACTTCACCAACAGATGATAAGTGACCACGGCATCAACCTAGAGGACGGTCCCAGTAAATTAATACTCGAAAGAATGAATGACACCGACAGAAAAAGTTGGATTGTTACCATGCACGAGGGGCGAAACCGCCAAATCCGACGAACATTCGGCGCCCTAGGCTACACTGTTAATAAGTTGCATCGAACAAACTTTGGAAATTATGCACTGGGTGATATAAAGCCCGGCGAGTTTGAAATCATCGATATCCACTAGGTGATATAGTTCATGTTTTATATCGTACGGTTTGACCTTTGCTACACCGTATCCATCCCGTCATAGTAATAAACAACAGCCCCTTTCGTTTCGCGCTAAAACGCCAGCCAATTATCCTTTGTATCCTGCGTAACTCGTTATCACTCAAACATACTCGGACAGCAATGAAGAATCGACTGGCATTTTACGGCAACTCAATAGGTTGTCTTATTGTCACAATGACGCGAAGTCTACTAGTTATGCCTGTCACGTTCAGTACCACCCGGTTCAACACAAACAGATGTGCCGATAGGCAGCCGAACGCCACGTGCTGACCCCGAAAGGGGTAACACGTAGAGTGGCCGTTTCGTGTGAACTTGGTGGTGGTGAACGATAGGAAAGCACAGCTATCCATCCTTCTTATGCTCGCTAACTGGGGTTTTCTCTGTTATAATTACAATAATTATGACATCAAAACTTCCTACAGTTGCGATTATTGGTCAGGCGAACGTTGGAAAAAGTTCGCTTTTTAATCGTTTTATGCGTAATCAACAGGCAATTGTGGCCAGGGAAGCCGGAACGACCCGCGACAACGTCCTGGGGCGCGTAGACTACCATGACCATAGCTTTTGGTTGGTTGACACTGCCGGATTAAAAGACCCTGACGACGAGTTCGAAGAATCAATCCAAGACCAGATTTCTGACGCCACAGAAGCCGCCGATGTTATTTTAGTAGTAATCGATAGCAACCAATATACCAGTGACCAAGACAGACAAATTGCCAAAAAAGCCCTTAAAAGCAAAAAACCGGTCATATTACTAGCAAATAAAGCCGATCTAAAGGGAAGTTTGCCAGTCGACGAGTTCAAACGCCTGGGTATTAAACAAATTATCCTGACCAGCGCTGAACACAACCAGGGCATTACGGATGTTCTGGACGAAATCAGCAACCTCATCCCTGCAACCAGTGAATATGTACCTGACGAAATTCTGCGTATCGCCCTGATCGGCCGCCCAAATGTCGGCAAAAGCCATCTGTTTAACACCTTAGCGGGTAAACAACAAGCCATCGTTGCCAATATCGCCGGTACAACCCGCGACGTTAACCGCATATCTGTTAAATACGGCGGTCGCGATATTGAACTGCTGGACACCGCTGGCATCCGTAAACAAGGTAAACAGGAGGTAGGAATTGAAAAATTCAGTGTTTTGCGCAGCCTGGCGGCCATCGAAAAGGCAGACATCTGTTTGCTATTGATGGACGTTAACGAATTGAACACGCAACTTGATCAGCGCATCGCCGGAATAATCGACGAAGCCGGCAGGGGGATGGTAATCGTAGTTACTAAATGGGACAGTGTTGAAGGCAAAGACGCTTACACGCGCGACGAGATTGCACCCAAAATATCCAGGACCTTTGATTTTACACCGTGGGCACCGTTGATTTTCACCAGCAGTGTCACAGGTCAAAATGTAACGAAGTTATTCGATTTAGCACTAGATATCGACGTTAGGCGACAGCAACAGACTAAAACTCGGGTATTAAATGATTTGCTGCAAAAAAGCACCCAGGCTCATCCGCCAGCCGGGCTGAAAAACACCCATCCGAAACTAAGGTACATGGTGCAAACGGATACGAACCCGCCCTGGTTTGTTATTTTTGGTTCGAATTTGAAATTTTTGCACTGGAGTTATAAACGTTATTTGGAACGCCAACTGCGTGAAACATATAATTATACAGGCACACCAATCAAATTCAGTTTCCGAGACGAGAAACAAATCAAAGCGAACAGGGAAAAAGAAAAGGATAAACAATAGGTTGGTAGAGCGGGTCCTGCCGTCCGGTTTACCCCTATAATTTTTTACGGATTACCGATAAAACAATTATGGGGTGGCCCCACCGAACGTCACCCACGTCGCGCAACGAAGGTGTTGCCATATTCAACCCAGAAGACTGTGCCGGTAGGCAGCGCAGCGCTCACGTGCTGGCCGAAGGCCACACGTAAAGAGTGCTGATGGGTTGAATGTGGCGACAACTTCGTCTAGTATAAGAGATTAGATGAAACTAATATTTGCTCAGGGCAATCCCGAACCGCAATACTCTGGGATACGACACAACGTCGGGTTTATAGTGCTTAATTCAATAGCTGATGAACACGACGTAAAATGGTCTGAAAAATTAAAATTTCACGCTATTATTACAGAGTTGAATATTGATAGCGAAAAAGTTTTACTAGTAAAGCCAACGACTTTTTATAACGAAACCGGCCCGGCACTTCGAAAAATCGTCGACTTTTACAAAATTGACGTCGAAAATGATTTACTTGTAATTCATGACGATTTGGCGCTGCCATTTGGGACCATCCGCATTCGAAAACAGGGGAGTGATGCGGGAAATAATGGTATTAAATCAATCAACGCCCACATCGACCAAAACTATACCCGTATTAAAATCGGTATATATAATGAGCTGCGCGAGCGTATGGATGATGCCGACTTTGTACTGGCAAAATTCAATATTGACGAATCACAGCAACTTGAAAAGACAATTATCCCGCATGCGGTCAAATTAATTATTCAGTTTTGCAATAATTCGCTTGAACACACAAGTTATAAAAATCTGGAATAAAAAAACACCCAAGACTTAGGTGTTGTCGGCGAGGCGACAGAGAGAGCCGAAGCTCTGCATCCGTCGCCCCGCCTAGGGGTAGGGACTGGTGTGGAAGACCGGACCGGAGTTCATCAGCACTCCGCGTGTTGCGCAGACCGATCCTCCTTGGCGTCTTTGACGTTAACGGGCTCCTTGGCAAAGATATTGCCAATTGATCCGATAACGAACACTAGGATTCCGATCCCGAACAGCATCTGCAGCGGCAACGATGCAAACTTCGATGCCGGATTCAGCAGATTGTGCGGGTTGGCGTAGTCCACGGCGATGGCCGCGAAGACACCAACCAGACTCAGCTGGGCCAAAGCCCGCGAGCTGAACCTCTGGTCATCGATCATGTTCGAGCACGCCAAGATGAAGCATCGTACTGCCACGAGGATCAAGAAGATCAGCACGCCAGTACTCCAGTTGACACGAGACATGAATTCGAACACGTCACACCATTCCTTTTTTCAGGTTCAGTCGGTGCGGTTGCACACGACAGTGCTAATGATTATAGCATAAGTGCAATGTTTTGTCAATACAAAAAAGCGCCCTCAGCAAGGGTGGGCTTCGCTGGGGGCGCAATTTTACCCTTTAACCCACCCGTGGGGCAAGCTAGGTCATCTCGTTAAAACGCAGACACCTGCTGGTTAAAGGGGTTAGTATACATGCAACGCTGTACAATAAATTGTACTGTCTTTAAGGGTGGAGGGTAATCTACCTTAAAAACACATTGCATGTAATCTAACATAAGTTAGAATAGGGGGTATAAGGTGCGTTTGGTTAATCTCGCAATGTAACCAATCGACACTGATATTAGCACGTATTTGACAATAAGTCAACACTTTTCGACATAAATCTTATGAATATCAACAAAGTTTCTCCCCATAAGTATAAATATCTTCAGATAATAGATACTATTGATAAAAGTCCGGAAAAGTTATATTTTATTGGAAAGTTGCCGGCGGGTCGTCAACCAACCGTAGCGATTGTTGGTTCGCGCCGGCCTACCGCATACGGCAAAGAAGTAACGTATCGCATCGCAAATGATCTGGCCAGCAGGGGAATTATTATCGTCAGTGGCATGGCACTGGGGGTTGATGCGATTGCTCATAGAGCAGCGATGGACGCAGGGGGTATTACCTTGGCAGTACTGGCTAATAGTGTCGACATTGTTTATCCGGCGAACCACAAACAGTTGGCAACGGATATCGTTAAAAATGGCGGAGCAATTATAAGCGAATACGAACCCGTCACACAGGCTCGCGATTTTCAATTTCTGGAACGCAACCGAATCGTGTCGGGTTTGTCCGATGCAGTTATCGTAACCGAGGCTGCTGCCCGTAGTGGAACTTTATCGACTGTCATGCACGCCCTAGGCCAGGGACGCGAAGTATTTGTCGTACCTGGCAATATTACCAGCCCTCTGTCCGTGGGATGTAACAATTTAATAAAACAGGGCGCGCATCCAATAACCTGTGCCGAAGATGTAATCGAAATTATCGCACCGGATATGCTGCGACCACAAGCTTCACTTGCGCTGGGTTCAAATCCATCTGAGTCAAAAATAATCGAGTTACTGCTATCCGGCATCAGGGACGGTGACGAATTGCAAACTCTGGCGGAAATTAACGCATCTGAATTTTCGACCGCACTTACGATGCTGGAAATTTCAGGTACTATTCGACCCCTGGGCGGCAATCAGTGGACTTTGCGGTAGTATATATATTATATGGTTTACAAAACAAAACAAGTTGCGTAGTATAAGGCATTGTCTATGAAAAAAAACCTAGTCATCGTTGAGTCGCCAGCCAAAGGAAAAACTATCGAAAAATATTTGGGTAGTGATTTTACGGTACTTTCAAGCGTCGGTCACATCCGAAGTATCGTCAAAAAAACGACGACAGGAAAGCCGCCGATTGATATAAAAAATGGATACGAAACAACCTATGAAATCGACCCTGACAAAAGAAAAATAATTGCGCAGTTAAAAAAAGCAGTCAAAGCCGCTGATACAATCTGGCTAGCTACCGATGAAGACAGGGAGGGTGAAGCAATCGCCTGGCATCTGGCCGAAGTGTTAAAACTGGATTCAAAAACAAATCGTATTGTTTTTCATGAAATTACAAAAAATGCCATCGAAGAAGCAGTGAAAAATCCGCGAACGATTGATATGGACTTGGTACGGGCACAACAGGCTAGGCAAATCCTTGACCGAATAGTCGGTTTTGAACTATCGCCAGTTGTTTGGCGAAAGGTCCCTGGTGGAAAATCTGCGGGGCGTGTTCAATCACCAGCAGTACGACTATTAGTA
This sequence comes from Candidatus Saccharimonadota bacterium, assembly GCA_026395405.1. Taxonomy (GTDB): domain Bacteria; phylum Patescibacteriota; class Saccharimonadia; order Saccharimonadales; family Saccharimonadaceae; genus UBA1547. Next base: position 604,411 of record JAPLYU010000001.1, read on the forward strand.
GAACGCGAACGTGAAATCGAGTCTTTCAATGGTTCATCGGTGTTCAAAGTCGTTGCCGAATTCAGTCATGAAGGTGATGTTATCCGGGCAGAACTACCTAACAGGTTTGATACCGAAGATGGCGCCAGAAAATTCCTAGAAAGCTTGAAGGGCGCAACGTTTAGCGTATCAGATATAACCACCAGCCCATCAACCCGCAATCCGGCAGCGCCATTCACAACCAGCACACTACAACAGGATGCTAACAGCCGGCTGGGATTTAGCGCAAAATCAACTATGGCAAGCGCTCAAAAATTATACCAAGACGGTAAAATCACATATATGCGAACCGACTCTGTTACATTAAGTGGTCAGGCTATTGCTAGTGCAGCAAATTATATAAAAAAGCAGTTTGGTGACAAGTACAGCCAAGTCCGAGCATTTAAAACTAAAAGTGCGGGCGCACAAGAGGCCCATGAGGCCATCCGCCCAACCGATATCTCGCGCGAATCTGCCAGTTCTAACGCCTACGACCAAAAATTATACGATTTAATTCGACGCCGTACCTTGGCTAGCCAGATGGCATCGGCAAAACTAGAAAAGACGGTGGTTACTATTAAAATAACACCCGGTGACCAGGTATTCGAAGCCAAGGGCGAGGTCATCTTGTTCGATGGTTTCTTGAAAGTTTACGGTGGCAGCAAAAAAGATGCCGAAATCCTCCCAAAAGTTAAAACCGACGACATTTTAGTATTAAACACGGCTACAGCCCGCCAGGTTTTTGACAGGCCACCGGCTAGGTACAGCGAAGGCAGCCTAGTTAAAAAACTAGAGGATTTAGGTATTGGGAGACCCTCAACCTATGCAACGATTATCAATACCGTCCAAGTCCGCGGTTATGCTGTAAAAGGTGAGAACGAAGGAAACCCGCGAGATGTTATTTGCCTGCAACTACAAAGCGACAAAATAACTCGCGACATTGAAACCGAAAAAACTGGTTCTGACAGGGGTAAATTAGTTCCAACGCCTTCTGGCGAAGTCCTTAGCGATTTTTTGATTAATCATTTTGAACCCGTTGTCGATTATGATTTTACAGCTAAGGTAGAAACTGAATTCGATAAAATCGCAGCCGGTGCTTTAGCACGAAATACGATGTTGGACCATTTTTATACACCATTTCATAAGCTAATTGAAAACTCTGACGATATTGAGCGCAGCACGGTTGCCAAGGCCCGCGAGGTCGGGATTGATCCGAAATCTGGCAAGCCGATTTTGGCTCGATTTGGAAGATTCGGACCTATGCTCCAACTAGGGTCTAGCGATGACAAAGATAATAAACCACAATTTGCACCAATGCCTGCTGGCAAAAAAATAGAGACAGTCACCCTGGATGAAGCCCTGCATGCATTTAAATTACCTCGGCTGGTCGGGAAAACTGCTGATGGGGTGGACATAAAGGCAAACATAGGTCGGTTCGGACCATATATCCAGATTGACAAGTTATTTGTCAGCATCAAACCTCTTGATCCGCACACTATTACACACGATGAGGCGTTGCATTTATACGGTGCTAAACTAAAAGCCGAAGCCGAAAAGAATATTGCAGATTTTGGAGGTGGAATAAAGGTTTTAAGGGGTCGATTCGGTCCATACATTACTGATGGTAGCAAGAATGCCAAAGTTCCAAAAGACAAAAAACCGGAGGAAATAACACTTGAACAAGCGTTAGAATTATTAAAATCCGCTCCGGCCAGCAAAAAAAGGCGTGCACCACTTAAAAAGCTTACAAAAAACCCCAGAAAACGATCTAAAAAAGCTTAGTTTTTTTCCACACCACTATTTACATATAGTGTCTATTTCATGATATAATTAGTGCAGTATACATAATGTTTGACATTATAAAAAAATTGTTTTATAATGCAAAGTAGATTTATATAATAAACAGTTTCTAAAGTGGGCGGAAAGAAAGAGATAGCATGAGTAATACGTCAGAAAAAGACCAGAAAATCAATCTAGAGGCTAATATAGATGACATATTGAGCGTTATTGATCAAGAGCGTGAACGTGAAATTATCACTAGGCGTTTTGGTCTTTATGATCGTCGTGAGACCCTAGAACAAATCGGCGAACTTTTGGGTATTACACGCGAACGCGTCCGTCAACTTGAAAAAGCTATCCTTGCTAAACTTAAAACTGCCGTCGAGAACGGAAAAGTTACCTCAATTGGAAATATCGAAAAAACATTGGTTCGTGAATTAACAGAAATGGGACGTGTCGCAAGGGTCCAGGACTTAACCGACAGACTTTTTGACAGTTCCAGCAATCAACGTGACCGCTCAAGGGTCGCATTTATTGCCGAACTTTCACCGGGACTTACAGTTGTTGACCAAAATGACAATTACTTCCTGAGTGTTGGAATCCGTGAATATGGTGATTCTAAAAAAATTCGTTCTGAAGTCGACAAGATTGTATCAGCTATCAAGAAACACGGCGAACCACTTTCGATTGAACAACTTCACCAACAATTGACCTATGAACACCCTAGTTATGTCAGGGCATACGCCAGCGTATCAAAATGCCTGGCTCATCTGGGAAACAATTGGGGATTAGTAAAATGGCCGACAGTTAACCCAAAGAATATCCGTGATAAAATTTTTGTCATTTTAACAGAGGCGAACAAGCCAATGCATTTTTCAGAAATTGCTGATTCAATCAAAGACAGCAGTTTTAAGCGTAAAGACGTTACAACCCAAGCTATCCATAACGAATTAATCAAAGATGGTCGATTTGTTCTAATCGGCCGCGGCATTTACGCCCTAGACAGCTGGGGGTTCAGCCGAGGAACTGTTGCTGATATTATTGCCGATGTTCTAAAGGAGTCGAAAGAACCTTTGCATCGAGATGAAATCGTAAAACGAGTCCTAAAAAGCCGTCAGGTCAAAGAAACGACAATTTTGCTAAATCTTCAAAGTAAAACCCAATTCAAGCGAGTCGCCAAAGCCACCTACGTATTTGAACCTTCCTCAAACTAACATTGCTAATCAGACCTGTTAATGAGACAATAATAGAGTAAATATGGGCATAATCTTATCTATTTTTAATTTTTTATTGCAATGGTATGTTTGGGTCCCGATTGTAATCGTTCTGCTTTATTTGACTTGGCGAAATTATCGAAAGGTTGATGAAGAGGTCATCGACAGCGAAAGCGACCTATTGGTACTGGAAATTCCGAAAGCTAATGACAAGTCAGAGCTGGCAGCTGAACAGTTGTTCGCAAGTTTACATGGTATTTTGCGAGACCGCGAAGAGCTAAAGATTAACAGGGGCAAACAAGAGCACCTTGCTTTTGAAGTTGCGTCGATTGACGGGCAGATTCGTTTTTATGCCTGGGTTCCCAGGACACTCCGAAGTTTTGTTGAAGGTCAAATCTATTCGCAATATCCTAGCGTTCAAATCCGGGTCGCGGATGAGGATTACGTCAAACATGAAAGTAAACATAGCGTAATTTATTCTTCTGAGGTTACATTGATTGACAGCGAAGTCTTGCCGATCAAAACTTTTCAAAACTTCGAGGTTGACCCCTTGGCGGGAATTACCGGCGCACTTGCAAAACTGGAGTCAACCGGTGAAGAAGTCTGGATACAGATACTCGTCAGACCCATCGAAGACGATTGGCATAAAACATCAGACAGATGGATAAAAAGTATCAAAAAAGGCGGGTCTGCCTCTATCTTTGGAGACGGGGGTGGTTTAGCTTGGTTTACCGGACTATTAGAGGCTCTTTGGAAACCGCCTGAAGCAGGGCAGGGTAGTACGGCTGTAAAAGAGTTGTCAGAACGTGACAAAACACGCATATCAGAAGCCGAAAAGAAGGCAACAAAACTTGGTTACCAAGTAAAAATTCGATTGGTCTACCTGGGGGAGAGTACCGCCAATGCACACCTTCGCATGCAGGCGATAGTCGGTACGTTCAAACAATTCAACAGCACCAACCTGAATGGATTCAAGATGTCCGATGCTAGTTTTAGTACGGAATCAATTACTAAATATAATAGTCGTGAATTCAAAGACGTCGGTTTTATTTTGAATATTGAAGAGTTAGCAAGCGTTTTTCACCTGCCACATACCAACGTAGAAACACCAAACGTCGTCTGGGCCAGCAGTAAAACCGCCGAGCCTCCATCAAAGTTGCCGATTATCACAGGAAACACCGAGTTTGACGAAAATATCAGCGCTTTCGGACTGACTAATTTTCGTGGGGTTAATCATCAGTTTGGCATGCTACGATCTGATAGGTCGCGTCACGTATATATTATCGGTCAAACCGGTTCGGGTAAAACCGGAACGTTGGCGCTGTTAGCACTAAGTGATATTTTCCACGGACACGGATACGCAATTATTGATCCACACGGCGATTTCGCTGTAGATAATATGCGGTTTATTCCCGGTAGCCGATTAGAAGATGTCGTTTACTTTAACCCGGCTGATACGGCCTTTCCACTGGGATTTAACCCCCTGGAAGTAACTGACCCCAACCAAAAGACCAATATTAGCTCTGAAGTTATCGGCGTGCTAAAACGCATGTTCGGTGAATCTTGGGGGCCACGACTTGAATATATCCTACGCTATACGATTCTGGCACTTCTGGACCGCCCCGAAACGACAATGCTAGATATAACTAGGATGTTAACAGATAAAAAATTCCGTGAAAACACCCTTAGTTATTGCACAGATGCCGTCGTCGCAAACTTCTGGAAGGTTGAATTTGCCAGCTGGAATGACAAATTCGTTGCCGAAGCCATTTCGCCGGTATTAAACAAAGTTGGCGCTTTTACGGCAAATCCTATTATCCGAAATATTATCGGCCAACCCAAATCAACCTTTGATGTTCGAAAAATAATGGATGAAGGAAAAATATTAATTGTTAATTTATCTAAGGGTCTAATAGGGGAGGATAACGCCTCTATCCTGGGCGCGTTTATCGTAACTAAAATCCAGCTGGCCTCCATGAGCCGAAGCGATATCGAACGAATTGAAGATCGCCGCCCATTTTATCTTTACGTGGATGAATTTCAAAACTTTGCAACCGATTCTTTTGCGACTATTTTGTCCGAAGCTCGTAAATACGGTCTTAATTTAACCGTCGCCAACCAATACATCAGCCAAATGGGCGAAACCGTACGCGATGCAGTTTTTGGTAATGTCGGCACAATGATTTCATTTAGGGTCTCGGCCGATGATGCACCAATCCTAGCTAAACAATTCGAACCACAATTTGAACCGACCGATTTGTTGCAAATGCATAATCGAAACTTTGTAATCAATATGGTAATTGACGGCGAAAAGGCACCGGCCTTCAACGCCAGAACCTTAACCCTTCCAATTCCTCAGACTGATAACACCGGTAGAATTGTTGAAAACACCCGTCGACATTACAGCCGAAGCCGGGCAGAAGTTGAAAATGAGATATCAGACGCCATTAAGCCCGTTAGTAGCTCTAATAACCCGCAAAAGGGGCCCACAACCCCCCGTGCGCACGATATTAAGTGGCCAATAGGAATTAAACCGATTTTTGATGACAGCAACAAGTCAGCAGGGCAGGAAGCAGCCGCCTCCCCCAATACAACAGATACTGAGTCAAAGCCAAAACGAAAACGCGTAAGAACACGCAAAAGAAAAAATCCGGACACAGCAGCCAACAAAACCGAGAGTGATTTGAAAATAAGGCACTAGTTCTGTTCTTGGAATATGTTAACGAAAGATTAAAATATATAGAACATAATTAGAACATTTAATATATGGCAAAAAATTTAATTTAGTTATATAGGTAGGTTGTTATAGTACGTATTAAAATATGCGAATAGATAGTTTGGCATAGCAAGCAATAAAATGAGGTGCGTGATAAAAAAAGCAAATGAAAATAGTGGAGTAGGAAGTAGCAGGAAATTATTGGAAATATTACATAGAACAGGACACATGTTGATTCATGTTTTTGATATATGCTTAACGTCGCACAATATACCTTTTACGACATAGTATATATAGACGTGTCGCGACTTAAGATGTGTCTATATTGTTGTTAATAAGTGGTATATACCCCCAAAAGTGGAGTGGTGCCACCTCGCACCAATACATTGCTGCAAAGTTTTGTTAATGTATTATTCTTTTTATATATGTGCTACTTATATTCAACATGCATCTATGCAAACCTGGATGCGTTAGTGCCAACCCCACATACGACTGTCCTGTGGATAATCACTTATTTGCTTTTCCACAGACATATTTCAGTATATATAAACCACTACACTATCCTCGCCTAATGTTGATTATTTGCTTTTTTGTAATTTTGATATTAATATATGTTTTTCTACGTTTTCTTAACATATACTTAATATAGAACAAATTTAGAACACTACTGAAGGGTGGAGTAATGGTCCCTGTTATTACTTATAAAATGCTTTGCCGCTAACACGTACATCAACATACCCGGGCACCTGTCCGTGTGAGGTAAAATACCTGATAGCTGTTACCATATCCTCTACCTGCTCCCCTGCTGGACGATCTATCGATAATTTTACATAATAGCTCGTCTCTTTTAGTCTGACCTCTAGCTCGCGTGTTGTATTTGGCGGTAATATGGCCTGCGTAACGGTGTAGCCACTCGCCTTTGTCAAAGATACTATTCTGCCTACGAAACTCAGGAATCTATTACTTGCAATCGCCGTTGTCGTGCCTGGCTTATAAGTTATACCGCTGTTATCTACAATTTGAACCGATGGGGCTGGGAAATAATTTAAATCATACGCTATACCGCTGGAATCAACATAATACTGTTTGTTATTAATCTGCCATCCAGCAACCGGTGAGCGCAAAGTAATAGCGAAACTAGTGGCGCCAAGGCCAACCATCCTGCCTTGGGTCACTTTTGATACCTCTGGCAGTTTTGCTGAAACGAAATCAGATAAATTCGATTGGTTAAGAAAAAAAGTGAGTCTGCTGATAGGGTTTTGATCCAGGTAGTTTTGCACAACATCTTGATATTTCCTGGTGTCTACGGTTTTTGACAACCCAATATTCGATATGCTTATATTAGCCGTTGCCGTAAAGTTATTGATTAATAACCAGACAGGGATTGCCGAGATAAATATAATAACCAAAATTGTAGTCACTTTGCGTCTTTGCATTGACAGGTCGTGGACGTGCGTCCTCGGTGATTTCAAATCTGCATTTGCGTTTGCGCTATCGAAACGATTCGATGTTGTTCCCGTTAGGGTCCTGTTTCTTTTAAAAACATGCGGATTAGTCGGTGTGGCTTCAACCTTCTGTGTGGACCTACGTCTGGGGATGTTAGACTTTTTTTTCGAAAACATTTTCATAACTCATATTATTTAGCGCTTTTTAATATCATTTCAGCAACATCCTTAGCGGCATTCGGACGAGCAAACGAAGAGAAGGTTCGAGCCATCTTTTCTGTGTTATTTTTGTCTGCAAGTAATTTCTCAACAACTGAAACGATTTCGTCAGGGTTTTTTACCATATCGTCTTCATCAACAACGATTGCGGCATTGCTCTTTTGGTACACTTCTGCATTTTTCAGTTGATGACCCCCTGTTAACTTCGCATTTGGAACCAAGATTGTTGGTTTTACAAGAGACGCCAGTTCAAGTATCGTTGTTGCCCCAGCCCTGGCAATAACCACGTCGGACGCCCCCAAAAGCGATGCAAAATTGTCAGAAATAAAGGGATACAGCTGAAAATTTTCGTTATTTTTAGGTGTTTTTGACGCAATGTCGTCATACTGCCCTGCCCCGCAAATTAATACGACTGATGTAAATTTTAGTAATTTTTCTAAAGTTAAAACAATCGCATCATTTATTCGACTGGCACCAAGACCACCGCCAGTAACAACAACCAGAGGTTTATTTGATGGAATCCCCCACTTTGCTTTGGCGGCGGTTTGTTCATTTTTTGAAAATTCATGATATTCCGCTGCAATCGGAATACCTACATAGCGAGATTTTTCGATAGGATAATTATAGTGTTCAAGCGGTGCGCCAGTTGCTATTGCGGTTGCCCATTTACTCAAAATACGGTTTGTAAGACCCGGATGAGCATCTGAATCATGTACAACCAAAGGAATCCGGAGTAGATAGGCTGCAACCCCGACCGGTAGACAAACATACCCGCCCTTCGTAAAGACGACATTGGGTCGCCAGACAATTAACTTGAAAAGGCTTTGAAAAAAGCCGGCAACAACCAAAAACATGTCTAGAATATTTCGCAGCACAAGAGATGGCCATAGTAGTTGACGCATAACCGTAAGATGGTAATAACGCCGAAGTTTACCCGCCATGATGGTTTGAACTGGTATTTTGTTATCAAAGTGACCAATTAGTTCTGATGCTTGTTTGGCAAATTTTTTATCGCACCAAAATCGTATTTCCGCCTGGGGGTGCTGTTTTCTAATTTCGCGTAAAACCGCTACGACTGGAGTAACGTGTCCGCCCGAGCCTCCGCCGACCGCTAAAATTCTCATCATTAGCCTCCTTTAATTTTGACGAATGTACAGTATATCGCGATAACTGGAACACCAAACCAAGCGCTGCTGCGATGAATAGCATACTGGTGCCCCCAAAACTAAGTAGTGGTAACGTAATTCCAGTTAAAGGGAAAATCCCAATCATCGACGCTACATTTAGAATAACATGGGCTGCCAACCACCCAAAGACACCTGCAGCAATTAATTTTAATCTGATATCAATCAAGTGATCCATTACTTTTAGAATTCGTGAGAGCAATGCCGTAAACAACGCCAATATCACAAAAAGCCCTACGAAACCAAAGGTTTCACCCATAATTGCAAAGACGGAATCGTTAATTGCTTCTGGCAAATATCCGGTTGCTTGGACACTGTTGCCTATCCCTACCCCAAACAAACCACCCGTTCCAATCGCAATCTTAGCATGCTCGATGTGGTAGCTGTTGGGGTCACTAAGTGATGTATTATCACCATGAAAATATGTTAATATCCTGTCCATGCGATGTGGTGCGCTGACTATAAGTATTAGTCCGGCAACAGCAATAGTTAATAAAACAATCCCTCCAATCCGTTTATTAATGCCACCGATATATAACATCGAAGCTATGATACAAACCAGAGATATGCCCGTACCTAAATCTTTTTGGATAACGATAATGAATAGCATCGATATTGCAGTGATAATAGCTAGGGGGATAAGGGTTTCCTGAACATTATTTACCTTCCCCTGACGAACTTTATTGCCTAAAAAACCGGCAATAAATACAAGAATGCCAAATTTTAAAAGTTCCGATGGCTGAAGACTGCCAAGTGGACCCAAGTTAAACCATCGGGTTGCCCCTAAAGATTGCTGTGCAATCCCCAAATGTGCCCAACCAGCGATGGCCAACAGTACGCACACTCCCAGCGCAACTACCAATATTTTACTGGCGTTTTTTGTAACTGATTTGTATGGCAAAAAGGCCATGGCGCCGAATGCCACCAATGCAATAACCAGACTTACGGCTTGTTTTAAAAAGAAATAAGCGTCGCCGTAATGACCCCCATAGGCATTGTTCAGCACATTAGCGCGTTGCGGCCCGATAGCATACATAATAATCAGGCCCAACAACATCAATAAGCCCATATATAAAACAATCAAATAGTCCGGCCTATGACGTCGCACCGAATTGATATCATTATACTGAGCCTCTTTCGAAAGAGAGTTTAGATAACCTTGACGTCGATTGGCTGACACCTTAGATACTACCTCCCGCCATTGCCAAAAGAACCCCGATAAAAGCTGCAACTATTGCAATTATCCAGAAACGCATGGTGACTTTGGTCTCTGCCCAACCGGATGCTTCGAGGTGCTGATGTATGGGCGCTGATACAAATATCTTTTTATGGAATATCCTTTTACTGGCGATTTGAATTAGGCTTGAGCCGGCCTCGGCTACAAAAACTATTCCTATTATTGGCAACAAAAACAATGTATTCGTTAGCATGGCCACTACACCTAGGGATGTTCCCAGGGCAAAACTACCGACATCCCCCATGAAAAATCGTGCCGGGTAAATATTAAACCACAAATAACTTAGTAGTGCGCCAACTACAGTAAAGCAAAAACCCGCCAAGAACAGTTGTGATTGCAAAATTGCAATAATACCAAAAGCAACGTAACTTATAGCAACCAAACCGCCAGCCAGTCCGTCTAGTCCGTCGCTTATATTAACAGCATTACTGGTCGCAACTACGGCAAATGCAAACAGTGGCACAATTAACCACCCCAGAGATAGGTCGCCAACGAAAGGTATATTTATTGAAACGAAACCAAGTTTTGCATAGAAAAACCAGCCTAACGCCAACCCAATAGCAATTATCATCAAGAATTTTATACCAGAACGCAAGCCCGCAACACCGCTGCCTGAACCTCGAACATTAATAATGTCATCCAAAAGTCCAACGAACGCACCACCGACAAGTGCTGCAATTGGCAGCCAGGTTTGCCCCCTATTCAAATTAAAAATTAGAGTTATAAGAACAATTGCCAGCACGAATACTATCCCAGCCATTGTTGGAATGTTCCGTTTAAATTTATTTGCGTGAAGCTTATTGAAAACCTCAAGTTTTTCACCGGTTGTGCTGTTGGTGCGTTGCTTTTTCCAGAATTTATACCTATAAGCCATTAGCGTATAAATTGGCGTAAATAACATTGCCACGATAAACGCCCCGACGCTTAATGAAAAAGTGCCGGTTAGTTCATGAGTTAATTGTACTAGTGTATAGCTGTGCATATGTTACCCTTTCGGTTGTATGTTTAAATATCCTAGCATCCAGTTTGATATATCTGTAAAAATCGGCATTGCGTCATAATTTCCTGCCAACATTTTGTGGTCACCTGATACCTGTACCATTATGACATACCTTGAGGTACTTTCGGTACCGCCATAACCCAAATACGTTCCAACGGTTTCGTCACTAGAATAAACGCCTTTACTATTAATCACCTGTGATGTGCCGGTTTTACCGCCGACATAGTAACCGGGTTTATCAACACCGGGGAAATTTGTTGTCCTGGCGATGTGAGTCATCTCCCTTACTTGATAAGCGGTTGCCAGTTTAATCGGATGGGTTGGGGTCTTAATCGGGTTTGGTACATAGTTACCATTATTATCTACTTTGCCAGCTAGTACCGTGGGTTTGTAATAATTTCCACCATTTACTATTGAACAAAAAGCTGATGCAACTTGAACCATAGTCACATCCATGCCCTGTCCGAAGGCCATATTTGAATACCGAACCGCATTACCTTGTTCCTCCGTGGGAGGAATTATTACCCCCGCCCTTTCGCCCGACACCTCAACGCCAGTTAATTTACCTAGGTGAAATTTATTATGAAAATAATCGTACATCGTATCTCGAGCTTGTCTGGTTATAGCCGTCCCATTACCCAATCTCATCGCAACAGTTACAAAACCAGTGTTAAGCGACCAATTCATAGCGTGCTGCAAAGTAATCGTACCCGTCTGCCCCAACGATGCGTTTGAAATAGTTACATCGTCAACTTGAATATGATCAGTGTTAACATATGTCGAATTTGCGTCAACCACCCCCTTATCGATGCCGGTTGCCATTGTCATGGTCTTCATATCCGAACCGGGTTCATAAGGCTGTGAAACAACGCCATTATTAAAGGCTGCGTTATTTTGCACCTCGTTTATTTTCGATGGGTCGTATGTTGGCAAATTTGCCATAGCTAGTATTTTGCCGGTTTGCGGATCTAGGATTATGGCACTGCCCCGGGTGGCCCCCGTCCGCTTTAGCCCGCTTTGCAGAGCCTGTTCAGTATATGACTGCACGCTTGGGTCTATACTTAAAACCTCGTTAACTCCGTCCTTAGCGGGTTTATTAATATTGTGATTTCCAATCGTTAACGGAATATCATTTACGTCAGTAACTGATTGCAGCAAGCCATTTTCGCCAGTAAGTTGTGTGTTCAATTTTCCCTCAACACCGTATTGGCCGATGCCCTCGTCGTTAACAAAACCCAGGATCTGAGCCGCCAGAGACCCCTCTGGGTAGACCCGCTGTGTTCCAGCTTGAAAGCCGATACCACTAAAATGTTTACTTTTTATCATATTCGCCTGAGCTAGCGAAATTTTTGTTGCCAAGATTTGATAGCGCGTATCTTTTCTGTTTAATAGGCCTTGGATATTTGACCGAGCACTACCACCCGCAACTTTTTCAATCGTTGAAATAATTTCGTTATCGTTTGTTGTTTCCGTGGGGTCAGCAAAAACGGTGTAAACATCCTGGTTCATTACTAGAGGAACCGGGGTTTGCCCGGAAATTGCATAAATACGTCCTCTTTTTGCCGGGATTGTCAGCCTTTTTACCTGTTCTTTGTTTGCAAGGTCGATATAATACCCATGCTGGATTACTTGCAAATAAAACAACCTTACGACGAATATGGTCATAAGGCCGAATAATATTGCCGCTAAAACTTTTGACCGGCTACCTTTTTGCAATTCAAGTTTCATGGTTTATTGTTGATTTGCGTATTGAGTAGAGGCTGGTGTTGTCATAGTTGAAGCAACACTACTATTCTTGACTGTTTCAAGCGCGGTTAGTCTTGCATTTTCAACTTGTAGGTCATTCTTTTGAGTATTTAGGGCAGCAATCTGGCTGTCTATTTGTTGAGTTTTATAATCATAGCTAGTGGCACGAGTGGCCTGAGTTAAATATACTAAACCAAGTACTGTAATCATCAGCGCAACAATCACTGTATGTGCGACAGGGCCAAGTTTAATATTTGAAACGTAAGCAACGGTATTTTGGTTCCGTGACCAATTTTGTTGACGACGATTGTTAAATGTTTGTGTATATTGATATGACATTGTGGTGGATGTTTCTTTTTATTTTTATTTTGTTGGACGCCCCGTCCGTAGACGGGGCTAATGCATTAGCTACTTTACGTGGACAGTAACTACTTGAGCTATGTCCGAATATTGTACCGGGATGTGAACTGGCATGGTGTTTTGCCCTTTCTTTTTGTTTTTGTTTATTTTTTCACTGCGACTCGCAGTTTACTGCTGCGTGCGCGCGGGTTGTGAACATCGTTTTGACTCCCCAGGACTGGCCTTTTGGTTAATGGGAAAAGTTCGGCCTCGTAACCTGCGTCAAATTGCTCTTTGAAAAAGTTTTTGACTAACCTGTCCTCTAGGCTGTGAAAGCTGATGATGCCGACTCGCCCGCCTGGTTTTAACAGATCGGGCAAGTGTGGCAACAGGTCTTCGATTTGCCGTAGCTCTTCGTTAACCGCAATCCGGAGTGCTTGAAAGGTGCGAGTGGCTGGATGGATTTTTTTCCATTTTCCACGATACGTTTTCTTGATCAGTTCGGCGAGTTCATTCGTTTTCGACAGTGGTCTGTTCGCGACAATCGCCGTAGCAATCGTCCTCGAGAATCCGGCCGGCTCTTCACCATACTCGGATATGATACGCGCCAGTTCCGCCGCCGAGGCAGTGTTGACTAGCATTTCTGCCGTCCTTACCTGACGCCGGTCCATCCGCATATCTAGCGGGCCACTATTTGTAAACGAAAACCCTCGGTCTGTCTGATCGAGCTGTGGTGACGACACCCCCAGGTCAACCAGTATCATGTCAAATTTCCGACCTTCATCTGTTAGTTGCCTCGCGGCAGAAACAAAATCTTTGTGCAGAAGCCTAGTCCCCCTGTTCGATAATGGCTCTAGGCATTTTATTGCGCTATCGTCACGATCAACCAAGACGGACTCGGCAAAATTCCCGGTAATATCCAGAATTCGATTAGCATGCCCACCGTATCCGGCCGTCAGGTCAAGATAACTCTCGCCCTTCTTAGGATCCAGCAGTTCAAGCGTCGATTCTAGCAAAACCGGAACATGTAGCAAGTTTTGTGGTGGATGTTCTTTTATACTCATTCGTCCTTTATTTTAACATAGAGGGCGTCGAGATCACCTAACTGGTAGCTATGGCTGTTTGTTTTTGTATCTGTTTGTTTTTGTATAAGTAACCGAACAATGTATGGTTGCAAAAGCAAATCATAATCTATTATTCGGTTGAGAGACTTATGTGTGAGGTGGAGTTTTTTGGGAGGTGTGTTTTTTTGCACAAAGAGCGCGGAGTTTTTAATGTGGTTCCGAAGTCCACTGCCTAACTACCAGATAGTTGATCTCGAGAGTTTTCTTGTTTTACTTAAATCAAATTGTTAAGGGGCTATTACTGATAACCTAAATGTCCGCATCGGGGGTCATAAGGCGCCAATAGGCTCCAACCCTGATTGCAACCAGCTCTCTGTCAATCCCGGCATAATCCAGCAAATGCTGCTCGATTGTCACCCGACCCTGTTTCTGGTCGAGTTCTGCCTCGGTCTTGCCACGCCTGAACCGTACTGTCAGGTCAGCTATTCTCTCATCGAAAATGCTGCCCCCTAGGGACGGCTCGACCTCTTTATCCCAAACTTGTTTAGGATACAGATGCAAGTACTGGCCAAAGCCGCGTGATAGCACCACACCGCTGGCAAATTCATTTCGAAGTTCTGTCGGTATGGTTAACCGTCGCTTGTCATCAAGCTTTCTTTCGAAATAATCTATGCCTGCCATGTTTTTGCTCTTCTTCGGCTCCGCTTAGGTTATTTTTTAATGTTTAGTGGTGTTTGTTTGTTTTGATGGGTCTTACCCACTTATTTCCACTAAATTAACTATACTACCCACCATTATTCACTACAACCCCTATTTATAGGTATTTTTTATGAGAGCGAAAAGTTATTCACAGTTTTGTGGATAAATGCTTATGTTAACAGATACGAGACAAAAATAGCCTTCGGAATCTATCGTTCAGATTCGTATGTAATTATTTCATCAATATGCACAACTTGTTTTACGCCCATCGGCAACGGGTCTGGTTGTTTAGGCCCATATCCTGAAGACGAGACTGATACGTAATATCCCCTCGCCTCTTTGGGTAAGTTTTTGAATGCAGATATTTTGTCGTCAATTAGTACAACTTCATTCGATGTTTTTGCTACATTATCAGCGAAAAACTTCTTCGGAATTTGAAATTTACCACTGATAGGGCTTAGCCATTCTTGGATATATTCACTTTTTTTAGTACTCCTGACTATTGCGGTTGGAACGTTTCCAATACCAGAACTGCTGATTTTGATAGTTTGCCACCGCTTGTCGCCAAAACTCATTATGCAAAAATTTCGGTTAGTTTTTCTTAAAAAATTTATAAAATTTATCGCACCTGGTTCTAATAGATTATCGGGTTCAAGCCTGGCGCGTTCATAGTACAGTTTTTCGATGTCATCTAGATTAACAGATGGATAATGGTTAGTAATTTGTTCGAGAGCGCTGAACGTTAATCCATTTGACTCAACCTCCTCGCGCATTGATTTAAAAATTTGTCGATCGACAATCCCTAAATCGTGTACTACCTCTTTTAAAATATCAAAACTGCCTTCTATATTACCAAGGCATCTATCGAAATCAACTACAAAAAAGGTGTCGATCTGTTTTGTCATGAATTATTATCAGTCTTTTTTAGTTCGAATAAGTTTATTAGCGCATTAGCTACAGCGCTGGCATCATGACGAATTAACGATCTTTCGGTTGTAAGTGTGTCATTTTTGTTTTTTGAAGCCATATCCCCCAGGAAGTTTCCAGGAATTGCTTTGTATTTAGCCTTTTTTAACGCTTTTTTATCAATTTTTACTAAATAAGCGCTTTCAGCTTCATACCTTTTGGCAACCTCTTTAACCGGCTTTTGTTCATTATACAAAACAAAGTCCAAGAAGGGTTCCCCGACAAACCTTTCTATCTCGCCGGCATGGTCGCTGACGGTAAACCCTTCGGTCTGACCTTGTTTAGTCACCAAATTTGAAACATATATGCACATCGCTTTGGTTTTTTTCAAAGCCTCGGCAATACCATCAATCACTAATAGCGGCCCGAGCGAAGAATACAAATCACCAGGGGCAATTACTACCATATCAGCTTGTTCAATAGCAGTCAGCGCAATCGGATTTGCAGTTGCCGTAGGTATTAATGACAAGACAGCCTTTCTGGGGTCGTATTTGAAATAATCGGCATCAATTACGCGTTCTCCGTGCATAATGACGCTCGCCTGCGGCCATTCCATCTTAAGCCGAACATCGTCAAGGGTCGCCGGTATTACCACCCCGTTAACGCGAAGTATTTCAGAGGCAGTTTTGATGGCTTCGCTAAAACTGCCGGTCATTTTTTCAAGAGCAGTTAGAAAAATATTCCCGAACGGATGGCCACAAAAAGTGCCTTCTTCAAAGCGATAATTAAAAAGTCCCCGTATTTTCGGAGAATCACTTAGTGCTACTAAACATTGTCGTATATCACCAGATGGTAGCGTTCCAAGTTCGTCTCGCAGGATGCCGGTACTTCCGCCGTCGTCCACCATATTTACAATGGCAGCGAGTTGTTTTGTGTGGGTTTTTAAAGCTGAAAGTAAAGTAAAGCTCCCCGTTCCCCCACCGACAACAGCAATTTTTATATCATTTTTTTCAAATGGCTCGTTCATATCAGTTTATTATAGCAACATCTTCTCCAAATTGTTTCTGAAGTCGCATCGTAATCGAACCTTCATGCCGCCCCAGTAATTTACTGAGTTCTTTTATCGTTGCTCCGTTCTGAAACTTTTCTGCCAGTAGTGCGTCTTGTTTTTTCTCCCAGGGTTTATAGGCGTTAGGATATGTTTCGCGCATTTTTGCTATTTTTGCGGTCCAACCGGTCGACTTTTTGGCCGGTTTTAGGAGCGCTTTTTCTTTACGTTTTTTAGCAACCCCCTCTAAATGAGCGAACTTTTTTTGATCGTTTGCCGCTTTTGCCCTTAAGGTCTCGTCGATATTTTGAGCATCCTGACTAACCCGGAGTGCCATTTGATTTATACCCGTTAAATACAAACTGCGCAAATTTTTTACTCGACTGAGAGCGACGTACCCCATTCCTTCTACAAAAGCCTTTCGTAAATCAATTATTGCTGCATCCAGCGTCATTCCCTGGGATTTATGAACAGTAATCGCCCATGCCAGTCGAAGAGGTATTTGTGAAATACTCGCCCTCTTCTTTTCACCGTCGCGCTGCTCCCATGTGTCAGGCATCATAGTAACAACCTTGCCGCTTTTAAATTCTACAATCGGATATTCTGTTCCTCTTTCAAAATCGATTACCACACCCAAACTACCGTTCACATACTTTTTATTGGGGCTATTTTTAACTGCCATGACCAAAGCACCCTTTTTTAAACGCAGCGTAACAGGGGCTAATACGGAACGCTGTAGAGATTCTACATAATTCTTACTGCCGGTTGTGGCTTGAGTATAAAAAAGTTCGTCACCTTCTAGTGTATCCAATCTAGCCTCGTTCAATCGGTCAACATCAACATTTACGGTATGCAGTTCGGTAATCAATTCAAAGTCTTCGGGATGTTCTTCGGTCCTAGCCAACAATTTTTCTGCATGATGCCTGACGAGAGTGCCCGCTCGCATTGAATTTAGAATATCTAAAAGTTCTTCGTCGTCTTGACGATACTGTTCTTCGATATAACAGATGACAGGGTCTAATTCATGCCAGACCCTGCTATTAACGACAAATCCTCCTGCACGAGAATCGCCCCTGTTAATTGGTGGCAGTTGGAAAAAATCACCACTCATTATAAGTTGGATTCCACCAAATGGCTTGTCGATTTTGCGGACAACTCGACATATTTCATCAACCATATCTAATCGGTAATCATGGAGCATGCTGATTTCGTCAATTATGAGTACGTCCGTTTTTTCAATAATTTCACGTCTAGTTTTTGACATTTTGTCATTAAACCCATGGCGTAATTCGTCAGAAATTCCAATACCACTCCATGAATGTATAGTCGTACCGCCCAAATGCGTCGCCGCCAGACCGGTTGTAGCCGTAACTGACACGTGCTTTCCTTCGTTTTTTGCAATCTTAATAAATTGATTCAATACAAAAGTCTTGCCAGCACCGGCCGAACCGGTCAGCAAAACACTCTCTCCCGAAAGCATGATTTCGAGTGCAATCCCCTGTTTCATCTATACCTATTATAGCTTAGTTTGCATCTCTAACTAAGCTGCTTTCTTTCCAGCCTCTTCAAGTTGTTGGAAAAAGCTTTTTGGGTTGGTTTTTTCGCTCGCTTGGGTCTCAAGTACCAATTTTCGTTTTTTTCTGTCAGTTTTTCTTTTTTCCCACTCTACCCTTTCGCGTTCTAATCGATCCCTCTCTTCTTCGTCTTGTTTTTGTTTTTGCTGTTCAAGTTTTACTTTCTCGGCATAGATTTTTTCCGGCGATTTTCCTTTTTCAAAAATATGATGGCAATGCACGCAAACATCACACCCCCCAACCAAAGTCTTGCTGTGTACATATTTTGATTCTCCTCTGGTAGGGCAGTTTTTAATTCGGCATACTCCTATTTTTGGTTTACCGAAATTCCCCAATTTATCATGAACTCCATATGCCTGTAAAATAGCGCTATTTTCAAATCCTGGTTGGCTCGCCGACTGCTCGGTGGTTATACCGAATGTTGGGCATATGGTGTCATAAGTATCGCCGTTTGCAATTGCTTGGTTACTGCTGTGTACGGCGGTGTCATAACTTGCGTCATATCCAACATCTGAATTTTCAAGTTGGTTCAAGATTTTTTTATCAACCGTTGCAAATGAATGGATTACTCCTAATGAAACAGCTTCGAGTATCTCTCGAGCTTTGCTTGATGAAATCTTCTGTCCTTCATAAAGCCCACTTATTTCAAAGTCGATACAAACACGTGATATCTCTGGCGTAACCCTTCCCTCACTCACCGCTAGCATCTCAACGGTTTTCGTGAAGACTGTCAGCAAATTCTTTTGAGACTTCACCATTTCAAAGCTATTTATATTTTTTATTCCCTCAGGAGTTTCGTTTCCAAAGCTATAATTTTTTTGGTTTTGTTTTGAAAGCAACCCATCATAAATACCTACATAATAGTCAATCAAATCACTAGTCGTTGCCAATTGAGGATTACTAATTTCATAGGGGCTACCAAGAACTTCGAGGGCTGAATGGTAATTAGTCTCAACACCAAATTTTTTACGTAGCTCGTTAAACTGAGCTATGCTTGGGTTATTCAAAGAAAAATAACTACCTTCCAACAAATCCCCAACACGTTGATATATTCTTGTAACAGCAAAATCTTCACCCTCCATTAGTGGTAACGATTCAAAAATCAAAAACTCGCCTTCTTCAGCACCTTTAAACCATTCGCTGATAACACCGATTTCACGATTTTCTAATTTTGCCCTCTCGTATTCATCTTTTAGTTTTGGAGTTCTTGCAGATTCCTCTTTTACCCGTGGTAAATTTTTTTCCGTCATTTCAGTCAACGAAACTTTATCTCTAATCGATACAAAATCGCCTCCTACGGGCTCAAAAAATACATGATTTTCGAAATGGTTAATGTCTTTTAGCTTTTCGGCGATTTCTGCTTCAAAATCAGGCATATAGTCAACATCGCCACACACGACTCGACGATATAAATAAGTCAATGTATCATTATAACCAAGCTCTTCCGCTGAAATTTTAATTGCCTCACGCCCAACACGACGTTTACGATATTCTTCAATATCAAAAACTCGTGCTTCGACTTGGTGCGATTCTTCAGTCCCTGACATCGGAGTTAGCAATTCTTGCGCCGATGTTTGTATGGTTTTTTCTAATACCCCTTGTTCCAACAAAAAACTCCTGCTACTTGCGTGCAGGAATTAAATACTTATATTCATTACTCCTGCTCGGAAGATTTAAAACTGTATCGGACTTAGTATTACTACATCACCGTTGCGGCACAGTCCCGGATTCACACCGGGTTCCAGTTGACTATTTGTTAATCACTTAATTATACGTCATAAAACAAGTTTGTTAAAGCATAAACTTGCCAGTTATTCGTTCTTCGCGGGCTTTGTTGGCCCACTTGTCAGCCAGTTCGTTGCTGATATTGCCTTCATGACCACGTACCCAAATTACTTTAGCATCGGCCTGTTTGTATAAACGACAAACTTCTTTGACGATATCCAAATTTTTTATTTCACCATTCTTTTTGACCCAACCGTTTGCTTCCCAACCCTTACCCCACTTCATAATCACATTAACCCAAAATTCGCTGTCGCTATAAATTTGGCATTGATCCTTGCCAGCATCGATTAGGGCTGTCATCATGGCTCGGCCCTCCATTCGAATGTTAGTCGACATTGGTTCATGCCCAACAATTGCCAGTTCGGTGTCTTTGATTACAGCAAAACCACCTGGGCCGGGGTTTGGACTGCAACTGCCATCAGTATAATAAATTATCATCATCACCTATTCTACTATAGATTCTGCGCATCTTGAAATCTGATATATTGTACTTGAATTTGTAAAGCGTAAGCGCATAATGGAAGCACGAGGACAAAATGTCCGGTGGAAAGGACCCATATGGCCAAAGGCGCTAATAAACCAAAGAAAAATCTGAAGAAACCAAAAAAGACAAAAATTGAATAAAATATCTTTATACTAAAAAGACACCTACGCGGGTGTCTTTTTAAAGTTCGTTTATTGCAACCCGTTTTTGTTCAGTCGTATCACGATCGCGAACCGTGACTGTGTCGTTTTCCAGTGTGTCAAAGTCAATTACTACGCAATGTGGCGTACCGATTTCATCTTGACGGCGGTATCGTTTGCCGATATTGCCATTGTCGTCCCACATTACAGCACCATATTTTTCCTTGAGTTGAACGTATACTTCACGAGCTTTTTTGACAAGTTCCTCCTTGTTCTTCAACAGAGGCGAAACTGCATATTTAACTGGTGCCAGATGTTCTGGTAATTTCAAAAATACGCGTTTCTCACCATTAACTTCATCCTCAGTATAAGCCGCAGACAGAACCGCCATCAGGGTACGTTCGACTCCAAAACTTGGTTCGATAACATGTGGGACAAATTTTTCATTCGTGCCTTTGACGTTGTATTCCATATTCTTACCAGCAACTCGCTGAATGTTCCCCAAATCAAAATCTGTCCGATACGCCAAACCCAGTAGTTCTTCGCGTCCAATCGGATAATCGAATTCAAAATCAATTGTGCGCTTGCTGTAGTGCGCCCTATCGTCTTCGGGTACTTCTAGTTCATGGACTAATTCGGTCGGTAGGCCGATTGCCCCACACCACTCCCAGACTAGTTTGCGCCACATTTCAAAGGATTCTTCCCATTTTTCAGGATTTACAAAATACTCGATTTCCATTTGTTCAAATTCGCGAGTTCGAAAAATAAAATCGCGTGGTGAAATTTCGTTTCGAAATGCCTTGCCTTGTTGGCCAATACCGAATGGCATATCGGGATGGAAACTATCAATTACGTTTTTATAATTCGTAAAAATCCCCTGTGCTGTTTCAGGACGCAGATAACTGATACTGGATTCGTCGTCAACGGGTCCCACATGGGTCTTGAACATCATATTAAATTGGACCGGTTCACCGAAAGTATTTTCCTTGCCACATGTTGGACACTTAGTGGCATCGACTGTATCGGCACGAAAACGACCGTGGCAATTGTTACATTCTATCATGGGATCACTGAATGTGTTGGTGTGACCACTTGCAACCCAGACTTTTTGATTCATCAAAATTGCCGCATCAACTCCGTACATATCATCGCGTTCCTGCACAAACATTTTCCACCACAGGTTCATAATATTTCGTTTTAGTGTTACGCCAAGCGGACCGTAATCCCAAGTTCCGCTTAGACCACCATATATCTCACTGCCTTGATAAATAAAACCGCGGCGTTTTGCCAGGCTAACGATTGATTCCATCTTTTCGTTTCGTATATTTTTGTCGCTCATATCTGTCGATAATTATACCATTATATTGCAGCATGTTCGCGTGCAACCAAAAAACAATCGGACATTATTTTTTCAGTTCCGCCAATTTTTGCAAGAACCCTTAATGGCCTAGTTGCGATTAACCGTAATAGTTTAATGTGGTCGGCTGTAATTTCGCCACCCTCAACTACTATTAATCCCCGTTCTGAGACATCGTAACGATATGAAAGTTCCGGTGATAATTCCTTGCCATTTTCATCGTGCCACAAACTAAGTTCGTAACCCATAACTGCCGCATGGTGTAAATAGAACCAAGTTTGAACCAGTTCAAATGATACCGACTTTGAATCCAGGCCTGCCAATGTTTCAGCTAAAACATCATACCACTCTGGACCCTGAACCATTTCACTTGATTTTGAAACCAGTTTAATCGCGGTGTAAGCAAACTGCATCCTGTCATAGTCGTCCATAATATGTCTGAAAAAATGTACTAATTTCGACGAAGTTAAAATTCCAATTTCACCTTTTCCCTCACCTATTACAACTTCGCAAATTGCAAATAATTCTATTCCGCCAGCCAGACGACTTTTTTCGCGGCGCACACCACGAGCCATCACGCTTTGTTTACCATCCGGAGTTAGTAATTGCAGAATTCTATCGGCCTCACCATAATTTGTGCGCCTCAGTACAATTGCCGGCGTCCTAACCGACCTCAAGGTAATACGCTCCGAACGGAAACCGTCAAATCATTCGGTATCATTGTTGTTTTATCTAAGATTCTTTTTACGCCATAAGGTTTTAAGTCTTCCAGTTTCAGCTCATTTGCAAGATTGGTACACATTATGATTGGTATACCGCCCGTATCACCATACGACTGTAGCTCGTGAAGCAACGCAAATGCCGTACTGCCCGTTAAAAGAACGTCCAGAATAATTGCATCGGGGTTTATGTCGTCGATTTCTTCGATTGCAGACAGTGCGTTCGAAGCCCGGTGCACTAAATACCCAGCATTAGATAAAACCCGTGAATATTGTTCGGATAGCCAGTTGTCATCTTCTACCACTAAAATAGATGCGGGTTTCATAACAAACTCAATTGATTAGATGCCTGCAAATCTACATAGAACGTAGATCCATTTCGGTGTCTTTCCACTCCAATATTTCCATTCATTGCATCTGCAAACTGCCCAGCAATGTAAAGTCCCAACCCGCTACTTTGGGGCCTGGCATGAACCGTAGTAGAAGCATCGAGAAGTTTACCTTTTAGGGAGCCAAGAACGTTGTTTGATAGTGCCGGACCGTAATCTCTGACCCCCAAACGAACCACCCTGCCCTTGTCGCGTGATTTGATTTGGATTTCAACCGTAGTGTTTTCTTCGGTGTAATGTAAGGCGTTATCGCTGAAATTCATAATTATTCTTCGTAATAAA
Organism: Candidatus Saccharimonadota bacterium; assembly: GCA_026395405.1. Classification (GTDB taxonomy): domain Bacteria; phylum Patescibacteriota; class Saccharimonadia; order Saccharimonadales; family Saccharimonadaceae; genus UBA1547. The sequence goes on from JAPLYU010000001.1 coordinate 627,755, forward strand.
TCACGGTTTGCAATTAAAAGAAGTGGGTGTTTTCGTGATTTCAGTTTTACTTTACAGTCGTGGGCAATGAAAAACGGTGCAAGTTCGTGGACTATGTCTTCGCATAATTGTTGCGGATTGATTGGCTCAAGCGTAAATAGCGCCTCTGACAACCTGACAGAACGTGTTAAATCACTCGTCAAACGAAGTGCGCACTCACTGGTTAAGCTAATCTGCCTCAGCATTCGTTGTTGCTCTTCGATATTAAATATCCCATCTTCCAACGACAAAGATAGCTGCCTAATTAAAGCAAGTGGTGACTTAAGTTCGTGTGCAGCGGCGACAAGCGACGGAATACCATCCCTAAGTGGTCCCTCTAAATATCGTTCGTGCTCACCTTGCGTTGCACCCATATACTAACAATTGTACCATGTTGGCAGAAAGTAGTTTGGTTATTGATTAAATTTTATCGTAGCGATTAAATTATTGAAGTCGGTTGCAAAAGTAGTTGCATCGGATCGTATTGTTAATGTTTTGTCGCGAATCTTAAATATCACCGCTGACCCCCGGATATCCTTTGTAAAACTACCGTCAAGTCGTGTACCGTTATTACCATCTGCTACTACACTACTAGCTTTTAAGTCACCCTTTTTAACCAATGAGCTGTACGTTGCAATTTCTTTGTCATAATCATTTTGATTAATAACGACCCTAAGGGCATATTGCTGTGAAGTGCTAACTGGCGGAATTGACAACGGGTTAAGGTACGCTTCGAATGTGCCGCCGTTTGTGGCGTCTTTGGATACATAAACGCTCCACGTTTTTGGATACTCAAACGTAACCCGACCAAGATCATCCGGACCAACGAATTGACGAGTCGGTAATTTTTCACTTTCAGTAAACTTCTTATTGTCTATGTCTACTTGTTTTTTTACTGCCACTGAAACCTTGCTATTACTAATGGTTTCAACGTTTGTTTTTTGATCATTATAGTTAAAATAAAGCCAAACGGACAATGCAATTAAACCCGCTACCACAAGAATCAACAAAATTGTTGCAATTAACCAACCGCTTATTCGATGGTGTTTTTCTTTGAATTCGTTGTTTGTTGGTGGCATAAAGTCATTATACTTGTGGTTTAAGTTGGTGTAAAGGATGAAAGATGTATAAATAATATGGCCCGGTTATTTTGTCAGCCTTAATATTATTAAAACCAAACCCAAAACTTATTAAAGATATCGGACGCCCAATTCTGGTCGCTTCTTTTTGCATCCATTTCATCATTTTTTTCATATCACGACCAACCGAAAATATATAGACAACCGTTGCGTCATCCGGTAAGTGCGTCAGCCAAAAATCAACTAAATGAACGGAGACGCGCTTGTCGCCGCGAGAAAGAAAACGTGATAGGAGAACCAGAACCGGATTTAGTTCAAACCCGACCGCCCTAGCGCCAATTTTTGAAGCTTGCCGTAAAACAACGCCATCGCCACTTCCAATATCTACAAGCACATCTTTGCTCGTCAAGTGATACAGGTCACGAAGCGCTAGTTTCAAAAATTTTTTTTGGCTTGGAATATAAGGCGCCCCACGAAAAACAACGAATCCAAAAGTAAAAAAGACGCCTAGTAGTATAACCCAGAACCAGATCATTACTTTTCGCTATCAAATTTATTTTTTACAATATTTATTTCGTTTTTAAGAGTTGATAAATCCTTTTCAATTTCTGCAGCAAGCTTTTCAGCAGTTTTATACTTATCTAGCGCCTCTTCGATTGAAAAATCATCGCTATCAAACCAAGCAACCAATTTTGTTAATTGATTGGTTTTTTCTTGAATTGATTTATTTGCTTGTGACATTTTTTACCTCTGCTTCCAGTATAACTTTATTTGTTTCAATCTCAATCGCAAGACCCCTTTTTATTACACCCCTTATAATCGCATATCCCCTGTCTAGAACCTTATTCGGATCAAGTTGATTTAATATGTTTTTCATACTTGAAACGTATACGATTTGCTTATCGATTTTCAAATCTATTTTGTTAATGATATTTATTAGTTGATTGTTTAGCTCAGCTTTCTGTTGGTCGATGACTTGAATAATCCGAGGCATTAACAAATCAATTTGTCTTTTTACAGATCGAATTATCTCGTTTTTGTCGGGAACCAATATAGTAGCGGCGTTGCTGGGTGTTGCGGCTCTAACGTCAGCTGCCAAATCAGCCAAGCTTTGGTCGGTTTCATGTCCCACCCCAACCAATGTTGGGATACGGCTGCCGGCAATCGCTCTAACCAACGGCTCGTCATTAAAAGTCGAAAGGTCGTCAGCACTACCACCACCCCTAATAACTATAATTACTTCGGGCAATTTTTCTTGTTGGTTGAAATAGTCAATCGCTTTAATTATCTGGTCTGGTGAGCCCTGTCCCTGAACTTGAACATTTGCAACATCAATCAGCAGACCACCCCAACGATCACCAATTATTTTTATAAAATCAGCATAACCGGCGGCTCCCGTACTACTAACAACAGCAATGTGATGCGGAAGAGACGGCAACAGCCGTTTTCGTTCCGGCGCAAATAAACCTTCTTTTTCAAGTTTCGCTTTTAACAGCTCGAAGCTCTTTTTTAATGCACCTTCGCCGCTTGGTCTGATAGATTTTACAGTCAAGCTGAATTTTCCCCATTGAGTCAATTTTGGAACAGCCGATATCACAACCTTCATACCATCTTCAATCGGAACCCGAAGTTGCCAGACCGTCATGAAACAATTAATACTACCACCGGAATCCTTGATGTCAAAAAAGACATACTTTCCCTGGTTGATTTTAAACGAAGCAATTTCACCTTCGACCTCAACACTTGGGTAAGCGAATTCAAGTGTCTGGTTCAAGACTGCGATAAAATCGCTGACGCTATAAATTTGCTGTAGGTTTATCAATTTTTCCATATTTATGAATCGTTAGTTGATAGAATATAAATCCAAAAATAATCGTTCCCGCCAGCACGGTCGCTCGCGCCAGTAATGTACCGGCAATTGCAACGTCAGGAGGTACTCCGGCTGAAGCCAAAAACGCAATCATTATTGCCTCGTAAACACCAGATCCTCCGGGTGTTGCCGCAAATATTGCCGTAAATGATGATATTCCGCAAGCCACAATCAAAGTTGCCGGGTTTACGAACGTCCCAAGTGCCAGAAAAGCAATGAACACCAGTCCAACGTCGCATATATTTGCCAATAGTGACCACAAAAATGGACGGATTAATATACCTTTGTCTTTTAATATTTCTACGTAGTCCTGGTGAATATCTGTAAAGAAAGCCTCGACCTTGTCTAGTTTTAATAAGTGCTTCTTTTTCCCAAAAGATATTTTGGAGACAATCTTATTAACTGTCCTGGTTAGCCAGCTTGAAAATTTAACGAGTCGTTTGCGGTTGCTAACAGAATAGACCACCACAACGGCTGAAACTATGGTCGCCAAAATGAATGCTCCACAAATAATAAGCGTCGTTCGACTTACTTTTTGATCAAAAGCTAAAACGACGACTGACGCAAGAATCATCATGACAAATACAACAAACATGGTTGCATAACGTATTAGCTGAGCTACTGTCGCCCTACCAACGCTTACGCCGTGTTCCTTCAGTACCACTCCCAAATACGAAAATCCTGCAATTCCAGAAACCGGAATAACATGGTTTACAAAATTTAGTTCCAGAGCCACCCTTGTCATCCCCCACCTAGACATACTGCCAAGCTCGCCTTTTGCCCGCAGATATGTAAACATCACTTCTCCGACAGCGTAATAACTCAGAAATTGAACAGGAACCATCAATGAAAAAATCCAAAGATTTACAGTCCCTAAAAGAGCCCACGCCTGTGAAATCTGACCCCAGCTAAAATAAATAACTACTGCCAGTAGAACAATCGTAAATATATTTACCCACGTACGAAATTTCATAACTTATTCACAATTATATCACCGAAAAGCCACTAACAACGTATAATGATTACATGTATGTTGCAATTTTAGGACGACAACCGGCTCTTGGCATCGCTGAACTTGAAAGAGTTTTCGGCGGTAGTTCAGTAAAAGTTATCTCCAGCCAAGCCGCAACTGTTGATAGTGACTATTTTGATATCCAAAAACTCGGTGGCTCCCCAAAAGCAGGGATAATTGTTGACGAATTGCCGAAAAGTGATTGGCATAAGGTGAGTCAAAAAGTTGTTCAATATTATTCCGGCAAATGGTCGGCGTTTGAAGGCAAAATTACCCTTGGAATTAGTGTTTATGGGTTTGATGTTGACTCCCGTGAAGTCCAGAAAACGGGTATAATATTAAAGCAAAAATTAAAAAAATCTGGCGTTAGCCTACGTTTAGTCCCCAACCCAACACCCGCATTAAACTCGGCAGTAAGTCATCACAACAAACTTGGCCTTTCACCAAACAAAGTCGAAATTCTAATTGTCAAATCAAAGGATAATGTGATTATTGCCGAAAGCACTGGCTCGCAAAATATCACAGCCTATGCCAATCGTGACCAAATGCGTCCGAAGCGCGATGCTTTTGTCGGCATGTTACCACCAAAACTTGCTCAGATAATGATTAATTTGGCCGTTGGTGACCAAAAAAGCTTACGGATCCTTGACCCATTTTGTGGCACCGGTGTAATCATGCAAGAAGCTGCCCTGATGGGCTATTCAATCTACGGTACTGATTTATCTGAAAAAATGGTCCGATACTGTCGTGACAATCTAAATTGGTTGGCCGACAGTCATCACGTAAAATTTGACTGGTATTTACATGAGGGCGACGCCGTAAAAACTAAGTGGCAACAACCAATCGACGCCATCGTTAGTGAAGTATACCTTGGACAACCTTTCAGCGCCCCGCCATCGCCCACGAAACTCGAAGAAGTAAAACAAAATTGTAATCATATAATTTCTGAATTTTTGAAAAACCTTGCTGGCCAAATTAAACCAGGAACACTTGTTTGCATTGCTGTCCCCGCTTGGCGTGACAAAGACGGTAAAATCACTCACCTACCTCTAATTTCAACAATCGCCAGGCTAGATTATAAACCACATGAATTCGCTAATATTTCACAAGGTGACCTGTTGTATTTCCGCGAAAACCAAGTTGTTGCCCGCGAGTTACTAGTTTTGACAAGGGTTTAAAACATTAGTATTATTAAAGCAAACTTAACCAAAGGAAATAAAAACCATGGAACAAGAACAGCAACCAGTTGATACCCCGAATATTGACCCGTCAATTGACCCAAAAATATTAGTCGAGCAATACGGTGACGACGCAGGCAGGGTCGCGGCAGCTGAAACAAGCCCTGGTACTATCATCGAATCTGATGACCCGGCCAGAATTGGTCAGCCTAGTGAAGTTGTTGATGGCCTACCTCCAATCGGAGCTGAGGGACAAGCCCGAGGAATGGAGCGAGAATTAAAAAATGCATCCGAAGAGGATTTAAAATCAGGTGTTAGTGAAGCTTTCGCTGATTGGAACGGTAACACGGCTATGACAGCAGAGGTGTCTCGTAGGGCGATTGCTCTACAGCCAGACGCAACCGAAGATGAAAAAATTGTTATTGGCGCAGAGGCAGCGAGAAATTTCAGGTCTGAACTTCAGCCAAAGTTTATGCCTGAGGAAGCAATAAAGGCTGAGCTTGGAGATGATTATCAAGGTAGCGAGCATTCATCGGAGTCACGAATTCGAGAAAGTGCAAAAAAATCAGTACCGGACATCGCTAGCGATAACCTAAAAAATCAAATGGTTGAGAATGCTGTTGATATGTATAAAGAAAAACAAGCGAGTGAAGCAGAAAAACCAGATTTCCCGAAATCGGAAGTTTTAGCAGGTACGGAACAAACGCCACCAACACCAGATCATCCTATAGCACCAATGCATCTTATGGAAAAGGACAGAGAAAACTAGCAACCTGAAAGCTAACCCCCTAACGCTCTTGACGCCACCCCATATTTTTGATACAATTACTTAGATTTTGATATAAAACTTTAGGAGTTAATTAATGTCACACGTCAAAGCGGGCGGAACGTCCAAAAATATTCATAATAATGCCGGTCAACGACTTGGTGTTAAACGTTTTGGTGGTCAAAAAGTTCGTACTGGCGAAGTATTGGTCCGTCAAACAGGTTCTACCAAGATTTCCGGCCCAGGAACATTCATCAGCAAGAATTACACTATCCATGCCGCTGTCGATGGAATCGTCAGTTTCAATAAAATCCGCAAGGGTAAATTTACAGGTAAAACAGTTCCTCGAACCCAGGTTACGGTTAAATAATTTAATTGAAATACAAAAAAGCGCCAAAACGGCGCTTTTTTAATAAATTTCAAAATCACTGACCTTCTGTTTGTTTTACTTCCTCGGGTTTTACAATACCCAGGTGGAATTTAACACGTTCGACGACGTCGCCAATCACCACTTGTGATTTGACTAGGTAGTCATCAACACCCAGTGATTCGGCTCGTTCTTTGTCTTTGGGTTGTGAAAGTGCGGTCAGCATGATAATACGAATGTTTGATGTTTCGGGGGTGTTGCGCAATATGTCTAGTACATCAAAACCACTGATTTTCGGCATCATTGCATCAAGCAAAATCAAATCAGGTTTGTATTCCAGTGCAGTAGAAAGTGCCAATTCACCATTACTGACCTCTTTAATGTCAAAACCTTCCATAAGTAGGCGTGATTTGTAAACTCCCGATAGTGCTGCGTCGTCTTCGACTAAAAGAATTTTTTTCTTTGTTTCCATATTAACCTTATATTACTACAACCTGATACAAAAACACAAGCGCAAAGACTAGTCCTATAACCCCAGTAATTTCTTGGCTGCATCGAGTTGCGGATCAGTACCATTATCGATGTCGGCTTGAGTCAAACCGACGGTAACATCCGGCTTGATCCCCTCTTTGGAAATATTTACACTATTCGGCGTAAACCACTTGGCTGTCGTTACCTTCAGTTGCGCGCCTCCATTCAGAGTGATTAACTCTTGAACACTGCCTTTACCATAGGTTCTATCGCCAACCAGTTTCGCCTGATGATAATCCCGTAAAGCCCCTGCAACAATCTCACTGGCGCTAGCAGTATTACTATTTACTAGTACTACTGTCGGGACATCTTTCAAAATCGCATTGTCACCGGTCCGTAGAGTATCCCTAATTACAGCGCCGTTTCGCTCTGTTACAACGATTTTATTGTCCAGCCAAAGTCCGGCTACGTCAGTGGCTGCATTTACAAAACCGCCACCATTGTTGCGCAGATCCAATATAACAGCCTTAACACCATGGTTTTTAAAATCTTGTGCAGCCTGTTTGGCTAAGCTTCCTGTTTCACTATCAAACCTAATAATGGTAATTATGCCGATGCCGTTTACAATACTGCTTTCAACACTTGGATTATTGATTGTTTTTCTAGTAATTGTGTAGTCTTTGACTGTATCACCCCGTTTGATGGTCAATTTAACTGTTGTATCGGGCTTGCCCCTTACTAGACTTACGACTTTATCGACAGACATCCCCGATGTTGATTGACCGTTCACGTTTAATACCGCGTCGTTCGCCTGCAGGCCGGCATTAATTGCGGCATTATTTGGTAATACTCGAATTATTGTTGGCTGGTTGTTTTTAATCCCAATTTCGGCACCAATCCCACCGCCAATGTCCCCAGACAAGTTGTTATTGTAGTCGGTAGACTCCTGGGGGCTCATGTACACCGTATAAGTATCGCCTGCGGCATCCACGAGGCCCTTGTTAGCCCCCTGAATAAGCGCTGCGGTATCAAGCTTACCATCAAAATTTGCAGCTAATTGATTATACGTCTGTTGGACTGACGACAAATCAATACTTCCCGAATGCGCGTTATAGCCAAAAACTGGACCAATCGTCGATTCTATCTGGTAATGATAAACACCGGCAACATATCCAATTGCAGCAAATAGGGCAATCAAAACAAACCAGGTACCTGGCCAGACTTTAAAATTCATCAAGTTTTTTTCTGACTTGTGTTTTGGAGTATGTTTAACTGTTTTTACATGTTTTCGTGCCATCAAATCCCCTATTCCATATTTTGTATTGTATTGTATTTAATTATAGCGCACAAAGGTTAAAGTGAGTTATAAAAGTAATGCTAATTTATCTTATATGTACGTAATGATCAAATGCACCCGCTGATAGCCACATCTCGCTATACATCCCGTAACCGGCGCCGTAGTTATAGTTGTACTGGCTAATTAATACCGAGTTTCCATTGACCGCCTCTACCCAAGCAACGTGGCCCTCGCTGACACCGGCAGTCCCAGGATCCATTACGGCAATCGAGCCTGCCTGAGGCCCACCAGCGGCATATCCGGCATTTGTAGCACCATGGGTGAAATTAACGGCATTGCCCCACGAATAGTATTTTCCTGTTTCTTTGGCAATTTTCCAGGCAACAAAACTTGCACATTGTCTACAACCATATCCATGCCCATCACCACCATTACCGTCGGCACCGCCTGTCGATAAATAGCCCCACATAGGACAATTAGATGAATTCCACGGATAGTCACCCAATGATCCAGAATCGACTAATGAATATCCGCCACTACCGTTAAATCGACTATTGACCAAAGCTTGAGTCGCCCTGACTTCTGAAATTGCGGCCTGGTTTTTACCAATCAGTTGCTGATAGGCAGCCTCCTGACCCTGTGTCTCATTCAAAAGCTTTTGTTGCTCGTTTTCTTTTGCGACCAATTGATCTCTTTGCGATTTCTGGTCTTCTAATATCTTCGCTACATCAGTCTTTTGCTTATTTAGTTGAGTTTTTAGGTCTTTGATTTTATTAATTGTTGATGTCAGTTGGTCACGGATTGACGACTGATACTCTTGTTTGTCCAAATATTCGCTGATTGTTTTACTGCTGGCAATCATCTCAATTGGCGATACCTTACCGTCAACATACATATTTGCAATTGTGACGCCAAGAGCGTCTTGATTGTCTTTTATCATCTTTTCGGTATCGGCAATTTGTTGAACAAGTTTATCGTATTTCGCTTGACTTAAGTCAATCTGTGCTTGGATTGTTGATTTCTGACTTGAAAGTTGAGATAACGCGGTTTGTAGTGTGTCTGCCTGGCTACTCAAGGTGTTACTTGCCGCCTGGTACTGGTTTATCTCTTGTTGAAGTGCGTTTATCTGATCGTCATAGTGATCGGCAAATACCCTTTGCGTAATTTGCAAAGGAGTAGACACAACAAACAACAAGCCGATAAAACCCAGCAGAACCCTAGTGGTTAAAGAGACCGAAGCTGGTGTGGTGGTACGCAGTTTCATAACTTTTTTGAGTATACCATAAGCTTTACGAATAAGTCAACCTGTTATCCTTTATAATTTCAGATAGCGGCGAGTTGCCAGCAACGACGAGATAATACCAATTACCGCCCCTATTAATATCATACCCAGAACAAGTAGTGGAGAATAGACCGTAACCAATTTAATTGTTTCGTGCACTGAAATTTGATAACTTGATAAAGTATTAGACGAAGCTAATAATGCCCATACCCCAATACCAGTAGAAATAAAGGCTGCAATAACCCCATAAATGATTGCTTCGACTAAAAACGGTCCACGAATAAAGGATTGGTCAGCCCCTATTAGCTTCATCATCTGAATTTCTTCACGACGGTTGAAAATTGCCATTCTTATTGTGTTGAAAATGATTAATGCCGATATTATTACGAAAATAAGACCTGCGCCCAAACCAACGACTTGGGCAAAATTAACGGCTCGCCCAATTGATTTAATTGCACTACTACGCTCTCCCGCAAAAGACGGTTTATAGTCTGGGTTCAGGTTCTTTTTTACCAGTGCGTCAGTTGCCACGAATTTTTCGAGTTGTGATGTATTATCGATATTTGCAACCACGACCCGGATTGTCGCCGGGTTTTTGTTTGTAGCCTCGGTTATTGCCGCAAGTACGCTGGCATTGCTACTGTTTGCCTTTGCGATTTCGGACCTTGCGTCTTGGGCGCTAATATATTTGACGGATTTAACTGATGACAATTTTTCGAGTTCGGCTTTAATGTTATTGCCAACTTTGTCGGTCGTCTCGGTTTTCAAATAAATTGACATGTCGACTTTATTTTGTAAATCAGTGATTGTATTGTCCAAGATGTTTTGTGTTACAACTGCAGTAAAGATAATCAGCAAAGTAATTGTCATAACTGCGGTAGCAGCAACCGATAACCATGAATTGCGCATAAAACTGTCGGTTCCGTATCTGATAATACGCCAAAAGGTCAGCATCCTACGACGATTTTGCTTTTTATTTGCCAAAGCCTTGTGGTTAGTTTTATTCTTTGCCCTGGCGCTCATTGCCTGTAACTCCCTACCGCCTGATCACCTGAAATTTTGCCGTGGTCTAATGTAATAACTCGACGCTTTAATTTGTTAACAATTTCAGCGTTGTGTGTAGTCAACAGGACTGTAGTACCGTATTTATTAATTTTTTCAAGCAAGCGAATAATATCCCAGCTATGCCGAGGGTCCAAATTACCCGTTGGCTCGTCGGCGATTAAAATTTTCGGCTGTCTAACAACCGCCCTTGCGATTGCAACGCGTTGCCGCTCGCCACCAGCCAGTTGATGAGGGAAATGTTTTTCTTTTCCAGTTAGTCCGACAAGTTCGATTACTTTTGGTACGGTACTTTTTATCTCGCGGTGAGTCATACCGGCGATTTCTAGCGCAAAAGCAATATTTTCAAAAACAGTGCGCTGAGGGAGTAATTTGAAATCCTGAAAAACAACACCGATTTTGCGACGAAGCATAGGTATATTACTGTCTTTTAGGGTATCGTAATCGATACCACCTACAACAATTTTGCCGCTTGTAGGTTTTTCTTCGCGGGTTAGTAGCTTGAATAATGTCGACTTACCCGCACCGCTGGTACCAACTAAAATTACAAATTCACGTGGTTCAATAAATAAACTGACTCTATCTAGAGCCGGGGTTGAACTTTTGCTATATGATTTCGTTACCCTATCAAGCAATATCATCAATGACCAATTATACCATAAGTGGAACGACGGTTGTAACAAAAGAAGCCTGTTTAGACAATTTTTTCGTTGCTTAAAAACGCCTCAATGAAAGAATCTATTTTGCCATCCAAAACACCCTGAACATCACGTTCCTCGTATTTGGTACGAGTATCTTTCACTAATGTATACGGGTGTAATACATAATTTCTAATCTGTGACCCCCAGTTTGCCGATTCGCCAGCCTGAAGTTCGGTTATACTTGCGACATGTTGGTCAAGTTGGAGTTGGGTCAGTTTTGAAAGCAATATTTTCATCGCCATTTCTCGATTTTGCAACTGAGAACGTTCGTTTTGAATTGCAACGACAATCCCGGTTGGAATGTGTGTTACACGAACCGCACTATCCGTTGTGTTCACAGATTGTCCGCCATGTCCACCGGCACGATAAACATCGATTTTTATATCTTTGTCGTCGACTTGAATCTCCTTGGGACTGTTGATTTTTGGCAGAACTTCAACCAGGGCAAAACTTGTCTGACGTAAATTATCACTATTAAATGGGCTAAGTCGTACCAAACGATGAACCCCATTTTCGCTGCGCAATTTCCCATAAGCAAACGGCCCGGTTACTTCAATAATACTTGATTTGATGCCTGCTTCTTCGGCCGTCGAACGTTCTATAATATCTGTTTGCATACCGGATTTTTCTGCCCAGCGCAGGTACATTCTCTCCAGCATCTCGGTCCAGTCCTGCGCATCCGTCCCACCTACACCAGCGCTAAGTCTGATAATAGCGTTATGGTCATCGTATTTACCATGAAACATCAAATCCTTTTGACGAGTTTTGAATTCTTTTTCAAGCGCAGACACTTGGCCTTCGAATTCCTTTTCCAAACTGCCATCCCCCATCCCGATAAGTTCAGCAATATCCTTAACCTGTGCGTTTAACACCAGCCAAGGTTCAATAGTTGAGTTTAGTGCCGCTAAGTTTTTTGACTTTTCTTGGGCGTCGATTGGATTATTCCATATTTCCGGTCTTGATAACTCTGACTCAAGTTTTGCCAGAGTTTTTTGCTTTTTTGAAATCTCCAAACGTTCAATAGCCGCGTCAATCTGCGTCGATAAATTCGTAATTCGCTTCAGTAGTGGTTGCATGGTTTCTTTTATTATATCAGTAAGGGGCGTCATCGGTTTGGTTATTAGACTTTTTAAATAGCCTGATGCTAAAATCAAAGGTATATTATGCGTATTGGTGTTTTTGATTCAGGAATTGGGGGTGAGGCGGTTGCTACTGAGCTTCGAAAGCTAATTAAAAAAGCCGAAGTTATTGCGGTTAATGATCACGAACATGTCCCCTATGGTAGCCGACAACCAGATGAAATTATCAGCCTTACAAAAAACGCCATACAGCCATTAATAAGCATCGATTGCGACGCAATTGTTATAGCATGTAACACCGCAACAACAGTTGCAATATCCTCGCTTCGAAAGTCTTACCCAAATGTAAATTTTATTGGCATCGAGCCAATGATAAAGCCCGCCTCCCAGATTACAAAGACAAATTGCATCGCCGTTTGCGCCACGCCTGGCACACTAAAAAGCAAACAATATCGTCATTTGAAGAATCTCTGGACTAAAAACATCTATGTAATCGAGCCTGATTGCAGTAAATGGGCAGAGTTAATTGAAAGCGGAGAATTAAATAAAATAGATGTTGAATCTGTTGTCGATACTTTAATTATGGAAAATGTTGATGTTATTGTACTGGGTTGTACACATTTTCATTGGCTAAAAAAACGCATCATCCAGTCCGCGGGCTCAAAAATTAAAGTCCTGGAACCATCTGACGCAATTGCATCCAGAACTAAATCGTTAATTTATTAAAGTCTACCGACAGCAGCGCTAAACTGATCACCGCGATCACCATAATCTTTGAAGTGGTCAAAACTAGCGCACGCGGGGCTTAATATTACATACCCGCCCGGGCTTGCAATCTCTTTCGCCCGACTCACAACTTTGTCCATAGAAATATATTCCATAATTTCAAAATTATTGAAGCCAGCGTTTTTACAAGAATCTGCAATTCTTTGAGCTTCATCGCCTGTTAATATAGCCTTCACATCCTGCTTTGCCAGTTCCTTCCCAAGATTTGTAAAATCAGAGCCCTTAGGGGAGCCGCCTAGAATTATTACTTTTGGACCGTCAAACGCATTGACTGCAGCAATCGCCGCTCCGGGTATTGTGGCGATGCTATCGTCATAATACTTAACAGCGTCAACCTCACACACAAACTGTAGTCTGTGCGGCAATCCCTTAAAGGATTTAAGTCCGCTTTCAATAGTTTTATTGTCATTTGTTATACCCCAAACTGCATCAATTGCCGCACACGCGTTGTCATAGTTAAACTTCCCTACAATACCAAGTGAGTTTACTGAACAAATAATTTGTTCGCCAAAGCAAAAATTTCCTTCGTTAACGTGTGCCGACAAGTTATCTGGATAACCTAACAGATTGGCTTTGGAGTTTACGGCTATTTTTTTTGCATATTGGTTCGATTGATTATAGACTAAAATGTCGTCATTTTTTTGATATTTGGTGATATTTGCTTTTGCTAACACATACTCATCCATATCCACATGTACGTTTAGGTGTTCCTGTTCGATAAACAATATAACCGCAATATGAGGTGATTTTTCTAGGTCCCATAACTGAAAACTGGATAGTTCATATACAACAACGTCTTCTGTTTTGATTTGCCCCAGAATGCCCAGCGCTGGTTTTCCGATATTCCCCACTACCCATACTTTCTTGCCTGCACTTTCGAGAATACTAGCAATTAAACTGACGGTTGTTCCCTTACCCTTTGATCCAGTTACGCCGATAATTTGCGCTGGACATTTTGCAAAAAACTCATTTGTAATTGACCAAATCTTACCGTCGGTTTTTATCATATCTGGCCTCATTCGCGGTGTTCTAATAACTAAATCGAAACCCTGTAGTTTCTCGGGAGCATCAATCCCAATCATCACCGGGACCCCTTCGGGGACTTCGGCGTCTGGTTTTCTGCGGTCAACAATTGTTATTTGATTATCAGGATTAGCCGACCAGTATTTATAGCTTGCCTCACCCTCTTGACCATATCCTGCGATTGCTATTTTCATATTAATATCTTAGCGCGGTTCGAATAATGTTGCCACTTTATCGGAAAGTTCTATTAATTCTTGCTTTTCACCACTACTGACGGCCGCAAGCACCCATTTATCTTCGTAAATAAAGCTTCGGGCGGTGTCTACCATCCGCTTTACCGTGACTTTTTTAATCATTTCCGGAACTTTTTTGTAATTCTTTATAAAACCGTCGGCAAAATACCGACCCGTATAAAAACCGCTGATTTGTGAAACCGTCTGCGCCCCCATTTGATAACGACCTAAGGCAAAAGACTTAGCTGCATCAATTTCTTGTTGAGTTATCTTGCCATCGAGAACATTTTTCAGTTCTCGTGTAATAATATCAAACAACTCATCGGCCGCTTCGTGGTTAACTTCACCTGTTATGTCCCAACCACTGTCATAGAACCCAACGTCGGTATAGGCGCTAACATTATATGCTAGACCTTTTTGGCGAGCTGCTCCAAAAATCCTAGAATGCATGGTACCAGTCAAAATATGGTTTAAGTAATGCATAGCGTCCAATTCCTCGTCATCTAGTTCCCTTTCAATCGCCATAAACAGGCCAAATGTCAGGTTGGTTGCGTCTTTGCGGCGGACAACCGTCGGATTCGCTTTGACTAATTCATCATGCGGAACGACAAAACGCTCACCTTCGGGCAGTTTAAAATCTTCGATTTGCCTCCTAATTTCGGCCTTACGACCCGCTAATTTCCCGGCTATTACAAAACGCATGTTCTGAGTTGTGTGGGTTCGGCGGTGATGCTCTCGGACATCGGCTAATGTAACGTTGCTGATTGTAGGCAATGACTGTCGATAGGTTAATATGTCTTCGCCTAACAACTGCTGAACCCTTGGCCATAATATCCTCTGATGATCATTTAAATAGTTTGTTAGTTCACTGCGGACATTACCTTTTTCGGCAGCAAGTTCCGGTTCATTAAACCTTGGCTGACAAATCGCGACCTTTTGCAAATCCAGAATTCTATCCCATTCAAAATCAGCACAGTCAGCAGTATAGACCATCGATAAATCACTAGTATAAGCATTGCGATAGGCACCGTTTTTAGTGAATTCAAACTCAAACTCGTTTTCGGTTTTATATCTGGCATTTGCTCCAAAAGCCATATGTTCCATTATATGAGCGACTTGTTCGATGTCTTTGGACTTAGCATAGCGATTACCTGCACGAAATTGGAACTGCATACTCACCGTAGTTGCATTGGGAACATCAATTAAAAGTCCCCTAGCCCCATTTTTTAATCTGATTTCTTCAACTTCATGTTCCATATTAAATTTCTTTCTGTATTACGGCGCTATTTCCGGCTTTTTTTACGATTCTGGCGCTGGGACTTCTTTTTCTTACGACTTTGATTTTTTTTCTGATTTGATACGGCATTGACCTTTTTAGTACTGAAGTCGTTATCTCTGTTTTCTTCGCCGCCGGTTACTTCGTTAACACCGCGCTCAACTGCATTTTCAGCCAGTCGGGTAAGTTCGGTTTCATATTCTTCCTGTGTTTTAGCGATAACGTCACTGGCATGAACATGCATGCCTGCTCGCAAAACTTCGTCACGCAAAGTACCTTGCAGGCTGTCAAATAGTTTTTGAGACTCACTTCGATATTCGACTAGTGGGTCGCGCTGGCCTACACTACGCCAGTGAATACCCTCGCGAAGGTGTTGCATGTTTTCCAAATGCTGCATCCACAGGGTATCAAGTACTTGCAGATAAACCTCACGTTCAACTTTTCTAATTATTTCGACACTCAGTTCTGATTCCTTGTCCAAATAAAACTCTTTAACGCCTTGTAGTGCCAGATCAAACCTCGTCTTGTCTTTCTTTTCCTCGCCGATAGCAAGAATTTTTTCATTTGGGATTGGGAATAACGCCTCAAATTCCTCGGCAAAGCTTAGGTTGTTTTTTGCTGGAACATAAGTAAGTTTTTCAACCGCTGATTCTATCAAACGAACTATTTCGGGTTGAATATTGTCGCCTTCCAGAATTTTTCGTCGCATCGTATATACAACTCGACGGTGTCGGTTGATAACATTGTCGTATTGCACGACATTTTTTCGGGTATCAAAATTAAAACCTTCAACTCGCTTTTGCGCAGCTTCTAAAGTTTTTGAGACTGCTTTGTTTTGAATCGGCGTATCTTCACCAACGCCCAGTCTATCCATTAATCCAGCAATTCTTTCGCCTTGGAAAATTCGCATCAAATCGTCTTCTGTCGATACATAAAACTGTGTTTCGCCCGGGTCACCCTGTCGTCCACCACGTCCACGTAACTGATTATCAATTCGCCGTGATTCGTGACGCTCAGATCCAAGTACAACCAGCCCACCAAGTTCGACAACACCCTTGCCAAGTTTAATATCGGTTCCACGACCAGCAATGTTGGTAGCAAGCGTAATTGAACCCTTTTCACCAGCTTTTTCAATAATCGATGCTTCGCGTTCGTTGTTTTTAGCGTTTAGAAGTTCATAAGGGATATGCGCTGCATCCAAATATGATGCAATGAGTTCGTTTTTGGCAATCGATGCTGATCCAATCAGGACGGGTCGGCCAACCTTATGATATTCACCTATAGCCCCCGCAACAGCTTTTAGTTTTGCTTTTTCGGTTTTAAAAATCAAATCCTGCTTATCATCACGAATAAGCGGCTTGTTCGGCGGAACTTGAATCACATCTAGACTGTAGATCTGTTGAAATTCCTCTGCTTCGGTATATGCTGTTCCCGTCATGCCAGATAATTTTTTATACAAACGGAAATAATTCTGGAATGATATAGTCGCCAATGTCATACTTTCTTGTTGTACGTTTACACCCTCTTTAGCTTCGATTGCCTGATGTAAGCCTTCGTTGTAACGGCGACCCTGCATCAAACGACCAGTGAATTCATCGACAATTATTACTTCGCCGTCATTAGTTACAACATAGTCCTTGTCACGCCTAAACAGCGTCTGAGCACGAAGTGCCTGATCTAAATGATATACTGAACGAACGTAGTCAGGACTGTATAGATTTTTAATT
>JAPLYU010000001.1:645023-696228 GCA_026395405.1 Candidatus Saccharimonadota bacterium
TTCCAAGAACCTTTTGGACTTTTTCCGTACCAATATCACTTAAAGAAACGGTGCGGTGCTTTTCATCCATAATGTAGTCTTCGGGAACTAATTTTGCTGCGATTTTTGCAAATTGATAGTAGCTATCTGGGTTTTCTGCAGCGGGGGCACTTATAATTAACGGGGTACGGGCTTCGTCGATTAAGATACTGTCAACCTCATCAACAATCGCAAAGTTAAGCTCACGTTGACGCAACAATTCGACTTCGTTGACCATGTTGTCGCGGAGATAATCAAAACCAAATTCATTGTTCGTACCATAAGTTACATCTGCGGCGTAAGCTTCTTTTCTTGTAACGGGTCGCAATTTTTTCAACCTTGGATCGTCATGATGTTCATTGTCGAAGTTTGGATCGTAAACGAATGACGCATCATTTATAATAACCCCGACCGTCAAACCAAGAAAATTGTAAATACCACCCATCCAACTTGCATCACGCTGAGCTAAATAGTCATTAACGGTCACAACATGGACACCCTTACCGGTTAATGCGTTAAGATAAATTGGCGCTGTTGACATTAGGGTTTTACCCTCACCGGTTTTTAACTCGGCCACTTTGCCATCATGTAAAACCATCCCGCCAACCATTTGTACATCATAATGCCTCTCACCAAGGATTCTGTGGCTTACTTCACGGACTAAGGCAAACGCTTCGGGCATTATAGAATCGAGTGTTGAACCTTTTTTATGCAATTTATTTTTTAAGGCTTCAGTTTGCTTTTTTAGTTCAGGTTTTGTCATTTTTGCATATTTGTCAGATAGGGCGTTTATCGACCCGACCTTTTTTTGAAGCCCTTTTAATGTGCGCACCTGCGGGTCGCCAAATAACTTTGTTAGAACTGTATTCTTGTTTACCATAACGAAAAAACTACTACTCCTTCAAAATAAAGTCCTATAACGAAATACTGCAACTTATTATAGGGCTAAAATAGCATTTTTACAAGAGGCGAAATGCCTATAATTCGCGTTTAAAACTTTGTTTAAAACGACTCATTATCCGCCGCTTCCCAATGTGTGCAATATTCGCTTCCTTGTAGTCGCGTAGCTGTGTTCGTACTTTTGCTTCAACAATATCAATCGCTGCAAATATATTGTTAGTCGAATCTTTGGCTGTAATTAATGTACTTGGGATATTTAAAATTACCTCGACTTCATATTTATTTCCATGATCATGATTGACTTGTTCGAGTTTTACTTCGCATGAAGCGGTTTTCCGTGCATGCCTAGGAAGATAACTGTCGAGGCGACCTATTCTTTTTATGGCGTATTTACGCGTGGCGTCATCAACCTCATACGATATCCCACTTACTTTTATTTGTGAAATCATACTGCCCTCCTTTTGTTCAAGTTGTTTAAGTTTATAGCTTCTTACGACCGTTCAAATATGGCTGTAACACCTGCGGCACAATAAACGTCCCGTCTTTATCTTGAAAATTCTCTAATACGGCAACTAATGAACGTGCCAACGACACGACAGTTCCGTTTAGTGAGTGTAGAACTTCAACTTCTCCATTTTTTCGTCTAACGCGAATATTTAAACTGCGAGTTTGATAGTCGGTACAGTTCGAGCAACTGGTTAATTCACGATACATATTGTCGACTGGCGACCAATATTCAAGATCGTATTTTTTTGCAGCGGGCGCGCCCAAATCGCCGGCAGCAATATTCACCACGTGGTAAGGAACCCCTATTGCTTGCCAAATATCCTCTTCGTTTTTCAAAATTGCCTCGTGCATTTCAACACTTTTTTCAGGCAATGTATAGGCGTACATTTCCAATTTGTTAAATTGATGAACCCTAAATAATCCGCGCGTAAATTTGCCGTACGTTCCTGCTTCTTTTCGATAGCATGGACTATAGCCCACATAACATATCGGCAGTTTTTCTTCGTCAATAATCTCATCCGCATGATATCCGGTCAGGGGTATTTCGGCTGTAGCAATTAATGATAAATCCTCGCCTTCGATAGCATATTCATCACTTTGGTCACTGGTGCGTGGAGCAAATCCGGCACCGGTCATTACTCGTGACGAAACCATGTGAGGAACCGTCATAAACGTAAAGCCCTTTTTGACCATAAAGTCCAAGGCAAACTGATAAATTGCATTTTCAAGTAAAGCTAAATCGCCTTTTAGAAAATAGAATTTTGCACCGGCAACCTTCGCACCACGCTCAAAATCCACCCAATCTCTGGCAACCGCAAAATCCAAATGGTCAGTCGCACCTGTTGGTTGTTCGCCGAATTTTTTCACCTCTACGCTGTCTTTTTCGCCGCCCTTTGGTACACCATCCAAGGTGACGTTCGGGATACTGTTAAGTATTTGTGAATATTCGTCGTTGATTACTTTGGTTCGCGATTCCAGCTCAACAAGCTGTTCTTTAATCTTTTTGCCTTCCGCAATTAGTTCTGGGGTGGGTTTGGTGCCTTTGGTTTTTGCAACGTTGTCGTTGCGTTTTGTTCGAAGCTCGTCAGACTGAGATAATAGTTTTCGGCGGTCGCTATCCAGCTTTAATAGCTTGCTGATATCGATGTCATAGCCTTTATCTTTGGCATTTTGTTGAACTTTATCGGCGTTTTCTCGAATGTATTTAATATCTAACATACTTATATTGTAACAGAATTATATCCGTTAGTATTTACTTTATTCAGTCCTGAGCGCATCAATCGGATTTAGTTTCGCTGCCTTGCGAGCAGGTAAAATCCCGGATGCTACGGATACCAAAACCAATCCTACAACAACAGCTACTACACTAACCGGGTTGAATATTAGTAGACGTATATCGCCAATATCAAGGGCTTTGCTGATAAATGGGTTCGCAATCGTTCCAGCCAGTACGGCTAGGCCACTGCCGATAACTCCACCCAAAAAACCAATCCAAGCGGCTTCTAGTTTAAATAACCTGCCGACATCCCGTCTTCGCATTCCTAATGCTTTCATTAATCCAATCTGCTGAGTTCGCTCAAGGACGCTGATATATTGAGTATTTATTATTCCAAAGATCGACGTAAGTATTGCAAGAGCACCAAAACCAAGCAAAATCCCCTGCAAAACATTAATAAACGTATTTACGGCGCCTAATATGTCGGCTGCAGTCTGTGCTTGGTAGCCTTTTTTTATTAGGACATCTTTAACCTCTTTAGCCCTCTGCTCACTGGTTGTTCGCACCGAAGCCACAGCAAAATCATCATAACTTTGTGTACCAATGTTTATGTAGTCGTACATTGCCCGAGCAGAGCTGCTGGAAACCAGTAGTGAGCTTTGGGACCTAAATGCTAATCCCGACTTACTACTGACTGCCTTGACTATGAAAGGAAAAGTTTTTGTTTGATGAGCCGAGATTGGCGCTGTTAGTTTATCGGTAATAATTTCTACGTTTTTTCCTATTGCATCTTGGTTATTCTTAAAACCAAGTGCCGGCACATATTCTTCAGTCAAAACTATTTCGTTGTCGGCCAAATTACCACTAACCGACCCAGCGGCATATTTTAACGTTACGCTAGGGCTGAAGGCACTAATGGACGCAAGGTATTTATCTTGACCTGCTCGAGTAATATATTTAATTTGTGGATTATAGTTTGGAGTTACAGATACGACTCCGTCAATCTTCTGAATCTCATTCAGGTCGGTCCGGGTCAATAACTCCCCTGAAAAAAATGCTGTCGAAGCGCTGACAATATTGCTAGAGTATTTTGTTGGTCCTTTTTGAGATTTTGGAGGGGATTTTTGCACGCTTAGCTCTTTAACATCAGTGTTTGCGCTAACGATTTGGTCTGTATACGATCTTCCGCCGGCGCCGGCTGCAAGTGATAAGGTTATTGTAAACGCCCCAACGGCAATAGCCAAACTCGTCAGGATGGTTCGCGACTTGGCTTGTTTTAGGCTTCGACCAGCCCTAATAACTATGCTTTGAATCTTCATTTCTTTTTCCTTTTTATTGAGTCGATTACGCCGTCCTTTATGTGAATTTGGATGTCGCACCTTTCTGAGAGTTCGGGATCATGAGTCACTAAAATCAAGGTTACTTTAAATTTTCTATGATAATTAAACAACAGGTTTTCAATAACTCCGCCAGTAACACTGTCCAGATTGCCGGTTGGTTCGTCAGCAAATAAAATCTTGGGGCTATTAACTATTGCCCGGGCAACTGCCAATCGTTGTTTTTGCCCACCGGATAAGTCACGGGCACGCGATTTTTTCTTGTCGATTAGTTCTACCGCCTTCAAGGCCGCTTCTACGCGGACTCTTCGTCTAGAAATTGAGACATCGGCAATCTCCAACGGTAAACTTACATTATTATAACAACTCTCATTCCCCTGAACGAAAAAACTTTGAAAAATAAAACTCATTTTTCGTGATCTAAATTTGTCGACTTCTTTGGTTTTTAACCTTAAAATATCGTTGCCATCAATTATTACCTGGCCAGTTTGAGGTTTGTCCAGTCCACTCATCACATGCATCAATGTCGACTTACCACTACCAGATTTACCCAAAATAGCTACGCTTGCTCCGTCAGGTATTGTAAAACTTACATCAGATAACGCTTTAAATTCGTTGTCCTTTTTACCATATATCTTAGTAACACCCTTCACCTCAATCATACATATATCATACCACGTTAAGTAATGGCGCGCGTATCAGCTGGCTCTATTAAAATATAGATTTAATGTAGTTTTATATCCGGATAAATATCGCGGGTCGTATTATCAATTTCAGCCCGAAGCTGAGGGAATGGCACCCCCTCGCGCGCCGTCACGCCTTCAAATACCCAAAATACTCGTTCGCTATTACCCCAGCCGCAAGCCGGAGGCATGCCATATTCTAACATTTCAACAAAATCAATATCCAACATCATAGCTTCATCGTCACCCGCTTCACGTAGATTTTGTTGCTCCACAAATCTATCTAATTGATCGACTGGGTCGTTAAGCTCTGAAAAGCCATTGCCTAGTTCAGATCCGGCGATTATTGGTTGAAATCTTTGGACTGTCCTGTCGTCATCGGGGTTTGCTTTTGATAATGGGCTAATAAACTTTGGTGTGTTAACCAACCAGATTGGTCCCGCAACATCTTTGCGGATATTTTTCCATAGCTTGTCTATTCCACGCGCCCGGTTTTCAGTTTGCTGGACTTCGAGTTTATTATCGGCCAAGGCTTTCTTAATGTCATCGAGCGAGCTGTCGAAAACATCAATGTTATATCGATCCTTAATAACAGTAGAATAATCCCATTTTTCCCAGACTTTACCCATATCGACATCCATGTCGTTTATGTGGAATTGTAACTTACCAAATGTTTGCTCTAAAACATACCTATACATATCCTCGATAAACTTCATGCCATCATTCCAATCTGCATATGCCCAATACCACTCCATCGCAATATGCTCTGGCAGATGTTCGTCGCTGTAGTTTTCGTTTCTAAACCGTGGGCCTAAATCATATACTTTTTCGAAACCACCGCCCAAAAGGCGTTTTAATGGCAGTTCTTGACTGATTCTAAGGTAAAAGTCCTGGTCTAGCGCATCCATATGGGTTACAAACGGGTTAGCATCTGCACCACCGGTTGTATGTTCCAAAACCGGGATGTTTATTTCTAAAAAGCCGTTCTGATTCAAAAAGTCACGGGTTGCCTGCCAGAACTTACTTCGCCTAATAAATCGGTCGCGAACATTTTGATTGATATTCATATCGATATATCTTCGGCGTAAGCGTTCTTCTTTATTCGTAAATCCATCAATAGCACTTGGCATTGGCCTGATGGCTTTTGTCAGCAATCGAAGCTTTACGACTTCAACTGAAATTTCGTCGGTTTTGCTTTTGATGACTTTTCCAGTTGCTTCGACAAAATCACCAGTATCTAGTAGGGGTAATTCTGTAATTCCAATTTGAGAATTTTTCGCATCCAGACCTTCAACTATTCCGGTTTGCAGAAAAAGTTGAATTTGGCCACTAAAATCCCGAACGACAACAAAGGCAAGTTTCCCAAATTTTCGAATTCCGATAATCCTGCCCGCAACCGTAACGGTTTGGCCGTTCAAGCTTTCAAAACGGGACTTTATATCTGATGTATTATGTGTGCGATGAGATTCGGGTGGGAAAGGATTGATTCCCATGTCTTTTAGGACTTTTAGTTTCCGTATCCGCTCATCGCGAAAATCTTTTAGTGTCGCCATATCCGCTACATTATAGCATAATCTTATCTTAAATTCGTTAAATCAGTCAGGATATTAACAAATACTTAGGATTTCGTAATTAACTCGCCCCTTGGCTGTTTCAATAGTAGCCTTTTCGCCAACTTTTTTACCGAACAAGGCTGCTCCAATCGGTGATTCGTTGCTAATTCTGCCTTCCATTGGATCGGCCTCGACAGGGCCAACTATTGTATAGACAAATCGTTTTTTACCATTCTTCAATTCAACTTTATTTCCCAGAGCAATTTTTGTTTTATTGCCGTTTTTAATAATTTCAGCATTTAACAAAATATCTTCGATTTCAGCTATTCTAGTTTCGATTAAACCCTGTTCTTCGCGAGCAACGTCGTATTCTGCGTTTTCGCTTAAATCGCCAAAATCACGGGCTTCTGCAATTTTTGCGGCTATTTCGCTACGATGACCCTTAAGAGACTTGAGTTCAACCTCAAGTTCTTGCCTTCCCTGTTTTGTAATCATAAATGATTTTTTCATAAATATTTCCTTGTTTTCGACAAATAGCGTTCTATTCGCCTGCTTAAACACCATATATAGCGTTTATTATACAAAACTTTATACAATCAGCCTAGTTTAGCAAGCAGTTGTTCGCGTGTCAACACGATTTTTTCTCCATTTTTTCGCTCAACAAGCTCATATTGATTGTTTTCCAGCATTCTATCACTTACGGTCACTCGATAAGGTATGCCGATTAGTTCACTATCTGCGAATTTTTGTCCCGGATGGATGTCACGATCATCGTACAAAACTTCAAAACCTTTGTCAGTTAACTCTTTGTATAGACCGTCTGCGTGTGTAGTCGCCTCATCGCCACCGATGCGTAACAGATAGATTTTATACGGAGATATATTTTCTGGCCAGACAAGACCTTTTTCATCACTGAACTTTTCGACCATAACGCCCATCAACCGAGTAACGCCGATGCCATATGATCCAAAATATACGAATTTCTTGGTTCCATCGCTGTCTGTAAAAGAAAAATCCGTGTCTTCGCTTTTTTTGGTACCAAAATTAAAGATATTGCCGACCTCGGCAGTTTTAACTTTTTCAAGCTCATCTCGATTTATTCCAAGCTTACTTAGGTTTTCGTCGTCCATAACATCTTCGTTAATCGCAATATTTTTACCTCTGTGCAAATATATGGTATCCTCACCAGCATCACAGATTGTCTGAAATTCATGACTAAACTGCGTAAAAGCCCCGCCACTGGCAAATGTCATGTAGGTGTCGTCTTTTAGACCTAAACGCTCAAATACGCGGTTATACGCGTCTATAGTGTCGTTATAAAACTGGGTGTGTTGCTGTTCGTCCTTGCTGCAAGAATACATATCTTTCATTACAAATTCACGGCCGCGCATAATTCCACTTTTTGAGCGTAGCTCATTTCGGAATTTTGTCTGAAATTGATAAACATTTATTGGTAAATCTTTGTAACTTGCCAGATAATCCTTTAGCATTTCTATAATCGCCTCTTCGTGAGACCAAGCAAAACCAACATCTGTGCCGTCTTTTAATTTAGATTTGAACCACATATCAACGACTTTGTCGTCCCAACGCCCCGTTATATCCCAAGTTTCTTTTTTTTGAAGGCTGCTCATAATTAATTCTTGGCCGCCTACAGCATCCATTTCTTCACGAATAATTTGCTTGATTTTTTCAAGAACCCTTAGACCTAAAGGAGAATATACATACACCCCCGACATGACCTTGCTAATAAAACCCGCCCGGATTAATAACTGGGCATTTTTTGCAATTTCACCTGCTGGTATGTTTTTGCTGGTTTTTGTAAATAATTTTGAAACGCGCATATTACTTACCTAGTGTAACCAATAGTAGTGGAGAAATAAAGTACAGATAAAAAGCAATTCCATTTTTTAGCATGTGAAGCAGGATTGATGACCAAATATTACCCGTAACAACACGAAGTAGACACAAAATAATACTCAAAGCAAAGGTATCTATTGCCAAGTTCCACGCAAGTGAGCCAGAGTTTACCAGATGAAATAGTCCGAACACTAAACTTGTTACAAGGATTGCTAACCAAACTGGAACAAATTTTTTTAATTTCCCAAACAAATAACCCCTGAATAAAATCTCTTCGGCGATTGGTGCAATAATCACTAGTGACAGGAAAGCCAAAATAAACTGATATTGAAATACAACGTCGCTAAAACCAACGTCTTGTTTTTGATCGATATTAAAACCGGGTCCCAATCGAGACAATGTATATAGTAATATCGCAGAAAGTAATAAATAAACAATTAACCCAGCTGGAGAAATCAGAATATCTTTCCAGGTCGGATACCGCGTAATCCCGAGGTCTAATCTGGTTGTTTTAATTTTTTTTACAAAATATGGCAAACCGATAACCAGCAAAATAGTCAACAGGTACACGATAACTGTAAATACGGTTTCCAAAACTGTTGTGTTGGCAAATTCCAGGGGAATATTTATTTGTACCATCAACCACATAAATAACTCTACGAATATTTGAGCAGCAAAAAAACATACCGCAATCCAAGCGGGGAGCACAAAAACCATCCACCAATATTTATAGGAAACGGCTGAACCGCTATTTTCGTCTGTTACTGATTTAGAAGAATTTTGCGACATCGGCAACAGTCACCAATATTACGAGCCCCATTAGTATCGAAAATCCGATTGTTTGGATTTTTTCTTCACGTTCCTTTGTGAGTTTCCTTTTAGTCAATCTAAAGAAGACCATGGTCGCCCATCTGCCCCCATCCAATGCTGGAATTGGTAAAACATTCATTACCGCAAGTGAAAGCGAGATAATTGCCGTTAGAAAAGTTAGTTGTACAAGACCTGCTTGTTCGGCTGCGGGAAATATTGTTCCGATTATACCAATAGGACCAGCCACACTACTGCTGACAGTATTTAATTCTGCAGACGCTGATTGTCGAACCGAGCTGTCGGGACTTAGTTGTGAAACGAGTCCATGCACCAAACCACCGACCAGACTGCCGACACCCTGCAATGTAACCCATGTGAATTGAACTGTCGTTCCGATGCCAACTATCGGAGCTGACCAGGTTGATTTAATAACTTCACGTTGGCCCAAACCAGCACCGAAAATCTCTTTGCTTCCACTTTGTTTTAGTTTTACATCTACACTATTTTGGACGTTAGCCCTGGAATAAACGACCGATACTTTTTTACCTGCATTGCTTTTAATTTGATGCAGCAAGTCGTCAACTGTTGGGACATTTTGACCAGCGAATCGAATAATGCTATCGCCATTTTTCAGTCCAGCTTTAACTGCCGGATAATCTGGAGTCAAATTAGATACTTCGACTGGCTGTGCAATCGTTTGAGTGTCACTGGGGACAGAAAATTGATTCGGCAATACCTTTGGCAGACCAATTAATGCAAGTATTGTTAGCAATACGGCAGCGACAAGCCAATTAGCAAAAACCCCTGCAAAAAGTATTTTTGTCTTATTTAAAAACGTCGCAGACCCATAATCCCCTTTTTTATTAGCTGCATCGTTTTCACCCTGTAGTTTTACGAATCCTCCTAGTGGAAGCCAGTTCAAGGTAAGTATTGTGCCGTTTTTTAATTTTTTACCCCAAGCTCGTGGGGGAAATCCTACCCCAAACTCTTCGACAACAACACCGTTTCGCCTGGACACAATTGCATGCCCGAGTTCATGTACAGTAACCAGAAATACTAGTATAAGTAGCCCAGTAATTATTCCTATAATCAACATAGCCTATCCCCCAAATCGCCTAGCACGTAAACTATATTGGTCAATAATTTTTGTAACGTCGTCTTTGGTTAAATCGGGCCACAATTTGTCGATAAACATAATTTCACTATAGGCGCAGCGCCATAACATAAAATTCGAAATGCGCTTTTCACCACTAGTCCTGACTAGCAAGTCCAGTGGTGGTATTTCAGGATGATAAAGGTTTTGATTTATCAAATCTACCGATATATCGTCCGTCGGGACACCGGAATCAATGATTTTTTTAACTGTGTCGACAATCTCTTGTTGGCCACCGTAATTAAAACATACCGCAAACGTCCCGCCCGTGTTATTGGCGGTTTTATTTTCAGCGTTATCGATTGCTTTTAGAATACTGTCTTTGATATTTTCGCGCGATCCCATCACCAAAAGTCTGACATTGTTTTCTTCGAAAATATGCAGGTCCGACGTAAATGACCGCAGTACTAGGCTCATAAACTTTTCAACCTCGGATTTACTTCGTTTCCAATTCTCCGTACTAAAAACGTAGGCCGATATATATTTGACGCCTCGCTCGAAAGTCGCAGAGATTATTTCCTGAAGAGCATTATAACCCGCTAAATGGCCTTCGTACGAAGGCAGGCCGTGTTTTTTCGCCCACCTCCTATTACCATCAACAATATACCCAATGTGTTCCGGAATAATTTTTTCTGTCATTATATTTTCAGTATATCTCTCTCTTTGAGCAAGAATATTTCGTCAATTTTAGTATTGGCGTTTGCCATATTACTATCGATGTCTTTTTCAACTCGCTTTACGTCATCTTCGGAAAGCTCTTTAGCCTCTTTTTTACGTTTAGCTTCCTTAAGTGCTTCCTGACGAATATTTCGAAGTGAAATCCTTGCTTCTTCAACTTTTTCACTGGTTTGTTTAACGAGTAATTTGCGCCTCTCTTCAGTTAGTGGTGGCACAGGAACGCGAATAGTATGACCATCGTCACTGGGGTTAAAGCCCAGAGCTTGGTCGGCGCGGATAGCTGCCGTTATTGCCTGGATATTATTGGGGTCAAAAGGAGTTATTTGCAACATTTGCGCTTCAGGAGCAGCGATACTTGCAACCTGGTTTAGGGGCATCTGTACACCGTAAACTTCGGCTTTTACACCATCCAATTGGCTAGGATGAGCCCGGCCCGTGCGAACTTTCTTAAGCTCTTCTTCGAACCGATTAATAGTTTGTTTAAATTTCTCTTCGTAGGGTTTAGTGTCAAACATTATATATATATTGTAACAAAATAACTACGTAATCCCTACGTAGTTATTTAATAAATTACCGCTATTTATTCGCTTACGCCCAGCTCAATGCGCTTGAATTGGCGAATGATTAAATTCTCGCCGGTTTTAGAGATGTTCTCTTTGACAAAATCCTTAACGGTCTGTTTTTCGTTTTTAATAAATACTTGTTCAAGTAGTACCTTTTCAGCAAAATACTTTTTAACCTGTCCTTCAACGATTTTCTTAGCAATATCGGCTGGTTTACCTTCGGCCTTAACTCGCTCCATCGACTCATTCTCAACACGCTTCATTTCATCTGCTGGGATGTCTTCTTCGCTAACATATTGCGGAGACATTGATGCAACTTGAAGTGCAATTTCATGGACAAAAGCTTTAAAATTATCGGTCCTAGCAACAAAATCAGTTTCGCAGTTTACTTCGACTAAAACGCCGATTCGTCCATTGTGTATATAACCATCAATTAGACCCTGCCTGGCTTCGCGGTTACCTTTTTTCTCGGCTTTCGTGACACCTTTTTTTCGAAGTTCAGCAAGCGCCTTATCAAAATCACCTTTTGCATCGACTAGCGCTGCCTTGGCGTCGGTTAAACCAATTCCTGATAATTCTTTTAATTTCCTAATATCGTCAATTGATACGCCCATTTTTTATTTCTCCTTTACTTCTTCAGGTTTTTTATCTACAATTGTATCGATTTTTGCTTTTGCGGAACCTTGGCCTTCAGCAATAGCAGAACTTACATAATCTAAAATCAGTTGAACACCCTTAATCGCATCGTCATTACCAGGGATAACATAGTCAATCAAGGTTGGATCTGCGTTTGTATCGACAATCGCTACCACTGGGATTCCTAGGGTTTTCGCCTCTTTGATTGCATTAGCATCACCCAAAACATCAATTACCAGTAGTGCTCCTGGTTTTCCATTTAAATCTTTGATGCCGCCGTATTTGACATTCAAATCGTCAATTTCTTCCTGAAAACGTTGTACTTCAAGTTTTGAATAACGCTTTTCCAAGTCCCCGGAAATCATTCGCTTTTCCAAGTCTTTTAGTTTTTTAATTTGTTGAGTGACGGTCGCAACGTTCGTCAGCGTTCCACCCAACCATCGTTCGGTCATATACGGTTGCTTAGATGAAACCGCTGCTTCACGAATAATGTCTTTGGTGTGTTTTTTCGTACCGACAAACAAAACCTGTTTGCCATTTCCTATTACTCGCGTGATGAACGGTAACGCGACTTCTAAACCTTGGACTGTTTTTTCAAGGTTAATTATGTGACTTTCCTGACGCTTGCTGTGAATGTACTGCGCCATTTTTGGATTCCAGTGACTGGTTTTGTGACCAAAATGCACGCCCGATTCAAACAATGCTTTTATATCGACATTAGATGCCATAATATTTTGAACTCCTTTTCCTTCACCTATGCGTCCGATTGATATCAGGAGTTACCGCATAAGTTGTTTCTTTAATTTAATTACTAGACAATTGTACCTCTTTAGGCGATTATTTTCAATAGCGGCCGACCCTTTGACATTTCTCTTAAAAACAGATACAATAGTCCAGATTATGAAAACCAATTTACACCCAACCGATTATCGTCCCGTCGTATTTAGCGATGACGTGGCTGGGTTTGCGTTTTTGACCCAGTCTACTGCGCAGACCAAAGAAACTATTAAATGGGAAGATGGAAACGAATATCCTCTTGTTAAGGTGCATATTTCATCAGCATCTCACCCATTCTTTACTGGAGAAGAAAAAATCATCGACACCGAAGGTCGTGTTGATCGTTATAAAGCAAAGTTTGCTGCTGCCGAAGCTCGTAAGGTTGCCCTAGCAAACAAAGCTAAAAAAGCTAAAGTATCAAAAGCTAAAAAAGCCGAACGATAAAGTTTGAATTTAAAGAAGGGCTACCTAACAAGATAGCCCTTCTTTTGTTACAATAAACTTGATAGGAAAACTATAATGGCAAAAATTTCTTTGAACATCGATGAATTACAGCTCGAGCGCAACGAGCTTGGTTCTTTTTTGTCTACGCCATCTTCCTATTCCGACCCAGACTACTCGCAAAAACATAAACGACTGACCGAACTAGATAATATCCTAGAAAAAGCCAACTTGCGCAAAAGTCTGGAAGGTCAACTATCCGAAGCTGTTGAATTATCCAACGGAAACGACGAGCTGGCCGAAATGGCAAAGCAGGAAGTCATTACAATTACAAATCAACTGCAAAAAATTGAAGATGATTTATTTGAAATGCTTACCAAAAAGGACGAGAACGACGAAAAAAACGTAATTATTGAGATACGCGCAGGCGCCGGTGGCGACGAGGCCAGCCTATTTGCCAGTGAATTATACCGTATGTATTTGCGGTATTGTGAAACACATCGCCTTAAAACCGAACTTATAAGTGAAAGTGTAAATGATTCCGGCGGATACAAAGAAGTAATATTTAGTGTTAAGGGCCCTGCCCGTTCTGTCGAACAGACAGGCGGGGACGCCCCGTATGCAAGACTTAAATTTGAATCTGGCGTTCATCGGGTTCAGCGGATTCCAACGACCGAGTCGCAGGGACGAATCCACACCAGTACAGCGACTGTTGCCGTCCTTCCCGAAGCCAAAGAGACCGACATTCAAATCGACCCGGCAGACCTACGAATCGACATTTTTCGCGCCAGTGGACACGGCGGCCAGTCCGTCAACACAACCGACAGTGCAGTACGAATCACCCATATACCCAGTGGTATGGTTGTAACAAACCAAGATGAAAAATCCCAGATAAAAAATAAAGATAAGGCTATGGGTGTGCTTCGTAGCCGCCTATTGCAACAAAAAATCGAATCAGAAACCGCCAAAGAAACCGCAAAACGCCGCAGTTTAATCGGATCAGGCGATCGTAGCGAAAAAATTCGCACTTATAACTTCCCCCAGGATAGAATTACCGACCACCGCATCGGCTATTCCCGCAGCAATATTTCCGGCGCCCTAAACGGTGATATCGACGATTTAATAGAACAATTACAAAATTATGAACGCGAACTTGCCGCAGCAAACGCCAACAATTAAAGATTGGCTGGGTATCGCCTGCGACCAGTTGTCAAAAATTGGCATAACTAGCGCCAAACTGGATTCCGAAATTATTCTTGCGTATATTTTGGGTAAAAATCGTACATATTTGCACGCGCACGCCAATCGGGTAGTAGACAAACAAAATACAATAAAAGCTAATGCGCAACTGAAAAGACGGCTGGGCCACACGCCTATCGCCTACATTGTCGGAAATAAAGAATTTTATGGACGAGAATTTATTGTTTCACCGGACGTTCTTATCCCCCGCCCTGAATCCGAAGATATCATTGATATATTGAAACAAATATTACCAGCTACCAGCTACCGACTTCCGACTATTAAATTAATCGATGTCGGCACCGGAAGTGGATGTCTGGGGATTACTGCAAAATTAGAATTTCCCCTCCTAGACGTAACTTTGACAGACACCAGCGAAAAAGCCTTGATAGTTGCAAAACAAAATGCAAAAAAATATACAGTTGAAATAAATTACTTACAGGACGACTTGTTACAAAATTACCACAGTAAACCCAATATTATTATTGCTAACCTTCCATATGTCGATACATCTTGGGACCGATCGCCCGAAACAAATTTCGAGCCAAGTTTAGCACTATTTGCCGATAAAGGCGGTCTGTCAATGAACGAACGGATTATTGTTCAGGCATCGGAAATTTTAACTAAAAACGGTTATTTAGTAATCGAAGCCGACCCGGATCAACATTCACATTTATCTGAATGTGCAAAAAAATACCGTTTTGACCCAGAACAAATATTGAATTACGTTATCGCATTTAAAAAATTATGAAACTCCAGTACTGACACCATTGAAAAATAGTATTAGTACGCCGACGATTGCTATGGTGAAAATAAGTGGAAGAAAAATGTCATTCATTCTTATTTTTTGGTGGTGATAGTATGAATCATAAGATTTATAAGTTAAAAACCCAACGCAAAGAACAATTACCGAAACCTGTGGTAACATCATATTCGAAACAAACGGAATACGATAAGCTATTGTCCAGTGGTAAGCTAGCCAGCTTATTTCTGCCAACATCAAACCCCAAACAAGACTTAAAAATTCTGTGTGGCTTTCGTCGTCATAAGTACCCAATACGTGCCTGGCGGTTGCGTAACCCACTAGCCATACGAGAATAACAGCTATAGAAGCTATCCAGCTGTATGATAGATAGAAGATTGATGTGACGCCTACAAATAATGCAGTTCCAGCCTGGGCGACAATATATACTCTTTTTGACTGGGATTTTATAAACAACAACCAAATAATATCCAAGATTACCAATATCGACTGTACGACAAAAACCTGTGTACTACTGGCGCCCCCCAAGCTGGCTACATATAATAGAACAACGAAACTGATACTGACGATAATACTTACTAGGTTGGCTTGGATATTTGCAAACCAAAAACGAGGCCTTACGGCAAAAATCCGCCACTTCCCGACAAGAACAATTGCAAAAGCTAACAAGAACGAACCTGTGGTCCTAATGGTTACCATCAAAAGTATGGCTATGCCGATATTAAGCCCGACATAAACAACTTCACTCAGAAGTGACCTTCGCTTTTTTATTGTTTTTAGAAACTCCATATCAATAGCCAGTATACCACGATGGCATATCCCTTAGGTGGTTGTTGACCCGTAAATTATTACAAATCGCACAGTATTATCGACGACAATTGGTGGAGCTGTTGTCTTGAGCTTTATGTTGTACATACTTGCCAATTTTTTAGCAGTTGCAGCGTCACTAGTTCCTATTCTATATATTTCTACGTTTTCATAAGTTCCGTCAGGGGCTGTTTTAACCCCTGTGACGTTAAACCCGTCTTTTGTTAGTGAATCAGCTTTTGACTGCCCATAGCCGGTTTGGCCAGTGCCGTTAAGTACAACGATTGGCGCTGCTTCTTTGGCTACTGGATTGTTACTAAGGTTTTTATGGATGAATGCCTGAACACCCGTGTAATCGAATATTCCCTCTGATGGCATTACGACACTCATGCCACCATAACTACCGGTTTTTACGACAGCGTTGTCTCCATCAATCAGGCTTAGGGTGTGGATGTCGTTTGGTTTTATATCGCCCCCAACCTGCATTAATGTTCTGATTTCTTTGGTTTGTATGTTTGTCCGAAGGTTGTTACCCAATGTGTCGATTAATTTTGTAACTGCCCCTATATTCGTTACTGTGCCAGTGCTTGTTGCTTTGTTTTTTAGGGCAATCATAATTTTTTGCTGATTTTTCTCTCGATCAAAGTTTGACTTAGCCAACCCATAGGTCGGTGAGCTGTCTCCCCTGGCCATTGTTAAGTACATAGCTGCCGTTCCATCTAAGCGGTGGACTCCGTTGGTATATTTAACCAGGAAGCATTTGTAGTTACAGCGCCAGTCAAAATTTCGGTCCAATATCCCGGGCGCCCCGTCACCCTCTATGTTTACATCAATCCCGCCAACAGCATCAACGGCTTCTTTTACAACAGTCTGATTAACATGGACGCCATACTGAATGTCTAAACCGAAAATATCTCCGACGAACTTTTGCGTTTTAGTCAGACGGTCTTGTTCGGCAGAGCTGCTGGTGCCGTCGTTTGTGCAACTGAAGTATTCGTTAATTTTCCCGGCATATCCCGAAACGCAGGCTGCACCAAACTGTACATATAAATCACGGGGTATGCTGAACATGTATGCGTTTTTTGCTTTTTGATCGATACTCAGAACCATCATTGTATCTGTTAAGTTAGATCCAGGATGACCGGGATCATCCTCGGTAGTTCCTAGTATCAAAAAGTTGCTGCGTCCATTACTGTCCGTTTTTAGCGCTTGGCTTTGGAACAAATCGAAAATACTACCTTGAAAAATATTTCCTCCGGCAGCAATGAACCTATAGGCAACATAACCACCGCCAGCCAGCACTATTACTATCAATATAATTGCAATCCACTTTACTAGCCTTTTTACCTTATTTTTCGGCTTTTTAGCCATTTTCTTTAGACGTCGGCGTTGCCTTCGGCTAGGTTTTTTCACTGGTTTTTTAGTCCCGTCAATATCCCGAAGCGATTCATCGATATCCGAACGCTTAACGCCAATCCCAGATTGTGGTTTGCTTTCGTGGTGCATTAATGGTTCATCCGGTTCCGGTATTTTTCTTTCGTGAAACCCTATTATATTGTTCCCGCTGGACCCAGAAATTACTTCACCAATACTATTACCGGCACGTCTGGGAATAAATCCATCAATTGAGGAATGACTTTCTTTCATAAATACTCATACTACTATACCTAACTTTGAAGCATATTAAAACACTCCGCCGCCCACTTAAGGTATCGATATAATCTTAAAAAGTGTATAGTAATAAAGTATGGAAATTAATTATTTAAAGCGTTACCCCTTTGTAAAAGACGCTATTAACATAGCGATTTTTATTATTTTCGTAATCATAGGTACGCTTTTTATAAATACTTTTATTTTTCGCAGTTTTAGTGTGGTTGGCCCCAGCATGGAAACGACTTTATATACCGGTGACCGACTTGTCGTAAACCGTGTTCCCGTTACTATAGCTCAAATAGAAAACAAAACTTATATTCCCAATCGGGGTCAGGTTATAGTCTTTAAAAACCCTCGTTTTACCGATGGTATTGGCGATGAATTCATCGTGAAACGTGTTATTGGACTACCAGGAGAGCGTGTGGTCTTAAAGGACGGACACTATACTGTATACAACAAACAACATCCAAATGGTTTCAACCCTGACGATGCAAACCATGGCGAGCCCGGCAGCCCGACAAGTGGCGAGGGTGATTGGACTGTTCCGAATGATGAACTCTTCGTTTCGGGTGATCATCGTCAAGGAAATTATTCTTTTGATTCGCGAAACGGACTTGGTACAATCCCACTTTACGACGTAGTCGGTCCGGTCAGCCTTAGGCTATTTCCACTTAATAAAATACGAACTTTTTAAATCTATCCCAGCAAATTGTGCAATCGTTCAAATTCATCCTGGTTTTTAAATTTAATTGTAATTCGGCCAGATCCCTTGGCGCTTGTTTGAATGCTGACGTCGGCTTTTAAGTGTTTTTGTATCCGACTTAATTGAACTTTGTAGGGCTGTTCTTTAATTTGGCGTTCCCTAGACATGGTCGTATCGGTACGATTCTTTTTAAAATCAACAATTATTTGTTCAATTTTTCTGGCACTTAAATCTTCGCGGATAATTTTAGCCATGACTTTTTTAATTATGTCTTCTTCCATACCGATAAGAGGTCGTACTTGGCCCTCGGTTACTTGTCTGTTTACAATCATTTCCTGGACATAAGAAGGTAATTTTAAGAGGCGCATTTTGTTACTAATGGTACCGATTGATTTATTTCCCACCCTTTTCCCAATTTGCTCTAATGACATATTAAATTGGCTGTGAAGCTTCGTGTATGCAGTAGCTGTTTCCATGTCGTTTAAATCCTTGCGCTGTAGGTTTTCAATTAAAGACACCTCCAGACGATGTTGACCCGTCAGCGTCCTAACAAGAGCTGGTATTTTATCAAGTCCGGCAATACGCGATGCATGTAATCGGCGTTCTCCAGCAACAACTTGATATCCATTTTTATGTGGCGTTACAATAATAGGCTGTAGCACTCCGTGTTCGCGAATCGATTCCGCTAGTTCCTGGATTCCCGGTTCATCGAATTGTTTGCGAGGTTGATCGGGGTCGACAACTATCTGATCAATTTTTATTTGCCGAAGCTCGCTGACTTTATGGTCCTGAGAAACCGTCGGATCGAATGATTCATCCAATAAATCTGTTGGTATTAAAGTCTCGAATCCACGGCCCAAGCCTCTTTTTGAACTACCCGATTTAGATGTTGGCACGATCTAATACCTCCCTGGTCAATGTTTTATACGCACGTGCGCCTTTTGAAAACTTGTCATATGCCCCGATAGGTAAACCGTGACTCGGTGCTTCTGCCAAACGAACATTTCTAGGTATAACCGTCCCCAGAACCTTCCCAGGAAAATGCTTTTTTATTTCCTGATGCACTTGCCCACCCAAAGTTGTTCGCGTATCCATCATTGTTGGCAAGACGCCCAGCAGTTCCAGGGTTGGGTTCATGCCCTTCCTGATTAATTTCATAGTTTCAAGTAATTGGCCCAGCCCCTCAAGTGCATAAAATTCAACTTGAACCGGAATTAAAACGTATTTGGCGGCAACAATCCCGTTGACCGTAAGCAAACTTAGGCTTGGGGGGTTATCGACTACTATCACATCGTACTGGCCGACACTCGATTCAATAGCTGTTCTTAGTCGTGAGAATCGTTTTTCAGCCTGTGCAAGTTGTACTTCCGTATCTGCCAGCTGAGGCGTTGAGGGCGCTAAATAAAGGTTTTTGTATGATAATTGAATTACTATTTGATCCAGACCGGCATGTCCCATAACTACGTCGGCCATGGTTAATTTTAAGTCTTGCTTATTAATACCCAATCCACTAGTGGCATTACCCTGCGGGTCAAAATCAATCAATAGAGTTTTTTTACCGGTTTTTGCAATATAATAGGCCAAATTAACAGCGGTGGTTGTCTTACCTACCCCACCTTTTTGATTAGTCACTGAAATTACAGTCGCCACGTGTTGATATCCCTCTTCTCTTTACATACATTATAACATGAGCATATAAAAATCCCCGGGACTTACCGGGGATTTTTATATAATATTGAGTTGCTTATTTGATTGAAACAATCTCTAATTTGCTGTATTTTTGGCGGTGTCCGTTCTCTTTGTGAACGCGCTTTTTTGCCTTATACCGAATTACTCGGATTTTTTCACCTTTTACCAAATCCTCGACGACTTTTGCAGATACTTTTACGCCCTTTACGGTAGGTTTTCCAACTACGGTTTTGTCGCCATCAATGACTAGTAGTGCATCTAATTCAAGCTGTTTCGTACCTTCGGGAAGCAAATCAACTAACACGGTTTCTTTTTCAGAAACAATGAACTGTTTTCCGCCAATTTTAACGACTGCTTTTAACATTATATTTCCTTATTATTTATAGCTAATCAACTGCCGATTATAACAGATGGGGGTATCCTTTGCAACGCTATAGAACAAATTAGATTTGCCCGCCACCATATAGATATACAATAACCAAACCAAGCATCATAAACCCAATGGCTTTGTATATGCCGTGGTGACGATACCAAGACCTTCGAAGTGTCCTAGATAGTTTCTGACGGTTAGAGTGTGTTACGACAGATACCGCAACTGCAAATAGCAAAATCAAAAGTCCCCACATAACCGCCGGCGTTATAGACTGGGCGGCAACCGCAAACTGTGTCAAAGCATTCGATTGTCCCATTCCGGTTGATTCAGAAAAACCGGACGCCGCATTGACTACAGTGGTACTGGCGGGACTTGCATACAAAGCAACCACCAAGGTGGCGGGTTTTTTGTCTAATATCCCACTAACGACTGCAAATCCCACGTCTTTATAGTTGCTCTTAATAATATTGGCCTTGTGTGTCGGAGATTCTATCCAAGCCGTCATAACACCATTAGTGGTTGAAAAGTTTTTTGCAAGATTCTCGCCGGCTTCGTCATAGTTATAGCCAACATCGCCCAACCATTTCCAGGGCTGTACACCGTCAGGAGAATCATGTGCCCAATATTGTTTCGCAAACATGTCCTGGGCCTTTAAATAGGCTGCTTTGTTAAGTTTATCGTTCAAAGTAAGATAGCCGACTTTGTTTTCTTGCCGATAGACGTTTGTCTGGTTTAATAGTGAGCTAACCGAGATATTCGACTCAACACCTAAAACATTCCCTGTTTTTGCACCGTTATAACCAAATTGCAGTCCAAAGACAACAAATACTATCGCGATTATTCCATAATACCTGATTAAATGTGGACGAAAACCGTTCTTTTTATGCGGCACAACGGCTAATTTAACAACGTGTTTTACGCGCCGAACGATAGACTTGGACTGTTTTTTACTATTTTTTGTTTTCGCTTTCACGATATTACTAATATAAAACACTTATGGATAAAAAGCGAGTGTCTGCCGAGGTTAATTCTTGTTTTGTATCTCGTCGATTCTCTTGTGGTTTAGGCCGTAATAATGAGCAATTTCGTGCCACAAGGTTCTTTTAACCTGTTCGAAAAGCTGTTTTTCATCATGCGACACGGTAAGTATTGGGTTTTTAAATAGTGTAATCTTGTCCGGTAAAACAAAAGTGTAGTTTGACCCACGCCCTGTTAGTGGGATGCCTTCATAAAGCCCGAGCAGTAAATGCCCGCTACTAATCTTCATTTTTTGTATCTGCTCTGGGGTCGGTTCGTCGGCCATAACAATAGCAACGTTTTGTAAGCCCTTAATATATTTTTGGGGCAATTCGTTCATTGCCCTGGTTATTAATTCGTCAAACTCCTGGTCGGTCATACTATTAATTATACTGTTTATTCATCAGTAAAGGTAAACCAATCCGGATCTTGATGAATATCTTGAACAACTTCGTCCCAATAATGGTCCAGTTGCTCTTCGTCAATTCCGTCATCTAAAACTATCTCGTCTTGATGGCGATGCTCTTCCGGAAGGTCATCTGAAGATGAATCTATTGGTTGAAATTGTAGGTAGTTTAGTTCTGACATTTTTGTTTTTTACCTTAACACCTTTATTTTAGCATAAACAGTAAATAAAGTCAATGTCTTACCCCTATTCACGCCTAGCCGCCTATGCTTTTTGCAAGGATATGGTCAGTTGAACGCCGTCGATATTTACATCGACTTTGTAGTCTTTTTGGTCAGATTCAGAGAATTTAGTCGCTAGTGTTTCGTCTGTAATTATTTTGATATGAGTTTTAATATCCTGCATTAATTGGCTGTCGGATGTGATTAATGACAGTTCAATTCGGTCTTCGATATTGAGTCCGGCATTTTTTCGCGCACTTTGAATATGGCGGATTACTTCGCGAGCAACGCCTTCACTTTTCAATTCTTGGGTGATTACCAAATCTAGCTCAAATTCGTCGCCCAGTTTAACCTTTTTAACATTCAGCTCTTCTTTCAAAATATCTTCATAATTTACAAATTTTCCTAGGTTAGGCACCGTAACACCTGCAAGAGGTTGTCGAACTTTGTGATGTTCTTTGGCACGGATGCTTAGGCCTTGATTTACGTAATCCCGCACCTGTTCCATCTCGGTTACAACCAGCTCGTTGATATGACCCGAACTAGGCCAATCCAGCAAATGAACACTTTCGCCACCGGTTAGCTTTTGATATAGTTCCTCGGCCAAAAACGGCGTAAATGGTGCCAAGACCATACTTAACTGCACTAAAACATAATGCAATGTGCGATAAGCATTGTTCTTGTCATCGTCGTCTCCAGCCTTCCAGAAGCGTCGGCGACTACGCCTGACATACCAATTACTTGCATCTTCGATAAACGGCAAAATCGGCTTCATTGCATTCGGGATATCATAAACATCCATATACTTTTCAACTTCAGCCACCAATTGATGAACCCGACTGACAATCCACTGGTCAAGCGGAGTATCAAGTTGTTCGGTTGGATCAACTAAGTTGCCGTCGTATTCCCACTTATCGACTTCGGCATACATCGTGAAGAAATCGTACATATTCCAAATCATACTGAGTTTTCTGGCGACGTCGCTGACGTCTTTGTCTTGAAGGCTGTAATCTTCGCCATTTAATAACGGGCTGGACATTAGCAAAAATCGTAAACTATCGGCGCTGTATTTATCCATTAATTCGTTCGGGTCGGTAAAGTTACCGTAGCTCTTACTCATTTTGCGACCATCATTACCAGCAATCGTCCCTGTTACGATAACATTTTTATAGGCGTTGTGGCCGAATAGTCCAACGCTAACGGTGTGGACGTAATAGAACCAAGCACGAACTTGACCAACGTATTCAACAATGAAGTCACCGGGGAAATTAGCTTCGAATTTTTCAACATTTTCAAATGGATAATGAAATTGTGCAAATGGCATACTGCCACTTTCAAACCAACAATCCAAGACCTTATCAATTCGCTGGTATTTAACACCGTCAATCTCAAATTTTATGTCATCCACCCACGGGCGGTGATAATCTTCTAGCTCGACGCCACTTAGTTCCTTTAATTCTGCATAACTACCGATGACTTTTATATGTTCTTTACCTTTTGAGTCTATGCCCTTCCATACTGGCATTGCTGTCGCCCAAAAACGGTCGCGCGACAAATTCCAGTCTGGTGCGGTTTGAACAGTTTTTTCAAAACGACCATGTTTAATATGTTCCGGGAACCATGTAATATGCTCCGTATTTTCAACTAACATCTCGGTACGCTGTCCTTCGATATCCATAAACCAGCTAGGATGGGCGCGATACATTAATCTGTTGCCGGTACGCGGATTGTGCGGATATTCGTGACGAATGTATTCGATTTTCCAAACCGTGCCTCGTTCAAGTAGTGTCTTGGCGATCGTTTTGTTGATTTCCCAAACATCCTCGCCCTTCCACTCGGTCTCAGTAAATTTACCAAATTCGTCCAAAACATGGATGACGGGAATTTTGTTTTTTTGACCAAAGATATAATCATCTTCACCGTAGGCTGGTGCGATATGAACAATACCTGTCCCCGATTCGGTTGTGACGAAATCGGCTGACCAAATTTTTTGTGCGTTTTCGCCACGGTCACCGAATAATGGTTCATACTTTAGCCCCACTAAGTCAGACCCTTTGATGTCATCGTGAACAATTTCAACCTCATGGTCTTTGAATAATTCTTGTATCATGTCGCTGGCGACAATTAGAAGTTCTTTAACTCCATCTATTCTTATTGCCGAATAATTAAAATCCTTGTTAACCGCAAGAGCGGTGTTTGCAGGGATTGTCCAAGGCGTAGTCGTCCATGCTAAAGCATACACAGCGTCCTTTGTTTTATATTTTGCATCAGCATATTCTTGACCGGATTTTAAATGGAACTTAACAAAAATACTTGGGTCGGTAACATCAATATAGGCACCTGAATCCATTGTTACCTCAGCTTTGGAAAGTGGTGTTGCCCACTGTGTGTCATACATCAACACCTTTTCGCCTTCGTAAATCTTGCCTTTTTCGTATAATTCCTTGAAAGCCCACCAAATAGACTCCATGTAATCTTTGTCCATGGTTTTGTAGCCGCCATCAAAATCAACCCATCGTCCGATTCTATCTACGACATCTTCCCATTGGCTGCTAGTCTGAATCATGCTTTCACGAATGGTCGTAATGTAATCTGCTAGACTTATTTTTGTACCAACTTCATGACGATCTTTGATGCCCAACTTCTTTTCGACAAAGTTCTCAGCCGGTAGTCCATGACAGTCCCAACCCCAAACGCGCTCGACTCGCTTGCCCTTCATGGTTTGATAACGCGGAATCGCATCCTTGACGATACTCGGTAAAAGCGTTCCGTAGTGTGGCGTGCCACTAATAAAAGGTGGTCCATCGTAAAAAACATATGAATTTTCAACTGGACGAAAATCAACCGACTTTTCAAAAGTCTTGTTTTTTTTCCATTTTTGAACCAGGTCTTTTTCGTATTCTAGTGCACGCCTGCGGGTTCCCGACTTGAATTTCATAAATTTGTCTCCAATTTATTGTATCCGTATTTTGATAGTAATGGCAAAATATCTTCGATTGATTTTCCAGCCAAGAATCCGCCGGCGATTGATTCGTCCTGGGTTACATCCGCCAAAACAAAATCAGGTGTTTCAAAATCATCTTTTTCGGATTCATTATCAAATTCGAAGTCAATAACCGCCAAACCTGTCAGCCTTTCGTGATATATATCAACTTCGGCAGACCTGCCTGCTAAGTTCATAAAATATCGCCTTTTAACAAAATCTTTTTTTGAACAACCCGCTAGTGCTTCGAACTCGTCTTTTTCTAGTTCAATCGTATGCTCATATTGAATTGAAGAATCAGTCCCCGTAACTGGGCATTTTTTTGTGATTACATAGCTGTCGTCTTTTTGGCGCAAACGTAAAATAGGATGTCTGGCTGTGTCTGGGATGTAAACGTCACGAATCAAAACAGAATCAGCTTTTTCAATCCCGTCAGGAAGTGATTTCAAAAGATATGTTTTTTCATATTCGATTTCAGTTGCCATTTTCTACTCCTTTAATAACAAAAATCCCGTTTTAGTCACTGGAATCCCTTGCTGGGACGGTACCATCCAGTTTCTAAAAAGAGATTCTTTTTAGCACTTATTTTTCGATTCTACGGGTCGATTACCGTTCGGGTCTAATTTCAGGTTAGTGATTTCTTCCGAAAAACTTCGCGATTGATAGTCGCTCACCTGCATCCAGGACGTTCTAGAAAGTTATTATATCTGTTTATACCGATAATGACAACCGGGATTAACTATTAAACGTAATAGCTAACTTCACTAATTGTTGGCAGCGGCAAACCATTCCAGGTATTTTGCATAACTCCGTCGTCGCTGGTGGCAATAATGGTTGGATAATCAACTATCCCATAAGTGTCGCAAAAAAGCATTCCCTCTGCTGAATCCGGGTCAAGTATCTCTAGTTTGTGTCCTGTTTGATGTTCAAAATCATGTAGAAAATCAATAACTGTACGTGCATAGTCAGTTTGGTCTCGATAAAGGACCACTACGCGCATTAGTTACTATCCGAGTTAATTTTTTTATTTGTGCGCTGTTCAAGGATTTTTACGAAATCGTCTAGTGTCTTGAATTTATGGTACACACTGGAAAAACGAACATAGGCAACTTCGTTGCGTTTAAGTAATTCGTCTAAAACGATATCCCCAATTTGTTTTGACGTAATTTCGTTTTCACCAATTGCGTAAAGATTGTCTTCGATTTCGGCAATCATCTCTTCAATTTCAACTTCTGATGTAAAAAACTTACCTACAGACCTTTTTATTGCAATCGATAACTTATCTCGATCGTATAGTTCGCGAACCCCACTTTTTTTGATAACCGCTAAATTCGGTCGTTCAATTCTCTCATAGGTTGTAAATCGCTTTCCATCCGGCGATTCACGACGACGACGAATAGTAACCCCGTCACTTACCTCGCGTGACTCAATTACTCGACTGTCACCGATATTGTATTTTGGCATAAAGGCTTACTCCTTATCGTGCGATTTTTTGTTCTTTTTACGTCTTCGTAAAAATGCTGGAGTGTCTGATTCTTCGT
Source organism: Candidatus Saccharimonadota bacterium (assembly GCA_026395405.1). Lineage (GTDB taxonomy): Bacteria > Patescibacteriota > Saccharimonadia > Saccharimonadales > Saccharimonadaceae > UBA1547. Next base: position 671,548 of record JAPLYU010000001.1, read on the forward strand.
CATCATCTGCAGGTTGGTTCCAGATATCTGCCGAGTTTTCATCTGCAAAAATTGTAGCCGATTCAGTATGGTCAAGATCAAGATTAATGCCACCGACTGTTTCGTCGGAAACCTGTGGCTTTTCGTCAACTTCACTTCTAGATTCCGTAAGGCTGGCGGTTTCTTTTGAATGGAAGTATGCGGAATCAAAACCAGTAGCAATCACTGTAATAATTAGCTCGTCTTCCATCTCGGCTTTCAAAGTTGCGCCGAAAATAATATTTGCGTCTGGTGAAACAGCGCTGGTAATAATTTCGGCTGCTTCTTGAATTTCACTCATACTCATGTCGTAGCCACCTGTAACATTGAATAGTACGCCCTTGGCGCCATCAATTGAGACTTCTATTAGTGGAGATTCAATAGCCTGTTGAGCGGCTTGAACGGCGCGATTATCACCGCTGGCGCGTCCTATGCCCATTAATGCTGAACCGGCGTTGCTCATAATTGCCCTGACGTCAGCGAAGTCCAGGTTAATTAAACCGTGTTCGGTAATTAATTCAGAAATTCCCTGAACGCCCTGGCGCAAAACATCGTCTGCAATTTTGAAAGTTTCAAGTAGTGGTGTTCGACGATCAATTGTCTGCAAAAGCCTATCGTTTGGAATTGTTATCAATGTATCGACGTGTTTCCCCAGCTGTGTAATTGCCCATTCAGCATTTTGACGACGCTTTTCGCCTTCAAAACTGAAGGGTTTCGTAGCAACACCAACAACCAAAACGCCAAGTTCGCGGGCAATCTCGGCTACAACATAGCCTGCCCCACTGCCGGTCCCGCCACCAGCGCCAATTGTTACAAACGCCATATCAGCACCAGTTAACGCATCTCGTATCTCATCGCGCGACTCGTTGGCAGCTGCTTCGCCGATTGATGGGTCGGCCCCTGCGCCTAAGCCGTTGGTAGTTGTCCCACCAAGGTGGAGTTTTATGTCAGCTTTGCTGTTATGCAAAGCTTGCGCATCTGTATTCATGGCAATAAATTGCACACCGGACAAACCCGCATCTTTCATTCTATTAACTGCTGAACCACCCGCTCCGCCAACTCCCACTACTTTTATGCTGGCAAATGTTTGTATATCGCTTGGTTTTAATTCAGGCATTATATCCGTTACTCCATCTTCTTATTTAATATCTAGTATAACACTTGAACGAAAAAACACTAGGGGCGAAAACGATTGAATATTTTCGAAACAACGTTGGCTCCGCCGGCTATCGCATTTTTTCCACTAAATTTTTTGGAAATTGTTGGGTTGTTTGTATTTTCTGAATCGATTAGCATTAGTCCAACAGCAGTAGCAAACTGTGGTTTATCAATATCATCAGCAACCCCACCAAAACCAGTTGCTTTACCAACCCTGGCAGCCAACCCCAAAGATTCTTTTGCATAATCGGCAATACCCGTGAGTCTTGCGCTACCTCCGGTTAATACGACACCGCTAGGAAGTTTTCCTGCGCGACCAGCCCGAGAAAGCTCTTTATTGACAGCGTCAAATATTTCTTCTAGGCGTGCCTCGACAATTTCATCAATGTCGGATGTTGAAAAACTAAGTATCTCTCCATTAAATTCCAGGCTTACGCCAGATGATTCGCCACGCGATACTGCCGACGCTTGTTCAATTTTAATTTTTTCGGCTATTTCTTGATCAATTTTAAGACCAATCGCTAAATCATTTGTAATATTTATCCCGCCAACCGGGATAACTGCTGTAAATTGCAAATCGCCCTCTTCATAAATTGCGATATTAGTTGTTGCCCCGCCAATATCGATTAAAACAACCCCGTTTTCAACTTGATTTTCAGATAAAACAGCCCTGGCCGCTGCAACACCGGCCACAATTATCGAATGTGACGTAACCTTGGCTGATTCAAGTGATTTCTGTAAATTCATCAAATTTGGCGTCAGCACAGATACTACATGCGCATCGATTTCTAGACGCGTACCGGTCATCCCGACTGGGTTTTTAATGCTGTCTTGACCATCCAATTTATATGCATGCGGTATAACATCTAGAATTTCTCTGTTAGCGGGGACCTTACCAAGCGTTGCGACTTCTTCAATGCGCATAATATCTTCTTCGATAATTTCGTGGTTTGCGCTACCAACTGCAATCATTCCGTCCGCATGAGTACTTAGAATATGAGATCCATTTATACTGATAGTTGCTGCATCAACCTGATAGCCGCTCATTCGCTCAGCTTCACCTAATGCATCATCAATTGCTTGCGCCGGACCCGCCAGGTTAACGACATTACCTTTTCGCATGCCGGTGTTAGCGGCGACACCGACCCCTACTATTGTTGGTACCCCTGTTGTGCTGTCAATGTGCCCAACCACACAACGAACTGTTGTCGTACCGATATCAATACCCACGGCATATTTGTTTGATACTTCTTGCATAACATAGAGTATATCGCTTATAGGACTTTTTGCCTAGAGATAGCGCTTATAATTTGGTTAAAATTTCAGCTCCATTATCGGTAATTAAAACGGTGTGTTCAAAATGAGCAGACAAGCTGCCATCGCGGGTACTAATTGTCCAGCCGTCGTCTTCGGTTTTTATTGATTCCCCCCCTAGCGTGGCCATTGGTTCAATTGCAATCGTATCGCCAGGTTTTAATAGTACGCCGCCACCCTTTTTGCCATAATTAGGTACTTCGGGAGCTTGTTGCATTTTCTGCCCAATACCGTGTCCGACCAAGTCTCGGATAACACCAAGTTTTCCTTCGTTTAAGACTGTTTCGACCGCAACTCCAATATCACCTGTGTATGTCGGTCCCTTAATGGCATCTATACCTGCATACAAACTGCGCTGCGTGTAATTTAGTAAGTGTTTTTTAATCCCCGTTGGCTCCTCGCCGACGACCATCGTAAAGGCGCTGTCGGTTTTCATGTTTTTATATGTAATTACCAAATCAAATTTAACAACGTCGCCTTTTTCGAATTTATACGAAGTCGGTAGACTGTGAACGATTTCTTCGTTGACTGAAATGCAAATAGCACCCGGGAATTTAACCTCGTCGGTTTTATAGGTAGCAATCGCGCCGTGTTTTTTGATTTGTTTTTCAACCCACGCATCGGCCTCAATTTCACTCATTCCAACTACAACGTGTCTTTTTAAATCATCAAAAATAGTTGCTAGTATCTTGCCGCCTGCACGCATAGCATCAATTTGAGTTGGTGTTTTGGGCGGCTGAGTTTGACCTAAACGAGCTTGCACGTGCTTAGTTCCTCCATCAAACTATCATGAATCTGACCAACTTTTCCAGATCCGTCAATTCGTATCTCTTTCACGCCTTGCTCTGCAAGGTAATCAAAAATCTTGGACGACTCTTCATCATAGATTCTTAGGCGGTTTTCAATACTTTCCGGAGTATCATCGGCCCTACCGCGATTAGCAAATCTAGCAACTAACACTTCTTTTGGGACTTCAACGATTACGATTGAATCCTTCGTGTTGCCTTTTATATATCCCTTCTCGACCATCCATTTTGCCTGGTCGATTTGACGAGGATAGCCATCAAGAATCAATTTTTCTTTTGTCTCGATTTTGTCCAAAGCCCCACCAATAACCTCTTCCATTTTTTCATTGGAAACAAGCTTGCCTGTTTGCATGATTTCATGTAACTCATCGTCGTTTGATTCACGCAGAATTTGACCGGAAGACAACCACTGCCAACCTTGGCGTGCTGCCAGAATTTGGCCTTGTAAACTTTTACCAGATCCGGCTGGACCGAAAAATATAATCATAATTTTCCCCTTTTTATTAAATTAATTCACTTTTTACAATATGTGCGATTACGGCGCCATCGGCGGTATTGCCAAGTTCTTTTTTGACAGCACCAATAACTTGGCCCATTGCGCTTGGTCCAGAAGCGCCCATTTCTTTTATCACACGGTCAACCACAATTTTGATATCGCCTTCTGAAAGTTGTTCAGGTAAGTATTCGCCAAGGATTTTTGCTTCGGCACGTTCTTTTTCGGCAAGTTCGCCGCGATCAGCACCGTCGTAAATCGTTGCGCTTTCGTTTCGTTTTTTTACTTCACGAGCAATCAATTGTTCGATAACCGAATCATCAATGCCGTCATCGCGTTTTCCCTGCGCAACTTCTTCGTTCAAAATAACTGCTTTTATTCCGCGCAAAGTTTCCGCCCTAAAATGATCGCCACTAAGCATAGCTGACTTTAAGTCGCCATTGATTTTATCTTTTATGACCACTTCTATAGACCTAGTCGGGTTTTATCAAATTTTTCAGCTTTTCGGGCTTTGCGAATAATCGCTTTTTTACGACGCTCTGGTTTAGAAATTGGTTTTGCAAACCGCATTGCAGTTTTTGCCTCTGCAAGAACTCCGCTTTGTAAAACCTTTCGGTTAAAACGACGGATGATATTCTCGTTAGCCTCTCGTTCATCTTTTCGTGTAACTTGTACCATATGAAAGGTATTGTAACAGAGATACTGAAGACTTGCAACTACACTTTTTGCACAATATGTAATATTTGTCCTTCAACTGAACATCTGCCGCGCCATTCGTTAATATTTGGATGAAACCAGATGTTAACAAGCGATCCTACATCGACAAAACATGATTCGGGCGCGTTAAATGAGATAAACTGCATAGTTTCTCCACTTTTGTCACCCAGGTCCAACTTTACATGCTGACAGTCGGGCCCCATTTTTTGTATTTTTCGCACTTCTAAATTATCACATTCAATAATCGGCTGTGGATTACCCATCCCAAAAGGTTCAAGTCTGGATATTTGCTGAACTAGTTCTTCGGTTATCTCGCCTAGGTCTGCTGTTGCATCAGTCTTTGGTAAAAGTAGCTGGCTTTGATTTGTTAAGTTGAGACTTTTATAAAAATCGTTGACTTGTTTCCTAAACTTTTTAATATTTTTTGTCGGTAATGTAACCCCAGCCGCCATTTTGTGACCACCGCCTTTATTAATCAAATGTTTTGCTGAATTAACCGCCTCAATTACACTGAAATCACCAAAGCTTCGGGCAGAGCCCTTTGATTCATCTCCAATTTCTTGAAGTACGAAAGTAGGTTTTTTATATTTTTCCAATATCTTTGACGCAACAATACCCACAACACCGTGGTTCCAATCTACCCCGCTAAGAACTAGGACTGGGTCATCTGCATAACGTTCCGCTTGCACCAATGCGTCTTTGAATATTTTATCCTGTTCGATTCGCCGAGACTTGTTCAAATCATCCAGATATTCGGCTTTTTCCAATGCCACCATTGGGTCATCACTGGTCAACATATCCATTGTGTGTTTGGCCGTTTCCAGCCGTCCAGCCGCGTTCATACGGGGCCCCAGCCTATATCCAAGTGAACGCGAGTCGATTTTCTCCGGATCAACTGCTGCGACTGCCATTAACGCCCTTAATCCTTGTTTTTTTGTCTTTGCTAGTACTTTCATCCCAAAGTAAACAAATGTTCTGTTTTCATCAACCAACTGCACTACGTCACATACGGTCCCAAGGGCCACTAAATCAAGCAGCCATTTTTCATGACCTTTCGGAATGCCTTTTAGTTTTGTTTGCAAGGCACAAACTAATTTAAAAGCTACTCCGACACCAGCTAAATCAACAAACGGATATTTATTCCCGTCATATTTTGGGTTTACGACAGCAACCGCCGGAACATGTTTTGACATACAATCATGATGATCGGTAACAATCACATCTAACCCCAGTTTATTTGCATGAATGATTTCTTTTTCACTGGTGCTGCCACAATCAACCGTCACTATCAGTTTAACTTTATCTCTCGCAAACCTATCAATCGCCTCTGTTGTCAACCCATAACCTTCTTCGAATCGATTTGGGATAAATATTTCGACGTTTTTAAAGCCGAAGCTACCAAAGGCATCAAACAGCAAAGTCGTTGCGCTTAAACCATCAATATCATAATCTCCATAGATTACGATTTTGTCTTGCTTTTTGTGGGCTTCGACCAGCCTATCGACTGCTTTATCCATGTCATTTAATAAAAATGGGTCATGAGTCAACTCGTATTTTGGATTTAAAAAAGCCGCCTTTGATTTGGCACTAAGGCCTCTGGCGGCAAGGATTCGTTCAAACAATGTCATTACTAAATATCAGTGGAGGGGCGTTTATTACGGCCAGCCTGTTGCTGTGATTTTATCACAATACCCTGTAGTTCTTTAAAAATTGGGAATTGTTTATTCGTTGAATAGATTTTTGTATTGCCTTGTTTTTCACTGGTTAAAAAACCAACCTTTTCAAGTCTTTTCAGTTCACGTTGGATATTGCCTGGGTCTTCTTTGATTAGCTTTGCAAGGCCGCGCACATGGGTGTGAAAATCCGGGTATTTTGCGTAAACAACAACAATTTTTCGCCTGACCCTAGATGTAATAAAAACGTCTAACATAAACTCCCTTGCGCTTAAGTTTCTACTTGCTTTAACCTATCGTAGCACAATCTTACAACGTTATGCAACGATTAATTAACTCTGATTATCTCCAATTTAGAACAATCTGATTAATCTTGGCGATTGTTTCTTCGTGAGACGGTATATCATTAGTTTCGTAATAATGGTCAATTCCCATAAAATTTTGTTTGACATCAAGAATATGTATTTCATCAGCAGCTACGTGCAAACGATCTACAGCCTGAACTGTCGACACGGGGGTTGCAACAATCAATCGTTTTATACGAATGGGTTTTAAAAAGTCCAAACAAGCTTCAAGCGATGACCCGGAATCAAACCCGTCTGCTACTAAAATTACATTCCTGTCGCGAAGCATTTTTTCATCAATGAGGCCTCCATCTCCTAGTAACCTATTGATGCTTTGAAAAGCCTGCCTTTTTTGCTCCTCCAGATACCCATGATATTCGCTGGAGTATTCCTCAATCTCACCAACAGAAAACATATTATTGTAAGTAAAACCTCCATTTTGCGAAACACTACCAAAACTTATCCCCTCTCCAGGAACTTGAATATCTTCGACCAATAACATAGTCAGCAAACAGTGAAGCGCCTTGGCTATTTGCTCCCCGACCACCACAGCGCCATCACCAAGTGCGACTACCGTACAATCCTCATAACGATACTTTTCAACTAATTGTGCCGCCAGTAGTTGACCAGCTTGTTCACGATTCTCAAAATACATATAGGTCTAGTTTAACAGTTTTAGCGCGTCATACATAAATCTCGTTCGCCATATGACAGTAAACTAGAAAATTGTTAATCGAGTATACTAGTAATATGCATTATTACGAGGTGGCTCCGAATCAAATTATTCGCGCTGATTGCGATACTTTTACGTATTCATCACAAGAATTATTCGCCATCGGACAAATTGTGTTGATAGAGGTTGGTAAAAAACAAATTATAGGTATTGTTTTACATGAAACCAACAAACCCGATTACCCAACAAAATCAATTCTATCGATAATTGAACCAAACCCATTGCCTCATGAATTATTAGAGCTTTCTGTGTGGCTATCAAAATATTACCTAACTCCACTAGCCCTTGTTCTGCGTTTAATTATCCCAAAAGGAATACAAAAAAAACGGCGCTCATCATCGAAAGAACAGCAAAAAATCGTAAAACGAAATCGAACAAATATTGTGTTCAATGCAGAGCAGTCGAAGGTCTTAGATGTTTTGTCGAAATCTGAACCCGGAACATTTTTACTACAGGGTGTAACCGGCTCAGGCAAGACTGAACTATATATCGACATAGCAAAAACTTCGATGTCCGAAAACAAATCAGCAATTATTCTTGTGCCCGAGATTGCCCTGACGTCACAACTAATTTCTGAATTTTCAAACCATTTTGACGATTTACTAGTAACCCATTCGAAAATGACAGAGTCACAACGCCATGCAATTTGGAGCGAAGCAATTGCCAGCCAGATACCCAGAATTGTTATTGGACCCCGATCAGCATTGTTCGTTCCAGTCAAGAATATAGGAACTATTATTGTTGATGAAGCCCATGAGCCGGGCTATAAACAAGAATTGGCACCAAAATACTCTGCCCTTCGGGCAGCCACAATATTGGGCAGGTTCCATGGAGCAAAAGTAATTTTTGGAAGTGCAACTCCAAACATTACAGATCGGTATCTTGCCGATAAATCCAAACTTCCGGTCTTGAAACTAAATTCAGTCGCCAGATCCGGAAGCATTCCCCCCAAAGTTACCTTGGTTGACATGAAAAACCATGCGAATTTATCAAATGGAAACCGATATTTTTCAAAGCAATTGGTTGAACAGATATCGAAAACTCTGGAAATAGACAAACAGGTGTTAATTTTTCACAACCGGCGAGGCAGTGCAAATACTACTATATGTGACAATTGCGGCTGGACTGCTCAGTGCCAAAAATGCTTTATCCCCCTCTCTCTCCACTCAGATAAACATCGGCTGCTATGCCATATTTGTGGCTACAACGAACACGTACCGACATCTTGTCCAGTTTGTGGAGGAGTAAATATTATCCATAAAGGGCTGGGCACAAAATTAATCGAAACCGAACTTCAAAAGCTATTCCCTAAGGCAAACATTGCCCGTTTCGACGCCGATAATACAAACGATGAAGCAGTAAACAACCGGTACGACGAATTATACGATGGAAAAATTGATATTGCTATTGGGACTCAGGTTATCGCAAAGGGGCTGGATTTGCCACACCTGCGTACCGTTGGTGTTACCCAGGCCGATACGGGTTTATCGTTACCGGATTTTAACTCGAACGAACGCACATTCCAGCTTTTATCCCAAGTAATCGGGCGAGTTGGGCGGAATGATAAAAAAACTCAAGTTATCGTTCAAACCTACCAACCAAACCACTCCAGCATCGTTCATGGATTGACCCAAAACTATGATGAATTTTATAAAGAAGCATTAATAGATAGAAAAAAAGGTTTATTCCCCCCATATACTTTTTTATTAAAACTGACCTGCGTATATAAAACCGAGATATCGGCTATTAATAACGCGAAAAAACTAGCAACTCAACTGCGACAAAAGTCGCACCAGGATGTACAAATCCTAGGACCAACTCCTGCTTTTTACGAAAGGCAACACGGCACTTATCGTTGGCAATTAGTATTAAAGAGCCCTAAGCGCGAATATTTGATTGATTTGCTGAAATACGTTCCTGCAAAATTTTGGCAATTCGAACTGGACCCGACTAGCCTACTATAGATACCCCTGGTATAATAGTCTCTGATGAAAAAAGATAAAATTATTACTCTACCCAACCCGCATTTACGTCAAAAATCGAAAAGAATAACATTTGTTACACCTGAAACACATAGGATAATCGACGAGATGACAGAAGTCGCTTTAGATTGGGAAAATTCAAGACCACACGAAATTAGCGCTGCAATTTCTGCGGTCCAAATCGACCACTTGGAAAAAATTGCGATTATTCGCAGTGATTTTGACGATAAAAAAATTCGTGATTTTACAGCGCTGATTAACCCAAAAATTGTAAAGTTCGAAGGCGAAATCGTTTCTGACTTCGAGGGCTGCCTTTCTGTCCCCGATGTATACGGAAAAGTCCCCAGACACGACAAAATTCGCGTCAAAGCCCTTGATATTAACGGAAACGAAGTCAGGTTCAAGGCTGAAGGGTTTTTGTCGCGCATTATCCAACACGAGATTGACCATGTTAACGGGATTGTTTTTATAGATCATATCCGTAACCAAAAAGATGCATTTTTTAAACTCGACGAGAAAGGCGAGCTACAGCCTCTTGATTATGACAAACACATCAAAAACAATAATATTCTTTGGGACTGATGATTTCAGTTTAATTACCCTAAAAAACCTAGTTGGGGTTGGTTATGATATTGCGGCTGTTGTAACAAAACCAGATAGCAAAAGTGGACGCGGACAGAAACTTGAAATGCCGGCCGTCAAAGAGTTTGCTCTTAGAAACAATATCGAGGTCTGGCAACCGGATAAAGTTTCGGATATCGATAAAAAGATTGAGAAAATCGGGTTTGATGTTGCTGGTGTGCTGGCCAGTTTTGGAAAAATAATCCCCTCAAAGACCATAAATTTATTTAAACCTGGAATTATTAATATTCACCCTTCTCTGCTGCCAAAATATCGCGGCCCTTCGCCAATTGAATCAGTCATATTAAATGGAGACCAAATAACTGGTGTATCGATTATGAAACTGACATCCGGGATGGATGACGGCCCAATTTACGGACAAATAGTCCACCAATTATCCGGCCATGAAACTCGGATTGATTTACGAAAGGCCCTTGCCGACGCTGGTACTATGACATTAATCACACTATTGCCCGATATTATAAATGAATCGATTCAACCGGTCTCTCAAAACGACAGCGAAGCTAGTTATTGTAAATTGCTAAGCAAGAAAGATTCCCTTTTAGACCCTGCTGAGGTCACTGCATCGGAAGCAGAACGTCAAGTTCGTGCATTTTTGGAATTTCCAAAATCAAAAATCGATGTCCTTGGTCACACAGTTGTGGTAACAAAAGCGCATCTGTCTGACGAGCAACTATCACCCCTAGATGTAAAATTCAAAGATGGAAAAATACTTTCAATCGACGAACTAATAGCCCCAAGCGGCAACAAAATTACTGCTAGGGAATTTATCAACGGTTATTCTTAATCGGTGGGTTTATTTAAAATTACGTCGCGACTAGCGATAACTTCTTTTTTTAAACCCTCTAATACTTCTGAAACAACATTTCGATAATCGGGCCTGTTTACTTCCAGCCATTTTGTCGCAGCATATTCGGACCTAAGACTTGGGTCGTTTACGCCCAGTCCTGTTGCTTTTTGAAGTTGGATGAAACCACTGTCGTTTTTATAGTCGGGTGCAAATTTTGCCAACCACGCAACAACAACCTCATCTTTGCGGTCGATAATCGATTCAAATTCCGACAGCTGTTCATCACTCATCCCTTCGGATAATTTTGTCCCAACTCGAAGCTCGAGTTCATCATAAATGTGCTGTAAAAAAGGCTTTTTCTGCTCTTCAGGAAGTTCATTTAGCCCTATCTCTTCTAAAAATTTCTCATCCAGTTGAAACATTTGTATTCCCTCCTAAACAATCAAATACCTTTTATTTTAGTTTACGCTTTACCAACTCTCGGGTAAATAGCTCTAATTTGTCACCCTCTTCTATTATTATCTTTTTTGCTGTTTTCAAATTCAAACCGCACATTTCACCCTCGAAAACCTCTTTGGCTTCTTGTTGTTGCCTTTTAACCCCAACAACCTCTACTTCTGCGATTGTTTCTTTACCGTGTTGCACCCGTGCAATCGTCCCGGCGGTCACTTTACCGCTCGTGACTTCGCCACCAACAATAATTTCATCTTTTAATGTTCGGAAAATGCCTTTTATCGTTAAGGACCCTACCTTAGTCTCGACTATATCAGGGGCCAGTAGTTCTTCCATGGACTCGCGGGCATCGTCTAATAGTTTATAAATAACGTCAAATAATCTGACTTGAACATGATCTCTTGCGGCCAACCTTTTAACTGCCGATGATATTTCAACGTTAAAACCGTACACGATCGTCTGCTCGTCGGCAGCTAATCGGATGTCGTTTTCGGATATGTTGCCTACGCCACTACCGATGATTCGAAGAGAGATTTCACCTTGTGTGTCGATAATCTTTAGACTATTCACGACGGAGGTCAACGACCCTTGAACATCAGCTTTTACGATGACTTTCAAATCTTGTGATTCGCGTTGTTGATTCATCATTTTTAACAGGTCTGCCCCAGTAATATTCGTACTGGCTGCGTTTTTCTCAGACTCAATACGGCTGGTTGCGGCTTGTTGTCTAGCTTCTTTTTCATTTTTTACAATTACAAAATTATCACCGAACTGGGGTAATTCCTTGAATCCCGTTACCGTTGCCGGCGTTGATGGTCGTGCCTCTTTTAAGGTCTTTCCAGAAAAATCTAAAAGCGTCCTAACTTTGCCGTATGTTGTCCCAGCAACCAAAAAATGGCTCGGTTTCAAAACTCCCTGCATAACCAACAATCCTACGACAGGACCGCGTCCAACTTCCATATGCGATTCAATCACCAGACCTTCAGCAGGTGTATCGATATCGGCTCGCAAATCCTCCAAATCGGCAATCAGCAGCACTAAATCGAGTAATTTCTCTATATTTTCCCCAGTCTTAGCGCTGACAGCGACCATAACAGTGTCTCCACCCCACTCTTCGGGGTTCAGGCCGTGTTCTGTCGCTAATTGTGCTTTTACTCTATCCGGGTCGGCACCTTCCCTATCGATTTTATTGATTGCAACAACGATTTTGGCATTAGCCATTTTGGCAAACCGAATTGCTTCAACTGTTTGTGGCTTTACGCCGTCATCTGCTGCAACCACGATAATAACGACATCGGTAAGTTCCGCGCCGTGTTGGCGAAGCGCAGCAAAAGCCTCGTGCCCTGGAGTATCAAGTAATGTAATCAGTCGCCCGGCATGAGTTGTCTGATACGCGCTGATATATTGGGTAATACCACCTGCTTCTCCGTCGGCTACTTTGGTCTTTAAAATTGCGTCTAGCAGACTGGTTTTTCCATGATCAACATGCCCCATAACCGCAACAATTGGTGGCCTAGGAACTGCTGAGTCGGTTAGTTCATGCACTTTTCGTACGCTTAGATTTGCCGTGTCTTTCTTTTCCAATGTAACATCTAAAATACCCAACTCTTCGATGATTATTGTGGCTGTTTCAAAATCAATATGTTGATTAATCGTCGATACAATACCGTTTTTGAACAATTCGCCAATTAAATTCGTGACGGGCAAATTTAGTTTTTCAGCTAGTTCGCCTACGGTGATAGAATCGGCAATCGTAATAACTTTTTCTGCCATGTCCGTAGGCTCCCTTCTGTCCCTTAGGACAATATTATTGTTTACTTTTTGGCTTTAGGCTTTGCTTTGGACTTGGCTTTATTAACCAAACTTAGGGAAATTTTTCGGCTTTCTTTCTCAACATCCAAAACTACGAATTCTTTGCGCTCATTCAGCGTAAAGACTTTTTCAGGATCGATATCATCACCTTCACCGAGTTCGCTTACGTGGACTAGCGCTTCAACAGCTGGGCTGATTTGTACAAAAGCTCCAAACGGAGTAATCCTAGTTATCGTTCCTTCAACTTTTTCACCCGATTTAAACTGGTCAACTTCGGTCATCCATGGGTCTTCAGACAACTGTTTAATACTTAGGCTGAGGCGGTCTTTGTCGATTGCAATAATTTTCGCATCGATAGTTTGACCGACTTTTACGTAATCGCCGGGGTTATTTACACGCTCCCAGCTAATTTCGCTGATATGAACCAAACCTTCGATTCCTTCAACATTTACGAATACGCCGTAGTCAACAACTCCAGTAACAACACCTTTAATTGTGTCGCCAACGGTAAGTTTTTCAAACCTTGCGGCCAAACCATCCTTGATTGCTTCTTTTTCGCTAAAAATCAATTTGTTTGCTTTGCGATCGCAGTCCAAAATTCTTACAGTCAAGTTTTTACCGATTAATATATTCAATCGTTGCAAAATTTCATCTTTGTCACTGCCACCTACGCGTGGGTAATGTTCAGCCGACAATTGTGAAACCGGCAAGAAACCCCGTACTCCATCATATTCTACCAACAGGCCGCCACGATTGGCGTCATATGGCGATACTTCGATGATATCGCCGGATTCCATCTTGGCGATAACTTCGTCCCAACCACGGTCTTTGGCGGCTTTCCGAAGCGATAACAGCGAATAGCCGTTATCAAGTTCGGTATCAACAATACTGGCAGCTATTTCGTCGCCAATATTTAGGTTTCGATAAAAACCCACCTCGCGTCGTGGAACCAATCCAATTCCATGCGCTCCTAAATCTACTAATACTTCGTGTTTCCTAATCGTCAGGACTGTTCCTACGATTGAATCTCCTTGTGTCAATTGCTTGACGCTGTCACCTTCGGCAGCGAGCAACTCATCCATTGTTGTGGCTTTTGCCATAAGTCTTTTCAGACTCCTTCCTTAAATTAATATTTATGAGGTCACGTTTAAAACAACACCTCACGACTAATAACATTGTACCCCATATAAAGATACAAGTCAAAGAGAGTTCTGCGCGGCCCGACGAGATGTCATATAGGCTACGACAGAAGCGGACAACAAAAAGACGCTGACTATGCTTATGATTGACGTTTCAGCCCCGGTAGCTGGCAGATTCGATGTTTGAGATTTTGTTGTACTATTCGAGGTTTTTGTTGATGTGTTCGTGGTGTTTGTTGTAGTAGTAGTATTCGACGTCTCGTGTTTAGGTGTTTGGGTTTTAGTACTCGTCGCACTGATGGACTGGTCTTTTCTGGCTTGCTGGGCGCGCTGGTTTAAAAAGTAAATGGATGCTAACAGCCCGACAGCCAAAATAACACCTATAACTACAAAATTTGCGACCGAACCACCCTGATTTGTTCGTCGTTTCATACACTAACCTCTGTTTATATAAACTTATTATGCATCCTTTTTTTAAAATAATCAACCCGTTAAATTATGATACACTAGAAACATGTTAGTCGCAGTCGATACGGGGGGTACTAAAACTCTGGTTGCCAGCTTTGGCAAAGACGGAATATTAGGTAGTCAAATTAAATTCCCCACCCCTCGGGACCAAAATGAATACATCAACGATTTAAGGGCCACGATCAAGGATCAATATGGTGATAAAACGGTCGAGGCAATCGTTGTTGCTATACCGGGTGTAATCAAAAATGGAGTTGTTATTGAATGTGGCAATCTGCCGTGGAAAAAATTTGATGTGGCGTCAGCCCTTGCTGGTGTTTTAGGAAAAGTGCCTGTTTATATCGAAAATGACGCAAAACTTGCCGGCCTGGCCGAAACCAGATTTTTACCCGAAACCCCCGCTCAATCACTGTATGTAACAATCAGCACCGGCATAGGAACTGGAATTATCACCGACGG
This sequence comes from Candidatus Saccharimonadota bacterium, assembly GCA_026395405.1. Lineage (GTDB taxonomy): Bacteria > Patescibacteriota > Saccharimonadia > Saccharimonadales > Saccharimonadaceae > UBA1547. The sequence continues at coordinate 686,549 of JAPLYU010000001.1, forward strand.
ACACATCAATCAGGCTCTTCGCAACAGTGAAGCCGGTCACGCTTTAATTGAATATGACGGAATTGCCAGGGAATGGGAAACATTTGCTTCTGGCAAGGCGATTTACGAAACATACGGCAAATATGCTCACGAAATCACTAGCAAACGGACCTGGAACCAAGTTGCCGATCGTATCAGCCGAGGTTTTTTAGCTATAATCCCTATCCTCCAACCTGACGTTGTAATAATCGGTGGCAGTATCGGCACTTATTTTGACAAATTTGGCGAAAAACTGGTTGGTCTATTGAAAGAAAAACTACCAGCTATTGCCCCCTGCCCCGTTTTTAAAAAAGCCAGGTACCCGGAACTAGCAGTAATTTATGGATGTTATTATTATGCCCTCGACAATATCACTGATAAAAAATCTTAAATCTGATTTTCCTCAGTTTAATTTTCAAAAATCATCGAGTTTTTTATGGTCGCACAGCGACAATACGGTGTATTACACAGATAAAAAAGACGACTTTAGGTTTTTATTCCACGAACTCGCACATGCACTGTTAAATCACGTCGATTACGGCCGTGATATTGAGCTTATTGCTATGGAAAGCCAAGCATGGGACCGCGCCAAGGAAATTGCGTCTAGTTATGAGGTAGTTATTGATGATGATTATATCCAAGACAATCTGGACACCTATAGGGACTGGATGCATGAACGCAGCACTTGCCCTAGCTGTAGCGCCAATGGAATACAGATTAAAAAGAAAAACTACAGATGCCTAGCCTGCAGCCACCAGTGGCACGTAAATGAGGCTAAAACCTGCGCATTGCGTCGATACAGCCTTAAAACATAACAAAAAACACGCCAATAGGCGTGTTTTTTGACTGAAATGATTAATAAATTAAGCTTCAGTAGCGGTTGTCGAAGTAGCTTTTTTACGTCGGCTAATTCGGCCACCTTTTGCACCAGCAATACGTGCTAGTTCAGGGTTAGCGGCAAAACCGCCAGTATGACCATTTTGGCCACCTTTTGCACCAATCTTTGCATAAAAGAATGGGTCTTTTGCTAGGTTCTTAGCTGCAGCCTTTTGGCCGCCAGTTTTTGTTCCTGCCATAATGTTATACTCCTCTTCGCTTTATAGCGAATTAAAAAGATTCCCCGGCTATTTCTAACCTGGAAACCCTCTTTATTACCTCACACATGATATGTGGATGATTTAATAGTAACATAGCTTATGTTAATTGTCAATATATACATAAACATTTTTTATGTTATTTGTACTGTTGCATTTATTCTGTGGGTGCTATATTATAAATAAGCACCTGTTTGAATCCAAATTTTAGGTTCAAATAAAACGACCAAATCTGCGATATTGGTCGTTTTTTATATAAGTATATTTTTTAGATTATTATTGTTTTTTCTTGCGATAAACACCAACCATGCTTGACCTATCGCCCTCGCTTGCAAAAGCCACACCAAGCGGTGGACCAAACACAAGTTCGTCATCCGGAATACTTGTTTCCTGCCGAAATTTACGTACATCTTCTTTTCTCAGGTTAGTTAGAAACTCCCCGTCAGGAAGCGATTCTAGCCTTTCATCGGTTTTCTTATACAATTCGCCTGTATCGTGAGGGCTTTTAACAGCAACTCCAACCATACGTCGGTCAACACCCGCTCGTTTTTGTTCATCTTCTGATAATTCGTGTTTTTCAACATTTACGCCGTCAAGCTCTTCTGCTACGTCGCGCATTACAAGGGCTGATTTTCGGTCTCTTATTTCTATATGTTCGTGTTCGTGTGCCAATTCACTCATTGTGATTATCCTTTTTATTTAATTTTTTACTATTACTACTAGTGATCATACTCTATGCCTGCAATTTTGTCAATATTAAACTATATAGTTGCTTATTTTGCAATCATTAGTTCATTGATATATTAAAAAAATGCATTTGACGATGGCTACACTTGTGATATCCTTTTTTTATCTCATAGCCAGTGTCGTAAAATATGTTTTTTAGATCAAAGAAAAAGACCATCCTATTCGGATGGTCTTTTTATAATTCGGCACCGTGCTAGTTTCCCGCTTTCGGCAGTATAATCGCCGCTGCTGGGCTTGACTTCTGTGTTCGGAATGAGAACAGGTATTTCCCCAGCGCCATGGGCACCGAAGTTAGGTTTAGGACGCTTGTTGCTGATATTTATTCATCAGTGGGTCTAAACCTTGCTTCGATAACCTTGGGCAGGCACGATTTCATCTATGTAAAAGTTCTAAAATTGACACTTTCATCTGGTGATTAACACCAAATACTAGTTAAGTCTACCTAATCACCGCTGTTAATGCAAGCATTAACATTGGTAATAAGGACATAAAAAGGCGATGGGACTATTAGTACGCTTCAGCTACACATGTTACCATGCTTCTACCTTGCGCCTATCAAACTGATAATCTTTCAGTGTCCTCATAGGGAAATCTTATCTTGAAGTTAGCTTCGTGCTTAATATGCTTTCAGCGCTTATCTATTCCAAACATAGCTACTCGACAATGCAGCAGGTGGCCACAATCGATACACCAGAGGTTTGTCCGCCCCGGTCCTCTCGTACTAAGGGTAGATCTTCTCAAATTTCCTAACGTCCGTACCGGATATAAACCGAACTGTCTCACGACGTTCTGAACCCAGCTCGCGTACCATTTTAATCGGCGAACAGCCGAACCCTTGGAAGGTACTCCCCCTCCAGGATATGATGAGCCGACATCGAGGTGCCAAACAGCGCCGTCTATGTGAACTATTGGGCGCTATAAGCCTGTTATCCCCAGGGTAACTTTTATCCGTGTGCGCTGTCGATCCCACGTTCATGTGCATAAATGCACGTACAGCGGGTCACTTGCTCCTACTTTCGTATCTGCTTGGAATGTACTCCTCACAGTCAAGCTGGCTTATGCGCATACACTATCACTTCGATTTCCATACGAAGCTAGCCAACCTTTGAACGCCTCCGCTACTCTTTAGGAGGCAACCGCCCCAGTTAAACTACCCACCATACACGGTCCCGTTGCCAGATAATGGCAACGGTAAGATCAAGATCACAACAAGGGTGGTATTTCACTTGGTGCCTCCACAAATACTAGCGTATCTGCTTCAAAGGCTCCCACCTATTCTACACATGTTGTAACCCGGATCAATGTAAAGCTGTAGTAAAGCTCCATGGGGTCTTCTCGTCCTGGTACGGACAGACGGCATCTTTACCGTCAATGCACTTTCACCGAGTCCTTCGCTGAGACAGTGTCCACATGATTACTCCATTCGTGCGGGTCAGAACTTACCTGACAAGGAATTTCGCTACCTTAGGACGGTTATAGTTACCGCCGCCGTTCACTGGGGCTTCAGTTCGCACCGTAAAGCACTCCCCTTAACCTTCCAGCACTGGGCAGGAGTCAGCCCCTATACATCTTCTTTCGAATTAGCAGAGACCTGTGTTTTTGATAAACAGTTCCGTGGACTCTTTTGCTGCGGCCCCCCACATCGTAAGATGCGAGAAATCGTGCTCAAAGTCATATTTCATATGATTATTCTATCTCAGTAAAAAATTGTGATTTAAAAAGGTTTCTTATCTTATTTTAACCACCTTTCACCAAGTTAGTTGAACACGGCTCCCATCTTATGAAGTGGGGGGCAGACCTTATCCCGAAGTTACGGTCGCTTTATTGCCGAGTTCCTTAGCGAAGGTTCTCTCGTAAGCCTGAGTCTACTCGACTCGAGCACCTGTGTTGGTTTGCGGTACGGGCGGATATAATCACGCGTACATCTGCTTTTCTAGCCAGTGCTTTGATCAAAATCGTCACTCCGAAGAATAACTTTCACTCCCTTTGCGTTCCCGCTAGGTTGGACGGATACATACCATGAATCCGCTTCGACTACTTCACCGTGAACAGTGTACAAATTATAACCGGTTCAGGAATATTAACCTGATGTCCATCGCCTACGCTATGCGCCTCGGCTTAGGCCCGACTAACCCTGAGATGATTACCATGGCTCAGGAAACCTTGCTCTTACGGCCGACAGGATTCTCACCTGTCTTATGGTTACTCATTCCAGCATTCTCACTTCCTAACGCTCCACCAAACTTTCCAGTTTGACTTCACCGCGGATAGGAACGCTCCTCTACCACGCATAGTAAACTATGCATCCATGTCTTCGGTAGTATACTTTAGCCCCGTTACATTTTCCACGCAGAATCTCTTGACTAGTGAGCTGTTACGCACTCTTTAAATGAATGGCTGCTTCTAAGCCAACATCCTAGCTGTTTAAGAAATTCCACTTTGTTTCCCACTGAGTATACATTTAGGGACCTTAGACGATGGTCTAGGCTGTTTCCCTTTTGAGCGCCGAGCTTAGCCCCGACGTTCTAACTGCCATGATACCACCACCAGTATTCGTAGTTTGTTAAGGAAGAGTATCCTTGCGGACCTCGGTCCTTTACAGAGCTCTACCCCTGATGGCTACCACATGACGCTAGCCCTAAAGCTATTTCGAGGAGAACCAGCTATCTCCAAGTTCGATTGGCATTTCACCTCTAACCACAAGTCATCCGGGCACTTTGCTGCGTACGACGGTTCGGTCCTTCACTACCTGTTACAGTAGCTTCAAGGTTAGGTCACTTGGTTTCGGGTCTAATTCCACACACTTAATCGCCCTATTCAGGCTCGCTTTCACTGTGGCTCCGTCAATTGACTTAACCTTGCGTATGAAATTAACTCGCTGGATCGTTCTACAAAAAGCACGCCGTCACCCCGAAGGGCTCCGACACTTTGTAAGCACACAATTTCAGGTTCTATTTCACTCCCCTCCCGGGGTTCTTTTCACCTTTCCCTCACGGTACTAGTTCACTATCGATCGTATATTATATTTAGCCTTGGCAGGTGGTCCTGCCGGATTCAAACAAGGTTTCTCGTGCCCCGTCCTACTCGAGAAAACACAGATAAGGTCAACGCAGCTTTCGCATACACGACTCTCACGTCCTTTGGTTAGTCATTCAAACTATTCCGCTAGCCGCATTATTTTCTTACCTTACTAGCTATTTTCAGTTCGCTATCGCATGTCGGATTACTAAACGAATTTAGTTCTCTGACATGGTCTTGTGTTAACTCACAACCCCTTATAGACATTCGTCTGAAAACTTATTACCCGATAAATCGGATAAAGTGTATAAGGTTTGGGCTGATCCAGTTTCGCTCGCCACTACTCCCGGAATCATTATTTATTCTATTTTCCTCGACCTACTAAGATGTTTCAGTTCGGTCGGTTCCCGTCAAATCTCCTATATATTCAGAGACAGATAATACGACATAACTCGTATTGGGTTTCCCCATTCGGATATTCCCGGATCAAAGCTTGTTGACAGCTCCCCGAGACTTTTCGCAGTCTTCCACGTCCTTCATCGGTAATATACATCAAGGCATCCATTGTGTGCTCTTATTTACCTTTTTATGCATCGACTTAACTAGTAATTGGTAATAACCATTTATTACTATTCTTCTAGCCGTCAATTTTAAAAACTTTCTTTTACTACAAATTGTTAAATGACGTGTGCCTCTCACAATGAGTTCACATTTACACGCACCGTTTTCGATGCATTTTGTCTGAACTCAAGCCTTCCAATCGTATCACCCCGCCTCGCAGCATGTAAAGAGGTAATCGTTGTTATTTTTGCAATAAAGAAAACCTCCTGCGATATACTTTATTGCGTATCACCAGAGGTTCAATCGAACATTCGTTTAGCTTTATTAATTGTACTCGCAGGAAAGGTTTTTTGCAAGGGTCTAGTGCTAATATTCTGCTGCGCTACTTATTGCCTGCATGAGCTCGATCGCCTTATCGGCTCTTACTATAAATGTTGGTCTTTTATAAGGGTATATGACTTCACTATTATGATTACCGCTCACTTGCAATTCACTCGATAGGGGAAAATCATACAATATAAAATCCCTTTCCTCGGTAGTAATATGTTCTACGTCAATTTCCCCCTTATTTTTATCGATCTTTTCTGAACTATAATTTAAGACTTTTATAGTGGCATTAGTTATAACTAGTGGAACAAATAAGATTTCTCTAACCTCAAAGGTTGCTTTACTCACTTTAAATATTTTCGTTACATCCGTCTCTGCAAGTGCGACAAATGCACGATTAGCCTGGGTAAGCGCCTTATGAATCCGCTCGGAATCATTCCTATTGAGATTTCCATCAGTTTCGCGTAATTCATAACCCTTGTTGTACAAGGGGGCGTCCTCCACGCGATTTATCCCCATCAACGGTAGTAGATAACCCGTTCTATCCGTATATACCCTACTTCCATTCGGCGCAAATCGTAAAAATGGATGAGTAATATCACGATTTCCGCTACACCTGTCAAAAACCCAAACCTTATGGTCTTTATTAGCTTTTTTACATTCTATAATAAAAAATACAAGTGGCTCCTCAAACTGAACATGATGATTAAGTGCAATTATGTCCGCCGTACCATTAAAGTTTGATGTAGAAAAGGGCCATTCCGCCGTAGCTATATAATGATCATGGTTGGCTATTTCGCTAAACATAGATGCTTCAAGAAAATTCCCCGTTAAATTTAGGTTTTCGATAATTTTTTTATCGCTTAACATTTTTACTCCTGATGCGGTTATTTTATTTTTATATTTAGCGCCTCCACCGCACATTTAAACACTGCATGTATTTTACGCCTCTTTAGTGACTATTGCAATATATAGGTTTTATTATATAATGCTTATGTTAATATTATTTTAAAATATTTCGTTGTAATTATTATTTTTATGTTAACTACCAAAAAGAAAATCTTGAACAATAGCTCTTTCGTCAAGCACAATTTATTTTCGCTACACCCCTTAGCTCGTACAAAAAATATACCCAACGCGGCGAAAATTTCAATTTTGTATGCTAATTTATTTACTTCTTCTTTTGGATTTTTACAGCAGTTCCATAGGCTGCCACTTCGTTCATAATGTTGTAAATATCACCTGTATCAAACCGCATCATCAAAATTGCGTTCGCACCTTTGTCGGCGGCTTCTTGACGTAGCCTTTCCATTGCTTTGTTGCGGCTATCAATTAGCAGTTTAGTCAAGCCGCCCGATTCTCCACCAAAAACAGTTCGAAAACTCGCGCCCATGTTGCTGAAAATATTGCGGCTGCGAACAATCAGCCCAAAAACCTCACCATAAACTTCAACTACTTCGTATCCTGGTGTGTCATTTGTTGTTACAACTAATATATCGGATGTTTTTGTCATTATTTCTCCCTTTTTATGAAGTTATTATAGCTTTATTTTTTGATAATAAAAAATCACTAGCAAATTGATGGGGTTACTGTATGTCTTTATGAGGGAATATATTGAATTTAATGACACTACATTAACCAGGGTGAGGTATGCTATATACTATTGAAACGTGTATTTTTTTAATTTTTCTACAATATCTTTCTGAATCATGCACTCCGTTTTTATAAGCTCTGAAAGATAATACCAAATACTAGCCTGTGATTCTAGATTAAAAACATTGACATTATCGGACTCGCTTTTTGATAAATCCTTATAAACCAGCGTCATAACCTTCGCAGGTCCATTAATGGCCGAGAACATATCCGGCGTATTATCAATGACAAAATCTACTAAAAACAGGTCATTTTTAAATATTTCTTTTAAGTAACCTAAATAGCCTTTTACATACGCCCTCGCAACCTCCTCTTTCTTAGAAAGTTCTTTTTTATATGCAAAAGAAAAAATTACTCCTGACAACATAATTTGGTAAGCAAGTAACAACGGATGTTCTTCAAGTTTATTGTCGTCAGCGAGTTTTTTTACAAAATCATAATAAGGCGTTTCATAAAACTTAAATAAAAATGGGTTCGATTTATTGAAAGAATCATTAACAACATATTCAACGTCTTTTTTTGTTGTCGAAATTGTCATAGGTTTATATTAGCACACACCTCATATATAAACCTGTCGATGTGGGACCTTTCATAAGCGTTAACTTACAATATTTGGAGAAACACCCGTAAGTGTAATCATTTCATCCCTTATTTCTCTTACTAATTCGATTATTTGCGCTTCTTCGTCGCTGTCAGTCTGCACAGCTGTTTCACCAAATCTTGTTTCTATTGTGTTTTGATATTCCTTAATCAAATCAATCAAATCACTATCGTTTGCTACACGTTTCAAAATAGGTGACACTGATTGATATTGAATAATATTTTGTGAAGTTCTATGACCGTTCGCCCTTGGATTAAATGTCGCATCCGAAAATGCAATACGTGCTTTTACTATAAGTTCAAGTGCAAAATTAGCAATATAAGGCTTCGTGTAAAAAAATGGGGCTCCCTCATCTATGTTATGGACATTTTTATTTAGTAGAGCCCATACACTTAACCATTCAGCGCTTGTGTGAAAATACAGTATCCAGGTGCTCAAAGGGGTTTGCCCAGATTTTGAATATGCATCCCGTAGATTAGGAAAACGTGTATGTTGAGTTACCATATTATAATTCTAGCAGAACTTAAGGGTGAGGGACTTGGTCACGCCAGCGCGACCCCGAAATTAATACTACAGGCACAGCCTTTAATCTTAAAGGTTTCCTTGCGCAGTGCAGACTTGCACTGCTCACCTCCGACACCCGCCTGTCTGGATAACAGAACGGGCAGGTCGTCATTATCTCAGGCAAGCCTGATAAAACAAGTTATAGCATCATTTTTAAATCTGGTGGGCGATGAGGGACTTGAACCTCCGACCTCGTCATTATCAGTGACGCGCTCTAACCAGCTGAGCTAATCGCCCACAGATTAAAAAATAATGATTTGTTAATTTACTTCGATAAATCTCAGCCGACGTTTGCAGTGACGCGCCCCGCCTGTCTGTCCGACAGGACGGGCAGGTCTAACCACCTAAGCTAATCGCCCACAGATATATATCGAAAATGTTAAGTTCATGGTGGAGCGATTCAGACTTTCGCCTGATTCGCCCCATGTGGTGGAGCATGTCGGATTCGAACCGACGACCCCCTGCTTGCAAAGCAGGTGCTCTAAACCAACTGAGCTAATGCCCCACAGGCCGCGAACTTAATACATTTTACCGTAGATGTATCATCCTCGCAAGTGTATAGTAAGGGTATATGGCATACGAATTCAGTTTCGCATCATTTTTTATAGGCTTTATTATTGTCGCCGTCGGTGCTGCATTTATGCTTTGGCACCGGGTAATTGCTGATAATTTAGGTTCTGGCGTATCAAGTTATGACCGATTCAAGTTTTGGGCCCTAATAACCTGCGTTGTTGGTTTTGTTGTAATGTTGAATTTGCATGCATACATTCTAGGTAATCTGATAATATCTATATTCCACCCAGCCTAATTTGAAAAGTCCAAAACTAAAATACCTCTGATTTTCGTCAGAGGTATTTCATAATTAACAACTTGGTTGTGCAATCATCGTCAAGATAAGTCGAGATTTTTTCGAACTTTGTCTTGCCCTTGATAAATCAAGAGCTGCGTTATTATATAAGCTCAATATAACAACAAGACCGACCTAGCTTCAGCAATAGATTTCTCGTATTGCTGGCATAACACTCCCTAGAAAGGAGGTAATCCATCCGCACCTTCCGGTACGGATACCTTGTTACGACTTAACCCCAATCATCCCC